>NZ_LHVO01000001.1 GCF_001269925.1 Pseudomonas sp. MIACH
CGAAAGATCTTAACCAACCGCTCTTTAACAACTGAATCAAGCAATTCGTGTGGGTGCTTGTGGAGTCAGACTGATAGTCAACAAGATTATCAGCATCACAAGTTACTCCGCGAGAAATCAAAGAATAACCAACGATTGCTGAGCCAAGTTTAGGGTTTCTTAAAAACCCAAAGATGTTTGAACTGAAGAGTTTGATCATGGCTCAGATTGAACGCTGGCGGCAGGCCTAACACATGCAAGTCGAGCGGTAGAGAGAAGCTTGCTTCTCTTGAGAGCGGCGGACGGGTGAGTAATGCCTAGGAATCTGCCTGGTAGTGGGGGATAACGTTCGGAAACGGACGCTAATACCGCATACGTCCTACGGGAGAAAGCAGGGGACCTTCGGGCCTTGCGCTATCAGATGAGCCTAGGTCGGATTAGCTAGTTGGTGGGGTAATGGCTCACCAAGGCGACGATCCGTAACTGGTCTGAGAGGATGATCAGTCACACTGGAACTGAGACACGGTCCAGACTCCTACGGGAGGCAGCAGTGGGGAATATTGGACAATGGGCGAAAGCCTGATCCAGCCATGCCGCGTGTGTGAAGAAGGTCTTCGGATTGTAAAGCACTTTAAGTTGGGAGGAAGGGCYRTTACCTAATACGTGATGGTTTTGACGTTACCGACAGAATAAGCACCGGCTAACTCTGTGCCAGCAGCCGCGGTAATACAGAGGGTGCAAGCGTTAATCGGAATTACTGGGCGTAAAGCGCGCGTAGGTGGTTTGTTAAGTTGGATGTGAAATCCCCGGGCTCAACCTGGGAACTGCATTCAAAACTGACTGACTAGAGTATGGTAGAGGGTGGTGGAATTTCCTGTGTAGCGGTGAAATGCGTAGATATAGGAAGGAACACCAGTGGCGAAGGCGACCACCTGGACTGATACTGACACTGAGGTGCGAAAGCGTGGGGAGCAAACAGGATTAGATACCCTGGTAGTCCACGCCGTAAACGATGTCAACTAGCCGTTGGGAGCCTTGAGCTCTTAGTGGCGCAGCTAACGCATTAAGTTGACCGCCTGGGGAGTACGGCCGCAAGGTTAAAACTCAAATGAATTGACGGGGGCCCGCACAAGCGGTGGAGCATGTGGTTTAATTCGAAGCAACGCGAAGAACCTTACCAGGCCTTGACATCCAATGAACTTTCTAGAGATAGATTGGTGCCTTCGGGAGCATTGAGACAGGTGCTGCATGGCTGTCGTCAGCTCGTGTCGTGAGATGTTGGGTTAAGTCCCGTAACGAGCGCAACCCTTGTCCTTAGTTACCAGCACGTAATGGTGGGCACTCTAAGGAGACTGCCGGTGACAAACCGGAGGAAGGTGGGGATGACGTCAAGTCATCATGGCCCTTACGGCCTGGGCTACACACGTGCTACAATGGTCGGTACAGAGGGTTGCCAAGCCGCGAGGTGGAGCTAATCCCAGAAAACCGATCGTAGTCCGGATCGCAGTCTGCAACTCGACTGCGTGAAGTCGGAATCGCTAGTAATCGCGAATCAGAATGTCGCGGTGAATACGTTCCCGGGCCTTGTACACACCGCCCGTCACACCATGGGAGTGGGTTGCACCAGAAGTAGCTAGTCTAACCTTCGGGAGGACGGTTACCACGGTGTGATTCATGACTGGGGTGAAGTCGTAACAAGGTAGCCGTAGGGGAACCTGCGGCTGGATCACCTCCTTAATCGACGACATCAGCTGCTCCATAAGTTCCCACACGAATTGCTTGATTCATTGAAGAAGACGATAAGAAGCAGCCCGAAATTGGGTCTGTAGCTCAGTTGGTTAGAGCGCACCCCTGATAAGGGTGAGGTCGGCAGTTCGAATCTGCCCAGACCCACCAATTTTGTGTGGGAAACGCCTGTAGAAATACGGGGCCATAGCTCAGCTGGGAGAGCGCCTGCCTTGCACGCAGGAGGTCAACGGTTCGATCCCGTTTGGCTCCACCACTACTGCTTCTGCGTTATGAAAGCTTAGAAATGAGCATTCCATCAGTATGATGGTGAATGTTGATTTCTAGTCTTTGATTAGATCGTTCTTTAAAAATTTGGGTATGTGATAGAAAGATAGACTGAACGTTACTTTCACTGGTAACGGATCAGGCTAAGGTAAAATTTGTGAGTGACTCTTAATTGAGTATGATCGAATTTTCGGCGAATGTCGTCTTCACAGTATAACCAGATTGCTTGGGGTTATATGGTCAAGTGAAGAAGCGCATACGGTGGATGCCTTGGCAGTCAGAGGCGATGAAAGACGTGGTAGCCTGCGAAAAGCTTCGGGGAGTCGGCAAACAGACTTTGATCCGGAGATGTCTGAATGGGGGAACCCAGCCATCATAAGATGGTTATCTTGTACTGAATACATAGGTGCAAGAGGCGAACCAGGGGAACTGAAACATCTAAGTACCCTGAGGAAAAGAAATCAACCGAGATTCCCTTAGTAGTGGCGAGCGAACGGGGACTAGCCCTTAAGTGGCTTTGAGATTAGCGGAACGCTCTGGAAAGTGCGGCCATAGTGGGTGATAGCCCTGTACGCGAAAATCTCTTAGTCATGAAATCGAGTAGGACGGAGCACGAGAAACTTTGTCTGAATATGGGGGGACCATCCTCCAAGGCTAAATACTACTGACTGACCGATAGTGAACTAGTACCGTGAGGGAAAGGCGAAAAGAACCCCGGAGAGGGGAGTGAAATAGATCCTGAAACCGTATGCGTACAAGCAGTGGGAGCCCACTTTGTTGGGTGACTGCGTACCTTTTGTATAATGGGTCAGCGACTTATTTTCAGTGGCGAGCTTAACCGAATAGGGGAGGCGTAGCGAAAGCGAGTCTTAATAGGGCGTCTAGTCGCTGGGAATAGACCCGAAACCGGGCGATCTATCCATGGGCAGGTTGAAGGTTGGGTAACACTAACTGGAGGACCGAACCGACTACCGTTGAAAAGTTAGCGGATGACCTGTGGATCGGAGTGAAAGGCTAATCAAGCTCGGAGATAGCTGGTTCTCCTCGAAAGCTATTTAGGTAGCGCCTCATGTATCACTGTAGGGGGTAGAGCACTGTTTCGGCTAGGGGGTCATCCCGACTTACCAAACCGATGCAAACTCCGAATACCTACAAGTGCCGAGCATGGGAGACACACGGCGGGTGCTAACGTCCGTCGTGAAAAGGGAAACAACCCAGACCGTCAGCTAAGGTCCCAAAGTTATGGTTAAGTGGGAAACGATGTGGGAAGGCTTAGACAGCTAGGAGGTTGGCTTAGAAGCAGCCACCCTTTAAAGAAAGCGTAATAGCTCACTAGTCGAGTCGGCCTGCGCGGAAGATGTAACGGGGCTCAAACCATACACCGAAGCTACGGGTATCACGTAAGTGATGCGGTAGAGGAGCGTTCTGTAAGCCTGTGAAGGTGAGTTGAGAAGCTTGCTGGAGGTATCAGAAGTGCGAATGCTGACATGAGTAACGATAATGGGTGTGAAAAACACCCACGCCGAAAGACCAAGGTTTCCTGCGCAACGTTAATCGACGCAGGGTTAGTCGGTCCCTAAGGCGAGGCTGAAAAGCGTAGTCGATGGAAAACAGGTTAATATTCCTGTACTTCTGGTTATTGCGATGGAGGGACGGAGAAGGCTAGGCCAGCTTGGCGTTGGTTGTCCAAGTTTAAGGTGGTAGGCTGAGATCTTAGGTAAATCCGGGATCTTAAGGCCGAGAGCTGATGACGAGTTAACTTTTAGTTAACGAAGTGGTTGATGCCATGCTTCCAAGAAAAGCTTCTAAGCTTCAGGTAACCAGGAACCGTACCCCAAACCGACACAGGTGGTTGGGTAGAGAATACCAAGGCGCTTGAGAGAACTCGGGTGAAGGAACTAGGCAAAATGGCACCGTAACTTCGGGAGAAGGTGCGCCGGTGAGGGTGAAGGACTTGCTCCGTAAGCTCATGCCGGTCGAAGATACCAGGCCGCTGCGACTGTTTATTAAAAACACAGCACTCTGCAAACACGAAAGTGGACGTATAGGGTGTGACGCCTGCCCGGTGCCGGAAGGTTAATTGATGGGGTTAGCTAACGCGAAGCTCTTGATCGAAGCCCCGGTAAACGGCGGCCGTAACTATAACGGTCCTAAGGTAGCGAAATTCCTTGTCGGGTAAGTTCCGACCTGCACGAATGGCGTAACGATGGCGGCGCTGTCTCCACCCGAGACTCAGTGAAATTGAAATCGCTGTGAAGATGCAGTGTATCCGCGGCTAGACGGAAAGACCCCGTGAACCTTTACTATAGCTTTGCACTGGACTTTGAATTTGCTTGTGTAGGATAGGTGGGAGGCTTTGAAGCGTGGACGCCAGTCTGCGTGGAGCCAACCTTGAAATACCACCCTGGCAACTTTGAGGTTCTAACTCAGGTCCGTTATCCGGATCGAGGACAGTGTATGGTGGGTAGTTTGACTGGGGCGGTCTCCTCCTAAAGAGTAACGGAGGAGTACGAAGGTGCGCTCAGACCGGTCGGAAATCGGTCGTAGAGTATAAAGGCAAAAGCGCGCTTGACTGCGAGACAGACACGTCGAGCAGGTACGAAAGTAGGTCTTAGTGATCCGGTGGTTCTGTATGGAAGGGCCATCGCTCAACGGATAAAAGGTACTCCGGGGATAACAGGCTGATACCGCCCAAGAGTTCATATCGACGGCGGTGTTTGGCACCTCGATGTCGGCTCATCACATCCTGGGGCTGAAGCCGGTCCCAAGGGTATGGCTGTTCGCCATTTAAAGTGGTACGCGAGCTGGGTTTAGAACGTCGTGAGACAGTTCGGTCCCTATCTGCCGTGGACGTTTGAGATTTGAGAGGGGCTGCTCCTAGTACGAGAGGACCGGAGTGGACGAACCTCTGGTGTTCCGGTTGTCACGCCAGTGGCATTGCCGGGTAGCTATGTTCGGAATAGATAACCGCTGAAAGCATCTAAGCGGGAAACTAGCCTCAAGATGAGATCTCACTGGGACCTTGAGTCCCCTGAAGGGCCGTCGAAGACTACGACGTTGATAGGTTGGGTGTGTAAGCGCTGTGAGGCGTTGAGCTAACCAATACTAATTGCCCGTGAGGCTTGACCATATAACACCCAAGCAATTTGACTACTCGAAAGAGCATCAGATTGCGGTGTGTGAAGACGCAATGAACCGAAAGTTCGATGCTCACAAAACACCGACAGCTGTCACATACCCAATTTGCTGAAGCGAGGCCAACTGGCCGCGACTCAGTACCCGAATTTCTTGACGACCATAGAGCATTGGAACCACCTGATCCCATCCCGAACTCAGCAGTGAAACGATGCATCGCCGATGGTAGTGTGGGGTTTCCCCATGTGAGAGTAGGTCATCGTCAAGATTAAATTCCGAA
>NZ_LHVO01000010.1 GCF_001269925.1 Pseudomonas sp. MIACH
ATAATTGATTATTTTTGAATTGATTATTCTTTAATTGCATTTATTGGTCTTGAAGTAGATGCGGCCCATGTGGGAGGGGGCTTGCCCCCTCCCACAGAGATCTGTGCTGGACCTGCAAAAAACTGATCAGATCACATAGAACCCATGTGTCCCATCACGGGCCAACTGGTCGACCAAACCGAACTCCCAATCCAGATAAGCCTGCATGGCTTCCTTGGGGTTGTCGGTGCCTTCGTACGGCCGGCGGTAGCGGTCGATACGCGGTGAGGCCAGGTGGGTTTCGCCTTGTTCCAGTGGCAGTTGCGCGTTGATCCAGGCGGCGGTGCCGTCTTGCAGCAGGAACACTTGCTTGCCGGTGATCGCTTCGACTTCGGCCACCGCCAGGCGCGCCAGTTGGCTGCTGCCGCAGGTCAGTACATAACGCTGGGCGGCGGGCACCTTGGCCAGGGCCTCGGGCAGTTGCGCGCGCAACACCCACCAGGCGCCGGGGATGTGGCGCTTCACGTAGTTGGCGCTGGCGGTGAAATCCAGCACCACGGTGTCGCCATGGGTGAGCCATTCGGCGAGGGTGTGCGGGCTGATCAGCTCGGCCTGGGGCGGCGCGGGGACCGGCGCGACCCAGGCGCCTTCTTCTCTGAAGTGCGCCGCTTGCAGGTCATCCAGCACATGCACGTCCCAGCCCAGTTGGGCCAGCCAGGACGCGGACATATTCGCCCGCACGCCATCGTCATCCGCGAGCACCAGGCGTGCCCCGCGCACGCTGGCGACATGGTCGGTTTCCTGCACCAGTTGGCCGCCAGGGGTGGAGCGCGCGCCGGGCAGGTGGCCGGCTTCGAATTCTTCCGGGGTGCGCACATCGAACAGGTAGGTGGTGCGGGTGGTGTCCTGCTGCCAGGCGTGCAAGTCGGTGAGGGTGGCACGGCCGACGCGGGCCTTGTCGGCGACGCGGCGTGCGTCAACGGCAGCGATCTGGCGGTGTTCTTCCGAAGTCGGAGCAAAGCGCCGCGACTGACCGTGGGCAAGTTTCTGCCCGGCCAGGGTCCAGCCGATGGTGCCGTTGCGCAGTGCAGACACCGGGTTGGCCACGCCGGCATTGATCAGCGACTGGGTGCCGATAATGCTGCGGGTGCGCCCGGCGCAGTTGACGATGATGCGGGTGGCCGGGTCGGGCGCCAGTTCCCGGGCGCGCAACACCAGCTCGGCACCGGGCACGCTGATGCCGGTGGGGATGCTCATGGTTTGATATTCGTCGAAACGGCGGGCGTCGAGCACTACCACATCGGCCTGGCTGTCGAGCAGCGCCTGCACTTCTTCAGCGGCGAGGGACGGCGTGTGGCGCTCGCTCTCCACCAGCTCGCCAAAGGCCTTGCTCGGCACGTTCACATCGATAAACAGCTCGCCACCGGCCCGGCGCCAACCGTCCAGGCCGCCTTCCAGCAGGCTGACCTGGGTGTAGCCCAGCGCAACCAGGCGTTCGGCGGCACGGGTGGCCAGGCCTTCACCGTTGTCGTAGACGGTGACCTGGGTATCGCGGCGTGGAATGCGCGAATACACCTCCAGTTCCAGCTTGGACAGCGGGATATTCGCCGCGAACAGCGGGTGGGATTCGGCAAACGGCGCTTCTTCGCGCACGTCGACCAGGGCGAGTTCTTCGTGGTCCAACAGGGCCTGGCGAATCTGCGCGAAGCTACGGGTCGATACGGTGGTCATAGGGCAGGGCTCTTTTCTTTGGACAAGTCCCAGATATTCGGGAGGAAGGCGTTGGAATAACCGGAGATAAACAGTTTCTCGCTGCCGTCGGGCTGGTACACCGCACGGCGCACCGCGCCGATATTGGCGCCGTACACATGAATGCTGATCGACACCTGGTCGCTGTGGGCGTTGCTCACCTGATGGATGTCGCCGACCTTGGGCGACACCGCCTCGACCTGGCCCGGCACCAGTTGAATCGGCTGGCCTTCGGCGACCAGGCTGCCGTCGGGCGCGCGTTGGAAGCCTTGGGAAAACTCTGCACCGCGCAACATGCCGATCAGACCCCAGACCCGATGGTCGTGGATCGGCGTGCTTTGCCCCGGCCCCCAGACAAAGCTGACGATGCTGAAACGCTGGCGCGAATCGGCATGCAGCAAGAACTGCTGGTAGCGCTCGGGATCGGGTTGGGCAAATTCATCGGGGAGCCAGTCGTCATGGCTGACCAGTTGCGCCAGCAGCTTGCCGCCACGGTGCAACAGGTCGCCTTCGCGTGGATTGCCGTCGATCAATTCCGCCAGGGCGCCTATGAAGGCTCTGAGTCTCTCGGGGTGTCGGGCCTGGGTCATGGCACTTCCATCGTGTGGTCGCAGGGATGGGTTTATCTAAGCATAATGTTTATAGTTAATATGCTATTGTTTAATGATTAGCTTATAGCTGAAGGTAATTTAGAACCGGTCTGAATAGCGTTAGACGTTATCGATTGCAGCACGGGCTATTCACGCCACGTTCCTGCAACTATGCTTCACACACATCTTAATGACTGTTCTCTATGTGCGGCCCAAATGAAAATTGACGATATCGATGCCTTTGTCGAAGTGATTCGTTGCCAGTCCATCAGCCATGCCGCCGAGTCGTTGCAATTGACCCAGCCGGCCATTACCCGCCGCGTGCAGAACTTCGAGCAGGCGCTGGGCGTGGAGCTGTTCGACCGCAACACCAAACCCCTCAAACCGACGTTGATCGGCACCCGCGTCTATGAGCAGTGCCGGTTGATCCTGCGCGAGATGGATGCCCTGCGCGAGCTGGTGGCCACCGACGCACCGCCCACCGGCCTGCTGCGCCTGGGTGTGCCGCAGACCATCGGCGATGTGGTGCTGCTGGATGCGCTCAAGCACCTGCGCAACGAATACCCTGACTTGCGTGCCCAGGTCGCCACCGGCTGGGGCAGCCAGTTGGTGGGCAAGATCGAACGCGGCGAACTGGACGCGGCGGCGGCGCTGTTCCCGGCAGGCAAGATCTTCCCGGACAACATCGTCGGCGAGTCCATCGGCAAGATGGAACTGGTGGTGGTCTGCGCCAAGGCCCAGTTGCCGAAAAAGCCGTGCAAGCTGGCCGATGTGTACCAGAACGGCTGGGTCCTCAACCCGGACGGCTGCGGCTTCCGTGCCGGCTTGCAGCGCACCTTGTCCGATCAGGGCCTGGCCCTGCGGGTCAACCTGGAGACCTTCGGCACCGAGCTGCAACTGGGCCTGGTGGCGGACGGCCTGGGCTTGGGCCTGGTGCCCCGGCCGTTGCTGGAGCGCAGTGCACACCGCGAGCAACTGGCAGTGATGCCGCTCAAGGATTTCAAGCCGGTGATGGATTTGTGGCTGATCTATCCGCACTTCCTGGGCAACCTGCAGGGGCCGGTGGATGCGTTTGGCAAGCGGGTGGCGGCGTCCCTGCATAAAGTCCGCAACGCCGCGTAACCCTGTGGGAGGGGGCTTGCCCCCGATGACGGCCTCTGGGCCGACCATTTTTTTGGATTGGACCGGGTACATATCCGTTGCTGCGGTAACGGCGGCTTAGGGTTCCGCCCTGACGGCGGCTCACTTTGGAAAAGCCCCAAAGTAAGCAAAGGGCTCTTGCCCCACCACTCGGCACCTCGCCTAGGCTCAGTGTGCCCGGAATCCGACAGTGATTTGGGGGGCCGCCGCCACGCGCCATCCATGGCGCGGGGCGGCTAAACCGGCATCCCTGCCGGTTTACCCCCTAAATCACTGTCGGATTCCGGCCAGCGTGGTTAACGGGGCGCCTGAGATCAAGATCAAGATCAAGATCAAAAGCAAGATCAAGGGCGGCTCGCTTCGCATCGGTGTTAGCGTTGCGGGAGATACTCATGGCCATCGGGGGCAAGCCCCTCTTATCAAACTTAAAATAACTGAATGATTTTAGGGGGTTAAAATTTCACCCTGAAGTCTTGAGTCCTGCCTGAACAATTTCAGGCGACCGCATTCTTGTGGCAAGCCCGCTCGCCACAGCTTGCTGCGCGACAGCGCTGCGTCGAAGAGGTCGTGGGATCTACCACATTTGCCCTGAATTATTGGTAAGGGTTATATGAAAAAAAATAATAATTAGCTTAGATTAAAATGTGCTTTTTATTATTTTTGGTCATCCCCTAGGCTTGCCTGGAAGTCCTTAAGGCCATCCAGGAAGTTTTGCCATGAGCAGCGTCACCTCGATCACCAATCTCACCAGCAATGTTCGCCAGCGCGTTACCCCGCAAGAGTGGGAGGTGCGCGTCAAACTGGCCGCCGCTTATCGCCTGGCCGCTTTGTACAAGTGGACCGATCACATCTATACCCACTTCTCCGCCCGTGTACCGGGGCCGGAGGAGCATTTTCTGATCAACGCCTTCGGGCTGTTGTTTGATGAAATCAGCGCGTCCAACCTGGTCAAGGTCGACCTCGACGGCACTATCGTCGACGACCCTACCGGCCTGGGCATCAACTACGCCGGTTATGTGATCCACAGCGCGATCCACGGCGCACGCCATGACCTGCAGGCGGTGCTGCACACCCATACCCGCGACGGCATTGCGGTGTCGGCGCAAAAGGACGGGCTGCTGCCGATCTCCCAGCATTCCATTGGTTTTTCCGGGCGTGTGGCGTACCACGGCTATGAAGGCATTGCCCTCGACCTGGACGAGCGTGAGCGCCTGGTCGCGGACCTGGGTGACAAGAGCGTGATGATCCTGCGCAACCATGGCTTGTTGACTGCCGGTGTCAGTGTTGAACATGCATTTGCGCAGCTGCAACAGCTGGAGCGCGCGTGCAATATTCAGGTCGCGGCGCAGGCGGCGGGGAATGCGGAGCTGATCTTCCCACCAGCCGAAGTGGTGGAAAAGGTCGAGCAGCAGGCCAAGGCACACGCCAGTGGCGAAGGACCGGGGGTGGCGCGGCATTGGAATGCGCTGATTCGGCAGTTGGAGCGGACTGATACCGACTACAAGAACTGATCTCCAGCCAGGTGAAGATCAAAATGTGGGAGGGGCAAGCCCCTCCCATATTGGTTTTGTAGTGTTCTGGCTTACGCGACCTGTTTGGCCTGCTCGCGTTCAGCAATCAGCTGGCGGGTGAGGGGGATCAACCGCTTGCCATAGTCGATCGCATCATTGAGCGGATCAAACCCACGGATCAGGAAGGTGGTGATGCCGAGGTCGTAATAATCGAGCAATGCCTCAGCCACCTGTTCGGCGGTCCCCACCAACGAGGTGGAGTTCCCCTGCGCCCCCAGCAACCCCGCAATCCCCGTCCACAGACGCTTGTCCAGCCGCGAGCCCTGCGCCGCCGCCGCCAGCAACCGGCGCGAGCCTTCATTCGGCGGTTCACGCCGCACAAAGCCATTCTTCTCGGCCAACTCGGTGGCCTGTTGCAGGATGCTGTCGGCACGCGCCCATGCCTGTTCTTCGGTTGCGGCGAGGATCGGTCGCAGCGACAGGCTGAAGCGAATCGTGCGCCCATGCTTGGCAGCCTCGGCGCGCACCTGGGTCACGATCTCGCGTACCTGCTCATAGGTTTCGCCCCACAGCGCATACACATCGGCATGCTTGCCTGCCACTTCAATCGCGGCCTTGGAAGAGCCGCCAAAGTACAGCGGGATATGCGGCTGCTGCGGCGACTTCACCGCGGAGTGCGCGCCTTCGACCTGGTAGTAGGTGCCGGCAAAGTCGAAGGGCTGGTCGCTGGTCCATTCCTGGCGTACCACGCTCAGGTATTCATCGGTGCGCGCGTAGCGTTCGTCCTTGCCGATATGGCTGCCATCGGCGCGCAGTTCACGGTCGTCGCCGCCGGTGATGATGTGCACGGCGGTGCGCCCGCCATTGAACACATCAAGGGTGGCGAACTGGCGGGCGGCCAGGGTGGGTTGGGCGAAGCCCGGACGGTGGGCGATCAGGAACTGCAGTTTTTTTGTCACGCTGGCGGCATGGGAGGCGATCAGCGTGCTGTCCGGGCTGTTGGAATGGAACGCCACCAGCGCGCGGTCAAAACCGGCTTCTTCGTGGGCGCGGGCCACGGTTTCCACGTAGTCCGGTTGCAGGGTAGGGCCGCTGCGCGGGTGGATCTCGGAAGCGTGGTGACCGCCGATATAGCCGATGAATTCAATGCTCATGGTCTGTCCTTGTCGAGTAGGGGGTGAGTACCTCCGCCGGGCAGGGGGTCGGTCATGCTCGTCCACGGTAGGGGCCGCGACAGCCGGTGTAAAATGCCGTTTGGTTCTAACCTAATTATTAAAATAGAGAATCATGTTTGTGTTAAGTAATCAGGAAATTGCATTTTGACTGCGTTGCTGACGCGAGATAACGTTGTGTTTTTTTCGGGCCTGAGGTCTGATGAGCGCCGAAAACGGCACCTCGAAGGTTAAGCAGTGATGCGGGCAGAACTTGCGCAATATGGCGGCATTACCGTCATGATTCCGGCCGCACTCATGATTGCTGTCTGGTTAAGGTATTCCAGCCCGTCCGCATTGCGGGCCTGGGTACTAACGGTGGGTATTACTTATTCGATGGTGGCGGCCAGCAAGTTGCTGTTTAAAGGCTGGGGATTATCGTCCCAGCCGCTGGATATTGCGGTGATCAGTGGCCACGCCATGAACACCTGTTTAATGGTCACGGTGGCGATAAGTTTGTTGGCCCGCCAGTTCAACTTGGCCTGGCGTTGGCCCGCGGCGTTGCTGGGGTTAACGATAAGTCTCGGGTTCAGTGCTTATTGTGTCGCGCCTTATATACATCCACTGAATGAAGCCCTGGCCGGTGCCGTACTGGGGGCGACAGCCGCCATTGCCTTTCTGTGGCGCATCGACGCCGCGCCCATCAGGCTGTCCCCCAGGTTCATGGGCGGCGGGCTGGTGTTTTTGCTGCTCTGTGCGCTGCTGCCCAAGTACAACGCGGAGTTGCTGCTCAACCGCGTTGCAGTGGCCCTGTCAGGCGCCGACCAAGCCCATCAAGAGCCTGCCTGGCGACTGGAAACGGCGCAGAGAAAGGCCGAGTAAGTCGCCAGGTCCAGGGCCAGGTTGCTTTCCACCATCAGCGCCAGCAAGGTCGTCTGCGCGTTGAAGCGTCGCGCATTGCCACGGCGCCGCGCGCGCTTCATCTGTTGGAACAGCGCATGGGTGATCTGCTCGCGGGAGCTGCCTCGCAACTGGTCCAGCCAGCGGCCGATGGCCCGGGTGTTGCGCTGGTACTGCGCGCCCAGCACCGGCTCGGCAAACCCCTCGAATATCCCCGTCAGCCGGCGCAGCGCATAGCCGCGTCTCAAGCCCGCCCACAGGCTCATGGCCGCTCCTCGGTGCCGCAGATATTGGCCAGCAGTTCGGCCGTCTTGACCTGCATGAACTGGCTGTCGCCGCGACTTTCCACGCACAGGCACACCGACAGCGCATCACTGACCTGCAACTTGAAGCGCCAGTCGGCAAAGACCATGGAAAACCCGGCGCCGGACGCGTCGCTGTCCAGTGAGTTGTCGGCATACAGCACCTGTATGCGTTCGACGACATGGGTTGAATTATGCACTTCCACATGAATATTTCCCGAAGAAGGAAATAGGCCAATACGCTCTACCAATAACTTTGAAGTGTTCATGGCCGTCCCCTGTCTGCTGCATTCAAACGGCACTTTATTATGCGGGGGTGGAAAAATACCGGAATGTTATTTTTAGTCGGTTAATACCCGAATGTTATTTTTTGTCTTAGGCGATAGATGGTCGCGGTTTATCGGCTGTGGTCATAATTACTCGGTCGTTAGTTGTGGGTTATTCAATAAGGTCATCCCTTTTGCCGAAGAATAAGTGTGCGGTGCGTGGGAGGTTGCCTTGTTCAAAAAGATATTGATCGTGTGCATCGGCAACATCTGCCGCAGCCCCACCGCGGAACACTTGCTGGGGGCCGCGCTTGCACCTTCCGGGATCCAGGTGAGTTCGGCGGGCCTGGCGGCCTTGCGTGATCATCCGCTGGAACCCCTGGCCGGGCAGGTGCTGGAGGAGCACGGACATGTGCCGCAGGCGCACAGGGCCCGGCAGCTCGACGCCGGCGCCGTGAGTGAGGCCGACCTGATCCTGGTGATGGAACAACGGCACATCGACGGCGTGCTCAACCTCGCCCCCGAGGCGCGGGGCAAGGTGTTCCTGTTGGGCAAGTGGCAGCACGATCGCGAGATCACCGACCCCTATCGCCAGGGCAAGCCGGCCTTTGTGCAGGCCTATGCCTTGATCGAACAGGCCGCACAGGCCTGGGCCAAGCGCCTGGCGCGCTGACGCTCCCTCTTTAAACGATTGCAAGGACGAAGACGCGATTTATGTATTCACCCCAGAACGCTTCCCCTGAAAGCCCTCACCGTGACGAGATCGATGTGCTCGGCATGCTCGGCAACCTGATCGATCACAAATGGCTGATCGCCGGGATCACCGGCACCTGCATGCTGATCGGTGCGGCCTACGCCATTCTGTCGGCGCCGGTGTTCCAGGCGAATGCGTTGATCCAGGTGGAACCGAAGAAGAACGACATGCTCGGTTTCTCCGACGTCAGCAGCCTGCTGGGCAAGGAATCGCCGGCGGTGACCGAGATCGAGCTGATCAAGTCGCGCACCATCATTGGCAAGACCGTCGATACCCTGGCGTTGGACATCACTATCACGCCGCAGCATTTTCCGTTGATCGGTGGCTTCCTCGCGCGGCGTTATGCGCCTGAACACAAGGGCGACATCGCACCGCCGCTGTTCGGTTTCAGCCGCTGGTCGGCGGGTGGCGAGGCCCTGGCGCTGAGTACGTTGAACCTGCCCACCGCGTTGCTCGGAACCAAGCTGGTACTGGTGGCCGGCGAAGCCCAGGCCTACACGTTATTTGATGAGGACGGCGTCGAGATCGCCGCAGGAAGCGTCGGTGTGCCGTTTGCCGCCGAGGGCGTCGAGGTGCTGGTCAAGGAAATGCGGGCCAACCCGGGCGCGCATTTCAAGATCGTGCGCAAGTCGCGCCTGGACGCGGTGGCCGACTACCAGGACCTGCTCACCGTGATCGAGCGCGGCAAGGAGTCGGGGATCATCAGCCTGTCCCTGGAGAGCACGCGCCCGGCCCTGGCGGTGCGTACGCTGAATGAAATCTCCAACCTGTATGTGAAGCAGAACGTCGACCGCACCTCGGCCGAGGCGGCGCAGAGCCTGTCGTTCCTCAATGACCAGTTGCCCCAGGTACGTCGCGACCTGGAGAAGGCCGAGAACGCCTTGAACCGCTTCCAGACCCGCAGCAAATCCATCGACATCAGCCTCGAAGCCAAGGCGGTGCTCGACCAGGTAGTGGCCCTGGATACCGGGATCTCCGAACTCAAGCTGCAACAGGCCGAGATGGACCGCAAGTTCACCCCCCAGCACCCGGCTTATCGTGCCTTGATCGCCAAGCTGGCGGAACTCAACGCCAAGCAGGCGCAGATGACCAAGCGCGTCGAAGGCTTGCCGAGCACGCAGCAGGAATTGCTCAGCCTGACCCGCGACGTGCAAGTGGGCACCGAGATCTACACCCAGTTGCTCAACCGCTCCCAGGAGCTGGACGTGATGCGCGCCGGCACCGTGGGTAAC
Source organism: Pseudomonas sp. MIACH (assembly GCF_001269925.1). Lineage (GTDB taxonomy): Bacteria > Pseudomonadota > Gammaproteobacteria > Pseudomonadales > Pseudomonadaceae > Aquipseudomonas. The sequence goes on from NZ_LHVO01000010.1 coordinate 9,575, forward strand.
GTGCGCCTGATCGACAGTGCCGATGTCAACCTGGCCAAGCCTGTGGAACCGCGCAAGGTCATCGTGGTGCTGCTGGCGATGTTGCTCGGCGGCATGCTTTCGGTGGCCATCGTGCTGGTGCGCAGCCTGCTCAACCGTGGCCTGGAAAGCCCGGATGACATCGAGAAACTCGGCCTGCCGGTGTACGCCTCGATCCCCTTCAGCCTGTTGCAAAAGGCCGAGGAAACCAATGCCGCCAAGGGCCGTTCAGGCGCACCTTCGCTGCTGGCGGTCAACCACCCCCATGACCTGGTGATGGAAGCCATGCGCAGCCTGCGCACCAGCCTGCACTTCGCCATGCTCGAAGCCAAGAACAACCGCCTGATGATCACCGGCCCGAGTCCCGAGGTAGGCAAGACGTTTGTCTCGGCCAACCTGGCGGCGATTGTCGCGCAGTCGGGCCAGCGCGTATTGCTGATCGATGCGGACATGCGCAAGGGGTACTTGCACAAGACGCTTGGCAAGGCGGTAGAGGCGGGGTTGTCCGACCTGCTCGCCAAGCGCTGTGATCTGCAGGAAGCGATTCACCCGACGGCTGTGGAGCGCTTCGACTTTATCGGCCGTGGGCAGATCCCGCCCAACCCGTCGGAACTGTTGATGCACCCCAACTTTGCTGCGTTGCTGGCCGAAGTCAGCGAGCGCTATGACCTGGTGATCATCGACACGCCGCCCTTGCTGGCGGTGACCGACGCCGCGATTATCGGGCGCCAGGCCGGCACCAGCCTGATGGTCACGCGTTTTGGGGTGAGCTCGGCGAAGGAAATCGAGTTGACCCTGCGCCGCTTCCATCAGAACGGCATCGAGCTCAAGGGCGCGATCTTCAATGGTGTGGAAAAACGCCGGTCCGCCAGCTACGGCTATGGCGACTACGGCTACTACAGCTACGCCTATCAGTCCGACAAGGCCTGATGACCATGAGCAAAGTGCTTGAAATGCCGCGTTCGTTGTCGCGACGGTTTCGCCTCAACGTGCTCAGCTATGGCTACACCCAATTGGTGACGCTGGCAGCGCAACTGGTGCTGGTGCCGTTCTTCCTGCACGCCTGGGGCACCGGGCGCTATGCCGATTGGCTGGTGCTCACCGGTATCCCGTCGATGCTCAGCCTGCTGGACCTGGGGGTGGCCCAGGCGTCGGCCACCAGCGCCACCTTGCGCGCCAGCCAAGGCGATGTGCCGGGGGCGCGGCGCAGTGTGCAGACCGCGTTGGCCTTTACCCTGGCGGTAGTTGCGCTGGTGCTGGTATTCGCCCTGACCTTGGGCCAGTGGCTCGACTGGGTATCAATGCTCGGGCTCAAGACACTGACCCCAGAGCAGGCCAGCCTGGTGGTGCTGTGCATGTCCGGCTACCTGTGCACGCGCTTGCTGGGTGGGCCGATCGACGCCTGGTTTCGCACCATCGACAGAACCGTCGGCGGCGTCTTCATCATGGCCAACCGCAGGACCCTGGACATTGTGTTGTCCATCGTCGTGCTGCTGCTCGGCGGCTCCGAACTGCAATTGGCACAGGGCATGTTCGTCAGCCAGGTGCTGTTCCTGGTGTTGGTGACCCTGTTTGTGCGGCGTATTTCACCCTGGCCGTTGCTGGGGCTGGCATCGGCATCCTGGGCCGAGTTTCGCGGTATCTGGAAACCGGCGCTGGGCAGCGCGGCGATCCCGCTGGCCCAAGCGATCACCCTGCAAGGCGGCCTGCAAGTGCTCAACCAGATCGCCGGCCCGGCGGTGGTGGTGGGTTACACCATGGCGCGCACCTTGATGCGCCTGATCATCCAGTTGGGTATTACCTGCAGCAACGCCCTGACCCCGGAGATCTCGCGCCTGGCCGGGCGCGGCGAGTTCGAACAGGCGCGACGGTTTACCCAGCGCGCCAGCTCCCTGGTGCTGGGCCTGTGCGTGCTGGTGTATGCCGCCGGGATCTGGGCCGGGCCGCAGATTATCCTGCTGTGGAGCCATGGCCTGGTGCAGGTCGATCGCTTGTCATTGGCGCTGATCGGCTCCCATACGATTTTGAATGTGGCGTGGTTCATCCTCGCGGCGATGCTGATTTCCACCAACCGCCACACCCGCACTTCGGTGATCTACGCCTTGAGCAGCGTCGCGGCCCTGCTGCTGTGGCTCGCATGCAAGGAGCGTATTGATCCGCTGCTGGGCGCGTCGCTGTTGCTGTCGCTGCCGGAACTGGTGGTGTTGGTATACCTGCGGGTGCTCCGTGGCGGGGAGGTCGGCCCATGATGCTGTCCCAGGCGCGCCTGACCCTCTACTTGCCGCTGACGTTCTTCGCCTTGCCCCTGGCGCTGAGCAACAACCTCTCGCAACCGTTGGCGCTGTTGCTGCTGCTGCCGTTCGTGGTGTACGCGGCGCGTGGTTTTACCCGGGCGCTGCCATTGCTGGCGTTGGTGGTCGCGTCCAGCGTCTTGCAGGTATTGCTGAGCAGTGGGGCGAAGATCTCGCTGTACCAGTTCCTGCGCTCCGGCATTCCGTTTTTCTATTTTGTGCTGCTGTTGGCCGGGTACAGCTATGTGTTGGCCAATGTGGAAAAAATCGCGCGGGCCCACAGCGTCAACTACCGGCGCATCCTCGAACGCATCATCTACATCTTCGCCCTTGGCCAGTTGCTGCAGGTCAGCCTGTATGGCGCGGGCATCGACCTGACCAACGCCGCGTCCAAGTCCAGCGACGAAGTCGGGCGGATCATGTTGTTCCCCACCAGCTCGGCGGTGCTGCTGTTTTTCTATGCCTGTTGCCAGCGCAAGATCGGCTTGATGCTGATCCTCGCGGTCACGCTGCTGGCGGCCGGTTCCAAGACCATCCTTGCGGCGATGGCGGTGATGATCCTGTTGTCGGCGATTACCCAGCGCAAGCTCAAGTCATTGGGAGTGCTGGTGGTGGCCATCGCTGCGCTGGGCACGCTGACCTTCTATGCCAGCCCCTTGGCGGTGTCGCGCTTTGCCACGTACTTGTTCGAAGAGAAGGGCGAGGACGTGACCCGCGCGTTCGAGATCGCGCATGCCAAGGAGTCGTTTCTCGACAACCCCACCACGGTGTTCCTGGGCAATGGCCTGGCCAAGCAATTGACTCCCGGCGTGCCCACCAATGACGAGCGCTGGTTCGAGAACTCCAAGTTCGATATCGAGAACGGCTACTGGGGCGTGACCGCCAAGCTGGGGGTGGTCGGGGTGGCGCTGTTTTGCCTGTTGTTCAGCGGTTTGCCGCGCAGTCCGGTATCCCTGGCCGTGGTGGCGATCCTGCTGATTTTCTCGTTCAAGACCAGCTACCAGTTCTTCACCACCTTCGATGGCAGCTACTTGCTGGTGTGGTCGATGTTCATCGGCCTGCTCAACAAGGTTGCGCCTGCACGCCAGGCTGTTTACCCAAATTACTTACTGAAACGGGCTGGATCATGAACGCACCTGCAAGCCCCATCAGGGCCGGGATACTGACGTACCACTTCAGCGAAAACTTTGGCGCGGTGCTGCAAGCCTATGCCTTGCAGCGCTGGCTGCAGCAGCAGGGCTTGCAGGTGAGCCTGATCAACTACCACCCGGCCTACGTGGAGGATGGCAGCGAGATCCGCCAGCTGTTCAACCCAAGCCAGCTCAAGGCCAACCTCAAGGCCCTGTACCTCAAGGTCCTGGCGTTGAAAACCCAGGTGCTGGGACCGAATGCCCAGTCGCGCCAGTTCCAGGCGTTCAAGGCGCGTTTCCTGAATATCCAGGAGCCGCGCTACGCCCACGCCCACCAGCTCAACCAGGCGGTGGCCGGCCAGCAGTTGCTGGTGGCCGGCAGCGACCAGATCTGGAACCCCTCGGGCCAGACCGGCCTCGATCCGGCGTACTTCCTGGCCTTCGATTGCGACAAGGCGATCCGGCGCATCTCCTACGCCGCAAGTTTCGGCAAGGAATACCTGGAGCCGCAGTACCACGCCGAAGCCGAGGGCATGCTCAAGCAACTGTCGGCGATCAGTGTGCGCGAGGAGAGCGGGGTGAGCATCGTGCACCAGGTCTCAGGGCTGGCCGCCCAGTGCGTGCCGGACCCGACGCTGTTGCACCGCGATTATTCGGCGCTGCTCGCCACGTCCACCCAGACCCGCACCGGCCATGTGTTCTGCTATGCGTTGCGCACCGGCGTGGGCGTGCGCGAAGTGGCCCAGGCGCTGTCGCAGCATGTGGCCGGACCGATTGTCTCGCCCTATAACGCGCACCGGCGCTGGCGGCAGATCGGCGAGACCGTGCAGGTGGGTCCGCAGGATTGGCTCAAGTTGCTCAAGGAAAGCGCCTACGTGGTGACCAACTCCTTCCATGCCACGGTGTTCGCAATCATTTTCGAGAAGCCGTTTATCGCCGTGGGGTTGCCGGGCAACAAGGCCTCGCTGAACGCCCGCGTGCGTAACCTGCTGGAAAAGCTGGAGCTGTCGCAACGCTTCCTGCCCGCAGACGATGCCGACCAGGTGCAGGCCTTGATCGCGGCGCCCATCGACTGGGTGGCAGTGCGGGACCGGCGCCAGGCCCTGCAACAGGTGGGCGAGCGCTACCTGTTGGAACAACTGGCGGCGCTGCGGCCATGAGCGACTTCGCGCAACTCAAGTACGTCGATACGTTGCCGCGCAGCAACAAGGCGCGGCGCCTGTTGTGGGGCATCGTCTACCAGCTGCTGTTTCGCCCTACGCCACGCTGGATGCTGCACGAGTGGCGCAGTTGGTTGCTGCGCTGCTTTGGCGCCAAGGTCGGCGTGGGCTGTCGCATCGCGCCCACATGCAGCATCTGGGCGCCGTGGAACCTGGAGATCGGCGACTACACCGCCATCGCCGATGGGGTCGATGTGTACGCCATGGCCAGGATCACCCTGGGTTCGAAGGTCGCCATCAGCCAGCGCAGCTTCCTGTGCACCGGCACCCACGACACCCGCAGCCTGCTGCGGCCTTTGGTGACCCGCGAGATCGTGATCAAGGACCACGTGTGGGTCGCCGCCGAGGCGTTTATCCACCCCGGTTGTGTGTTGGAGGAGGGCTGCGTGGTCGGCGCGCGCTCGGTGGTCACGGCCAGCCTGCCGGCCTGGATGATTTGCGTCGGTGCGCCGTGCCGCCCCCTCAAAACGAGAGACATCGCACTATGAAACAGGTGAAACCCATGATGGATAAGGCATGGAAGTTGATGTATTTCGTCAGCGAGTTCTTTCGCGACATGCTCACGTTTATTCGCCACAACGGCTACTCGCCGCTGGAAAGCCGCAACAAGAAGCTGTTCTACAAGATCCTCATCGAAACCCACACGGTGGAAAAGGGCCTGTCCCTCAAGGAACCCAAGCCGCTGTTCGGCAAGGACAAGATCAACGGCATCATCCACATGCTCAACGAATACGACCGCACGTATTCGGCGCTGCCGGTGGAGATGGCCCTCGGCGCCTTCCAGGGCTACCTCGACCTGCACCGCACCCTCGGCATCAGCGACGATTTCGTGTTCTACCTGGATGCCTATGTGGAGCACCTCAAGCGCGACGGCACCGCCGGCAGCGGCGGCATCAAACGTGCGGCGCCGTGGCTGGGCAACGGCGGGCTGGATGCCAAGGCGTTCCTGCAATCGCGCTCCAGTTGCCGCATGTTCCAGGCCGGCAAGATCGACACGGGCCTGCTGACGTCCCTGGTGGAATTGGCGCAGTCGTCACCCTCGCAATGCAACCGACAGTCGTCGCGGGTGCATGTGTATCAGGACCGCGCGGTGATCGCGCAACTGCTGGAACTGCAAGGCGGCTCGCGCGGGTTTGCGCAGTCGGTGGACAACCTGTTTGTGGTCACGTCCGAAGTCACCGCCTGGGGCGGCGCCGGGCAGCGCAACCAGCTTTACGTCGACGGTGCGTTGTTTTCCATGGGCCTGCTGCTGGCCTGCCACGCCAATGGCCTGGGCGCGTGCCCGCTGAACCTGGCGATCCTCAATTCGGTGGAAAAGAAAATCCGTGGCATCGGCGCCATCCCGGCCAGCGAGCGGTTGATCATGATGATCGCCGTGGGGCTGCCCCTGGAAAGCCACTTCCGGGCCGCGCGTTCACCGCGCCGGCTCACCACCGAAGTCCTGCAGTTGCACGGTGGTTGATATGAAGCGTGAAACCGTCAGCGTGATCATCCTCACCTACAACGAAAGCCTGCATATCGCCCGGGCCATCGATTCGGTGCGTGCCTTCAGCGACGAGGTGATGGTGGTCGATTCGTTCTCCACCGACGACACCTGCGACATCGCCCGGCGTCATGGCGCACTGGTGGTGCAGCACGCCTTCGTCAACCAGGCCAAGCAGTTCCAGTGGGCGCTGGATCACCTGCCGATTACCGGCAACTGGACGATGCGCCTGGACGCCGACGAAATCATCGAGGCCGACCTCGCTGCGGCGATCAATAACCGGCTGCCGACCCTGGCCCGCGACATCACCGGCATCAACTTCAAGCGCAAGCATATTTTCATGGGGCGCTGGGTGCGCCATGGCGGCCGCTACCCCCTGAAGATGCTGCGGCTGTGGCGCACCGGGCAGGGGCGCATGGAGGACCGTTGGATGGACGAGCACATCTCGGTCGCCGAGGGCCGCACCATCACCCTCGAAGGCGGTTTTGCCGACCATAACCTGCATGACTTGACCTTCTTCACCCACAAGCACAACCAGTACGCCACCCGCGAAGCGATTGAAGTGCTTAACGCGCGGCTGGGGCTGTTTGCGATACGCGATGAACTGCATGCCGGGCAGAGTTCGTTCCAGGCCAAGGCCAAACGCCTGGTCAAGAACCGCGTGTACAACCGCGTGCCGTTCACCCTCAGTTCCACCGCGTATTTCCTGTGGCGCTACATCATCCAGCTGGGGTTTCTCGATGGCCGCAGCGGCCTGGTCTATCACCTGCTCCAGGGCTATTGGTACCGCTTTCTGGTGGGCGCCAAAGTGCTCGAACTGGAAACCGCGATTGCGCACTTAAACGATAAGGAAGCCATTGTCCGGGAACTCTCAAAGTTGACCGGCCATAACTTGAACCTGCCCACACCGAAGTAACTGAGCGTTTTTAACAAACACCCAAGTTTGGGTGTCGGCCTTCGCTCGCCTATCAATTGGGAGACAGACATGAACAAAGTTGCGCTTATCACCGGGATTACCGGTCAGGATGGCTCGTACCTGGCGGAACTGTTGCTGGAAAAAGGCTATACCGTGCACGGCCTCAAGCGCCGTTCTTCGTCGTTCAATACCCAGCGCATCGATCATATTTACCAGGACCCCCAGGCCCTGCATAAAAACCTGATCCTGCACTATGGCGACCTGGCGGATTCGTCGAACCTGACGCGCATCATCCAGCAGATCCAGCCCGATGAAATCTACAACCTTGGCGCCCAATCCCATGTGGCGGTGAGCTTCGATTCGCCGGAATACACCGCCGATGTGGATGCCCTCGGCACCTTGCGCATCCTTGAAGCGATCCGCCTGCTGGGCCTGGAAAAGAAGACCCGTTTCTACCAGGCCTCGACCTCCGAGCTGTACGGGCTGGTGCAGGAAACCCCGCAGAAGGAAACCACGCCGTTCTACCCGCGCTCGCCCTATGCGGTGGCCAAGCTGTACGCCTACTGGATCACCGTGAACTTCCGCGAAGCCTATGGGCTGTATGCGTGCAACGGCATCCTGTTCAACCACGAATCGCCGCGTCGCGGTGAAACCTTCGTGACCCGCAAGATCACCCGCGCCCTGACCAACATCGCCCTGGGCCTGGAGCAGTGCCTGTACATGGGCAACATGGATGCATTGCGCGACTGGGGCCACGCCAAGGACTACGTGCGCATGCAGTGGATGATGCTGCAACAGGAGAGCCCCGAGGATTTTGTCATCGCCACCGGCGTGCAGTATTCGGTGCGCGACTTTATTCGTTGGTCGGCGGCGGAACTGGGCCTGCACTTGCGCTTTGTCGGCAAGGGCGTGGAGGAGGTGGCGGTGGTCGAGCGGATTGATGGCGACCTGGCGCCGGGGATCCTGGTGGGCGATGTGATTGTGCGCGTCGACCCGCGTTACTTCCGTCCGGCGGAAGTCGAGACGCTGTTGGGCGACCCGTCCAAGGCCAAGCGTCTGCTCGGCTGGGTCCCGGAGATCAGCGCCCAGGAAATGTGCGCCGAGATGGTCCGCGAAGACCTCAAAATCGCCCAGCGCCACGCCTTGTTGCGCTCCCATGGTCACGATGCACCGATTGCCGTGGAGAACTGAGCATGGCCCGTGACTTTGATGCGCGAATCTTCGTGGCCGGTCATCGCGGCATGGTCGGCTCGGCCATCGTGCGGCGCCTGTGGGCCTTGGGCTACACGCAGTTGCTCACGGCCGGCCGTGATGAGCTGGACCTGCTCGACCCGGCGGCAGTGCAGGCGTACTTCGCCAGGCACCGTGTGGACCAGGTGTACCTGGCGGCCGCCAAGGTCGGCGGGATTCACGCCAACGCGACGTACCCGGCCGATTTCATCTATCAGAACCTGATGATCCAGGCCAACGTGATCCACGCCGCCCATAGCCATGGCGTGGAGAAACTGTTGTTCCTCGGCTCGTCCTGCATCTACCCGGTGCATGCACCGCAACCGATGATCGAAGCGGTGTTGCTCGACGGTGCGCTGGAGCCCACCAACGAACCCTACGCGGTGGCCAAGATCGCCGGCATCAAGCTGTGCGAAAGCTACAACCGCCAGCATGGCCGCGATTACCGCAGCGTGATGCCCACCAACCTGTACGGCCCGGGCGACAACTACCACCCGCAGAACAGCCATGTGATCGCCGCCTTGCTGCGGCGCTTCCACGAGGCGACCCAGCGCGGCGATGAGGAAGTGGTGATCTGGGGCAGTGGCACGCCGCGGCGCGAGTTCCTGCATGTGGATGACATGGCGGCGGCCAGCGTGCATGTGATGGAACTCAGCCAGGAACGCTACCGCGAGCAGACCCAGCCGATGCGTTCGCACTTGAACGTCGGCACCGGGGTGGATTGCACCATCGCCGAACTGGCCCAGGCACTGGTGCGGGTCACCGGCTTCAAGGGGCAGTTGCGCTTTGACGCCAGCAAGCCCGACGGCGCGCCGCGCAAGCTGCTGGATGTGAGCCGCATCAACGCCCTCGGCTGGGAAGCCTATGTGCCGCTGGAGGAAGGCCTGCGCGACGCCTACAACGCCTACCTCGCCGCCCTCGAACAGCCTCGGGGCCAGTGATGAAGATCCTCCTGTACGGCATCAATTACAGCCCGGAGCTCACCGGCATCGGCAAGTACAGCGGCGAACAGGCACGCTGGCTGGCGGGCCAGGGGCATGACGTGCGGGTGGTGACGGCGCCGCCGTATTACCCGCAGTGGCAGGTGGGCGAGGGCTATTCGCCGTGGCGCTTTCGCACCGAGCAGGACCACGGTGTGACGGTGATTCGCTGCCCACTGTATGTGCCACGCCAGCCCCGCGCGCTCACGCGGCTGCTGCACCTGATGAGCTTTTCCGCCAGCTCCTGTCTGGCGGTGCTGGGGCAACTGCGCTGGAAACCGGACCTGGTGATCCTGGTGGTGCCCACGCTGTTTTGTGCGCCCCAGGCGTTGTTGCTGGCCAAGCTCAGTGGCGCGCGTTCGGTGCTGCATATCCAGGACTACGAAGTGGATGCGATGTTCGGCCTCGGTATCGGTGGCGGCTCCGTTATGCGTCGCCTGGCGTTTGGGCTTGAACGCTGGCTGTTGCGGCGCTTTGACCGGGTCTCGACGATTTCCAGCGGCATGCTCGACAAAGCAAAGGGCAAGGGCGTGAGCAGCAAGCGCCTGCTGTTCTTTCCCAATTGGTCGGAAACCGCGCGCTTTCGCCAGGTGCCCCGCAGTTGTGGACTGCTGCAACGCCTGGGTGTGGCGCCGGGCCAAAAGGTGTTGTTGTACTCCGGCAATATCGGCGAGAAGCAGGGCTTGGAGCTGATCCTCGACGCCGCCCAGGCCCATGCCGATCGCCCGGAGCTGGTGTTCCTGATCGTCGGCCAGGGCACCGGCAAGGCGCGTTTGCTTGAGCGTGTAGAGCGCGACGGCCTGCGCAATGTGCTGTTTGCGCCGTTGCAGCCCTACGAGGATTTGCCGGCGCTGCTGGCCTCGGCCGACGTGCACCTGGTGATCCAGAAGCGCGGGGTGGCGGACGCGGTGCTGCCCTCCAAGTTGACCAATATCCTGGCGGTGGGCGGCCACGCCATCATCACCGCCGACCCTGGCACTACCCTCGGCCGCCTGTGCGAGGAACACCCCGGCATTGCGCTGTTGGCTGAACCGGAGTCCGTCGCGGCGCTGAACACAGGGATCGAGCGGGCACTGGCATTGCCCGCGCGCAATGAGGTGGCGTTGAACTACGCCAAGGAGTTCCTCGACAAGGAACGCATTCTGCAACGCTTTCTGGCACAGGTCTGATGGGTATGTGGCTTGATTTACCGACCTTCAATACGGTCGTGGCGTCGACGCCGCTGGTGGCGATCGATCTGGTGGTGAGAAACAGCCGTGGCGAGGCCTTGCTGGGCTTGCGCGTCAACCGGCCGGCCTACGGCTTCTGGTTCGTGCCCGGTGGGCGTATCCAGAAAAACGAACGCCTCGACAGCGCCTTTCGGCGCATCACCCGCGACGAACTGGGGCACACCTTTGAGCGCGCCGAGGCGCGGCTGCTGGGGGTGTTCGAGCACTTCTACGACGACAGCGTGTTCGCCAACGCCGGGGCCGGGCCGGACACCCATTACGTGGTGCTCAGCTATTGCCTGGACCTGCCGGAAGGCCAGACCCTGCAGCCGCCCACGGAGCAACACCAGCATTACCGCTGGTGGCCCCAGGATGAACTGCGCATCAGCCTGCGGGTGCATGAACACGCTCGCGCCTATTTCTGACTCTCTTTCCCGAGGACGCTCTCATGTTGTTACCCGTGATCATGGCAGGCGGTTCGGGGTCGCGCCTGTGGCCGCTGTCGCGGCAACTGAACCCCAAGCAGTTCCTGCGCTTGACCGACGCGCACCTGTCGATGCTGCAGCAGACCATCACGCGGCTGGAAGGCGCCAACGTTGCGCTGCCGCAGTTGATCTGCAATGAACAACATCGCTTCCTGGTGGCCGAGCAGTTGCGCCAGTTGGGCATGGAGCAGGCCAGCATCCTGTTGGAACCGGTGGGGCGCAATACGGCGCCGGCTATCGCGCTGGCGGCGTGCAAGGCGGTGGCTGACGCCCAGGACCCGATCCTGCTGGTGCTGGCGGCGGACCATTTGATCGAAGACATCCCGGCGTTTCATGCCAGCCTGGAAGTGGCGCTGCCGCTTGCCCGTGACGGCAAACTGGTGACCTTCGGTATCACCCCCACCAGCGCCCACACCGGCTACGGTTATATCGAGCAGGGCGCGGGGGTGGGCGAGGGCGGTTATCGGGTCAAGCGCTTCGTCGAGAAGCCCGATGCCGCCACCGCGGCGGCGTATGTGGCCAGCGGTGCGTATTACTGGAACAGCGGCATGTTCATGTTCCGCGCCAGCCGTTACCTGGAGGAACTGGAACGCTTCCAGCCGGCCATCCTTGAGGCTTGTCGCGTGGCGCTGGAAGGAGGCAGCCAGGATCAACCCTTTACCCGCGTGCATGCCGCGACCTTTGCCGCGTGCCCGGACGATTCCATCGACTACGCGGTGATGGAAAACACCAGCGACGCGGTGATGGTGCCGTTGCAGGCTGGCTGGAGTGATATCGGCTCGTGGTCGGCGTTGTGGGAGGCCAGCGAAAAAGACACCAGCGGCAATGTGATCCGCGGCGATGGGCTGAGCCTGGACACCCGTGACACCTACGTCCACGCCGACAGTCGGCTGGTGGCCACGGTGGGGGTGCAGGACTTGATCATTGTCGAGACCAAGGACGCGGTGCTGGTGGCCCACAAGGACCAGGTGCAGCAGGTCAAGGGCATCGTCGACCTGCTCAAGCAGGCCGGGCGCCATGAGCATCTCAACCACCGCGAAGTGTATCGGCCATGGGGCATGTACGACTCGGTGGACAACGGCCAGCGTTACCAGGTCAAGCGCATCACGGTGAAACCGGGGGCCAAGCTGTCGGTGCAGATGCATCACCACCGCGCCGAGCACTGGATCGTGGTCAGTGGTACGGCGCGGGTGACCAATGGCGAACAGACTTACCTGGTGGCGGAAAACCAGTCGACCTATATCCCCATCGGCCAGGTGCACGCCCTGGAAAATCCAGGGGTGATCCCGCTGGAGTTGATCGAGGTGCAGTCGGGCTCTTATCTGGGCGAGGACGATATTGTGCGCTTTGAAGACAAGTACGGCAGGGCCTGATGTTTTCCGACAATTAATAACGTTTTAAATAACTTCGCCGGGCGCAATGCAGTGCAGACCGGGGGGTTGCCGAAAAAACGTTATTTTCAACTAAGCCGGTTAAATATATCTGTCTGGTGTGCTGTTTAGTTGAATGGCACTATCGGTTTGCCTGCTCACTGATGATAAGGAGTCTGACATGAGAAAATCATTGGCTATTCTGGTACTCGGTGTCTTGAGTACTTCGGCGATGGCCGACGAGTTACCGTTGGGGCTTGATACCGAAGTGGTCGGAACCGTTACGGTGGGGCAAACGTTGTTGGTCGGCGCTGCCCTGATTGCGGGTGTTGCCGCTGTTTCAAACAGCGGCGGCAGCTCCAATGGCGGCACCACCACGGGTACTACCGGCACCACCGGCACTACGGGTACCAGCAACTAGTCGTACACCCTCCGCTTTTAAGACCGCTTGGATTCCCCGCCCAAGTGGTCTTTTTTTCTTGTCGTCTATCGCGAGTGTCCTAGCACTATGATGCGTATTTTTTCTATTGCAGCCGTGGCCGCTGCATTATTGCAAGGCTGCATGTTTGCCCCGGGCCAATATATGGACACGGCCGCCCTGACCGAAGAGGGCGGGGCTGAAAACAGTCGCGTGGATTTAATTCCGATTACACCAAAGTTATTGGCCATGGACGCGGCAAGCCACGTGCCTTATTCCATCCCTGCGGAACTCTTGAGTTATAAACCCGGGCCGTATTTGATCGGCGCCAATGATGCGTTGTATATCACGGTATGGGATCACCCTGAACTCACCGCGCCGTCCGGCCCGCAACAGCAGATCGATGCCAACGGTCGGTTGGTCAGCCCGGAGGGCAATCTGTTTTACCCCTATGTGGGCGAGGTGGTTGCCAAGGGGCGCAGCATTGAAGCGCTGCGCAGCGAGATCACCGACAAGCTGCGCCAGTACATCGACAGCCCCCAGGTGGATGTCAGCGTGTTGCGCTTTGCCAGCCAGAAAGTGGTGATCAGCGGCGCGGTGATCAAGGCCGGTCCGATGCCCATCACCACCATTGCCATGAACGTGAGCGAAGCCCTTGGCGCGGCCGGTATCGACCCGATCAACGCCGACCTGTCGAACCTCACCCTCACCCGTGGCGGCAAGCGCTACACCCTGGACCTCGACACGCTCAACCTTGAGCAGTCGCGCCTGAATGACATTTACCTGAAGGACGGCGACCAGCTGTACCTGGCCTACAACGACCGCAAGCGCATCTACGTGATGGGCGAGGTGATGCAACCTCGCGCGCTGAGTTTCAAGACCCGCAGCATGAACCTCTCCGACGTGCTGGGTTCGGTGGGCGGGGTCAACCAGAACACCTCCAACGCCGATGCCATCTACGTGATTCGCGGCGCACAGAACATCAATGTGGAACCGGCCAAGGTGTTCCAACTCGAAGCCGGTTCCCCCTCGGCCATGGCCCTCGCCACGCGCTTTGATGTGCAGCCACAGGACGTGGTGTTTGTCGGCCCGGCGAATATCACGCGCTGGAACCGTTTTATCAGCCAGCTGGTGCCGTCCGCGTCGATCATCGGCATTGGCGCATCCACCCAGAACAACCTGAGCGAAGCCAGCAGCCGATAGGGTGGTACCTGCGTGAACAGTCTGAAAATCGGTACGTACGCAGGGTTGGCGTGGCTGTTGGCGGGCTGCAATCCGCTGATGCAGGCCTCGCTGGATACCTTCAAGGCTGCCGTGGGCGGGCCGACGCCGCTGGTGTTGAGCCAGGCCCAGGTGGATGCGGTGCCGTTCCCGCAGATCAAGGTCACCACGGTGTCCGGCGAAGGGGTCATGGCGCTGATCCGCCAGCGTGATGACCTGCAGTTCTGGGTGGCGTCCGGCAAACAGGTGCTGCTGCTGCGCGACGGTCTGGTGGTGCGTACGGTGGGCCTGGGCACTGACCTGGATGGCACGCGCTGGCAGGGCCGGTCGCCGTTCCAGCAGGGGCTGCACCGGGTGCCGGACGGTTATCGCAGCACGCGCCAGATCGACCTGGTGGACGGCTATCGCCTGGGCGTTACGGTCAACAGCCGCATGACGCGTCAGGGCCTGGAGACCGTCGAGATTCTCGACAAACCCTATGCCTTGCTGCGGGTCGATGAAGACATCGAGGCCGCCGGCTTTCAGGCGCGTAACCGGTACTGGGTCGACCCCTCCGACGGTTTTATCGTGCAGAGCGAGCAGCACCTGACGCCCGACCTGACCCTGACCATCACCCAACTGCAACCGACCCGCAAGGACGCCCCATGATGGTTCGAAGACTCGGTGCACTGCTGCTGTTGTACGGTTGCGCCAGTGTGTCTCAGGCCGCGATGACAGTCAGCGGCGAGGTGCGCCATCCGGGGTCGATCCCGTTGGCGCCCGAAGCTCGCTTGCTGGATGTCATCACCGCGTCGCAACCGGATGCCCAGGGCTATTGGCTCGGTGCGGCCTGGCTGCGCCAACCCTTGCTGGCGCAGCAGGCACGGCTCAAGGCCGGTGTGCTGTTTGACCTGCACACCCTGCAGCAGGCGGCGTTGGCGGCCGGGCATGAAGGTCGCGTGCAGGTTGCGGCGCAGTTGTATCAGCAGGTGCAGGCCTTGCCGGTGACCGGCCGCCAACGGGCGATGCTGGATCCGGTGGCCGTGGAAGTCGGCTTTGCGCCGAACCTGCGGGTCAGTGATGGCGACCGCCTGGTCTATCCGCCGAGACCCCACAGCGTGCGCGTCGTGGGGGCCGTCGCCGTGGCCTGCACGTTGGCATTCCAGCCGATGCAGCGGCCCCTCGATTACCTCCACGCCTGTCCGGCCCTGGCGGAAGCGGACCGCGATTACCTGTGGCTGATCCAGCCCGATGGCCACGTCACGCGCCTGGGCATTGCCCCATGGAACCGCGAAGACGGCATGCCGCCCGCACCGGGCAGCACGTTGCTGGTGCCGATCCGCAATGACGACCTGGACCCGCCCACCCCTGAGCTCAATCAGCAACTGGCCGAGTTTCTTGCCACCCAACCCCTGGCCGAGGTCACGCCTTGAAATTATGTATTGCGGCCGTGCTGCTGGTGCCCTGTGGCGTCGCACATGGCGATCCCCGTTACACCCAAAGCGATTTTGGCGGCGTCGGGCTGCTGCAAACCCCCACCGCACGCATGGCGCCCGCCGGCGAGCTCAGCGTGAATGCCAACCGCACCGAACCCTACAGCCGCTACAGCTTTTCGGCGCAACCCCTGGACTGGCTGGAGGGTACCTTTCGCTACACCGCGATCACCAACCGCCCCTATGGTGCCGAGTCGTTCAGCGGCGGCCAGAGCTATAAGGACAAGGCCGTCGACGCCAAAGTGCGCCTGTATCAGGAAAGCCACTGGCTGCCCGAGGTGGCGCTGGGCTTCATGGACCTGGGCGGCACCGGGTTGTTTTCCAGCGAGTACCTGGTGGCCAACAAGCGTTACGGCGATGTGGATTTCAGTGCCGGCATCGCCTGGGGGTACCTGGGCAGTCGCGGTGATTTCGACAACCCGTTGGGCGCCTTGGATGATCGTTTCAACGAGCGACCCACCGCCGAAGGGTCCGGCAGTTTTTCCAACGGCTACTTTCGCGGCCGACCCGCGTTGTTTGGGGGGATCGCCTATCAGACACCCTGGGCGCCGCTGAGCCTCAAGCTGGAATACGAAGGCAACGACTATCAGAACGAGCCCCGCGACAACAACCAGCGCCAGGACTCGCCCATCAACCTGGGCCTGGTCTACAAGCTGGCCGACGCCATCGATGTGAGCGCCGCCTGGGAGCGTGGCAACACCGCCATGTTCGGTATCACCCTGCACACCAATTTCGTCAGCCGCAAAGCCCCGGTAAAAACCTACGACCCACCGGCACCCAAGTTGCCTGCCAAGGCACCGACCACGCCGATGGACCAGGTGGATTGGGCTGCCGTCTCCCAGCGCCTGCACGACAATGCCGGCTACAACGTGCAGCGCATTACCCAGCGCGGGCCCGAGCTATTGGTGTACGGCGAACAGCAGCGCTATTTCTACAGTGCCAAGGCGGTGGGTCGCGCCAGTCGGATTCTGGATAACAGCGTGAATGACCAGATCGATTGGTTCACCCTGGTGAGCGAGCGTTATGCGCTGCCGATCGAAGAAACCAGCGTGCCGCGCGAGACCTTTCGCGAGGTGGTCAACCAGCGTGAAGACCTGCAGGACCTGCATCGCCAGGTCGAGGTCAATCGCGCCAGCAACCGCAGCCAGACAGTGCTGTATACCCAGCCACCGAAACCCTTCACCTATGGTGTGGGGCTGGGCTACAAGCAGAACGTCGGCGGGCCGGATGGCTTGCTCTACCAGGTCTCCGCCGACCTCGACGCCGAGTACCGATTCACTCGCAATACCTGGTGGAGCGGCCTGCTCAGCGTCAACCTGCTGAACAACTACGACGGCTTTACCTACGATGCCCCCAGTGGTCTGCCACGGGTGCGGACCGACCTGCGCCGCTACATGACCACGTCCGATGTGACCCTGCCGACCTTCCAGCTCAACCATGCGGTGCAGTTGGACCAGGACCTCTACGGGATGGTCTACGGTGGCTTGCTGGAATCGATGTATGCCGGTGTCGGCAGTGAAGTGCTGTACCGCCCGATGGGCCTGCGCTGGGCATTGGGTGCCGATCTGAACTACGTGCGCCAGCGTGGTTTCGAGCAGGATTTCAGCTTGCGCGATTACCGCACCGTCACCGGACATATCACCGGCTATACCGATCTGCCGTTCAACATTCAGGGCGCCTTGAGTGTGGGCCGCTACCTGGCCAGGGACTGGGGCGCGACCCTGGACCTGTCGCGGGAATTCAACAATGGCGTGCGGATTGGCGCGTGGATCACCCGTACCACCGTGTCCAGTGAACAGTACGGTGAGGGCAGCTTCGACAAAGGCCTGTACCTGTCCATTCCGTTCGATGAGTTGATGAGCCTGTCGACGATGCGTCGCGCCAACCTGGTATGGGCACCGCTGACCCGCGATGGCGGCGCACGCTTGAACCGCGCCTACTCACTGCATTCGATGACCGACGGGCGCGACAGTGAGCTGTTCTATAAGAACATCGGCAAGATCACCGAATAGATCCCACTATCTCTTCGACGTAGCGCTGTCGCGCAGCAAACGGGAACCTCTGTGGCGAGCGGGCTTGTCCCGCGTTGGGGTGCGAAGCGCCCCTGATGAAGGCGAATGCGGTGTATCAGGCACTCCTCTGGGGCTGGTTTTGGGGCTGCCGCGCAGCCCCTCCCACATTTGAACTGTATTGATTGCCGGATATCAGTAGATGTCCTTGGACAGCAGCGTAAACGGCGTCTTCAACAGGATCTTGATGTCCAGCCACAGCGACCAGGTGTTGATGTAGCGCAGGTCGATGTCGACGCGCTGTTGCATCTTCTCCAGGGTCTCGGTCTCGCCCCGGCAGCCATTGACCTGGGCCAGGCCGGTGATACCGGGTTTGATCCGGTGGCGGGCCATGTAGGCGCGAATTTTCCCCGAGTAGTAGTCGTTGTGCGCAATCGCATGGGGGCGCGGGCCGACCAGTGCCATGTGGCCTTGCAGCACGTTGAACAACTGCGGCAATTCATCGATGGACGTTCGCCGGATAAACCGGCCCACCGGGGTAATGCGCGAATCGTTGCGACTGGCCTGGCGTACCTCATGGTCGTCATGCACGCGCATGGAGCGGAATTTCCACACCTTGATCACCTCACCGTTCCAGCCGTGGCGGTCTTGCTTGAAGATCACCGGGCCAGGGGAGGTGAGCTTGATCAACACCGCGAACAGCAACAGCAGTGGGCTCAGCACGATGATCGCCAGCAGCGCCAGGCTCTTGTCCAGCAGCGATTTGCTCAGCGCTGCGGTGGGGCGGCTGGTCAGCGGGCTTTCATTGAGGAAGATCGCTGGCAGCCCATCCACCTCGGCCACGCAATGGTTGAGCAGCAGCATGTTATTGAGGTCGGGCACCCAGATCACATCCACGCTGATCTCCAGCAGGTTGAGGTACAACGCCTCAATGTGGGTGGCTTCCTGCAATGAATGGGTGATGTAGAGCCGGCGGATGCCGTGTTGTCGGATCAATTGGGGTAATTGCGGCAGCTCGCCGAGTATCTGCGCTTGCGCAGCCTCTGCGGCCTCGGCACGGCTGCCGACCAGGCCCACCAGGGGCGAGCGTTTTTGCCGCGAGAGGGTTCTGGCCAGGTCCACGGCAAGCTTGCCAGTGCCTACGATCAACGACTTGTGGCGCTCGTGAAGTTGGCGATGGTAATACCGGGACAGGCTGTGCAGCGGTATATAACACAGTGCCAATAACGGGTAACTGACGGCCGCCCAGAGTAATAAGGTTTCCAGCGGAAACAGGGCGCTGGCATTACACGCTATGCCCACGGCAAACAATATAGCCATGGTTAACAGCCAGCCCATGAATAAACGTCCAAGGCCCACGGCATAGTCATCTTTCTTGCTATAGACGTCGCACAATGTATACGCCGGGAGAGAGGCTAATATCGTAAAGGCGGCCAAGACGCGGTAGTAATACTCCAGTTGGCCGGTCTTTAGGATAACCAACGTAAATAACAGTGCAACCACCAAGCCCGATGCAAGTGTCCATTGTCCCCAGAACGTTAAACCCCTGGGGGTCAGGTTTCGATGCAGTCTAGTGTTAGTAAGCATAGTTCTGCTCCCGGTGATGACCGCGCACGTGGTGGCAGGCGTTAAGGGGTTAGCTGTTATAAACGACAGGCACGCGCAGGCGCGTACCCATTGATAGTAATGAACGGCAGGGGGCAGTGGCTGACGAGTTATAACAAGGTCAGGAGCGTGCTAGCGAAGGGGGTGTTATAAAAGGGCAGGTAGAAGAGTTTGTTAATAGGCAGGGTGAATTAAAAAGTCTGGGTTTTTTTATTTTTGTTAACGGCGTGGCTGACTAAGCTCTAGCGGCTTTTTAATTTTTTGCGTCAGGCAATAACCACGGTTTCTTACTGCACGAAACAGACGTTCACCGTCGTTGACCCGCTTGAATTTTTCCTGCAGGCGACTCAGGCACATTTCCAGTCCGCGGTATAAATCAGGTTCACGCCCTATATTACGGATCAACTCTTCTTTGCTGACCACACGCTCTTCATGGTGCAGCATCTTTTTAATCAATGCC
This sequence comes from Pseudomonas sp. MIACH, assembly GCF_001269925.1. Taxonomy (GTDB): domain Bacteria; phylum Pseudomonadota; class Gammaproteobacteria; order Pseudomonadales; family Pseudomonadaceae; genus Aquipseudomonas. The sequence continues at coordinate 29,091 of NZ_LHVO01000010.1, forward strand.
GATTCAATGGTGGTCAATGAGATGCGCAGGCCACCTTTGACCAGTGTTCGGTCATGTTGGGTGAGCAGCCAGAAATCCTGTGGATGCGGTGGCGTTCGTTCAGCGCTTATATCCTGGGTGCGTGTGTGGTTATTCGGCGCGCTGTCAGGGTCCTTGGCGGTTGGCATTATGGATTCTTGCCACTTGGCGTTAAACGGTTGTGAGGGCAAGTTGAGGGTGTGGGTAATGATGTAGGCATTAAAGCGCGGGGTGATCTGTGGTTGAGAAAACGCCAGGTTTGTATCGGCGGGGTCCGTTTTGGCCGCCGCGTTTACATCGTAATGGAAGAACTCTGCGTTGGGCGTGAAGTCCTGCAGTGCGATAGATGCAAGTGTCGGAGCGAAGGCGTGTTTCTTGAAGGAGCTCATAAGGTCCACCCATATCAGGAAGATGCAGTTGTTAGAGGCAGTCAGCGGGGGAGTAATAACCGCCCTGAAAGTATTCGAACGGTAAGTTTTTAGCCAGCATTGCGCTGTCGGCAAATTCGACCTGATCGGCGATAAAGCACACTTTGCTCACACTGATCAGCTCCAGCATGCGGTCATAGAGCCGGTCGAACAGGTCCGAACGGGTATTAAGGCTGAGCCGCAGGGCAGAATCCGGAAACGGCATTTTTATGTAGTCGTAGAGCTCAAGGTCGATCAGCAGGTCTGCCGGCTTTGTATCGAGTCTGTAGTTGTTGTAGGCCAATGTGATGCTGTGGTCTTTCAACTTATACAACTGGCGCACCATCGCCCGCCGTTCTACCGGACCGGGCAGGGCGTCCAGTGGGTTGTCGAGACTCAGGGTGAAGGGGTGTTTGTGGTATTCCAATGCCCGCGCGGCTTGAATGATCGCCCTGAGAATATCGTCGTTCATCAAGGCTGATTGCCCGATGCGCAGAAGCGTATGACTCTTCGCCGGGTGGAGTGCATTAAGCGTTTTGCGCGGTGGGTGGATATGGCGCAAGGCCTCAGTGCAGGCACTTTCAAGTTGTTCGAGATTAACGCCCCCCGCCACGCTGATTTCACTGCCCCACCAGGCATGACCGCGATCAACGATGGCTTGCCTGATGATCTTGAAGTGAGGGGGCTGTAAAGAGGGGGTTTTTTCGCTATTCACGGTTCGGCCCTTCCTGAGCAGAGTGGAAATGGCTGGCGCAAATAAGACCCCGGCTGAGTTTGTAACCATAACCGCGAATATTCTGGATGATGTTTTCACCGTAGTGCGCCTTGATTTTACTGCGCAAACGGCTGATGGATTTTTCCAGTGCGCGGGAGTCGTAGTACTTGGTATTAAGTCCCATGACACTGGCGATCTCATTATGACTGAGCAGTCGGTTCTGAATAAGCGCTTCCAGTACTTTCATTTCGACGAAGGAAATTTCCAACTTCTTGCCGTCGCCATACAGGCACATGCGGTCCTGGTCGAGTATCAGGTCGCACTGATTGAAACGAGCACTTTCGCTGAGGAACGCATCAAACAGGTGCAACTTTTTTTCCGGGGAAGTTTCGATCACCTTGATGCAGTAATCGGCGCCGGCCAGGTAGTATTTTGTTTTGCTCAGGGTGGAGGCAAAGGTGACGACGACGAATATCGTGCAGTCGGGATTTTCAGTTCGCGCCTTTCTTATTATGTCCAGGCTTAGATTGCTGGCGGAGGGTGTATCAATTTCCAGGATGATGGCACGGTAATGCATGTGACTTTCCTGGGTGTCAATTAGTTGCCCGTAGCAACGTGTATCGACTTTTAAATTATTCGCTACAGTGCGAACTAAAAGCGCCCGAAAGTCCTCCGATTTCGATTGAGTCCGTGCAATAGCGAGGACGTTGGAAAAATGCATCACCTACTCCCTTTTCCGGCATGCAAGGCCGTCAGTTCAATCGCTGCTAGCGTTTAGATACTAATCGAATTGATTAGGCTAAAACGTGACAAATTTTAACATTCGCCACTTGGCTTTTACGAGCGCAGCCGGGTAATAGGGGGATAGTGCACGGGGGGTTGTACGGACTTAGACATATGCTAGTGCAAACTCTTAATGTGCGATAAGTATTTTAGTTCCAACGATTTTTTTTCACCGGCGCAGGTTTAAGCATTGCCTGCTCAGGCCGGAAAAAGCGCCGGCAGGGCGACCCCAAGGTTGGCGGACACCGCCTCGGCTCGACGTCAACGACGTAGCTGCACCTCGGCCTCGATGCACGCCACCAAAAACTCCATGACCACCTTCACGGACGGCGAGCGGCGCATGTCGGGGTACACCGTAAGCCAAATATCACGTAAAGGGCCTTCGACCGCCGTGGGCAGCCTGACCAGCAACGGGTCGTGATCGCCCACCACGGTCGGCAAGACCACCGCGCCCACCTGGGCCCTGGCCGCCATTTGCTGGGTGGCCAGGTCGCTTGCGGCAAACGCGATCTCACGGCTGCCGCGCAGTTGGTGCATCCAGGCTTGCTGGGGCAGGTGATCGCGGCTGCTGTCGTAGGCGATGAAAGTCCACTGCGCAGCCGGCAATTGCAGGAATGTCGGCGGGCCATATAGCCCGAAACGCACCACGCCGACCTTCCTGCGCACCAGGGCTTCCTCATCGGGACGCACCGTGCGCAGGGCAATATCCGCTTCACCTTTGTCCAGCGCAGCCAGTTCGGTCGACGGTATCAGCACCAGGTTCAACTGCGGGTATCGGCTGCGCAGGCGCGCTATATGGGACGCGATGCAATAGTGGGCGATGGACGGCGGGCAGCTGACCCGCACCGTGCCGGCCATTTCGATGGACGCGACCCGCGACAGGCGCATCACCTGCGTCGCCATTTCGTCCATGCCCGCCGCCAACTCCGCCAATGCCAGGCCTTGCGCGGTGAGTGGGCGGCTGCGCGGCAGGCGGTCCACCAGCTTGACGCCGAGGGCTTTTTCCAGGGCATCGACGCGGCGCCCGACGGTGGCGTGCTCCACCTGCAACTCGCGGGCGGCCGCCGACAACGACTGGCTACGCGCCAACACCGTGAAGTAATACAGATCCTGCCAATCGAACATCGGGTTATTTCCGCACGGAGGCTGGGAGAGTTTGGGGAATTTTCCTACTGAGGGTGTCCTTTTACCATGGCCGCTTCCCAGTGCACACGGAGTTGTCCCCGATGAAAGCCATTACCTTGCAAACCTACGGCGGCCCTGAAGTCGCCCAATTGCGCCATGACGTCCCCAAACCCCAGCTGTTGGCCGGGCATGTGCTGGTCAAGGTGGCGTGCGCCGGGATCAACTTCATGGATATCCATACCCGCCAGGGCAAATATGCGCAGTCGTCGACCTATCCGGTGCGTGTGCCCTGCACCTTGGGTATGGAGGGCGCCGGCGTCGTGGTGGGAGTCGGCGCAGGCGTCAGCCATTTGGCCGTAGGCGATCGGGTGGCGTGGTGCATCGCCTGGGGCGCCTTCGCCGAGTACGCCCTGGTGCCCGCAGCCAGGGTGGCGCAGATTCCCGTTGCCATCGCCTTCGATCAGGCTGCTGCGGCGATGTTTCAAGGCTGTACCGCCCACTACTTGATCGAGGATGTCGCCAGGTTGCAGACCGGCAACACCTGCCTGGTCCACGCTGCGTGCGGCAGCATCGGCCAGTTGTTGGTGCAGATGGCCCGGCGCTCAGGCGCCACGGTGTTCGCCACCGGCAGCACCGCTGAACGCTGTGCCATTGCCCACGAACGCGGTGCTCACCAGGCCTGGGTCTATGACGGCGGCCGATTTGCCGAGCGGGTGTTGGAGGCCACGGGCGGGCAGGGGGTGGATGTGGTCTTCGATTCGCTCGGCAAAAGCACCCTGCGTGACAGCTTCCGCGCCTGCCGCACGCGCGGCCTGATCGTGAACTATGGCAATGTCTCGGGTTCGCTGACCGACCTCGACCCGATGGAACTGGGGGAGGCGGGCTCGCTGTTTTTGACGCGTCCCCGATTGGCCGACCATATGGCTGACGGCGCGACCGTACAACGGCGCGCCAACGCGGTGTTTGCGGCGATGCTTGAAGGCACGTTGACCGTGGCTATCGAAGGGCATTACACGTTGGAAACGCTGCAGCAGGTGCATGAGCGCATCGAAGCGCGGCAACAGATCGGCAAGGCCGTGGTGTGGGTAGATCGCGACCTGCATTAATCGAAGGCGAAAAAAAACCGGCTGATCAGGCCGGTTTGGGGTGCCCTTTAAGCAGGGCAGGTTATGCGTGGTTGTCCAGCAGGCGATCAGCACCGCCTTCGACCAGACCGCGTTGCTGCAAGCGATCAGCACCGCCTTCGGCCAGGCCACGTTCCTGCAAGCGATCAGCGCCACCTTCGGCAACGCGGTTGCCTTGCAGGCGGTCGGCGCCATCTTCGGCAACGCGATTGCCTTGCAGGCGGTCGGCGCCATCTTCGGCAACGCGGTTGCCTTGCAGGCGGTCGGCGCCATCTTCGGCAACGCGGTTGCCTTGCAGGCGGTCGGCACCACCTTCAACAATACCGCGTTGCTGCAAGCGATCAGCACCACCTTCGGCAACACGACGTTCCAGCAGGCGATCCGAGCCACCTTCGGCAACACGACTTTCGATCAGGCGATCCGCGCCGCCTTCAGCAACAACAGGGTGGGCAAATGCGTTTGCAGCGAGTACCGAGAAAGCGAGGCTAAGCAAGATTTGGCGTTTCATGATGGTGTGCTCCGAGTGTTTTAGTTGGGTGTTGCTTGGTATGGGTTTGATGTTACGCGTTGCATTTTTTAAGAGAACTTCATTGCGCTGATGGTGACTATCGATGCCAGCGATGGCCCGTTTCAAAGGGCCATCGCCGCGCCGGTCACGGCATCTGTGGCCGTTCCTGGGGGCGCAGGTCGAACACCAGCACCTCGGCATCCTGGCCCTGGCTCAGGCGGATTTGCCGCTCATCGCGCACTCGGGCACCGTCGCCTTCCTGCAAGCGCTGGCCGTTGATGTCGACGCTGCCCCGAGCCACATGGATGTACACGTGGCGATCCGGCGGCAGGTCGAGGGTCGCGGCTTCGTCGCCCTTGAACAGCCCGGCGTACACCCTGGCGTCCTGGCGCACGGTCAGGGAGCCGTCGGTGCCGTCCGGCGAGATGATCAGTTGCAGGCGCCCTTGTTTCTGCGCCGCGCTGAAGTGCTCCTGTTGATAGCGCGGCTCGGCACCGGCCACGGCGGGCACGATCCAGATTTGCAGGAAGTGCACGCCCAGGTGTTGGCTGTGGTTGAACTCGCTGTGGGCCACGCCGCTGCCGGCGCTCATCAGTTGCACATCGCCGGGGCGGATCACCGAACCGGTGCCCAGGGTGTCCTTGTGTTCCAGGGCGCCTTCAAGCACATAGGAGAAAATCTCCATGTCGCGGTGCGGGTGCTGGCCGAAGCCTTTGCCGGCCGCGACGCGGTCGTCGTTGATCACCAGCAGGTCGGAAAAACCCTGTTCATCGGGGTTCCAATAGTTGGCGAACGAGAAAGTGTGGAACGACTTCAACCAACCGTGATTGGCGGCGCCGCGTTCGGAAGCTTTGCGAAGGGTCAGCATGGTGGTGTCCTCAAGTGAGCGCGGGCTGCGAGATGCAGGGCGCTTGCGTTGAGAAGAAGGTTACTGGTAACTGAAATATTCATTAAGAAGCTGAAATTTGAATAACTGTCTCTCTCAGATTGACAGTTAAAGGCATGCCATAATGCCTGCCGCTTTCTTTCCCCTTGATGGATGCTTCCTGTATGAAAACCGTGGCCATGGCGCTGTTCCCGGACTTCCTCCTGCTGGACATGGCCGGGCCGCTCGAAGTGTTTTCCATTGCCAACCGCTACCTGCCGGCGGCGGAGCATTACCAGATTCTCACCCTGGGTACCGAGCCCGGTCCGTTGCGCGCTTCCAATGGGGTGCTGGTCCAGACTGACCTGCTGCTGGACCAGGCCCAGGCGGCTTATGACCTGCTGCTGGTGCCCGGCGGCCCGGGTGCCTATAACGAATGCCACCCGGCGCTGCTGCCCTGGCTCAAGGCGGCGGCGCCACGGGCGCGACGCTTCGGTTCGATCTGCACCGGAGCCTTTGTGCTGGGCCACGCCGGGCTGCTCGACGAGCGCCGCGTGACCACCCACTGGCACTACACCGAGCGGCTGATCAAGGCCTTCCCTAAGGCCATCGTCGAGACAGATCGCATCTACCTGCAGGACGGGCGCTTGATTACCTCGGGTGGGGTCACCGCCGGTATCGACCTGGCGCTGTCGATCGTCGCCCAGGACCATGGCAAGCAAGTGGCGGTGGATGTGGCCAAGGTGCTGCTGGTGGTGATGAAGCGCCAGGGCGGCCAGGCCCAGTTCAGTCCGATGACCGCGTCCGTGGCGCCCCAGGAAACCGCGATCACCCGCGTGCAGAACCATGTGCTCGCCCATCTGGACCAGCCCTTCAGCATCGAGTCCATGGCCGAGCTGGCGGGCATGAGTGCACGCCACTTTGCCCGGTTGTTCGCCAAGGATGTGCAAATGACGCCCATGGCCTTCCTGCAAGGCGCGCGCATCGACCGCGCCCGGCAACTGCTGGAAACCACCGACCTGCCGCTCAAGACCGTGGCGTTCCACGCAGGCTTCGGCAGCGTGCGGCATATGCGCTTTCTATTCAGTGAAAAACTCGGCCTGAACCCTACCCAATACCGACAGCAGTTCAGTTAACGACAGGATGTCCGTCTCGCGCACCCGATTGTCCGTCGTGCTCCCCGTGCCAGCATTGTCCTGTCACGGGTAGCTGGCAAGATAGCGTCGAGCCCATGGAAAAGGATGCGCGGACGCCCAAGACCGGGTGTTCCAGCGCGATTGCAGACATGAATATCCCTCTGGCGATTGACGCGGATAGCACGGTGCGTTTCGGTGACTATGTCTTTCACAGGCAGCAGCGACTGGTGAGCAAGGCGGGTTGGCCGGTGTCGCTGGGCGGGCGGGCGTTGGATATCCTGGCGGTACTGTTGGAGTCGCCAGGGCAATTTATCAGCAAGGCCACCCTGATCGAGCGGGTCTGGCCGTGCAGTGTGGTGGAAGAGAACAACCTGCGGGTGCACATCGCCGCACTGCGCCGTGCCCTCGACGGGCAACGCCTTATCCTCAATGACCCCCAGCGCGGTTACTGTTTTGTTGCACCTGTGGAGGTTGCAGCCGCCACGGTGCTGCCCCGGCATAACCTCGCCACCCGACTCAGCCCGGTGATCGGTCGCGATGAGCTGCTGGGCATACTGGTGCGGCGGGTGTCCGGGCAGCACCTGATAACCCTCACCGGTTGCGCCGGCGTGGGCAAGAGCACCCTGGCCCTGGCGCTGGCCGAGCGCGTGTTGCCGCGCTACCGCGACGGTGTGTGGTGGGTCGACCTGGCCACCCTGGAGACACCGCTGCTGATGCTGTGCCACCTGGCCACGGCCCTGCATCTGGAACCCCGCGGCAGTGTCACTGAGTTGTGCCGCCAACTGGTGTCCCGGCAATTGCTGCTGGTGCTCGACGGCGCCGACCTGCTGCTCGGTGCCTGTCGACATCTTTTGCGGGCGCTGCGCGAAAACGCGCCCCAGGTCAGCGTGCTGGTCAGCAGTCGCGAAGCGTTGCAGGCCCCAGGCGAATGGGTGCTGCGCGTGCCCCCACTGGCCGTGCCGGCGCCGTCGGCGGTGGGCAGTATTGAACAGGCGATGGCGTTCCCCGCCGTGCAACTGTTCGTCGCGCGGGCGTGTGCCGGTCAACAGGGCTTTGTATTGCGCCACCAGGACCTGGCGCCGTTGCGGGACATCTGCCGGCGCCTCGACGGTATTCCCCTGGCCCTTGAACTGGCGGCGGCCCAGGTGGACGCGTTGGGCGTACGCGGTTTACAGGCGCAGTTGCACAGTGGGTTGCAGGTACTGACCCGGGGTCGCCGCACGGCGGTGGAGCGCCACCAATCCCTGACCGCCGCCCTGGACTGGACATACCAGCGCCTGAGCCTGCCGGAGCGTTGGCTGTTCCTGCAATTGAGCTTATTCAAGATGGCCGTGACCTTGCCCACCCTGAGCAAGCTGGTGGCCGGCACCGAGCTGGAACACGCTGATTTGTCGTACCTGCTCGGGCGCCTGGTCGGCACCTCGCTGCTGGGCGTGGAACCCGGTCCGGGTTATCCACGCTATCGCCTGCTCAACAGTGTGCGCAGCTATGGCCTGGCACTCCTGCGCAACCCGCAGCAGGTGGCGCGTTTGCAGCAGGGCTATGGGCATTACCTGGGGACGTTTTCAGGCCGGCCGTTTGTCCTGCAGCTCGTCGAGCAGGCGGCGTACGCGGACTAGGTCCTGGGTGGCGAAGCCTTCGGTAAATCGCGCGTAGACCGAACCCAGCAGGTCGCGGGCGGCCTGCACACGACCCTGTTTTTGCCACAGCCGCGCCAAGGAGTCCGCACAGCGCAGCTCCCAGGCCAACGCGCCTTGCTGGTGTGCCAGGCCCAGGGCTTCGAGCAGCAGCGCCTCAGCCCCGTTGGCATCGGGCATGGCCTCGGCGCGCACGCGCAGGATTTCCGGGCTGCACCAGCCGGCGGCACCGCTCCGGGCGCGTTCGAACAAGGCCTCATCCACTGCACGGGCGTTGAAGGTCACCAGGATGTCTTCGACCAGCCCCAACCCCTGCCTATCGGCGATCTGCGCGGTGCCTTCGTAGCATTGCGCCCAGGTGTGGAACAACTGCACCGAATGTTTTTGCGCCTGCTGTAGCAGCAGGTCCAACTGGTCGCGGGCTGCGAGGCTGTCGCCGTTGTAGTGGGCGATGACCACCCCCGCCAGGGCCAGGGTGTAGCAAATCGACGTGCCGTGGTTGATCTGCAACGCCAACTCCAGCGCCTGGCTTGCGGTGCGCCACGCACGTTCGGGAAAACCGCGCAGCCACAGGATGCGTGCGAGGATGGTCAACGAGGCCACGCTCTGGTCGTACTGCACGCCAAATCCGTGGGTAAATCGGTTGAGATGGCCGCTCTGGGCCATGCTCTGGATCACCTGTTCGGCATTCTGCTGCGCCAGCGTCTGGTGGCCGGCGAAGTGCTGCGCCAGCACCCTCAGGCGTTGGGCGCTGAGGGCCAGCAACGGCTCGGCCTGAGGCCCCAATCGGTCGAAATGCAGGCTTTGCTTCAAGGCCTCGTGGTAGTTGCCGCCGCACAGGCTGACCGCCATTTGTCCTGATACCGCACGCAGTTGGCCGACCAGGTTCTTGTCGGCTTCGGCCAGGCGCTGCGCACAGGCAAAGGCTTCGATGGTCTGCGGCGTGCCGCCCTGGGCGTGATAGGAAAAGCTGCCGAATGCCAACTGCAAGGCCATGTTCAAACGCTGGCTCGGCACACTCGATTGCCCCAGCCGCGTCAGGGCCTTGCCCACGTACAGGCCGTGTTCGCGCAGCAGTGACAACTCCTGCCACAGCGGCGTGGCGCTGACAGTGAGACGAATGCCCAGCAGGTGGACGCCCTGGTCGCCCAGGCCCCAGTCGAGGGCGGCACGAATGTCTTCGCGCAGCGGGGCATAGCGGTCGATCCAGGCTTGGGTGGCGGTCTGCTCCCAATCGTCCTGCGCCTGGTTCATCAGCACCAGGCAGCGGTTGGCGTGGCGTTCACGGGTGGCGTCGAGTTCATTGGCGACGCTGAGTTTTTCCAGGGCATAGGTGCGGGTGATGTCCAGCAGGCGATAGATCACCTCGTCATCCCCGGCCTCCACATTGAGCAAGGATTTCGCCACCAGTTGGGTGATCGAACCCAGCACCTCGGCCGGCGCAACCTCTTGCCCGGCGATCACCGCCGCAGCACTGGCGAGGCTGAAACCACCCCGGAACACCGCGAGGCGACGCAGGCAGATTTGCTCGCAGCCAGTGAGCAGTTCGAAGCTCCAGTCCAGGGTGGCGCGCAGGGTTTGATGGCGGGGCAGGGCGCTGTGTCGGCCACGGGTGAGCAGGCGGAAGTTGTCTTCCATTTGCACCAGCAGGCCGGGCAGGCCGAAGCGTTCGATCTGCGCGGCCACCAGCTCGATTGCCAGGGGAATGCCGTCCAGGCGTTGGCAGATGTCGATGGCCAGGGGCAGTTCGGCGTCGCTCAGTTCGAAGCTGTCCTGATGGGACATGGCCCGCTCGATCAGCAGTTGCAGGGCCGGATAGCCCAAGGCCTGGGCGCGGTTGCCGGTGGCGGGCGGGCAGGCCAGGGGCTCCAGGCGTTGCACCGACTCGCCCTCGGCGCGCAAGGCCTCGCGGCTGGTGGCGAGGATGTGCAATTTGGGCGCGTGGCGCAGCAGGGTCTCGCTGATCAGTGCGATGTCGTCCAGCAGGTGCTCGCAGTTGTCGATCACCAGCAGCAACTGGCGCGCCTGCAGGCGGCGTGCAAACACAGCCAGCGGCTCGTGCTCGGTGTGGGTGAGGTCGAGCAGCGCAGCGAGGTTGGGCAGGATCATCGACGGTGCGCTGAGAGGCGCCAGGTCCAGCAGGCGAATACCGTCGGGGTAATGCCCGATCAACAATTCCGCCACGCGCAACGCGACGGTGGTCTTGCCGATGCCGCCGGCGCCGGTCAGGGTGATAAAGCGTTGCTCGGGCAGGTGCTGCACCAGACTGTCGATCAGGGCCTGGCGGCCGAGCATGCGCGTGCGTCGCAGCGGCAGGTTGTGGCTCGGGCGTTGGGGCGCGCCTTCGGTGGGTAGGCTCATCGGCTCGATGCTCAGTGGTGCCACAAAACTGTAGCCGCGCTGGGCCACCGTGACGATATAGCGCTGCCCGGCCTGGCCATCGCCCAGGGCCTTGCGCAGCGCTGCCATATGCACCCGCAGGTTGCCGTCTTCCACCACGCTTTTAGGCCAGACCCGGGCGATCAGTTCCTGCTTGCTCACCACATTGCCGGCCTGCTCCAGCAGGATCAGCAGGATATCCACTGCCCGCCGTCCCAGGCGCAACGGGCGACCGGCTTCCAGCACCAGACGCTGGTGCGGGTGAATACGGTAGGGGCCGAAATGCACGGCCTGGTCGCGTGGGTCACTCATGGGTGGCCATGTTCTGGGGAAAGTAGCGGCCAGCATATTCCAGGCGCATGCAGACCACTAGGCGGCGATCTCTTGAGGCTTGTGACGCAGTTGGTGATTTCGCCAGGTCATCGGGTTGACGCCCTCGCTGCGCGTGAACATATGGCAGAAATGCGCCTGGTCGCAAAACCCGCACTCCAGGCTGATTTGCGTGAGGCTCAAGGAGGATCCGGTGATCAGTTCCTTGGCCCGCTGGATGCGTTGCTGGCGTATCCATTCCTGGGGCGACAGCCCGGTGGTGCACTTGAATGCGCGGGAGAAATGGCTGCGCGACAGGGCGCAGGCTTGGGCCAGGTCGGCAATCGCCAGGCTTTCGCCGAGGTTGGCGAGGATCAATTGCTTGGCGATGCGCTCGCGCCGTGGGCATAGGCCGCCGGTAGCGGATAAGCGAGGAGAGTAGTACGCAGGTCGGGCCATGACGAATATCCGCAGTCGATGGGAGCGTTCCCGGTGAATGGATGCAGTGTAGACCGGCTCATTTTTGGCGCCGGACCGTCTGGCTGGCGAGTTAATCGTTGTTAATTTCGCCAGGTGCGGTCACGAAAAAGACAGCACAGGCGTGCAATCCAGACAGTGTTTTGCCTGCTTAGCTGGCAGCCTGCTAACCGTTTGGATACCGCCATGAACCGCAACGACCTGCGCCGCGTCGACATGAACCTGTTGGTGATTTTCGAAGCGCTGATGTTCGAGAAGAACCTGACTCGGGTTGCCGAAAAGCTCTTCATGGGCCAACCGGCGGTGAGTGCGGCCCTGGGTCGGCTGCGAGATTTGTTCGACGACCCGCTGCTGCTGCGCAATGGCCGGGGCATGGAGCCCACACCGCGCGCCGTGGCGATACTCAAGGAACTGCAACCGGCCATGGACACCATTTCAGGCGCGGTCAGCCGCGCCAAGGACTTCGACCCTTCCACCAGTTGTGCGGTGTTCCGCATCGGCCTGTCCGACGACGCCGAGTTCGGCCTGTTCCCGCCGTTGCTCAGCCAACTGCGCGAAGAAGCCCCCGGCATTATCGTGGTGGTACGCCGCGCCAACTACCTGCTGATGTCCACGTTACTGGCCAGTGGCGAGATCTCGGTGGGGGTGAGCTACACCACCGAACTGCCGGCGAATGCCAAGCGTAAGAAACTGCGGGACATTCCCTGCAAGGTACTGCGCGGTGATGACGGGTTGGCGCCGCTCACCCTGGATGAGTACTGCGAGCGGCCCCATGCGATGGTGTCGTTCTCCGGGGACTTGAGCGGCAACATCGACCTGGACCTGGCGCGTATCGGCCGTGCACGGCGGGTGGTGCTGGCGGTGCCGCAATTCAGTGGGCTGCGGGCGTTGCTGGCCGGTACGCAGATTATTGCGACGGTGCCGGATTATGCGGCATGTGCGTTGACCGAGGGCACGGCGCTACGGGCAGAGGACCCGCCGTTTGCGATTGATGCGGCGGAGTTGTCGATGGTGTGGAGCGGGGTGCATGACAATGACCCGGCGGAGCGGTGGTTGAGGGGCAGGATTGCGGAGCATATGGCGGGAGGGGGTTGAGCTTGGCGGCCTCTGGGCCGATCGGAGTTGTGAGCCTGGTGTACTCGGTTCAATGTGGGAGGGGCAAGCTCCCTCCCACATTGAATCTGCATAACACCCAACTCCGACTACCGGTTCTTGTAAGAAATTTCCTATAAGAGTACAAATGTACTCCATGACAAACCTGACCCCCCGCCGCACCGCCATCCTGACCTTCATCCGCGACCGTATCGCGCAGCAAGGCCAACCCCCCAGCCTCGCCGAGATCGCCGAGGCGTTCGGCTTTGCGTCCCGCAGTGTCGCGCGTAAACACGTTGTGGCGCTGACCGAAGCCGGCTTCATTGAGGTCAACCCCAACCAGGCGCGTGGTATTCGTTTGCTCAACCAGCCCGTACGCCCGGAGTGGCTGGATGTCCCGGTGCTCGGCCGAGTGGCGGCTGGCCGGCCTATCGGCGCGGATGCCGAAGTGCACAGTCGCCTGCAACTTGATCCTGCCACTTTCGCGAAAACCCCGGATTACCTGTTGCGGGTGCAAGGCGATTCGATGATCGAAGACGGCATCCTTGACGGCGATCTGGTGGGCGTACGCCGCAGTGCCGAAGCCTTGAGCGGGCAGATTGTGGTGGCGCGCCTGGACGGCGAAGTCACCATCAAGCGTTTCGAACGCAGTGGCGACCGTGTGCGCCTGCTGCCGCGCAACCCCGCGTACGAACCTATCGTGGTAGGCCCCGACCAGGACTTGGCCATCGAAGGGGTGTTCTGCGGTCTGGTGAGGCAAGGCTGATGGGCGCCGTGGTTGCGCTGGATACGCTGTTCAATGGCGGCCGCGTCTGGAAAGGCCGGCCTGCCGCGCCCCCGGCCAGCGTGCACGCCACGGGGCTGGCGGCGCTGGATGCGGTGTTGCCCACGGGTGGCTGGCCGGAGTCGGCCTTGAGCGAAATCCTCATGGCCAAGGAAGGCATCGGCGAACTGCAACTGGTGCTGCCGACCCTGGCGCGGTTGTCGGCGGCGGGGGAGCGCATTGTGCTGGTGGCGCCGCCCTATACGCCGTATCCCCACGCCTGGCAAAACGCCGGGGTGGATTTGCGTCAGCTCTCGGTGATCCAGGCCGAGGACCGCGATGCGCTGTGGGCAGTGGAGCAGTGCCTGCGCTCCGGCAGTTGCGGCGCGGTGCTGTGCTGGCCGCGCAAGGCGGATGATCGGGCGTTGCGGCGCTTGCAAGTGGCGGCGGAAACCGGCCAGACCCTGGCGTTTGCCTGGCGATCCTTGAGTGAGGCGATCAACGCATCGCCTGCCGCCTTACGCCTGGCGGTTGAGGCAAAACCCGCGCAGGTACGGGTGCTCAAGTGCCGCGGTGGCTTGGCTCATCCGGCGCCGATTGCACTGGCGGGGCACTGAGGTTGCCATGCGCTGGGTATGTATTGTTTTCCCGCAATTGGCGCTGGACGGGGTGCAGCGTGTGCATCCCGAGCCGGATCAACCCCTGGCATTGCTGGCCGGCACCCCGCAGCGACGTGTGCTGCAAACCGTCAATGACGCCGCCCGTGCATTGGGCTTGCGCCCCGGCCAATCGCTGACGGCGGCCCATGCCCTGGCCAAGACATTTGCCAGCGCCGAGTACGACCCTGTGGAGATCGAACGCTGGCAGCAGTTTCTCGCTGCCTGGGCCTACCGCTTCAGTTCCCAGGTCAGTGTGTATTACCCACGTGCGTTGCTGTTCGAGATTGAATCAAGCCTGGGCCTGTTCGGACCTTGGCCGCAGTTCGAGGCACGCTTGCGCGAGGAACTCACCGAGCTGGGTTTTCGTCACCGTATCGTCGCTGCGCCCAACCCGGCGGCGGCGCGGGTGCTGGCCAATCTTTACGATGGCTTGGCCGTGGCCGATGATGACGCGTTGCGTCAGGCCCTGGCGCCGCTGCCCATCGACCGCGCCGGTCTCGACCCGCAGACCGCCACCGCGTTATCGCGCATGGGCCTGCGTACCCTGGCCCAGGTGCAGGCGTTGCCCCGGCACACCCTGGCGCGGCGCTTTGACGCCGGCCTGCTCAAGCACCTGGATGCGTTGAGCGGGCAACGGCCTTTGGCCCTGGCGTTCTATCAGCCGCCGGACCAGTTCGATGTGCGCATCGAGCTGAATTTCGATGTGCAATCCCACCAGGCCTTGTTATTCCCCCTGCGCCGTTTGACCGCCGACCTCTCGGCCTTCCTCTGCGGCCGCGACAGTGGCGTGCAGCGTTTCGACCTGCACCTGGAACATGCCCAGGCGCCGGACAGCGTGATCACGGTCGGCCTGCTCAGTGCCGAGCGCGAACCGGCGATGCTGTTCGAACTGGCCCGTGGGCGCCTGGAGCAAGTCCAGGTCAGTTCTCCGGTGCGCGGCTTTCGCCTGGTGGCCCAGGACCTGCCGGTGTTCGTGCCACAACGCCAGGACCTGTTCGACGATCGCCCGCAACAGACCTTGCCCTGGGAGCAACTGCGCGAACGCCTGCGTGCCCGCCTGGGGGATGAAGCGGTGCAAGGCCTGCGCTTTCATGCCGACCATCGCCCCGAATGTGCCTGGCAAATGGCGGCGGATAAAAGTCCGTGCGTCACCTTGAACAAGGTCCAGCGTCCCGGTTGGTTGCTGAACGAACCGACCTTGCTGGCCGAGCAGGGCGTGCAGATCCTCATGGGCCCGGAGCGCATCGAATCCGGCTGGTGGGACGGCGCCGATATTCGCCGCGACTACTACCTGATCCAGACCCGCGCCGGCCAGCAAGGCTGGGCCTACCGCAGCGTGGGGCAAAGCGATGGGCTGTGGCTGCAGGGCTGGTTTGCATGAGGCTGCAACCGGCCTCTGTAGGAGCGAGCTTGCTCGCGAAAAACGCAAGGGCACCGCGATGACCCAGGGCTCCCGCGTCATCGTTAACGCGCTTCGCGAGCAAGCTCGCGCCTACAGGCGGCGGTGGCCATGAGTTACGCCGAGCTGCATTGCCTGTCCAACTTCAGCTTCCAGCGCGGTGCCTCCAGCGCCCTGGAGTTGTTCGAGCGGGCCAAGCGCCAGGGCTACAGCGCCCTGGCGATCACCGATGAATGCACGTTGTCCGGCATTGTGCGGGCCTGGCAGGCCGCGAAGGCGGTGGATTTGCCGCTGATTATCGGCAGCGAAGTGCGCATCGAGAATGGCCCGAAACTGGTGCTGCTGGTGCAGGACCTCAGCGGCTACCAGCACCTGTGCCGTCTGATTACCCTGGCCCGCCGCCGCGCTGAAAAGGGCCGTTATCGCCTGCTGCAAGAAGACTTCGACCGCCCCCTCAACGGCCTCTTGGCACTATGGATTGCCGAAGACAGCGACACCCAGGCCTCGATCCAGTGGCTGCGCCGTACCTTCGCCGAACGCCTGTGGCTGGCGGTGCACCTGCACTGCGGCCAGGACGATGCGCGGCATCTGGAGCAACGCCTGCACCTGGCCGCCAGCCTGCAGATTCCGGCGGTGGCCTGCGGCGATGTGCATATGCATGCGCGCGGCCGCCGCGCCCTGCAAGACACCATGACCGCGATCCGTCATCACGTACCGGTGGCCGAAGCCGGCACGCGCCTGCACCCCAATGGCGAGCGGCATTTGCGCAGCCTCGACGCCCTGGCCACGCTGTACCCGCAAGCGCTGCTCGACGAAACCCTGGCCATCACCCAGCGTTGCAGCTTCGACCTTAGCCAGTTGCGCTACCACTACCCGCGCGAATTGGTGCCCGAGGGGCATGACGCCAAATCCTGGTTGCGCACCGTCACCGAAGAAGGCATCGCCCAGCGCTGGCCGCAAGGGGTCGATGCCAAGACCTTGCAGCAGATCAATTACGAGCTGGAACTGATCAGCGAGCTGGGCTACGAAAGCTACTTTCTCACCGTGCACGACATCGTGCGCTTCGCCCGCAGCCGTTCGATCCTGTGCCAGGGGCGTGGCTCGGCGGCCAACTCAGCGGTGTGTTTTGCCCTGGGGATCACCGAGATCAACCCGAGCCTGATGAACACGCTGTTCGAACGTTTCCTGTCCAAGGAGCGCAATGAGCCGCCGGACATCGACGTCGACTTCGAACACGAACGCCGCGAAGAAGTGCTGCAGTACGTGTTCCAGCGCTATGGCCGCACCCGCGCGGCGCTGACGGCGGTGGTCAGCAGTTACCACGCGGCCGGTGCGGTGCGCGATGTGGCCAAGGCCCTGGGCTTGCCGCCGGACCAGATCAACGCGCTGGCTGAATGTTGCGGGCGCTGGAGTGACGATGCGCCGCCCCTGGAACGCTTGCGCGAAGGCGGCTTCGACCCCGACAGCCCGATCCTGCGCCGCGTGCTCACACTCACCCAGCAACTGATCGGTTTTCCCCGGCACCTGTCCCAGCACCCCGGTGGCTTCGTGATTTCCGAGTACCCGCTGGACACCCTGGTGCCGGTGGAAAACGCCGCCATGGCCGAGCGCACCATCATCCAGTGGGACAAGGACGACCTTGATGCCGTGGGCCTGCTCAAGGTGGATATCCTCGCCCTGGGCATGCTCAGCGCGATCCGCCGCTGTTTCGATCTGCTGCGCCGCCATCGCCATCTGGACTTTTCCCTGGCGACGATCCCCAAGGAGGACCCGGCCACCTACGCGATGATCAGCAAGGCCGACACCATCGGCGTGTTCCAGATCGAGTCGCGGGCGCAGATGTCGATGCTGCCCAGGCTCAAGCCCAAGACCTTTTATGACCTGGTGATCGAGGTCGCTATCGTGCGCCCCGGGCCGATCCAGGGCGGCATGGTGCATCCCTATCTGCGCCGACGTAACGAAGAGGAGCCCACCACCTATCCGTCGCCGGAGCTTGAGGCGGTGCTCAAGCGTACCCTGGGCATTCCGCTGTTCCAGGAGCAAGTGATGCAGATCGCCATGGTCGCCGCCGACTACAGCCCCGGCGAGGCCGACCAGTTGCGCCGTTCCATGGCCGCCTGGAAACGCCACGGTGGCCTCGAACCGCATCAAGAACGCCTGCGCACCGGCATGCTGAAGAATGGCTACACCGAGGCCTTTGCCGCGCAGATCTTCGAGCAGATCAAGGGCTTTGGCAGCTACGGTTTCCCCGAGTCCCACGCCGCCAGTTTTGCCTTGCTGACGTACGCCAGTTGCTGGCTCAAATGCCATGAGCCGGCGGCCTTCGCCTGTGCGCTGATCAACAGCTGGCCCATGGGTTTCTACAGCCCGGACCAGATCCTGCAGGATGCGCGGCGCCATCGCCTGCAGATCCGCCCGGTGGATGTGCAGGCCAGCGACTGGGATTGCAGCCTGGAACCCATCGACGGCCAGCAACCGGCGATTCGCATGGGCTTGCGCATGATCGCCGGGTTTCGCGAAGAGGATGGGCGGCGTATTGAAGCGGCACGTCAGCACAGGGCCTTCAGCGATATTGCCGATCTGGACGAACGCGCCGGGCTGGAGGCGCGCGCCCAGGCATTGCTGGCGGATGCCGGTGCCCTGCGCGCCCTGGCCGGCAACCGCCACCAGGCGCGCTGGGACGTGGCGGGGGTGCACAGGCAACTTGGGCTGTTCGCCGGCCTGCCCAGCCCTGACGAGGCGGTGGTGGCGCTGCCTGCGCCCACGGTGGGCGAGGACTTGCACGCGGACTACGCGATGCTCGGCACCACCCTTGGTCCGCATCCGCTGGCATTGCTGCGCGATGAGCTGCGCAAGCGGCGCTGCCGCAGTTCCCGCGAGCTGATGGCGGTGGAGCATGGGCGTAATGTCAGTGTCGCGGGGTTGGTCACCGGTCGGCAGCGTCCGGGCACCGCCAGTGGCGTGACCTTTGTCACCCTCGAAGATGAGTTCGGTAACCTCAACGTGGTGGTCTGGCGCGACCTCGCCGAACGTCAGCGCCAGGCCCTGGTGGGGTCGCGCCTGCTCAAGGTGGACGGGCGCTGGGAGGCGGTGGGCGAGGTGCGGCACCTGATCGCCGGGCGCCTGACCGACCTGACGCCGCTGCTGGAAGGCATCACGGTGCGCAGCCGGGATTTTCACTGAGGCCGGTAGCGTTTGGCGTGATTAACCCCTAATTTATACAAAATGAAACCATCTTCCCTTGATACGCTCAAAAAATTGCGACTGTCCTTTCTCTGCGCAGAGCCGAACGATGCAATTCTTATCCGACCCCCACGGCTGTGAAGGTTGGGCCGGCGAAATGGCCCAGCGAATTCGCGCATTTGACTGGTCAACCACCGACCTGGGACCGCTTGACCGCTGGTCCACCAGCCTCGCCTGTACCGTGCAGATGATGCTGGCGTCCCCCGTGCCCATGGTGATGCTCTGGGGGCCCGCGGGGTACATGATCTACAACGACAGCTATTCGGTGTTTGCCGGTGGCCGCCATCCGTATTTGCTGGGCACGCCGGTGGAGCTGGGTTGGCCGGAAGTGGCCGACTTCAACCGCCATGTGGTGGACACCTGCCTGGCCGGCGGCACCCTATCGTTCAACAATAAAGACCTGGTGCTGCTGCGCAACGGCCAGCCGGAAACGGTGTGGCTGGATCTCTACTACAGCCCCGTCGCCGGGGATGACCAGCAGCCGGCCGGTGTGCTGGCGATTGTGGTGGAAACCACCGCCCATGTGCACTCCGAGCGCTTGCGCCAGGAACTGACCCATAACCTGGAGCAGCGCGTGGCCGCCGAAGTCCAGGCACGTTCCGCCGCTGAAGAGCAATTGCGCCAGTCGCAAAAGCTCGAAGCCATTGGTGGCCTGACCGGTGGCGTGGCCCACGACTTCAATAACCTGCTGCAAGTCATCGCCGGCAACCTGCATCTGCTGGCCCGCCATGAACCGGAGAATGCCCAGGTACAGCGGCGCGTCACGGCGGCCATCGCGGCGGTGGAGCGTGGCGCCAAACTGTCGTCGCAACTGTTGGCTTTTGCCCGTCGCCAACCGTTGTCACCGGCCGTATATAACCCGCAGCGCATCTATGCCGGGCTGGGCGAACTGCTGCAGCGCGCACTCGGTGAAACCATTCATATCGACGTGCAACTGCCGCAGGATTCCTGGTGCATCAACGTCGACCGCAACCAGCTGGAAAATGCGTTGCTCAACCTGGCGATCAACGCCCGCGATGCCATGAAAGGCGAGGGTGTGATTCGCATCACCGGCGAAAATATCATCCTCAATCCCAAGGATTGCATCGGCAAAAGCATCAAACCGGGCGAGTACGTGCGCCTGGCCGTCACGGACATCGGTGTGGGCATGCCGGCGGCCATCCTGGCGCGGGTGTTCGAGCCGTTTTTCACCACCAAGCGCAACGGCCACGGCACCGGCCTTGGCTTGAGCATGGTGTTTGGTTTCGTCCGGCAAAGCGGCGGGCACGTGGAGGTGTGGAGCGAGGAGGGCAAGGGCACCGTGGTGCAGATGTATTTCCCTCGCGACCTGGGTGAAGAGAGCCAGGAGAGCCACGTTGAGCCGGTCCTGTACACCAGTGCGGATGAGACGATCCTGGTGGTTGAAGACAATGAAGACGTGCGCGTAACCGTGGTGGAGCTGCTCGAGCAGGCCGGCTACACGGTGTTTACCGCCGAGGACGGCGACCGCGCGATGCAAGCGTTGCAGGGCGGGGTGCGGCCCGACCTGATCTTCACCGATGTAGTGATGCCCGGCCGGATCAAAAGTACCGACCTGGCCGAGTGGGCCCGCGCTCAGTCGCCGCCGGTGGCGGTGCTGTTCACCTCCGGGCACACCCGCGACATTCTTTCCAGCAATCATCTGCTCAGCACCGATATTCATCTGCTGAGTAAACCCTACAGTCCCGAGGCCCTGACGCAACGGCTGCGCAGCGTGCTCACCGCCAGACAAGGTTGTTCATGACTTCACAGCGCACCATCCCCCCGATCACTGCCCAGCACCTTGGCTATGTACGGGTGCGCGGCGCCCGCGAACACAACCTGAAGAACGTCGACGTGGATATTCCCCGGGATGCCTTGGTGGTGTTTACCGGTGTCTCGGGTTCAGGCAAGTCGTCCCTGGCGTTTTCCACGGTGTATGCCGAAGCCCAGCGTCGCTATTTCGAATCGGTGGCGCCCTATGCGCGACGCCTGATCGACCAGGTGGGCGTGCCCGATGTGGACAGCATCGAGGGCCTGCCACCCGCCGTGGCGTTGCAACAGCAGCGCGGTACGCCGAGTGCGCGTTCCTCGGTGGGCAGTGTGACCACCTTGTCGAGCCTGATCCGCATGCTGTACTCGCGCGCCGGCAGCTACCCGGCGGGGCAGCCGATGCTGTATGCCGAGGACTTTTCGCCGAACCTGCCCCAGGGCGCGTGCCCGCAGTGCCATGGCCTGGGCCGCGTGTATGAAGTGACCGAGGCGCTGATGGTGCCCGATCCGTCATTGACCATTCGCCAGCGCGCGGTGGCGTCCTGGCCGCTGGCGTGGCAGGGCCAGAACCTGCGCGACATCCTCGTGACCCTGGGCTATGACGTGGATATCCCCTGGCGCGAACTGCCGAAAAAACAGCGCGACTGGATCCTGTTCACTGAAGAAACCCCCACCGTGCCGGTGTATGCCGGTTTCACCCCCGAGCAGACCCGCGAAGCGCTGAAGCGCAAATTGGAGCCTAGCTATCAGGGCACCTTCAGCGGTGCGCGGCGCTACATCCTGCACACCTTCACCCACACCCAAAGCGCGCTGATGAAAAAGCGTGTGTCGCAGTTCATGCAGGGCAGCGCCTGCCCGCTGTGCGAGGGCAAGCGGTTGACCAAGGCCGCACTGTCGGTGAAGTTTGCCGGGGTGGACATTGGTGAGTTGTCGCAACTGTCATTGACGCAACTGGCCGCATTGTTGCGGCCGGTGGCGGCGGGGCAGGACAAGATGAAGCTGTCGGTGGAAAAACGCCTGGCGGCGCAGCGCATCGCCGCGGATCTGCTGGAGCGGGTCAGTACCTTGATCGAATTGGGGTTGGGCTATCTGTCCCTGGAGCGCAGCACGCCGACCCTGTCGTCCGGGGAGTTGCAGCGCCTGCGGTTGGCTACGCAATTGGGCTCGCAGTTGTTCGGTGTGATCTATGTGCTGGATGAACCCTCGGCAGGCTTGCATCCGGCAGATGGCGAAGCGTTGTTCACTGCGCTCGAACGCTTGAAAGCGGCAGGCAATTCGTTGTTTGTGGTGGAACATGACCTGGAAACCATGCGCCGCGCCGACTGGCTGATCGATGTGGGCCCGGCCGCTGGCGAGCACGGTGGGCAAGTGCTGTACAGCGGGCCGCCTGCCGGTCTCGCGGACGTTACAGCGTCGCAGACCCGGGAATATCTGTTTGCCGAAAAACGCCCTGCGAATCAGGCGCGCCGTGAACCCACCGGCTGGCTGAGCCTGGAAGGTGTTACGCGCAATAACCTCAAGGACCTGAGCGTGGATTTTCCGCTGGGCTGCTTTACGGCGGTTACCGGTATTTCCGGCTCGGGCAAGTCCAGCCTGGTCAGCCAGGCGCTGCTGGAGTTGGTCGGCAGCGGCCTCGGTCGTGTGCTGGAAAACGACGAAGAACCGAGCCTGGAAGACGACACCCCGCAAACCAGCGGCGGACGCATCGGTGCCGGGCTGGACCATATCCGTCGTCTGGTGCAGGTGGACCAGAAACCCATCGGCCGCACCCCGCGCTCCAACCTGGCGACCTACACCGGTTTGTTCGACAACGTACGCAAACTGTTCGCTGCCACACCGGCAGCGAAGAAGCGCGATTACGACGCCGGACAGTTCTCCTTCAACGTCGCCAAGGGGCGTTGTCCGAACTGTGAAGGCGAGGGCTTTGTCAGCGTCGAGTTGCTGTTCATGCCCAGCGTGTATGCACCGTGCCCGACCTGTCATGGCGCGCGCTACAACCCCGAAACCCTGGCGATCAAATGGCAAGGCCTGAGCATTGCCCAGGTGCTGGGGCTGACGGTGGAACAAGCGGTGGCGGTGTTTGCCGAACAACCTGGCGTATTGCGTTCGCTGCAAGTGCTGCGGGATATCGGCCTGGGTTACCTGCGCCTGGGCCAGCCGGCGACAGAGCTGTCCGGCGGCGAAGCGCAGCGCATCAAGCTGGCCACCGAACTGCAACGCAATGCCCGTGGCGCGACGTTGTATGTGTTAGACGAACCCACCACCGGGCTGCACCCACGGGATGTCGACCGCTTGCTCAGCCAGCTCAATCATCTGGTGGATGCGGGGCATACGGTGGTCGTGGTCGAACATGAAATGCGCGTGGTCGCGCAAAGTGACTGGGTAATCGATATCGGACCGGGGGCTGGGGATTTGGGTGGCAAGGTGGTTGTCAGTGGCACGCCGCAGAAAGTGGCCAAAAACAAAACCAGCCGCACCGCGCCATTCCTGGCCCGAGAGCTGTTCTAACACGCGATGAGATCCAAATGTGGGGGCTTGCTCCCGATGAAGGAGTGTCAGTCGCTAATAATTTGACTGAGCCACCGCCATCGGGGTGTAGCCCCCTCCCACATTTTGCTCAGCGTTAGGTCAGGTTGATCTGTGCCCTGGCTTGCTTCACCACGTTCTCAACCGTAAACCCGAACTTCTCCTGCAACTTCGCCAGCGGCGCCGATGCGCCGAAGCTGTTCATCACTACCTTGGCGCCGGTCTGGCCGACATAGCGGTCCCAGCCCAAGGGGCCGGCCTGTTCCACCACTACCCGTGCCTTCACTGCCGGCGGCAACACGCTGTCGCGGTAGGCTTGGTCCTGGTCTTCGAACAGTTCCCAGCTGGGCATTGAAACCACCTGCGCGGCAATCCCTTCGCTTTTCAACTGCTCATACGCTGCGACCGCCAGGCTGACTTCACTGCCCGTTGCCAACAGAATCACCTTAGGCTCATCAGCTCCCGCCAGTACATACGCACCTTTGGCCGCACCCGAGGCCGCCGCGTACTTTGTACGATCCAGCGTCGGCAGGGGCTGGCGGGACAGCACCACGCAACTTGGCCGGTGGGTTTGTGCCAGCGCAACTTTCCATAGCTCCAGGG
This sequence comes from Pseudomonas sp. MIACH, assembly GCF_001269925.1. Lineage (GTDB taxonomy): Bacteria > Pseudomonadota > Gammaproteobacteria > Pseudomonadales > Pseudomonadaceae > Aquipseudomonas. The sequence goes on from NZ_LHVO01000010.1 coordinate 52,629, forward strand.
TTTCATTCGCGTCGCCGGGGCGCAGGGTCAGCAGCCCCGGCGTGGCGCGCAGTTGGGTCAGGTGTTCGATGGGCTGGTGGGTCGGTCCATCCTCGCCCACGCCAATCGAGTCATGGGTGAACACGAATACCACCGGCAACTCCATGATCGCGGCCAGGCGGATCGGCGGTTTCATGTAGTCGCTGAACACCAGGAACGTCGAGGTGTACGGCCGCAGGTAGGACAGCGCCATGCCATTGGCAATTGCGCCCATGGCGTGTTCGCGGATGCCGAAGTGCAGGTTGCGCCCGCTGTAGTCATCTGCGCTGAAGCGCCCGGCGCCGTCGAAGGTCAGGTTGGTCTTGGTCGAGGGCGACAGGTCCGCCGAGCCGCCGAGCAGCCAGGGGATGTGCTGGGCCAACGCATTCAGCACTTCGCCTCCGGCAGCACGGCTGGCCACACCCTTGGCGTCGGTGTCGAAGCTGGGCAAATCGTCCTGCCAATGCTGCGGCATTTCGCCGGCGCGCATGCGGCGCAGTTCGTCGGCGCGTTCGGGCGCGTATTGCTCCAGTTGCGACAGGTTCTGGTTCCAGGCGTCATACAACGGCTGGCTGCGCTCCAGCAGTGCATCGCGCAGTACTGTGCGGGCCTCATCGGGTACCAGGAAGCTTGAGTCTTCGGGCCAGCCATACGCGGCCTTGGTCAGGCGGATCTCTTCATCGCCCAGCGGCTCGCCATGGGCGGCGGCGGTGTTGTGCTTGTGCGGCGAACCGTAGCCGATCACGCTGTCGACCACGATCAGGGTCGGCGCGCCGGTGTTGCGCTTGAAGGTGTTCAGCGCCTCGCTCAGGGCCTGCAAGTCATTCGCGTCGGTCACGTGCAAGGTGTGCCAGCCATAGGCCTGGAAGCGCTTGATCACGTCCTCGCTGAAGGCCAGCTCAGTGTGGCCTTCGATGCTGATGGTGTTGTTGTCGTAGATCCAGCACAGGTTATCCAGATTCAAGTGCCCGGCCATCGACGCGGCTTCGCTGCTGATGCCCTCCATCATGTCGCCGTCACCGCAGAGGGTGTAGACGTCGTAGTCGAACAGCACCTGGCCGTCGCGGTTGAAGCGCTTGGCCAGCCAACGTTCGGCCATGGCCATGCCGACGCTGTTGGCACAGCCCTGGCCCAGGGGACCGGTGGTGGTTTCCACGCCGGTGGTCATGCGGTACTCGGGATGGCCCGGGGTCTTGGAACTCATCTGCCGGAACTGCTTGATATCGTCCAGGCTGATTGCCGGCTGCCCCGAGCGTTCGCCTTGGGCATTGATCTCGACCACACCGGCCAGGTGCAGCAGCGAATACAACAGCATCGACGCATGCCCCACCGACAACACAAACCGGTCACGGTTGGGCCAGTCGGGATGTTCGGGGTGGTAACGCAGGAAGCGGCTCCACAGCGTATACCCCACCGGCGCCAGGCCCATGGGCGTGCCGGGGTGGCCGGAGTTGGCCTTCTGCACGGCGTCCATGGCCAGGGTGCGGAGCGTGTTGATGCACAGGGTGTCGACAGCAGTGGCAGCGTGAGTCATGAAACCGTTCTCCCTCGGGTGGCGATCTACAGTGGAGGGCAGTGTGTGGCAAAGGTTTGATCCCATCCTCGGCGGTGCGACGAACGGGGAGCAATTGCCCTCGGACATGACAAGACCCCTTGGAATGGGCTAGCTTCAAGGGCGTAAGCCATTGATCAACTTGCGGAGGTACGCCATGCCAGTGAAACACGACCTGTATCAGGACTTGGGGTTGAGCAAGGAAGCCGTTCACGAACGCAGGGCGAGCGACAAACGCCTGGACTCGCTGCTCACTCAATACGACGCTGCCGACGGGGAGGTGCTGAAGGCAGAATCGGCCAAAGCCAGCGATGAGGATGTGGAGAAGCTGAAGAAGAAGCGGCTGTTGGTCAAAGACGAGATTGTGGGGCGATTGGGTTAAATGAAAATCTTGACCCACCGGTAGGAGCGAGCTTGCTCGCGAAGAACGTCAACGATTACGCCGCTCTTCTGATTTAACGCGGCGTTCTCAAGTTTTTCGCGAGCAAGCTCGCTCCTACAAAAAGCACAGCGTATTTATTCAGGATTGTCTTAGGGGCATCATTCACGCCACTGTCTATGATGCCGCTCGCCCACCCGGCTCTGGGGACTGTTACGGCGCAAGGATTACGCCGGTGAGCCGGGTGGGCACTCTGTGTTTTTACGCGAGCAGTGTCCGCGTGCATTCATCCATCGAGCGTTGCTGCGTTTCGCCATACAACATCAATTCATCAATCGTCTGGCGCCCCAGTGCCTTCTCGAACTCAGCCTGGTTCGAATTGGCCGCGTAGTGACTCTGCGCCGAGTCCCCCAGGTTCGACTGGAAAATCCCCGCCGCACTCACCGGCAGAAAATCCTCATACACCAGCGGTTCGACATCCACATGGCCGGCGGCGACCAGTGCCTCCAGTGTGCGCGGTTGATCGGCCTGGCCGCGTGCGGCCAGGCCCTTCTGCGTGGCGAAGTAGCGGAAGTAGGCGAGGCCCTGTTCACGCATCTGCGCGTGGTTATCCGGGAAGGCCTGGAAGTGCTGCTCCATCAACTGCATGTAACGCGCGGCGTTGCCCTCGTTGGGGAAGGCGCCCAGCTCATCGCGCGCGGCATTCAGCAGTTGGTCGTACAGCGCACGGCCTTTGGGCGTCAGCGCCACGCCACGCTGTTCGATTTCGCCAAAGCGCGCGCTGTGGCTGCCCTGGGCATCGGTGAAGGCGATGGGTTCGTCGAGGGCCTTGAAGCTGGTCTGGCGCAACAGGATCGGGCAGTGGCGGCGGGGCGGCCCTTCGATCACGGCCTTGGGGGTGATGCCCTTGCCGGGCATGGCGGCCTGGACCTGGTCGATGTCCAGGGTGCGCGGGGTCAGGTGGTTGATGTGCGGGCCCTTGAAGGCCACCACGTCGGCGATCAGGCGGTGCTGGTCGCTGAGTTGCTGGTACTGCGCGGCGGTGACGGTCGCGGTGTGGTGCCAGCGGAAGGTTTCCAGGGCCTGGCGCACAAACTCATCGGCATCCTCAGCGTTGAGGCCACCGTCTTGCTCTGCTTGTTCGATCAGCGCCAGGGCGCCGGGGGTGAAGATCGAGCGCTTGGCCAGGGCGGTTTCGGCAAACGCGCGCAGCTCGGGATTTTCGATCAGTTCCAGGCGCAGCAGCGAGGTGAACACCCGAAACGGGCTGGTTTGCAGCGCGCTTTCATGCACGGCGCGAAAGGCGGTGGAGTGCACCGGTACGCCGGCGGGGGTCAGGTCGTAATAGCCCACCGGCTGCATGCCCATCACCGCGAACAGGCGGCTGATGGTCGCCAGCTCCGCCGCAGTGCCCAGGCGGATGGCACCGTGGCGCTCCATGTCCAGACGCTGGATTTCGCCGGTGCGCTGCAGCTGTTGCGCCAGGCGCGGGTCGCTGTCGAGTACGCGGGTGTTGGTGGCGGCGACCAGTTCCATCAGCGCGCCATACAGGGGAACTTCATCTCGGTACATATCGGACATGGCCTTGGAAAAGCCCTTGCGGATCTCGTCGGGGCTGACATGTGCGGTGGTGTGCATAGAAAAATTCCTGATGACGTTGCCGATGGAGGTGGCCTATGCCTGGATTTTGTTGGCCGGTGGGCAGGCGTGCAAACGAAGAATCCTCTGGACTTCATTCTGCAAATGAATGAGATGACGTGAATACGACAAAAATAGGCGGCCAGATAATTTCATTTTTCGCCCACTTTTCTAAAGAAAGCTTCACGAGGCCCACCCTGGCCGGCGTGAAAGAATCGCCACGTTTGCAGAGCTGACAGTTGTTTTGCACGCCAAACACGATAAAAGAACATTCAGGGGCCGCAGTTAATGAAAATTTCTACACTGGCGTTGTCGATCACCGCCGCCGTTCTTGCACAACAGGTTTACGCTGATGACTTCGGGCTCGGCGCGCTGGGCACGGGCAATGGCCACAGCGGCTTTCTTGAAGACAGCCATGCGTCCGTCAGTTCGCGGACCATGTACTACAGCGCGGATAACCGCTCGGGGACCAACAACGACTTGCGCGAAGCTGCTACCGCGCTGCGTTTCGACTACAAGTCCGGCTTCACCCAAGGCACCGTTGGCCTGGGTTTCGACGTCATGGCCTTCGGCGCCCTGCGCCTGGACGGCGGAGATGGTCACACCGCGGGCCCAGGCCTGGCGGGTAACGGCAACAGCTTCTTCCCGACCAAGAACAACGGTACCGAGCCGGCGGATGCCTTCGGTCGTGCGGCCGGCAACGTGAAGTTCCGTATTTCCCAGACCGAGTTGCATGTCGGTGGTGGTCTGGCGCCGGTGCTGCCGATCCTGGTCTCCAACGACAGCCGCGTGGCGCCGCAAACCTTTGACGGCGGCATCCTTACCTCCAGCGACATCCCCAACGTCACCTTCACCGGCGGCGAGCTGAACCGTGCCGAAGGCCGTGCCTCCAGCAACTCCACGGGCTTGAGCGTGGCCGGTGGTACGCGCGACAGCGACAGCTTCAAGTTTGGTGGGGTGGACTATAAGCCGTTTGGTTCGTCCGACAACGTCGTCGCGAAGAACCTGACGTTGCAGTACTACTACGCCCAGTTGCAGGACTTCTACAAACAGAACTACTTCGGCCTGGTCCACGTGCTGCCGCTGGGCAACGACCAGTCGTTCAAGACCGACCTGCGTTACTTCGACAGCAGCAGCGACGGCAAGAATGGCGAGAGTGGCTACCAGTTCAACAACAACGGCGGCTACGCCAAGCACGCGAACGAAGTGGACAACAAAACCTACAGTGCCGCGTTCACCTACCAACTGGGCGGCAGCAGCTTGATGCTCGGCCACATTGGCGTGGGTGACGATGGCGGCTTTGTGTGGGTCAACCAGGGCAGCCTCGCCGATCCGCACGCTCAAGGTGCCGGCGGCAGCGACTTCTACCTGTTCACCGATGCGGTGGTGGGCCAGTTCTCCCGGGCGGGCGAGCAGGTCAACTTCGGGCAGTACTCGTATGACTTCAAGGCCTACGTGCCGGGTCTGAAAGCGTCCGTGGCGTACCTGGACGGTTCGGATATCAAGTCGAAGGTCGCCGGTGGCCCTGACCAGAAAGAAAACGAAACCGACTTCCGCCTCGACTACGTGGTCCAGGCCGGTCCTCTGAAAGGCTTCGGTACCACCTTGCGTACCGGTACCTACCACGGCAAAAACACCGGCACCGCCGATCAGGATCAGACGCGCCTGATCTTCAACTACACGTACGCCATCTTCTAAGTCTTCATGTGCACCCGGGCGTCATTGGGTTCTACACTGCTCCTCACCTGGTAGGCGATGGAGGACCCGATGACGGCCACACCCAACACCCGAATACTGGACACGATTGAAGGCCAGCGCCTGGCGACACAGGATGCCGAGCGTTGGCGCGAGTGGGGCCCCTATCTGAGCGAACGCCAATGGGGCACGGTGCGCGAAGACTACAGCGCCGACGGCGATGCCTGGGCTTACTTCCCCCATGAACATGCACGCAGCCGCGCCTACCGCTGGGGCGAGGATGGCCTGGCCGGCTTCAGCGACAAGGCGCAACGCTGGTGCCTGGGCCTGGCCCTGTGGAACGAGCGTGACGCGATCCTCAAGGAGCGCCTGTTCGGCCTGAATAACGCCGAGGGCAATCACGGTGAAGACGTCAAGGAACTGTACTTTTTCGTCGACGGTGTGCCCAGTCATGCCTATATGCGCATGCTCTACAAATACCCCCATGCCGCCTTTCCCTACGCCGACCTGATCGCCGAAAACGCCCGCCGTGGGCTGGGCGATGCCGAGTACGAGATCCTCGATACCGGTGTGTTCGAAGACAACCGCTACTGCGACGTCAGCGTCGAATACGCCAAGCATCAGCCCGACGATATCTTCATGCGCGTCACCGTGCACAACCGTTCGCAGCAGCCGACGCGCCTGCAGGTGTTGCCGCAGGTATGGGCGCGCAATGACTGGAGCTGGACCTTTGATGCACCCAAGCCGCAGTTGAGGCTGGACGGCGAATACGTGCTGGCCCGTCATCATGAACTGCCTGATCGGCATCTCAGCGCCTGGGGCCAGGAGGGCCTGGAATGGCTGTTCTGTGAGAACGAAAGCAACTTCCCGCTGCTCGACGGGCAACCGGCGCCGGGGCCTTTCAAGGACGGGATCAACGACTACGTAGTCGATGGGCTGGACGCTGCGATTCGCCGCGACACCGGTACCAAGGTGGCCGCGCGCTTTATCCTTGAACTGGCGGGCCTGCAAAGCCAAAGCCTTTACCTGCGCTTTGCGCCCGTGGACGCCCCCGAGGTCAACGCGCGCAAACTGTTTGAACAGCGGCGCCAGGAGGCCGATGACTTCTACGCCGCCTTGCAGCAAGGTATCGCCGATGACGATGCGCGCAATGTGCAGCGCCAGGCCCTGGCCGGCTTGCTGTGGTCCAAGCAGCTCTACTATTTTGATGTGAACCAGTGGCTCGACGGCGACCCGGCCCAGCCCGCGCCACCGCCCGAGCGCCTGCATATCCGCAATACCCATTGGCGGCACCTGTCCAACTTCGACATCCTCTCCATGCCCGATACCTGGGAATACCCGTGGTACGCGTCGTGGGACCAGGGTTTCCAGGCGGTGGCATTTGCGCTGATGGATCCTGGGTATGCCAAGCAACAGTTGTTGTTGCTGGTGAAGGACCGCTTTATGCACCCTAACGGCCAACTGCCGGCCTACGAGTGGCGTTTCGACGACGCCAACCCACCGGTGCATGCCTGGGCCAGCTGGCGCGTGTATCAGCAGGACAAGGCGCTGACCGGTGTCGGCGATCTGGATTTCCTTGAGCGGATCTTCCACAAGCTGCTGCTGAATTTTTCCTGGTGGGTTAACCGTAAGGACGCCGAGGGCCGCAATCTGTTCCAGGGCGGCTTCCTGGGGCTGGACAATATCGCCTTGTTCGACCGCTCGGCTGCGTTGCCGCCGGGTTATCAGCTGGATCAGGCCGACGGCACCGCCTGGGTGGCGGCGTATGCGCTGGACTTGATGCGTATCGGCCTGGAGTTGGCTAAGCGCAATGCGGTGTACGTCGATATTGCGGTGAAGTTTTTCGAGCACTTCCTGTACATCGCCGGCGCCATCAACCGGGTCGACGACAGCGCCGAGGGGCTGTGGGATGAACAGGACCTGTTTTTCTACGACGTATTGCACCGTCCCGACGGCCAGAACGAGCCGGTGCGCCTGCGCTCCATCGTCGGCCTGATGCCATTGTTTGCCGTGCTGGTGCTGGAACAGCGCGAGCACGAAGGGCTGGAGGGGTTGCGTGAACGGCTGTTGGGTTTCATGCATCACCGGCCGGACCTGGCCAAGCTGGTGTCGCGCTGGAACGAACCAGGGCAGGGCAATCGCCTGTTACTCGCGCTGTTGCGGGGCGAGCGCACCAAGGATCTGCTGCGACGCATGCTCGATGATGAGGAGTTTCTCTCGGCCTTTGGCGTGCGCTCCTTGTCCAAGGCCTTTTCCGAGCAGCCGCTGGCGCTGAAGATGAACGGCGACACCTTGTGCGCCCGGTATCAGCCGGGTGAATCCGACTCACGTTTGTACGGCGGCAACTCCAACTGGCGCGGGCCATTGTGGATGCCGGTGAACTACATGCTGATCGAATCGCTGCGCGAATTTCACCGCTATTACGCGGACAACTTCTCGGTGGAGTACCCGACGGGCAGTGGGTATCTGGCATCGCTGGAGGAGGTGGCCGACAGCCTAAGCCAGCGGTTGACCCGCTTGTTTCTGCGGGATGAAAACGGTGCACGGCCATCGATGGCCGGGTATGCGCCATTGGAGGCGGACCCGCTTAGCTGTGACCTGGTGTTGTTCCATGAGTATTTCCATGGCGAGACCGGGCGGGGGCTGGGCGCATCACACCAGACCGGATGGAGTGCGTTGGTGGCGTTGCTGCTACAGCCCAAATGTGGGAGGGGGCTTGCTCCCGATAGCGGTGGGTCAGTCAACTGATGAAGCGACTGACCAACCGCCATCGGGAGCAAGCCCCCTCCCACAGAGATTCAGGGTTGCCCGTGAATCAGGCCGGGAACAGTTCGCTCAGTTTCATGGCCAGCATCATGTCGCCTTCAGCGCGCAGCTTGCCGCCCATGAAGGCCTGCATGCCGTCGGTGGAACCGTCGACGATGCCTTTCATGGTCTCGCCGTCCATGACCAGGGTCACTTGGGCGTCAGGGTTTTCGCCTTCTTTCAGTTCGCAGGTCTTGTCTTTGACCACCAGGGAAAAGTTCTTGGTGTCGTCGATACGGAAACCGAACACCAGGTCCAAGCCTTCAGCAGCGCTTGGGTTGAATTTGGCTTTCATTGCTTCTACGGCTTTAGCTACGTCAGTCATGGTTTCGATCCTTTTATGGTGAGTCCAGTGACCTTGGGGTCACGGTTGGCCGCACTTCATCGGAAGGTGATGAGTTGCGGCGCCTTCAACAGTTGCAAGTGGGTGTGACTGTTGAAGGAAGCCAGTGCCACCTCGCGACCGCGGAATTTCAGCTGGTTGAGCGAGGTGTTAACAATTTGCCAGTTCAGTTCGAAGGCCTGGGCGGCAGGCATCCGGGTAATCAGGTGGAGCAGGGCGGTGATGGTGCCGCCGGAAGTGAACACGGCGATTTTCTGTGTGTTGTCCGCCAGTTCAAGAATGCGTTGCAGGCCTCCTTGGACGCGCTCGACGAAGCCCAGCCAGCTTTCCAGTCCCGGCGGGTCATAGGTGCCGGCCAGCCAGCGTTCGATGATCAGGGCGAAAATGCGTTGGAATTCGCTGCGGTTTTGCGCAGCGTTGCGCAGGATGTCCAGGGCGTCGGGTTCGCTGCTGAGCAGGTCGGGGAGCAGGGCGCGGATGATTGCGTCGGCGTCGAATTCGTTGAAGGCGCTGTCGGTTTCCAATGCAGGCACCGGCAGGCCGAGGGTGCGGTATTGATCGAAGGCGGCAGTGGCCGTGTGCTGCTGGCGGCGCAGGTCGCCGGCTATGCAGCGGTCGAACACCAGGCCCATGTCCGCCAGATGACGACCGAGCACTTGCGCTTGTTCCACGCCGATGGGCGACAGGACGTCATAGTCGTCTGCACCGAAGGAGGCCTGGCCATGTCGAATCAGATAGATGCTGCCCACGTCCGTTTTCCCGGTACGTTGAAAGTCTGGCGAGGTTATGAGGATGCCAGGGAGCTGTCAATGAAAAAACATACGCTTGTTTTAAAACCTCGTTAGAGCGCGCACCTGCTGGCGGTTTGAGCACTGGTCGCCCGGCGATCCCGTCGGTATGCTTGGCCAATCCGCGCCTGGCGCCGTGCATTGTTTAAGGAGACACATGGATTTTTTGGCTGAATACGCGAGCTTTCTGGCGAAGACCGTCACCCTGGTGATCGCTATTCTGGTGGTACTGATCAGCTTCGCGGCACTGCGCAGCAAAGGGCGTCGCAAAGCCGCCGGGCAACTGCAGGTCAGCAAGCTCAATGACTTCTATAAGGGCCTGCGTGAGCGCCTTGAGTCGAGCCTGCTCGACAAGGAGCAGCTCAAGGCCCTGCGCAAGTCCGAAAGCAAAGCCGAAAAGAAGAACAGCAAGAAGAAGCCCGAAACCAAGCCACGGGTGTTCGTGCTGGATTTCGACGGCGATATCAAGGCCTCGGCCACCGAGAGCCTGCGCCATGAAATCACCGCACTGCTGAGCCTGGCCACGCCCAAGGACGAAGTGGTGCTGCGCCTGGAAAGCGGCGGCGGCATGGTCCACAGCTACGGCCTGGCGTCGTCGCAACTGGCGCGTATCCGCCAGGCGGGCGTGCCGTTGACCGTGTGCATCGACAAGGTCGCGGCCAGCGGCGGCTACATGATGGCGTGCATCGGCGAGAAGATCATCAGCGCCCCGTTTGCCATCCTTGGCTCGATTGGCGTAGTGGCGCAGTTGCCCAACGTCAACCGCCTGCTGAAAAAACACGACATCGACTTTGAAGTGCTGACCGCCGGCGAGTACAAACGCACCCTCACGGTGTTTGGCGAAAACACCGAGAAGGGCCGCGAGAAGTTCCAGGAAGACCTGGACATCACCCATCAGTTGTTCAAGAACTTCGTCTCGCGTTATCGCCCACAGCTGGCGATTGACGACGTAGCGACCGGAGAGGTGTGGCTGGGCGTTGCAGCGCTGGATAAGCAACTGGTCGACGAACTGCAAACCAGCGACGAATACCTGGCCACCAAGGCCAAGACCGCCGAGGTCTTCCACCTGCACTATGCCGAGCGTAAAAGCCTGCAGGAGCGGGTGGGCCTGGCGGCCAGCGGCTCGGTAGACCGCGTGCTGCTGACCTGGTGGAGCCGCCTGACCCAGCAACGGTTCTGGTAACCCTATTGGGGGTATAGGTCATACCTGTGGGCGGGCGCTTGCCCGTCAGCTAAGCGTACATCGCCTCCTGTATGAGCGAGCTTGCTCGCGAAAAACGTCAACGATAACGCGTGCTTCCTGAATGAACGCGGCGCCTGTGAGTTTTTCGCGAGCAAGCTCGCTCCTACAAAAAGCCTTAACTGACTGGATTAGGGCAAGCCCCTCCCGCCTCGTTTTGTGTGGGGATCGAAGACAGGTTTGGTAACATTTTTATATTGTATGAAGTTTGTGTTTCGACTGTAGGATCCAAGTCCTTTTGTTATTTCAGGACCTGCATGAACATCCTCTCGGAGCCTCCCAGTCGTCTTTCCCCAAGACATCCACTGTCGCCGTTCCCGCTGAAACATCCCGTATTCCGACTGCTAACCTTGTCCCGGTCCACTGACCGCGCTTTGCCGTGCCCGGCATTCTGAAACCCGTAGAGAGACTTATATAAATGGAATGGTTAGCGGATCCAACGGCCTGGCTCGGCCTGTTGACCTTGATTGTGCTGGAACTGGTGCTCGGCATCGACAACCTGGTGTTTATCGCGATCCTGGCGGACAAGCTGCCGCCGGAGCAGCGTGACCGTGCGCGCTTGATCGGTTTGTCCCTGGCGTTGCTGATGCGCCTGGGCCTGCTGGCGAGTATTTCCTGGTTGGTGACCCTGACCCAGCCGCTGTTCGAGGTGTTCGACAAGAGCTTCTCCGGCCGTGACCTGATCATGCTGTTCGGCGGTGTGTTCCTGTTGTTCAAGGCCACCATGGAATTGCACGAACGCCTGGAAGGCCATGTGGCCCAGCGCTCGGGCAATGTGGCGTACGCCATGTTCTGGCCAATCGTGGCGCAGATCGTGGTGCTCGACGCCGTGTTCTCTCTGGATGCGGTCATTACTGCCGTGGGCATGGTCGATGAGTTGGCGGTGATGATGATCGCCGTGATCATTTCCATCGGCCTGATGATCGTCGCGAGCAAGCCGCTGACCCGCTTCGTCAATGCCCACCCGACGGTGATCATGCTGTGTCTGGGCTTCCTGATGATGATCGGTTTCGCCCTGACCGCCGAAGGCCTGGGTTTCCATATTCCGAAGGGCTACCTGTACGCGGCCATCGGTTTCTCGATCCTGATCGAGGTGTTCAACCAGATTGCCCGCGCTCGTCGCAAGAAGTCTGCCCAGGGTGTGTTGCCGGTACGTGAGCGTACAGCCCATGCGGTGATGCGCTTGCTCGGCGGTCGCAGCCTGGCGGTGGAAGAAGTGGGTGAAGAGGTGGCTGACCTGTTGGGCGAGACGGATGCTGCGCAAGGTCCGCTGTTCGACCGACGTGAGCGGGTGATGATCAGTGGTGTGCTGCAACTGGCTGAGCGGCCGATTCGCACCTTGATGACGCCGCGGGCCAACGTCGACTTTATCGACCTGGCCGACGATCCCGATACGATTCGCTTGAAACTGATGCACTCGTCCTACTCACGCCTGCCGTTGATCCGTAACGGTGCCGTGGACGAGCCGCTGGGCTTCGTGCACAAGAAGGAATTGCTCAAGGAGTACCTGGCCGGCAACGAGCCGAACCTGGAGCACCTCGCGCGTCGGGCGATCAACCTGCTGGAGAGCTTTTCGATCCTCAATGCCCTGGAGCAGATGCGCCAGGAGTCGACCCATATCGCCTTCGTGATCAACGAATTCGGTGACTTCATGGGCGTATTGAGCATGACCGACATTCTGGAATCCATCGCCGGTGAATTGCCGGACGCCAGTGAAATCGAAGGGCCGGATATTGTCGAGGAGGGTCCTGGCTTCCGTGCCAATGGCGCCTTGAACCTCACCCAGATTCGCCAACGTACCGGCTTCAAGGCTGTTGCGACCGAGGACTACCAGACGCTGGCCGGTCTGGTGATGAGCCTGCTCGACCGCCTGCCAGTGGTGGGTGATAGCCTGGAGCATGAGGGCTGGCGCCTGACGGTGGCGGCGGTAGAGGAGCGGCGGGTGACGCAGGTGATTTTGCACCCTTGCGGCGTGCATAACGCCTGAAGGTTTCCTCCACAAACTGCGCTTGCTGTTCCTCCGGTCCGAAACCTTTGAATGTTTCCATCAAGGTGCCGTTCTGGAAGATCAGCAGCGTCGGGGTACCTGTAACCTTTGGGTGCCTCGGCGTTTTCGCGCAATCGAGTACCAGGCTCATCACCGATCGGTATTTACTGGCAATCTGCTCAAACAGCGGCCCGGCTACCCCGCAGGCCGGGCAGTGAGCTGAGATGAACAGCATGAATACCGGGCGTGAAGTGCTCAGCACGCGCCGGTAGTCTTCGGCATTGGCAATGGTTGCGGTGGCAATCCCCATGATCATCTCCCTGTGAGCCGTGCAGGCTTTTGCCAACGCTAAGCCCGGGGACCGCCATCGTCTACTGTCAACCTTTACAGGTTGGCATCACGCTCCGCACGTTCGCGCGCCTTGCGGGCCTGGCTCGCGCATTTGCGGTATTCCTCATTGTCGCTGGACGCCTTGGCGCGGCGATAGCCATGGTGATTCTGGCTGGTGTAGTTGGTGTCGAACGCTGCTTTGAGCTTGCGCAGTTCTTCTTTGCATTCGCGGCGGTCGTTGCTGGCCTGCGCGCTGCCGGCCGCCAGAAAACACAGCAAAACCAAGGTGAGACTGAACTTCATCGGAGTGCGGTCCTTGTCATGAGGCGTGTGCCAAAGACTAGTCCAGCACTGCGGATTTTCCATGGGCGGGTGCACCGCCGATGTGCGTAGTAACGGGGCGGTGACGCACTTGAATCGTGCTGTCACCTCCGTGTGAGGCCTTGGGTAGCAATCCGCTTGCAAGTGCTGGCGCAACGCCGCATCTCAGGTCGCGATTTATCTGTCTGATTACTAAGCACTTTATCGAGGTCATAGGTTTCGCCCGGCATGTGTGGCACACTTTCTGCTGTCTATTCCGTTGTTACATACTAAGTTCCGGTATAGCGGAATACACAACTCCTGGAGTGCTTGTCATGCATCACCGACCTTCCGTGTTTAAAGCGTGTGTTTTTCTCTTCGCCGCATCGGCTTCCCTCGCAGGCATCGTGCAGGCGGCGGACAGCAAGCTCGATGATGTGCTCAAGCGTGGGCACCTGATCGTGGGTACAGGCAGTACCAATGCGCCGTGGCACTTCCAGGGAGCGGATGGCAAGTTGCAGGGTTTTGATATCGACATCGGCCGCATTGTGGCCAAGGGCTTGTTCAACGACCCGAGCAAGGTCGAGTTTGTGGTGCAGTCCTCCGACGCACGCATTCCCAACCTGCTGACCGACAAGGTCGACATGAGCTGTCAGTTCATCACCGTCACCGCCAGTCGTGCGCAGCAAGTGGCGTTCACCCTGCCGTACTACCGCGAAGGCGTGGGCCTGCTGCTGCCGAACAACAGCAAGTACAAAGAGATTGAAGACCTGCAAGCGGCCGGTGATGGCGTCACCGTGGCTGTACTGCAGAACGTCTACGCCGAGGAACTGGTGCACCAGGCACTGCCCAAGGCCAAGGTCGACCAGTACGACAGCGTCGACCTGATGTACCAGGCGGTGAACTCCGGTCGCGCCGATGCCGCCGCCACCGACCAGTCCTCGGTCAAATACCTGATGGTGCAGAACCCCGGCCGCTATCGCAGCCCGGCCTACGCCTGGAGCCCGCAAACCTACGCGTGCGCGGTCAAGCGTGGCGACCAGGATTGGCTGAACTTCGTCAACACCGCCCTGCATGAAGCCATGACCGGTGTGGAGTTCCCCACCTACAAAGCCTCGTTCAAGCAGTGGTTTGGTGTGGACCTGCCGGAGCCTGCGATTGGTTTCCCCGTCGAGTTCAAGTGATTCGTGAAAACCGGGGCGCCGCCAACGGCGCCCCCATCAGGTACTGCTGACCATGAACTATCAGTTGAACTTTGCCGCCGTGTGGCGTGATTTCGACACCTTGCTGGCGGGGCTCGGCCTGGGCCTGCAACTGGCATTGCTGTCGATCGCCATCGGCTGCGTGATCGGCCTGTTGATGGCGTTTGCCATGTTGTCCAAACACCGCGCGTTGCGCATCTTCGCCTCGGTGTATGTGACGGTGATCCGCAATACGCCGATCCTGGTGCTGATCCTGTTGATCTACTTCGCCTTGCCCGGTCTCGGCATCCGCCTGGACAAGATCCCCTCGTTCATCATCACCTTGTCGCTTTACGCCGGTGCCTACCTGACTGAAGTGTTCCGCGCCGGGCTGTTGAATATTCCCAAGGGCTTGCGCGAAGCAGGGCTGGCCATCGGCCTCGGCGAATGGCGGATCCGCGCCTATATCACCGTGCCGGTGATGCTGCGTAACGTGCTGCCCGCGCTGTCGAACAACTTTATCTCGCTGTTCAAGGACACCTCCCTGGCCGCCGCCATCGCGGTGCCCGAGCTGACCTATTACGCCCGCAAGATCAACGTCGAAAGCTACCGGGTGATTGAAACCTGGCTGGTCACGACCGCGCTCTACGTGGCGGCCTGTTACCTCATTGCCATGCTGCTCCGTTACCTGGAACAGCGTCTGGCGATCCGTCGTTAAGGAGGGTTTCCATGTACGAGTCCCCCAGCTGGCTGCATGAGTTGTGGATCGCCCGGGATACCCTCTGGGCGGGGTTTCAGGCCAGTGTCTCTGTATCGGCACTGGCGATTATCTTTGGCACGCTGATCGGCATCGTCGCGGGGTTGATCCTGACCTACGGCAAATTCTGGATGCGTGCGCCGTTTCGCCTGTATGTCGACCTGATCCGTGGCACCCCGGTGTTTGTGCTGGTGTTGGCGTGTTTCTACATGCTGCCGGCCCTGGGCTGGAAGATCACCGCGTTCCAGGCCGGCGCCGTCGGGCTCACGCTGTTCTGCGGCTCCCACGTCTCGGAAATCGTGCGCGGTGCACTGCAAGCCATTCCCCGGGGGCAACTGGAAGCGGGCAAGGCGATTGGCCTGACGTTCCAGCAGTCCCTGGCCTACGTGTTGTTGCCCCAGGCGTTGCGGCAGATCCTGCCGACCTGGGTCAATTCCTCGACGGAAATCGTCAAGGCCTCGACCTTGCTCTCGGTGATCGGCGTCGCTGAATTGCTGCTGAGTACCCAGCAGGTGATCGCACGTACCTTCATGACCCTGGAGTTCTACCTGTTCGCCGGGTTTCTGTTCTTTGTCATCAACTACGCCATCGAGTTATTCGGGCGCTACATTGAAAAGCGGGTGGCCTTGCCATGAACCAACCTCAAACAACCGAGCCGCTGCTGAATATCCGCGGCCTGCGTAAACAATACGGCGAGGTCGAAGTGCTCAAGGGCGTCGACCTGTCCATGCAGCGCGGCAACGTGGTGACGTTGATCGGCTCCAGCGGCTCGGGCAAGACCACCCTGTTGCGTTGCGTCAACTTGCTGGAAGAATTCCAGGGCGGGCAGATCACCCTGGATGGCGAGTCCATCGGCTACAGCGACATCGGCGGCAAGCGCGTGCGTCACCCCGAGCGCGTGATCGCACAGCACCGAGCGATGACTGGCATGGCGTTCCAGCAGTTCAACCTGTTCCCGCATTTGAGCGCGTTGCAGAACGTGACTCTGGGCTTATTGAAAGTTAAGAAAATGCCTAAGGACGAGGCGGTGGCACTCGCGGAAAAATGGTTGGACCGTGTAGGACTTTTGGAGCGCCGCAATCACTTCCCGGGCCAGTTGTCCGGCGGCCAACAGCAGCGTGTAGCGATTGCCCGCGCCATTGCGATGAACCCCAGCCTGATGCTGTTCGACGAAGTCACCTCGGCCCTCGACCCGGAACTGGTGGGCGAGGTGCTCAGCGTGATCAAGGGCCTGGCGGAGGAGGGCATGACCATGTTGCTGGTCACCCACGAAATGCGCTTTGCCTATGAAGTCTCGGACAAGATCGTCTTTATGAACCAGGGTCGGATTGAAGAGCAGGGCTCGTCGAAGGATATCTTCGAGCGGCCGCAATCGCCGCGCCTGGCGGAATTTCTCAAGAACATTCGTTTTTAATCAGGAGCATATTTTTATGAGCATCACTCGTTACGGTGCCGGCAGTACTGCCGGCGGTGGCCAGCCTCGTCCCTTCGCCCGCGCGGTGGAAGCGGACGGTTGGTTGTACGTCTCGGGCCAAGTGCCTGCGGTGGACGGCGAAATCATCACCGGCGGGATCATCGAGCAAACCCGGCAGACCATGCGCAATGTGGTGGCAATCCTCGAAGAAGCCGGCTACGAGTTGAAAGACGTGGTACGGGTGGGCGTGTGGCTGGAAGACCCGCGGGACTTCTGGAGTTTCAACAAGGTCTTCGGCGAATACTTCACCCCGGAACACGCCCCGGCGCGGGCTTGTGTGCAGGCCAACATGATGGTGGATTGCAAGGTCGAGATTGATTGCGTGGCCTACAAGAAAAAGGGCTAAATTGCCCCACTCTTAAGCCCACCAGAGATCAAATGTGGGAGGGGGCTTGCCCCCGATAGCGGTGTATCAGTAACAGAGGTGTTGATTGACACGCCGCCATCGGGGGCAAGCCCCCTCCCACAGTGGACCTGCGCCAGCCCTACCATTTCGACCGGACCGAAATTGCCATGACCGAAGACACCATCAAACGCCGCGCCAAAGGCCTGGACCGTGCATTCGATATCCTCGATTTTCTCAAGGAAATCGGCCAGCCCCTGCGCCCGAATGATATTGCCAGCGGCATCGGCAGCCCCAAATCCACGGTCTACGAACTGGTTGCGTCCCTGCTTGAGCGGCGCATCCTCGAAACCGTGGGCAAAGACGGTCACGTCTACCTCGGCCGTCAGTTGTACTTCCTCGGCCAGGCGCATCTACGCCATTTCGACCTGACCCGCGAGGCCGACCATGCCTTGCAGGAGATCGTCAGCCAAACCCACGAGACCGCGCAGATGTGCCTGCTTAACGGGCGCAAATACACGGTGGCGCTGATGCGCGAAGGCGAGCGGCATTTCCGTATTTCCTCGGATATCGGTGAAAACGCGCCCATTCCGTGGACAGCCTCCGGGCGCCTGTTGCTGGGGCACTTGAGCGACCAGCAGATCATCGACCTGATCGACCACGACGACTTTATCCTGCCGGATGGCCAGCGCCTGCCGCTGGAGACCTTCCTCGCGCAAATCCGCCAGGCCACCCTCGACGGTTTCTTTTCCTTCGACAGCGTGGCCGACACCTTTACCCACTGCTTTGCCGCCCCGGTCCGGGACGCGCAGGGCGTCAGCATTGCGACGCTGTGCATCGTCGCCCCACGGGCCGATGCGAGCAAAAACTACAACGACTATCGCCGGGTGCTGATCGACAGCGCCAACAACCTGGCCCGTCGCATCAACGAATAGGAGCATTTCATGTCTGCCATCAATGCCGTTGAAAAGGGCGCCGCCGCGGTCGGTGCCTACCTGGTCCGTGACGTCAGCCTGCCTGCCCTGGTGCTGCACCGCGACGCCCTGGAGCACAACATTCGCTGGATGCAGGATTTCGTCAGCAACAGCGGTGCCGAACTCGCACCCCATGGCAAAACCAGCATGATGCCCGCGCTGTTCCAGCGCCAGATCGCCCAAGGTGCCTGGGGCATCACCCTGGCCAACGCAGTGCAGACCCGCGCCGCGTATGCCGGTGGCGTGCGCCGTGTGCTGATGGCCAACCAACTGGTGGGGGCGCCGAACATGGCGTTGATTGCCGACCTGTTGGCCGACAAGGATTTTGACTTCCACTGCATGGTCGACCATCCGGACAACGTCGCTGACCTGGGGCTGTTCTTCGCCGCCCGTGGCCTGCGCCTCAACGTGATGATCGAGTACGGCGTGGTCGGCGGCCGTTGCGGTTGCCGCAGCGAGCAGGAGGTGCGCGATCTGGCCAAGGCGATCAAGGCCCAGCCGGCCCTGGCGCTCACCGGGATTGAAGGCTACGAAGGAGTGATCCACGGCGAGCACGCCATCAGTGGCATCCGCGACTTCGCCGCGAGCCTGGTGCGCCTGGCCGTGGACCTGCAAAACAATGGCTCCTTCGACCTGCCCAAGCCCATCATCACCGCGTCGGGCTCGGCCTGGTATGACCTGATCGCCGAGTCCTTCGAAACGCAAAACGCCGCCGGCCGTTTCCTTAGCGTATTGCGCCCCGGCAGCTACGTGGCCCACGACCATGGCATCTACAAAGCGGCGCAATGCTGCGTGCTCGACCGCCGCAGCGACCTGCATGAAGGCCTGCGCCCGGCCCTGGAAGTCTGGGCCCATGTGCAGTCGTTGCCTGAGCCGGGTTTTGCGGTGATCGCCCTGGGCAAGCGCGACGTGGCCTACGACGCCGGGTTGCCGGTGCCGCTCAAGCGTTACCGCGCCGGGATCCTGACCGCCGAAGGCGATGACGTGAGCGCCTGCACCGTCACCGCCGTGATGGACCAGCACGCCTTCATGACCATAGCGCCGGGGGTAGAGCTGCGCATCGGCGACATCATTTCCTTTGGCACCTCGCACCCTTGCCTGACCTTCGACAAGTGGCAGGTCGGTTGTCTGGTGGATGAGCAGTTGCAGGTGATTGAGTCCCTGGAAACCCGTTTCTGAGTGTAAAGCCATGACCACCACCCATCCCCGCATCGCCCTGATCGGCGAATGCATGATCGAACTGCAACACCGCGCCGACGGCAGCCTGCACCAGAGCTTCGGCGGCGACACCCTGAACGCGGCGGTGTACCTGCGCCGTGAGCTGGGGGATATCGGCATGGTGGACTATGTCACCGCCCTGGGCGATGACAGCTTCAGCGACGCCATGTGTGCGCACTGGGCCGAAGAAGGTCTGGGGCTGAGTAAGGTCCAGCGCTTGCCCGGACGCTTACCGGGTTTGTACTGCATCCAGACCGATGCCAACGGCGAACGCAAATTCCTCTACTGGCGCAACGAAGCGGCCGTGCGTGACTGCTTTACCACGCCGGCGGCCGTACCGATCCTGGCGGCATTGCCGGACTACAACGTGGTGTATTTCAGCGGCATTACCCTGGCGGTGCTGGGTGAAGTCGGGCGCCAGCGCTTGCTCGAAGTGCTGATCGAAACCCGCCGGCGTGGCGGCGCAGTGGTGTTCGACAACAACTACCGGCCGCGACTGTGGGCCACGGTGGACGTTGCCCGTGAGGCTTATCGCACAGTACTGGCCGAGGTGGATATCGCCTTGCTGACCGAAGATGACGAACGCGCGTTGTTTGGTTATGCCGACAGCGAACAGGTGTTCGCGGCGTACCCGGCGATTGCGGAAGTGGTGCTCAAGCGCGGTGCGGATGCGTGTTTGATTCGTTGCGACGGCGAGCGCTTTGTTGTGCCGGCATTGAAGGTGGAGAAGGTGGTGGACACCACGGCGGCGGGGGATTCATTCAGCGCGGCGTACCTGGCCAGTCGGCTCAAGGGTGGTTCGCCGCAGGAGGCCGCTTTGGCCGGGCATCGGCTGGCGAGCCGCGTTATCCAGGTGCCGGGTGCGCTGATCCCCAGGGAGTAGGTGAATGGCCGCCTGCGGCGGATCGGGGGCAAGTCGAATCGTCGCACAGCCCCTCCCACCTGTGACCGCATTTCATCTGGAGGAATGCGATCCCCTGTGGGAGGGGCTTGCTCCCGATAGCGGTCTTAAGTCAACGCCTCAGTCGCGGTAAAACACCTGCACCAGGTGATACCCAAACTTGCTCTTGATCGGCCCGTGAACCACCTTCACTGGCTTCTTGAAGATCACCGCATCAATCACCCCGACCATCTGTCCCGGCCGCACTTCGCCCAAATCGCCCCCGCGTTTGCCGGACGGGCAGGTGGAGTACTTCTTGGCCAGCACATCAAACGCTTCGCCCTTGGCAATGCGCTGCTTGAGTTGTTCGGCTTCTTCGCTGGTTTTCACCAGGATATGACGGGCTTGGGCTTTCATTGATCTCTACCAGGTGTGCGACGGCGCGCGATTATGCCTTAACTGCACCATCAACGCTGATCATGCTGCGGATTTTGGTCGCCAGCACGTCGACGGAAAACGGCTTGGCGACCATGTCCATGCCGTCCTCCAGGAAGCCCTGGCGCTCGGCGGCTTTTTCCGCGTAGCCGGTCATGAACAGCACCTTCAGGCCCGGCCGATGCTGGCGGGCGATCTCTGCCAGTTGACGGCCGTTCATACCGGGCAGGCCGACGTCGGTCACCAGCAGGTCTACGCGCAAATCCGACTCCAGCAACGGCAGCGCCGCACGCGCATCCGCTGCCTGGTGTGCGGTGTAGCCCAACTCGTCGAGCACATTGACCACCAGCATGCGCACCGCCGGGTCGTCTTCGACCACCACCACCGCTTCGCCGGCAAGGGCTACCGGAGCTTCGCCCAAATGAGTGGGCAGGCTGCTCTCCAGGGCGGTGCCGTGCAGGCGTGGCAGGTACAGGCGCACGCAGGTGCCCTGGCCCGGTTCGCTCTGGATGGTCACGTGGCCACCGGACTGCTGGGCAAACCCATAGATCATCGACAGCCCAAGGCCCGTGCCCTGGCCGATGGGCTTGGTGGTGAAGAACGGGTCGAACGCCTTGGCGAGAATCTTCGGCGCCATGCCGCTGCCGTTGTCACACACGCCAAGCATCACATAGTCGCCGGCCCTGACCGGTTCGAGGGTGGTGATGTCGGTGCCGTCCAGGTAACTGTTGGCGGTTTCGATCAGCAGTTCGCCGCCGTCGGGCATGGCGTCGCGGGCGTTGATCACCAGGTTGAGCAGGGCGTTTTCCAATTGGCTGGCGTCGGTGTTGACCGGCCAGATGTCGTGGCCCAGTTGCACCTTGAGCGTGATATGTGCGCCCTTGGTACGCTGGAACAGCTCCTCCAGGGACGCCACCAGCTGGTTGGGATCCAGCGGGCGAAGGTCCAGCGACTGGCGCCGCGAGAAGGCCAGCAGGCGGTGGGTGAGGGCGGCTGCGCGATGGGCCGAGGACACGGCGGCGTCGGTGAAACGGCCGATCTCCTCGCTGCGCCCGGCGGCGATGTAGCGCTGCATCAGGTCCAGGCTGCCGATGATGCCGGTGAGCATATTGTTGAAGTCATGGGCGATACCGCCGGTGAGTTGGCCCACGGCTTCCATCTTCTGCGCATGGCGCAGGGCATCTTCGGCGCGCTCACGCTCGAACATCTCGTTTTGCAGGCGTTCGTTGGCTTCGGCCAGCGCCTGGGTGCGCTGGGCCACGCGTTCTTCGAGGTTCTCGTTGAGGTGACGAAGGGCTTCTTCGGTGAGTTTGCGTTCGGTTTCATCGATCACAAAGATGTAGAAGCCGTTTACCGAGCCGTCATTGCTGAAGCGGGGCAGGTATTTCATCAGCGCATGACGCGGGCGACCATCGCGATGGGGGGTGATGGTCATGAAACTGCAGGCCTTGCCCTTGAGCGCGGCGGCGATCTTGTCTTCGCGCCCGGCGTACACCTCGTCGCCGAGTACCTCGCGGATGGTCTTGCCGTACAGCTCCTGGGGCGTCATGCCGTACCAGTCGAGGTAGGCGCTGTTGTTCAGGCGAAAGCGCTGCTCGTGGTCGACGTAGCCGATCAGTACCGGCATGGCGTTGATGATCAACTGCAGCTCGGTCTGGCTTTGGCGCAGCGCTTGCTCGGTATGCTTGCGCTCGGTGAGGTCGAGTGCCGCGCCGAGGAAACGCGCCGGGCGGCCCTGGTGATCCTTGTAGCAACGGCCACGGGCAAACACCCAGCGCACTTGGCCGTCGGCTTGTTGCAGGCGGTATTCCTCGGCGTATTCGGTGCCATGGGTGATGCAATGCTTGATGCTGCGCGTCACCGTGCCCCGGTCTTCGGGATGCACGCCCAGCAGGTAGTCGCTGATCGGCAACTGGCCGGACGCGCTCGGGTCGACGCCGTGCAGGTAGGCGAAGTGCGCGTCGGCGATAAAGCGGTCTTCGCCAATATCCCAATCCCAGGTGCCCACCGCGTCGGTGGCGGCCAGGGCCAGTTGCAGGCGCTGCTCGGTGTTGTGCTGGGCCCGGCGGCGCTCGTTGGTTTCGATGGCCGTGACCAGGATGCCGGCCACGCGGGCGCTTTCGTCGCGGATGGGGCTGTAGGTCAGGTCCAGCCAGATTTCAGTGTCGCGATTATTGCGTTGGAGGACGAAGCGCTGCTCGCTGAAGGTGCGCACCTGGCCGGTCAGTACGGCGTCGTAGATCGGTGCGGTGAAGCTTTCGAGTTCCGGCCAGCTCTGGTGCGCCGGCTTTCCCATGGCCTCGGGGTGTTTATTGCCCGCCAGCAAGGCGAAGCCGTCGTTGTAGAGTTGGGTCAGCTGGCTGCCCCACAGCAGGAGCATCGGCATCGGTGAGTTGACCACGATATCCACGGCTGTGCGCAGGCTTTGCGGCCAATCATTGGCCTCACCGAGGGGGCTTTGGGCCCAGTCCAGCCGCGCAATCAATGCAGCGGCTTCGCTGCCGGTGGTTGTTCCCTTCATAAAAAGCCCTGAGCGTAACGCTTTGAAAAATGACAACACCCATTATCCCGTGGGACACCGATGGATGACTACCCTCGAAAAATAGCATGCATTGGGGGTTTGTCTTCAAATGAGTGCTTCAGGGCTGAAACCTTTCATCCCTCGGCCAGTTCAGGGCGGTCGCGGAACTGCTCCAGCGCCTGCGGATTGGCCAGTGCGTCGGTATTTTTCACTGGCTCGCCGTGCACCACGTTACGCACCGCCAGTTCGACGATCTTGCCGCTGATGGTGCGGGGGATATCGCTGACAGCGAGGATTTTCGCCGGCACATGGCGCGGCGTGGTGTTGGCGCGGATCACCTGGCGGATGTGTTGCTCCAGGGCGTCGTCCAGCATCACGCCGTCATCCAGGCGCACGAACAGCACCACCCGCACATCGTCCCGCCAGCGTTGGCCGATGGCCAGGCTTTCCAGCACCTGCGGGACTTTTTCCACCTGTCGATAAATCTCCGCAGTGCCGATGCGCACGCCGCCCGGGTTGAGCACCGCGTCGGAGCGGCCGTGAATCAGCAGGCTGCCGTTGGCGCGTTGCTCGGCGTAGTCGCCCTGGGCCCATACGCCGGGGAACTGACTGAAATACGAGGCGCGCAACTTCTGCCGGCCCGGGTCGTTCCACAAGCCGATGGGCATCGCCGGAAAGTGCCGGGTGCACACCAACTCGCCTTTTTCCCCGACCAACGGCCGGCCTTGGTCGTCCCACACCTCGATGGCCATCGCCAGGCTCTTGCACTGCATTTCCCCGCGCCGCACCGGCAACACCGGGTTGCCGATCACAAAGCAGGAGACGATATCGGTGCCCCCAGACATTGAGGACAGGCACAGCTCGGCCTTGATCTCGCGGTACACGTAGTCGTAGCTCTGGGGCGACAGCGGCGAACCGGTGGAAATCAGCCCCTTGAGGCTGCCCAAGTCATGGCTCAGGCGCGGTTGCAGCCCGGCCTTTTCCAGGGTGACGAGGAACTTGGGACTGGTGCCGAACACGCTGATCTTTTCCGCGTCGATCAGGTCGATCAGGCGTTCCGGGCCGGGGTGGAACGGCGAGCCGTCATACAGCACCGCCGTGGCGCCGATTGCCAGCACCGAGACCAGCCAGTTCCACATCATCCAGCCGCAGGTGGTGTAGTAGAACAGGCAGTCCTCGCGAGACAGATCCGCGTGCAGGCCGTGTTCCTTGAGGTGGGTAAGCAGCACGCCGCCGGTGCCGTGGATGATGCATTTGGGCACGCCGGTGGTGCCGCTGGAATAGAGGATATACAGCGGGTGATCGAACGGCACCGCGACGAACTCAGGCTCGCCGCCGGGTTGGTAGAAGTCGCTCCACAGCGCGACGCGGGCCTGGGTCTCATAGTCCTCGACGCATGCCTGGGGCCGTGCATACGGGACGATGATCAATTGTTCCAGGGACGGCAGGCGTTCGAGGATCTCATTGAGCTTGGCGCTTTGGTCGATGGTTTTACCGGCGTAGCGGTACCCGGCGCAGGTGATCAGCACCTTGGGTTCGATCTGGCCAAAACGGTCGATGACACCTTGGGTGCCGAAGTCTGGTGAGGAGCACGACCAGATCGCGCCCAGGCTGGTGGTGGCGAGCATGCCGACCAGGGTTTGCCAGGTGTTGGGCATGCAGGCGGCCACCCGGTCACCGCTGCCGACACCGGCCGCCAGCAGGCTGTCTTGCAGGCCGGCGACATGGGCAGCCAGCTCGGCGTAGGTGAGTTGTTCGCGCTGGCCGTCTTCACTGATCGCGACTACGGCCGGGTGATCATCGCGACGGCGCAGCAGGTGCTCGGCAAAGTTCAGGGTCGCGCCGGGGAACCACTGGGCGCTGGGCATCTCGGCATCTTCGATCAGCACCGCGCTGGGCGGGCTGCGAAACTGCACCTCGAAGAACGTGACGATCGCCTGCCAGAAGTCCGGGCGCTGGTCGATGCTCCACTGGTGCAGGGCCGGGTAGTCGGCGAGCTGCACGCCGTGGCGATCATTGATAAAGCGTCGAAACTGGTCCATCCGCGTGTTGCGGATGCGTTCCGGGGAGGGTTGCCAGAGGATCTCGGACATCAGCAAGGTCTCTTGTTCTTGTAAAAATCTACCCGTCAACATAGGTCAAATGTGGGAGAGGGCCCCCTCCCACACTGATTTTCAGTGTCTGGTTTATTGGGCCAGCCAGCCGCCATCAATGTTCCACGCCGCCCCCCGCACCTGCGCACCGGCCTCGCTGCACAAGAACAGCACCAGCTCACCCAGCTGCGACGGCGTCACGAACTCAAGCGACGGCTGTTTCTCCGCCAGCAGATCATGCTGCGCCTGCTGCGGATCGACGCCATTGGCCACGCGATCATCAATCTGCTTCTGCACCAGCGGCGTCAACACCCAGCCGGGGCAGATTGCATTGCAGGTCACGTTGCTGGTGGCGGTCTCCAGGCCCACCACTTTGGTCAAGCCGATCACGCCGTGCTTGGCGGCCACATACGCGGCCTTGCCCACCGAGCCGACCTGGCCGTGCACCGAGGCGATGTTGACGATACGCCCCCAACCCTTGGCCTTCATGCCAGGCAGGCTCAAGCGCGTGCTGTGGAACACCGACGACAGGTTGATCGCGATGATCGAGTCCCAGCGCTCCACTGGGAAGTCCTCCACCGCCGCCACGTGCTGGATGCCGGCGTTGTTGACCAGGATGTCGACGCCGCCGAACTCACGCTCGGCGTAGGCGAGCATGTCGGCAATCTGCGCCGGGTCGCTGACGTCCGCCGGGTGATGGCCGACCTTGCCGTCAAACGCCTGCACCTGGGCGACCACCGCGCTGGCGTCGCCGAAGCCGTTGAGGATCAGGTTGGCACCGGCCTTGGCCAGGCTCAGTGCGATACCCAGGCCGATGCCGCTGGTGGAACCGGTAACCAGGGCGGTCTTGCCGTTCAAAGTCGTCATGAAAACCTCACACAATGCCGGTGGCGTAGAAAGTACCGATCACCACGAACACCGCGAGGGTCTTGATAATCGTGATGCCGAAAATGTCCTTGTAGGCTTCGCGGTGGGTCAGGCCGGTCACCGCCAGCAGGGTGATCACCGCGCCGTTGTGGGGCAGGGTGTCCATGCCGCCGCTGGCCATGGCCGCGACCCGGTGCAGCACTTCAAGGGGAATATTGGCCGCATGGGCCGCCGAAATAAAGCTCTCGGACATGGCTGCCAGGGCGATGCTCATGCCACCGGACGCAGAGCCGGTGATGCCGGCCAGCAGGGTTACGGTAATCGCTTCGTTGACCAGCGGGTTGGGGATGCCCTTGAGCCAATCCGCCAGGACCAGAAAGCCCGGCAGCGAGGCGATCACTGCACCGAAGCCGTATTCGGACGCGGTGTTCATCGCCGCTAGCAAGGCGCCGCTGACCGCACTTTTACTGCCCTCGGCGAGCTTGCTTTTGATCGCTGACCAGCCGAACACCAGCACCATGATGATGCCCACGAGCAACGCCGCCTGCACCGCCCAGATCGCGGTGAGCTTGGCGATTTCAGTGGTTACCGGTGCGCTCATGCCCGGCAGGCTGAGGCTGTGGGTCTTGCCGTACCACTGCGGGATCCAGTGGGTGAACAGCAGGTTCATCACCCCTACCAGGATCAGCGGCGACAGCGCAATCCACGGGTTGGGCAGCGTGAGGTTTTCGGCGGTCTCAGGCTCGTTGCGCAGTTCGGTGCCATAGCCTTCACCAGCGCGTTGTGCCTTGTTGCGCTGGCGCGCCAGGTAGAGCATGCCGGTGCAGAACACGAAGATCGTGCCGATCAGCCCCAGCCACGGCGCCGCCCAGGCGGTGGTGTTGAAGAAGGTGCTGGGGATGATGTTCTGGATCTGCGGCGTGCCGGGCAGGGCGTCCATGGTGAACGAGAACGCACCGAGGGCGATGGTCGCCGGGATCAGGCGCTTGGGGATATTGCTCTGGCGGAACATCTCCGCCGCGAACGGGTACACCGCGAACACCACTACAAACAGCGACACGCCGCCGTAGGTGAGCAGGGCGCAGACCAGCACGATCACCAGCATGGCCTGGCGCGTGCCAAGCAAACGGATCGCTGCCGCCACGATAGAGCGCGAGAAGCCTGACAGCTCGATCAGCTTGCCGAACACCGCACCGAGCAGGAACACCGGGAAATACAGTTTGATAAAGCCGACCATTTTCTCCATGAACACCCCGGTAAAGGCAGGGGCGACGGCGGACGGGTCGGTGAGCAGCACGGCGCCGAGGGCGGCGATGGGGGCAAACAGGATAACGCTATAGCCACGGTAGGCAGCCAGCATCAGCAACGCGAGCGCTGCCAGGGCAATGATCACACTCATGGTGTGTCTCCATCGGATTGTTATTGTTGTGGGTGAAGCGGTGGGGAGGGCTATAGCGAGATGTGTGCCATGTTTTCAAGCTATTGAAATATATAGATATTTTTTAATTTCTTTCGAGTGTTTTTGAATGCTGTCTCAATTTAGAGACAAATGAAGACCAAATGTGGGAGGGGGCTTGCTCCCGATAGCGGTGCATCAGCCAGTAAATGTGTTGACTGACCTGATGCTATCGGGAGCAAGCCCCTCCCACAGGGAGTGTCTTTCTATGGAGAATTTTGTCTCTGTTTGGAGATCAGGCAATTCCCAGTGCCACCATTTTCTTGTACAGCGTCGACCGCCCCAGCCCCAATCGCCTGGCCGCCTCGACCACATTGCCGTCACACGCCCTGAGTGCCGCCGCAATCACCTGCCGATCAAACCGCTCCCGCGCCGCGGCAAACGTCTCACCCTCAACCGTGTCCACCGCACCGCGTTCCACCGGGCTGAAGGTGCCAATCGCCGTGCGAATCTCCTCAGCGTTCAACACCAAGTCATCGCTCAGCAACGCCGCCCGCTCCAGCACATTACGCAGCTCGCGGATATTCCCCGGCCACGCATGTTGCGCCAACAGCGCCAGGGCTTCGCGGTCCAGTTCATGCTGGCTGCGCAGCTCCTCCAGGATCGCTTCGCTCAGCGCCGGAATATCCTCCAGCCGCTCACGCAGCGGTGGCACCTGGATTGGCAGCACATTCAGGCGGTAATACAAGTCCGCACGGAACTCACCGCGCTTGATCGCCGCTTCCAGGTCCATGGAGGTTGCCGCGATCACCCGCACATCGCTGTGCAGGATCTCGTTGGAACCCACCGGTTCGAATTCCTTTTCCTGCAACACCCGCAGCAGCTTGCTTTGCAGCGGCAGCGGCATATCGCCGATTTCATCAAGGAACAGCGTGCCGCCCTGGGCAATCTGGAATTTACCCGGACGGCCCTTGCGATCGGCGCCGGTAAAGGCGCCCGGCGCGGTGCCGAAGAATTCGGCTTCCAGCAGGTCATGGGGAATCGCCGCGCTGTTGATGCTGACAAAGGCCTTGTGCGCACGCGGTGAGGCGCCGTGGATCGCCTGGGCGAGCAGTTCCTTGCCGGTGCCGGTCTCACCGAGCAACAGCACCGGCGACTCGGCGCTTGCGCTGCGCCGTGCACGGCGTTTGACTTCCAGGCTGGCGGCGCTGGTGCCGATAAAGTGCGCGAAGTTGTACTTGCTCTGGCGTGAGCGCAGCAACGAGCGGGTGGAGGCCAGTTCCTGCTGCATGCTCAGGTAGCGTTCGATCAGCGGCGACAGGTTGCGCAGTTCATCGAACAAGGCAAAACCAATCGCGCCAATCACGGCACCGGCATCGTTGTGGATCGGCAGGCGCATCACCACCAACGGGCCTTTGGGGGTGTCCTGGATGTCCAGCAGAATCGGCCGGTCAGTGCGCACCACTTGGCGCAACAGGCTGTTGGAAATCACCCGCTCGCACGGCTGGCCGATGGCTTCATCGGCGCTGTTGAGGCCGAAGCGCTTGGCGTAGCGCTCGTTCATCCAGACGATATTGGCGTCGCGATCGACAATCACCGTGCCTTCGCTGGACTGCTCGATGATCTCGAACAGCGACTGGATTGCCAGGCCGCGAACCTGTTGGTAGTCCGTCAGGCTGGTACTCATGACGACAGCCCGCCGGCCGCCGCCAGGAGTTCTTTGGTATACGGGTGCTGCGGCGCTTCGAAAACGTCATGGCTCGGCCCGCGCTCCACCACCTTGCCGTCCTTGATCACGATCATGTCATGGGCCATGGCGCGCACCACGGCGAGGTCATGGCTGATAAACAGGTAGGTCAGGCCGTATTTTTCCTGCAACTCGCGCAGCAACGCCACGACCTGCTTCTGCACGGTGCGGTCGAGGGCGGAGGTGGGTTCGTCCAGCAGCATCAGCGCCGGCTTGAGCACCAGCGCACGGGCGATGGCGATGCGTTGGCGCTGGCCGCCGGAGAATTCATGGGGGAAACGATGGCGGCTGGCCGGGTCGAGGCCCACGTCCCTGAGCACCTGGATCACTTGCGCATCGCGGTCGGCCACGCTGCATGGCGCATGCACCTCCAGGCCTTCGCTGATGATCTGCTGCACCGACATACGCGGGCTGAGGCTGCCGTAGGGGTCCTGGAACACCACCTGCATCTGTTTGCGCCACGGGCGCATTTGCTTGTGGTTGAGCGGGTCGAGGGCCTCGCCCTGGAAACGGATGCTGCCGGTGGAATCCAGCAGGCGCAGGATCGCCTGGCCGAGAGTGGACTTGCCCGAACCGGACTCGCCGACAATCCCCAGGGTCTTGCCGCGCTGCACGCTGAGGCTGATGCCATCCACGGCGCGCAGGTAGGTCTTGCGCCGGAACAGGCCGCCGCCAAGGGGGAATTGCACGCTCAGGTCGTTCACTTCCAGCACGGTCTCCCGTGGGTCGCTGCACAGCACATCGCCGGACGGCTCGGCGTCCAGCAAAAGGCGGCTGTAGGGATGTTGTGGCGCCGTGAACAAGGTCTCGCAGTCAGCCTGCTCGACAATCTCACCGGCACGCATCACGCACACGCGCTGGGCAATGCTGCGCACCAGGTTGAGGTCATGGCTGATCAGCAGCAGCGACATGCCCAGGCGTTGTTGCAGGGACTTGAGCAGCAGCAGGATCTTGCGCTGCACGGTCACGTCGAGGGCAGTGGTGGGCTCGTCGGCAATCAACAGCTCCGGCTCACAGGCCAGGGCCATGGCGATCATCACCCGTTGGCGTTGGCCCCCGGAGAGTTGGTGCGGATAGGCCTTCAGGCGTTCCTGAGGTTTTTGGATGCCTACCAGTTCGAGCAATTCCAGGATGCGCGCCTGCGCCGCCTTGCCGCCCAGGCCCTTGTGCAGCAGCAGGGTTTCGCCGATCTGTTTTTCGATGCTGTGCAGCGGGTTGAGGGAGGTCATCGGCTCCTGGAAGATCATCGCAATGCGGTTGCCGCGCAGTTTCTGCAAGGTCGACGCCGAGGCGCCGATCAGTTCCTGGCCGCGATACTTAACGGAGCCGCGGGTGTCCGTGCCGGCTTCGGGCAGCAGTTGCAAGATCGAGTGCGCCGTCACCGACTTGCCCGAGCCGGATTCGCCCACCAGCGCCAGGCACTCGCCGGGGCGGACGTCCAGGCTCAGGTTGCGCACCACGGTCTGGCCGCTGAACGCGACGCTGAGGTCGCGGATTTCGATCAGGTTCATATGCAGTCACTCATGAGCGTGGGTCGAAGGCATCACGTAATGCCTCGCCGATAAAGACCAGCAGCGACAGGATCAGCGCCAGGGTGAAGAACGCCGTCAAGCCCAGCCACGGCGCTTGCAGGTTCTGCTTGCCCTGGGCAATCAGCTCGCCCAATGACGCACTGCCCGCAGGCATGCCGAAACCGAGGAAATCCAGGGCGCTCAGGGTGGAAATTGCCCCAGTGAGGATAAACGGCAGGTAGCTCAAGGTGGCGGTCATGGCGTTGGGCAGGATGTGCCGGCGAATGATCTTGCCGTCGCCCAGGCCCAGCGCCCGTGCGGCCTTGACGTACTCCAGGTTGCGCCCGCGCAGGAACTCGGCGCGCACCACATCCACCAGGGCCAGCCAGGAAAACAGCGCCATGATCCCCAGCAACCACCAGAAGTTCGGCTCGACAAACCCCGACAGGATGATCAGCAGGTACAGCACCGGCAGCCCGGACCACACTTCAAGGATGCGTTGGCCGAGCAGATCCACCCAGCCGCCGTAATAGCCTTGCAAGGCCCCGGCGGCGATGCCGATGGCGGCGCTGATCGCGGTGAGCGCCAGGGCAAACAGGATCGACACCCGCGCGCCGAAGATCACCCGCGCCAACACATCCCGCGACTGGTCATCGGTGCCCAGCCAGTTCACCGTCGAGGGCGGGCTGGGGGCCGGGCGGGTCAGTTCGTAGTTGGGCGTGTCGTCGCTGAACGGGATCGGCGGGAACAGCATCCAGCCGCCGTCCTGCTTGATCAGCTTTTGCACGTAGTCACTGCGGTAATCGGCCTGGAACGGCAGTTGCCCGCCGAACTGCTGCTCGGTGTAGCGCTTGAAGACGGGGAAATACAGCTCGTTCTTGTAACTGAGCACCAAGGGTTTGTCATTGGCGATCAACTCGCCGCCCAGGGTCAGGATAAACAGGCCGATAAACAACCACAGCGACCACCAGCCGCGCCGGTTTTTCTTGAAGCGTTCGAAACGCCGACGGGCCACGGGAGACAGGTTAAGCATCAGGCGTTCCTCGCGGCGAAGTCGATACGCGGGTCCACCAGGGTGTAGCAGAGGTCGCCGATCAGTTTTATCAAGAGCCCGAATAACGTGAAGATAAACAGCGAGCCAAACACCACCGGGTAATCCCGGGAGACGGCGGCTTCGTAGCTCATGCGGCCGAGGCCATCGAGGGAAAAAATCACTTCGATCAGCAGTGATCCGGCAAAGAACACGCTGATAAACGCCTGGGGAATCCCCGAGATCACCAGCAGCATGGCGTTGCGAAACACATGACCGTACAGCACCCGCCGTTCGCTCAGGCCCTTGGCGCGGGCGGTCACTACGTACTGGCGCGTGATTTCATTGAGGAACGAGTTTTTGGTCAGGATGGTCAGGGTGGCGAACCCGCCGATCACCAGTGCGCTGACCGGCAGTACCAGGTGCCAGAAGTAGTCGGCGATCTTGCCCACGGTACTCAGCTCGGCGAAGTTTTCCGAGACCAGCCCGCGCACCGGGAACCAGTTCAATGACGTACCACCGGCGAACACCACGATCAGGAACATCGCGAACAGGAACGCCGGCATCGCGTAGCCAATCACAATGGCGGTGCTGCTCCAGACATCAAAACTGCTGCCATGGCGCACCGCCTTGCGAATGCCCAAGGGGATCGACACCAGGTAGGTGATCAGCGTGGCCCAGAGGCCGAGGGAAATGGTGACCGGCATCTTTTCCAGGATCAGGTCGATCACGGTGGCGCCGCGAAAGAAGCTGTTGCCGAAATCCAGCTGGGCGTAGCTCTTGAGCATCAGCCACAGGCGTTCCGGCGCGGGCTTGTCGAAGCCGTATTGTTTTTCGATGTCCTTGATCAGTTTCGGGTCCAGGCCACGGCTGGCGCGGGAGCCGCTGCTGACAGCGTCGCCGGATGAGCCGCCGACTGCGCCACCGCCGATGCCTTGCAGGTGAGCGATGGCTTGCTCCACCGGCCCGCCGGGTGCGGCCTGGACGATCACGAAGTTGACCAGCAGGATGATCACCAGCGTCGGGATGATCAGCAGCAGGCGCCGCACGATATAGGCAAACATCAGCGAGCTCCTGCGCGTTTTTTCAACTCGGCGTTCATTTGTTCATTCGTCAGCGGAGTAGGGCTGATTTCCCACCAGGTTTCCAGGGCTTCGTCATTCCTGGCCTCGATGGCCGGGCGGCCGAAGCGGTTCCACCAGGCGGCGGAAGTGCCGGGCGGGTAGTAATTGGGGATCCACAGGTAATTCCATTGCAGCACCCGGTCCAGGGCGTGGGCATAGGTGAGCATCTGCGCTTGGGTGTCGGCCTTGACCAGGCCCTTGATCAGGCTGTCGACGGCCGGGTCCTTGAGCGCCATGTAGTTGTTGGCGCCCGGATCGAATGCGGCGGTCGAGCCGAAGTAGTTGTACAGCTCCATGCCGGGCGACGTGGTCACCGGGAAGCCCGTCACGATCATGTCGTAGTCGCGGGCCATCAAGCGGTTGACGTATTGCGAAGAGTCGATGCGGCGGATGTTCAAGGTGATGCCGATCTGTGCGAGGTTGCGTTTGTACGGCAACAACAGGCGCTCCAGCCCGTTCTGGGCATTGAGGAAGGTGAACTCCAGCGGCTCGCCCTCGGCGTTGACCAGTTTGTCGCCGTCTGGCTTCCAGCCGGCGTCTTCCAGCAGGGCCAGGGCTTGCAGTTGCTTGTCACGGATAATGCCGCTGCCATCGGTGACTGGCGCCTTGAACACTTGGGTGAACACCTCGTCGGGAATCTGCCCGCGCAAGGGTTCGAGAATCGCCAGTTCTTGCGGGGTGGGCAACTGGGTGGCGGCCAGCGGGCTATTGGAGAAGTAGCTTTGCTGGCGGATGTACAGGTTGCGCATCATCTGCCGGTTAGCCCATTCGAAGTCCCACAGCATCGCCAGGGCCTGGCGCACGCGGCGGTCCTTGAACATTGGTTTTTGCACGTTGAACACATAACCCTGGGCCGGTTGCGGCATGTCCTTGGCCAGGTGCGCGCGTTGCAGGCGGCCATCGTCCAGGGCCGGGCCGTTGTAGCCGATGGAATAGCCGGTGGCGGAGAACTCACGGTTGAAGTCGTAGGCGCCCCCGCGCAATACCTGGCGGGCCACTTCGGTGTCGCCGAAGTACTCCAGGCTCAGGTGATCGAAGTTGTACAGGCCGCGGCTGACGGGCAAGTCCTTGCCCCACCAGTCAGGGTCGCGGGTAAAGGTGATGGTGCTGCCCGAGTCGATCTTGCTGACCTTGTACGGGCCGCTGCCCAGGGGGGCTTCGTAGCCGCCGCCGTTGGCGAAGTCGCGGGTTTTCCACCAGTGCTCGGGGAATACCGGCAGGGTCGCGACATCCAGGGGCAGGGTGCGGTTTTCATTGCTGGAAAAATCAAAACGGACCTGGCGCGGGCCTTCGACTTCGACGTGCTTGACGTCGGCGAACAGCGTGCGAAAGCGCAGGCTGCCTTGGGTCATCAGCAGGTCGAAGCTGTAGCGCACGTCTTCGGCAGTGATCGGCTTGCCATCGGCAAAACGCGCCTTGGGGTTGAGGAAGAAGCGCAGGGACAGGCCGTCCTCCGCGCGCTCCATCTTCTCTGCAACCAGGCCATATACCGTATAGGACTCGTCCAGGGAGCGCAGGGCCAGGGGCGCATACAGCCAGCCGTCGACCTGGGAGACGCCGATGCCTTTGTCGATATACGGCAGCACATGGTCGAAACGTCCGATCTCCAGCGCCGAGCGCCGCAGGCTGCCGCCCTTGGGGGCGTTGGGGTTGGCGTAGTCGAAATGGCTGAAACCGGCGGGATACTTGGCCGGTTCGCCGTACACGGTCATGGACGGTTGGGGCGCCGCGATCACGGCGCTGCTGGCCAGTAACAAGGCCAGGGAGGTACTGAGCAGTCTGGAAAAAGCCAATCGCATTGTCAGCCTTGAACGCCGGGTGAAGAAGAATAGGGATTTGTACGCTAACGGCATCAGCGTCGCCAGTCGTCACATGCACAACGGCCCACCAAGAGGCGGGCCGTTGTTTCAAGCAGCAGCGCGGACTGGATCAGTCCTGGCGGCTGGTGACTTCCAGCAGGTGGTAGCCAAACTGGGTTTTCACCGGGCCTTGCACGGTGTTGACCGGGGCGCTGAAGACGACGGTGTCGAATTCCTTGACCATCTGGCCTGGACCGAACGAACCCAAGTCACCGCCCTGGCGGCTGGATGGGCAGCTGGAGTTGGCTTTGGCGATTTCTGCGAAATCGGCGCCGCCTTCGATTTGGGCCTTGAGTTCGTTGCACTTGTCTTCAGTGGCAACGAGGATGTGACGGGCGGTGGCTTTGGCCATGGGGATTAACTCCTTGAGTAAAAACGGTGAGCGTACCGGATTCAGGCGGTTATTTCCTGGCAAAGTTCCGCTGGGGTTCAGGTTGGGGCGTTGGGCTTGGGTATTGGCGTGATGGAGTGAGATCCAGAGCAGACTGGTATCTACCTGATGCATAGAGATCACATGTGGGAGGGGCGGTGCGACGATTCGACTTGCTCCCGATGGCGGCCTGACAGCCGACCAGGATGTTGGATTAGATCGAGTGCATATCGGTTGCTGCGGTAATGGAGTGAGATCCAGAGCAGACTAGTATCTACCTGATGTATGGAGATCAAATGTGGGAGGGGCGGTGCGACGATTCGACTTGCTCCCGATGGCGGCCTGACAGCCGACCAGGATGTTGGATCAGACCGAGTACATATCCGTTGCTGCGGTAACGGCCACCTATGGTTCCGCTCTTACAGCGGCTCACTTTTGGAGGGACCCAAAAGTAAGCAAAAGGTCCTCGCCCCAACACTCGGCACCTCGCCTAGGCTCGGTGTGCCCGAACGCAGGCTTGAATCCGTGGGCCGCCGTCATGGGCCATCCTTGGCCCAGGACGGCTAACCCGGCGTCCTGCCGGGTTACCCACGGATTCAAGCCTGCGTTCGGCCAGCGTGTTTGATGGGGCGCCTGAGATCAAGATCAAAAGCCAGAGCCAGAGCCAGAGCCAGAGCCAGAGCCAGAGCAACAGCAACAGCAACAGCAACAGCAACAGCAACAGCAGTGTTACGTCTGACATTACCTAAGTCATCTGATGTCCGGTCGAATAAGCCCTCATCAATTCAAGACAATGTAGTCATTCTGCTGAATGATCGGTCGATGGTCACCTTGCACCAGGTGCAGGTAGCGGCCGTCCACCAGGTCGATGGGCAGGCAGTCGTCGATATCCAGTACGCCGTCCGTGTGGGCCTGGGACCAATGGCGCAGCATCTTTTGCTTGCCCTTGCCGGTCGCCTCCCGTTTGTTGCGGGCGACCACCAGCAGGTAGTGGTGGGATTCGCCAAAGCTGTTGGCTTCATAACCGCCAAGGTTGATGAAGTACAGGTGATGGGCGTCGGCAGCGGGGGCCAGGTGGCTGAGTTCGACCTTCCAGCCGTCGACGCCATCCACCGCCATCCACGAATCGATATGCACACCCTTGGGGCTGCCGAACCAAGCTTCACGCAATTGCGGGTAGGTGCCTTCCAGCGTGTCCGCTACGGCGAACACCACATCGTGAACTTCAATTCTTGCCCGTGGGTGCTTGCCCCCGAGCATCACGACAAACAGCATTGCAGGTCCTTCCTGGCGACTTGGCAAAGCGCAACCATACTTCGATTGAACCCTTTTGTCCGGTCAATGCCACACTGTTAATCCGCGAATTCATCAGGAGGTTGTCATGCGCACCATTGATCTGGCAGGCGTTCCCGTCCCTGTCATCGGCCAGGGCACCTGGCGCATGGGCGAAGACCCAGGCCAGCGCCGCGCTGAAGTCGCAGCATTGCAATTGGGGATCGATGAGGGCATGACCCTGATCGACACCGCCGAGATGTATGGCGAGGGCGGCGCTGAAGAGGTCGTTGGCGAAGCCATTCGCGGCAGGCGCGAGCAAGTGTTCCTGGTGAGCAAGGTCTACCCGCACAACGCCAGCCACAAGGGTGTGCCCCGTGCCTGTGAAGCCAGCCTCCAGCGCCTGGGCACGGACTACATTGATCTGTACCTGCTGCATTGGCGTGGCCAGTACCCTCTTGAAGAAACCGTCGAAGCGTTCGAGCGCCTGCGCGAGGCCGGCAAGATTGGCCGCTGGGGTGTGTCCAATTTCGATGTGGCCGACCTGCAGGAACTCGCATCCCCGGCCTGCGCGACCAATCAGGTGCTGTACAACATTGAAGAGCGCGGGATCGAATTCGACCTGTTGCCCTGGTGGCAACAGCACCATTTACCGCTGATGGCGTACTGCCCGATTGCCCAGGGTGGTGAATTGCTGGCCAGCCAGACCCTCAAACAGATCGCCCGCCGCCACGAGGTCACGCCTGCCCAGGTTGCCCTGGCCTGGGTGCTGCGCCAGGACGGTGTGATCGCCATCCCCAAGGCGGTAACTCCGGAGCACGTGCGGCTTAACGCGGGCGCCGCCAAGGTGGTGCTGGATGAGCACGACCTGGATGCCATTGATCGGGTATTCGGCGCACCCAAGCGCAAGCATCCCCTGGCGATGGTGTAGTTGGCCGGCCGGTGAGGTGCCGTCCCTGGCACCTCCCCTGCGCAGATCCGACTTAATCGCCTACCGCGCTGCACCAGTCATCCGACCCGATTGTGCCGCATACTTCGTGGGTCCATACGATCTTGCGATAGGTGAAGTACACATCCTCCAAGTGAGTGAAATGCGCGTTGTCCGGGTCCTGGCAATTGGGCATGCGCGACTGGATGTCCACGATCCTCGCCCCGTTGAGTTCAATCGTGAAGTAATGCTCCTGGGTGCCCGCCGGTTGGGTACGGAACCATTCCAGCCGGCACGTGACCTCTTCACCGCGGGTCAATGCCTCGAACAGTAATGGCGACGACTTATCGAAGACCTTGCTGATCATCAAGGGCTTGTGGAGCCTCTGGCCGGTCGGCTGACCGGACTGCGGGTCGCGGGGAATGATCACCTGGTGAGCAAAGGCCTGGACCAGGATCTGGTCTTCATGGTCTTTCTGATAACTGCCGCCTACGGAGTCCTTGGTAAATGTGCCTGCCGTAATCAAACCTTGTTTGACACCGGTGATGGAAAGATACGCGGGTGTTGGCATGACGGGTTTCCTTGCCTGATTAAAAAAGTAGTCCCAACCGGCAACTGTGTTGGCCGGGTGGGAATGCCTATAACAAAAACCGTGCCGGAAAGTGTGGGAACCAATAACGGCTTGGCGTGATATGGCTATCGGCGTGGGATTTAGTCCGTTGTTATGGTTTTGATCGCCGTTTTGCGCATGTTGTTTGCGCACCCGTGCGCAGTTAGTTGCTCATGCTGATGCGGCGCTAGGTATTTGGTGCTCTGCCGAAAATCGGCGAAATATAACTTTGTAAGTGTGCAAAATCCTGCGTATGCCTCGATTTACGCCTGTCGTAGGAAATATCTTAAGTGTCAGTCTATTGCTTGCTGAATATTATTGACGTGGCTAAGGTTTGCGAACTTCGCGGCGTATCCAGCGAAGTTTATATGGCATTCTGGTGCAAAATTTAAATGCGCTTAGTTTGTCGTTCGTACCTTGATTAGTCGCGTGCGGTCCTAATATGGTGTATTCAGACAAGCTCTGCGCTTATTACCTTGAACTTGCCAGCTCGCCCTGTTTGGCAACTAGTTTTGCGGGCAGTGATATTCGCTATTCGAGTGAATTTGAAACGCTGGAGTCCGAACTGGAAAAGGTGCAGTCCATTCATGGCGCTGGCCAGCCTGACTGGCAAAAGCTTCTGGACATCAGCGAATGCCTGTTGCGTGAGCAATCCAAGGATCTGCGCGTGGCTGTCTGGTTGACTTGGGCGCTGTACCAGCGTGAGTCCTTTGCCGGTCTGCTGGCTGGCCTCGGGCTGTTGCACCATCTGTGTGAGCATCACTGGTCAGACGTTTACCCGAAAAAGCTGCGCACCCGCAGTGCTGCGTTCGGCTGGTTGGTCCTGCGCCTTGAGACACTGCCGGCTCAACGCCTTTCGCTTCAGGACCAGCAGCCCTTGGTCCGTTCCATGCTTGAGCGCCTTGGGTGCCTCGATGAGCTCTGGACTGCACATTTGGCCGATGGAGCGCCGCTGTTGCTGCCGATTCGCAGGCAATTGGACCAATGGTTGGAGAGGGCTGTACAAGACCAGCGTCCAGTCGCAGCGCTGGACGGCGTCACTGCACACGTGCAATCGGCTGCCACTCCAGTGGTAAACACCGAACTGACGTTAAACAACGAAAAAGACGCGAATAAATTGCTGTGTGCCTTGCAGGAGCAGGCCCGTCCGTTGTGTGCCTGGTGGTTACGCCAGCACGCTACCGACCTGCGGGCCTTGCGCCTGGGGCGAACGCTGGCTTGGTTGGCCATCGTCCGCTATCCGGATGCCAACGGTGAGCGCGTCACCGCGTTGTGCGGGCCTGCACCCGACAAACTCAAGCGCTATCAGGAACGTTTTGACCAAGGCCACTACGCCGACCTGTTGCTTGAACTGGAGGCCTGCCTCTCAGGTGCGATGTTCTGGTTCGACGGGCTGCACATGCTCTGGCAATGCCTGGAAGCCCAGCAAGCAGACCTGGCTATGACCGAGCTGGAAGTGAGTTTCGCCCTGTTGCTGCAACGCTTGCCGGACTTGCCGATGTTTCGCTTCCAAGGGGGCGATCCTTTTGCCGGCAGCGGCACTCGTGACTGGATCGCACTGCACGTTTCCCATCACCTGCAAGCCCCGCAGCCGCCCAGCGTTGCGGTCGACACCGCGCCCTGGGAGATCGCCTTGCAGGCGCTGCTGCCACGGCTGCGCAAGGAGGGGCTCAAAGCCGCAGTGCACGAGCTCAAGCAAGGCCTGCACGCCGCTCGCGGCGATCGTTCCCGCTTTTATTGGCGCCTGGCCCAGGCGCGCTTATGTGTGCACGCCGGCAAGCATGAACTGGCGAAGATCCAGCTGGAACATCTGGATCTCGAACTGCAACGCTCGGGCCTGGAACGCTGGGAGCCCGAGCTGGCGTTTCAAGTGACACAACTCTTGCATCGCTGCTGTGACCTGATGCCACAAAACCATGCCGTACGCGAACGCAAGGAAGACACCCACCGCAGGCTGTGCCTCTTCGATCTCGAAGCGGTACTTGAATAGGCTTACGAGCCACTTGAAAAAGGAGATTTACCGTGGCCAAAGAAGGTTCGGTAGCACCCAAGGAACGCATCAATATCACCTTCAAACCCGCCATCGGCGGAGCACAGGAGGAAGTCGAGCTGCCGTTGAAACTTCTGGTGCTGGGCGACTTCACCCAGCGTGAGGACGTGCGCAAGCTTGAAGATCGCAAGCCCATCGCCATCAACCCGCACACGTTCGATGAGGTGCTGGCCAAACAGGCGCTGAGCCTGATGCTGAATGTACCCAATCGCCTCCAGGACTGCGCGGATGTCGAAGAGCTGGTCATCCAGGTACGCATCAATTCGATGAGGGATTTCAACCCCGCGAACCTGGTGGAGCAGATCCCCGAGTTGCACAAGCTGATGGCCCTGCGTGAGGCGCTGATGGCGCTCAAGGGGCCGCTGGGCAACACCCCTAGCTTTCGCAAAGCCATCGAGCAGGCCCTGGCCGATGACGAATCCCGTGCCCGGGTCTTGGCGGAGCTGGGCCTGAGCGGCCAAACCGCCTGACATTTTCAGTAAAAGGACACTGACGCCATGACGACTCAACATACCCCGATGCCTGTACACACGCCTGACGAGTACAGCATCCTCGACAACATCATCGCCCAGACGCTGCTGAGTGTGGACGACGAGGCCTACGGCATCGCCAAGCGTGGCGTCTCGGCATTTATCGAAGAGCTGATCAAGCCGCAGAACAACGGTGAACCGGTCAAGAAACGCCTGGTTGACCGGATGATTGCCGAGATTGACGAGAAACTCAGTCGGCAAATGGATGAGATTCTGCACCACCCGAGTTTCCAGGCCCTGGAATCCTCATGGAAGGGCCTGCAGTTACTGGTCCAGCGCACCGACTTTCGAGAGAACATCAAGATCGAACTGCTGAATGTCTCGTGCCAGGACCTGCTGGATGACTTCGAAGACTCGCCCGAGGTGACCCAGTCAGGGCTGTACAAGCATGTCTACAGTACCGAATACGGTCAGTTCGGTGGTCAACCTGTAGGCGCGATCATCGCTGATTATTTTCTCTCTCCCAGTGCCCCCGATGTGAAGCTGATGCAATACGCTTCCAAGGTTGCCTGCATGGCCCACGCCCCCTTTATCGCTGGCGCAGGGCCGACATTTTTCGGTTTGGAAAGCTTCACCGATCTGCCTGACTTGAAGGACCTCAGGGACCACTTCGAAGGTCCGCAGTTCGCCAAATGGCAAAGCTTTCGCCAGAGCGAAGATGCCCGTTATGTCGGGCTGACCGTGCCGCGATTCCTGTTGCGCACGCCTTACGATCCCCTGGAGTGTCCAGTCAAGACCTTTGCCTATCGGGAAACCGTGGTGAACAGTCACGAGCACTACCTATGGGGCAATACCGCCTACGCCCTTGCCACACGATTGACCGACAGTTTTGCGCGGTTTCGTTGGTGCCCGAACATCATCGGTCCGCAAAGCGGTGGCGCCGTGGAAGACTTGCCCTTGCATCATTTCCACAGCATGGGCGAAATCGAAACCAAGATTCCCACTGAAGTACTGGTGTCCGACCGTCGCGAGTACGAGCTGGCGCAAGAGGGATTCATTGCCTTGACGATGCGCAAGGGCAGTGACAATGCCGCGTTTTTCTCCGCCAGCTCGGTGCAAAAGCCCAAGCATTTCGGCATCAGTGCCGAGGGCAAGGAAGCTGAGCTGAATTACCGCCTGGGCACTCAGTTGCCCTACATGATGGTGGTCAATCGCCTGGCCCATTACCTCAAGGTTCTGCAACGCGAGCAATTGGGGTCCTGGAAGGAGCGTACCGACCTGGAGCTGGAGCTTAACAAGTGGATTCGCCAGTACGTGGCAGACCAGGAAAACCCCAGTGCCGAAGTGCGGGGGCGGCGGCCTTTGCGTGCGGCACGGATCGTTGTCAGTGATGTGGAGGGTGAGCCTGGCTGGTACCGCGTCAACCTGAGCGTGCGCCCGCACTTCAAATACATGGGGGCTGACTTCACGCTGTCCCTGGTTGGCAAGCTTGATAAAGCATGAACAGGGGCCAACGGATGACCCGTAACCAAAGCCTGTTTGAGCGACTTGCACTTCCGGCCGCACATCCGGCCTGTGCTGCGACGTCCGTTGCAGCCCATCTGGGAAAGATGCTCAGCATTCGCGTGGGCAGTGTGCAGACACTGGCCGACTACGGGATGCCGGACCTCAATGACATGAACCAGAGCCTGCATGAGTCATTGAGCCAGTCGCGCGTGTTGATCGAGCGGTTTATCCGCGCCTATGAGCCACGCCTGAAGCACGTGCGTGTGAGGGCGCTGCGCTGTGGTCACGATCCTTTGGCCCTGGCGTTTGCCATCGATGCCACGCTCTGTGTCGACGGTGTGACGCGGCCTGTGGTGTTCACCGCGCGCCTGCACAGTGCAGCACAGGTTGAGGTCATGCCGGATGTCCTTTAACCCGTATTACCAGAGCGAACTCAGTGCGTTGCGTCAGCTCGGACGGCGTTTCTCCGAGCGCAATCCGGCGCTGGCGCCCTTTCTGGGGGAGGCCGGTCAGGATCCGGATGTGGAGCGTTTGCTGGAAGGCTTTGCCTTTCTCACCGGACGCTTGCGCCAGAAACTGGATGACGAGTTGCCCGAGCTGACGCATTCGTTGATGCATTTACTGTGGCCCAACTACATGCGGCCGATACCCGCGTTCAGCATCTTGCAGTTTGATCCGTTGAGGCAGATCGGGCCCGGCGTGATGGTCGCTCGGGATACGCCGGTGGAAAGCGTTGCGGTCAAGGGCGAGCGTTGCCGCTTTCGAACCTGTTACGCCACACGTATCCAGCCGCTGCAACTGGCTGCGCTGGAGTACTACGTCCAGGGAGAGCAGGCGTTGTTGAGCCTGCGCCTGGACATGAGTGCCGAAGGCAATTTCAGCGAATGTACGTTCGATCAATTGCGCCTGCATCTGTCCGGAGACCGCTACATCAGTCAGGCGTTGTACCTGAGCCTGCTGCGCGAGGTCGAGGGCATCGAGCTGCTGCCCTTGGGCGGCGATGGGCGTGCTGTCAGTGGGGCGGATGGCCAGGCCCTGGTGTTGCGTCTGGGCGGCGATCAGGTAACACCGGTAGGGTTTGCCGAGGAGCATGCACTGATGCCCTATCCGCAGAACACGTTTGGCGGGTACCGCCATCTGCAGGAGTACTTCGCCTTTCCCGAAAAGTACCTGTTCGTGGATGTGGGGGGCCTGGATGTCCTGCACTGCTTGCCCCAGGACGTGCTCAAGCAAATCTGCAGCCTCAAGGTGTGCTTCAAGCTACGCAGGGGCCAGGCAACCGAATGCCCCACGCTGGACAACGTGAAGCTGTACTGCACGCCCATTGTCAATCTGTTCAAACAGGATGCAGTGCCGATTCGGCTGGACGGCAAGCAGGACGAGTACCTGCTGATTCCCGGGGAATACGCGCGTGCAAACGCCTGTGTATTTTCCGTAGACAAGGTCACGGGCTGGCGTCCTGGTGGGTTGGGGTATCAGGCGTACGTGCCGTTTGAATCCTTCGAACATGAGGGTGATGCCGCCCCCTCGGCAGCCCCTGCCAGCTACTGCATTCGCCAACGCGCGTCGGCCCATCATGCCGGGCTCGATACCTGGCTGAGATTCGCAGACGGCCAGGGGCATACCCAGGAAACGCTGTCGATCGAGCTGACATGTACCAATCACAACCTGCCAGGGCAACTGCAGGCAGGGGAGATCATTCAGGCCTGTGAGCAGACGCCGGAAGGGTTGTCGTTTCGCAATATCTGCGCGCCGACGGCGAGTTTTGCACCGCCCCTGGAACAGGATTTTCTCTGGCGCCTTATCAGCAATATGTCGCTCAACTACGTGTCACTGAGCGATATCGGTGCCTTGAGGATGGTCCTCGAAACCTATGACGTGCCGCGCTACCACGATCTGCAAGCGAAAAAGATCAGCCAGAGAAAGCTCGGCGCCTTGCGATCCATCCGCCATACGGCCGTCGATCGCTTGCACCTAGGGATGCCGTTTCGAGGGTTGCGGATCGACCTGGCGATTGATTCCCAAGGTTTCCTGGGGCAGGGCGAAGCGTTTGTGTTCGCCTCGGTGCTCAACGAGTTCTTTGCGCTGTACGCCAGCCTTAATGCCTACCACGAACTACGTGTCATCAGCACACAAGGAGATGTGTACCTATGGCCACCTCGGATGGGGCAGCAGCCCCTGCTTTGAAAAAACTGTGTAGCGGCATCCGCGAATACTCGCTGTTCCAGGCGATTTTGCAGGTGATCAA
The DNA here is from genome assembly GCF_001269925.1 of Pseudomonas sp. MIACH. Lineage (GTDB taxonomy): Bacteria > Pseudomonadota > Gammaproteobacteria > Pseudomonadales > Pseudomonadaceae > Aquipseudomonas. The sequence continues at coordinate 96,568 of NZ_LHVO01000010.1, forward strand.
GCGCCTGCGCGATGCCCATCCGTTGCTGGATGACAACGCGCTCTATGACCGATTGGAGTTTCAGGCCAACCCAGGCCTGGGGTTTCCCGGTCACGATATCGACCGAGTGGAGTTCTTTGTTGAACACGATCAATTGCGCGCGCGCCTGCGCCTCAACGTTCTGGGCCTGTGTGGCGCAGGTTCGCCCTTGCCGGCGTTTTACGGCGAGCAGGCGTGTGCCGACGGGGCGGGCGGCCACGCGACCCGAGACTTGCTGGACCTGTTTCACCATCGTCTGCAGCGGCTGATGTTGCCGATCTGGCGCAAATACCGCTACCAGGCGTGTTTCCAGGCGCAGGCGCGTGATGCGTTTTCCGACCAGATGTTTGCATTGATTGGATTGAAGGGCCTGCCGATTCGCACGGCAGCGCAACTGGACTGCAAGCGACTGCTGCCCTACCTGGGGTTGCTTGGGCTGCGGGTGCATTCGGCGGCAGTGATCGAGACGGTGCTGCGTTACTACTTCAGGCACGACCGCGTGTTTATAGAGCAATGGGTGGAACGCACGGTTGTTGTGGCTCCCCCGCAGTTGAACCAGTTGGGCTGTGCCAACAGCGTGCTGGGCCTCGACCAGGTACTGGGAAGCCGGGTCGCCGACCGCAGCGGTAAGTTCAGGGTGCATATCCAGGCGCTGGATTGGCAGCGCTTTCATGGTTTTTTACCGACGGGGTCGGAGTATCCGTTGCTGTGTTCGTTGGTACGAATGACCGTGCGAGACCCACTGGAATACGACCTGCGCCTGGTGCTGGCCAAGGAGGCGATCAGGCCGTTGTACGTGGGCGAACACAACGTCTGCAGGCTGGGTTGGACCAGTTGGCTGGCGCATGAGTGCGCCGACGGTGTGCTCATCGTGGCCAGCAATGCTCACTAGGGACTCAGGATTATGATGAATGTAGACCTGCAACAACTGATCCAGACATTGACGCCCCCCGTCCGCCAAGACCTGGAGCGCGCGGCCGAACGCTGTGTGACCCGTGGCGGCCTGGAGGTCCTGGTGGAAGACCTGCTGCTGGCCCAACTGGAACGTCCCCAAGGCGTTTTGATGCGTGCCTTGGCCGACGCGGGGATTGAGGTGCAGACGCTGCAGGCAACGCTGCAACCCAAGGGGCAGGCAAGTGCTTCACGTAATCCGGTATTTGCCCAGGCGCTTGTGCATTGGTTGCAACAGGCGTTGATGGTTGCTCATCTGGAATTGCGCCAAAGCGTCGTCGACCACGCAGCCCTGTTACTGGCCCTGCTGCGTCACCTGCAACAGCATGCAGGCAGTGGCTATCACGCGTTGTTGAGCCGTTTGGATGCACAGCGTGTCCACGGCTATGTGCTGAGCCAGGAACCTGACGTTGTCCCGGCAGCAAGCGGCGAGTCAGTGCTGGCACGTTTTACCCATGATCTGACACGCCGGGCCCATGAAGGGCGTATCGATCCAGTGCTGTGTCGCGATGGCGAGATTCGCCAGTTGATCGACATCCTCATGCGTCGGCGCAAGAACAATCCGATCCTTGTCGGTGAGGCCGGGGTAGGCAAGACCGCGGTGGTCGAAGGCCTCGCCCTGCGCATTGCCAGCTCACAGGTGCCCGACCCCCTCAAGGACGTGCGGGTGCTGATCCTGGACATGGGCTTGCTGCAAGCCGGTGCCAGCATCAAGAGTGAATTCGAGCGGCGTCTCAACGGCGTGATCGACGAGGTGAACGCCTCGCCGAAACCGGTGATTCTGTTTATCGATGAGGCGCACACCCTGGTGGGTGCGGGCGCCCAAGCGGGTGCCGGCGATGCAGCCAACCTGCTCAAACCGGCCCTGGCCCGCGGCGAGTTGCGGACCGTCGCTGCTACAACATGGCGCGAATACAAGAAGTACTTTGAAAAAGACCCGGCCTTGGCGCGGCGTTTCCAACCTGTGCTGGTTAGCGAGCCCAGCGTCGAACAGGCGATTTCGATCCTGCGCGGGCTGGTTCCGGCCTATGAAGCCAGCCATGGCGTATACATCCGTGACGATGCCGTCGTCGCAGCGGCGCAGTTGAGCGCTCGCTACCTGGCGGGGCGTCAGCTACCCGACAAGGCCGTGGATGTGCTGGACACCGCCTGCGCCCGTGCGCGCATCAGCCAGGTAACGATGCCCGAGGCGCTGGAACGCTTATGTACCGAACAGGCTGAAGGCGTGCGGCAGCGCGAGGCGCTGAGTCGAGACAGGGACGCTGGGTTGCCAACGGATGAGCCGGCTGTACAAGCGTTGAGCCGGCGATTGGCGGCGGTCGAGGGTGAGCGTCAACATTTGGAGCAGTGCTGGCTGGAACAGCGCGCACTGGCGGAGCAGGTGCGCGTGTGCCCGCGCCTGGTGGCTCAGGTCATCAGCGCCTGGACGGGCATTCCTGTTGAACAGCTGGCCCTTGAGCACAGTGAATCGGTGCGGGGCGTTGCCGATGCGCTGCGCTCACGCATCCTCGGCCAGGAACCCGCGATCCAGGCGCTTGACCGCAACCTGCGCGCAGTGGCCGCCGGGCTGAACCAGGCCGCCGCACCGGTCGGTGTGTTCCTGTTGGTGGGCCCCAGTGGCGTGGGCAAGACCGAAACGGCCTTGGCCTTGGGTGATTTGCTGTATGGCGGTGAGCGGTTTGTCACCACCCTCAATATGTCGGAGTTTCAGGAAAAACACGCCGTGTCTCGGCTGATTGGCGCACCCCCTGGTTATGTCGGGTATGGCGAGGGCGGCGTGCTGACGGAAGCCGTGCGGCAGCGGCCCTACTCGGTGGTGCTGCTCGACGAAGTCGAAAAGGCCGACCCGGAGGTGTTGAACCTGTTCTATCAGATCTTCGACAAGGGGCTGGTCAATGATGGCGAAGGCCGGGAAATCGATTTTCGCAATACGCTGGTCCTGATGACGTCCAACCTGGGCAGTGACTGCATCGTCGACTTATGTGCCGGCGGCCGACGGCCTGACACTGAGGTCTTGCACGACGCCATCCGGCCCGTGCTGCGCGACTATTTCAAGCCGGCACTGCTCGCCCGGATGCGGGTCGTGCCCTATTACCCGCTCGCAGGCGCTGTGTTGTATGACCTGGCAAGGCTCAAGCTGGACGGCCTTGGGCGAAGGCTGCAGGCGCGCAAGCTGGCATTGAGTTATACGACCGAGCTGGTCACGCATATGGCCGAGCGGTGTGCCCATGACGACAGCGGTGCGCGATACCTCGACCAATGGATCGAAATCCACCTGTTGCCGCAAATAGTCGATCGACTTTTGCGGGCGATGGCGATGGGTGAGGCGCTGTCGCTGGCCCATGCCAGCCTGGATGGTGACGGCGTGCCGATCTGCGAGCTCAGCCAATGAGGGACAGCGTGCTTGCTCATTTACCCCAGCCCCTGTCCTACGCCGATATCCTGCTTGCATGGCTCAACCGCATGGGGCTCGATGGTGACGAGACAACGTTGCCAGACCTGTGTGTTGCAGCGGCCGCGCAACTGAGTCAATGCGAACTCAGCCAGTTGTATCGACGCGACGAGGTGACGGGCCGACTTGAGCTGATCGCCCAGCATTTACCTGGCGCCTTGCCCCTTGGCGACCTCGCTTGCAGCTCCGACTTCCAGCATCAGCCACTGCTGCATGACGTCCTCAACCATGGCGGTGTCCTGAGCCTGGAGAACCTGGCGGACAGTGCGTATGAGGGCGGTTTTTTACCGGCGACAGCGACACCTTGGCGCGCATTGGTCGGCGTGCCGCTGTTCGGTCGACACCAGGCGGTTGCGGGTCTGTTGCTGTGCACCAGCCAGCAGGCGAAACCGCTGCAGGACTACGGCGCGTCATTAAGGCAACTGGGAAGCTTCGCCTTGAGTCAACTGGCGCTGTTGCGACGCCTGCATCCTGCGCGCAACAGCACCCAGGCCGCGTCTTGCGTACCCGTAGCGCGTATGACGTATGGGCTGATCGGCAACAGCACGGCCATGGACGAAACCTACCGCCTGATCGGCAAGGTGCTGAATGCGCCCTACACGGTGCTCCTGCGCGGCGAGACCGGAACGGGCAAAGAGGTGGTCGCGCGGGCTATCCATACTGCCGGGCGGCGCAATCGCAAAGCCTTTGTGGTGCAGAACTGCGCGGCCTTTCCCGAAGGACTGCTGGAAAGTGAGCTATTCGGCTATCGCAAAGGCGCCTTCACAGGCGCTGAGCGTCACCATGTAGGGCTATTTGACGCCGCAGATGGCGGCACATTGCTCTTGGACGAAATCGGCGATATGCCGCTGGCGCTCCAGGCCAAGCTGCTGCGGGTATTGCAGGAAGGCGAGGTTCGCCCGCTGGGTGCCAGCGCGGCACATAAGGTCGATGTGCGGATTATCGCGGCGACCCATCGTGACCTCGCTGCAATGGTGGCCGAGGGGAGTTTTCGCGAGGACCTGTACTACCGACTGGCACAGTTCCCGATCGAATTGCCGGCGTTGCGTGAACGCGACGGCGATGTGTCGTTGTTGGCGCGACAGTTCGCGCAATCGGCTTGTGTTGCCCTGGGCCGCGCGCCGGTGGAGTGGTCGGCTGCGGCCTTGGATCAACTCTCATGCCACGCTTTTCCCGGCAATGTTCGTGAACTCAAATGCCTGGTGGAGCGCGCGGTGCTGCTCTGTGACGACGCCGTTCTGCTGCCGGAGCATCTGTCCCTGTCGCCAGGGGCGGGCGCTGCCACTGTCGACCCGACGTTGCGCCAGCGCCTGGAGCAGGTTGAGCGGGTATTCCTGATCGACTGCCTGCACAAGAACCGTGGCAATCGGACCCGGACTGCACGTGAGTTGGGGCTCGCACGCCGCACGCTGCTTTATCGCCTTAAACGCTTGAACATCCCTGATGGCGACGTCCGAGGTGGCATTGAATGACGCACGTACAGACCCCGCTCTTCACCGTCGGCCTTACTTTCATTGGAGATACCTGATGCCTCTTCGTACGTGGAAAGCCTTGGGGCTTGTCCTGTGTTTGTTGAGTGGATGCAACGCCAACTACGTTTTTGATGATGCTGACTACCGTCCGCTGGGTGACCCCCAGGCGAGCCGCCGTGGCGATTGAACAGGGGAGCCTTGCCATGCAATTAGTGTTTGAGGTGTGCAATACCGGGAGCAGTGAGCCTGCATGCGGTAAGACATTTGACCGCGTCGGCGGCGTGATCGGCCGCGGGACGGGCTGTGATTGGATTATCCCCGACGCCAGTCGCTTGCTCTCCAGTCACCATGCACTGGTCAGTTATCGGGACAGTCAATATTTTTTAACCGATATCAGCACCAACGGCATTGGCGTGTCGGGCAGCACGGAACGTTTGTCCAAGGGACAGGCACGCCTGATCTGCGAGGGAGATGTCTATCAATTGGGGTCGGTGGATATCTGTGCACGACTGGTGGCGCACGTGACACCCAATGACCAGCAGGTTTTTTCCCGTAACGATACGATTCCGGATGACGCCTTCTTAGTCATGGCGCCGTTGCACTCACCGAATTTTGCGCAGGGGTATGACACCTCGTTCGAGGACCCTGAGGTACTGGAACCGGCAACGGAGAGGGCGGCCTATGCACTTTCTCACGGCACCGTAGAGCGGGATCACTTGATCGTGCCGAGATGGGCCGAGCCAGTAACGGATGAGGCCTGTACTCAGCCCACCCCGGTTGCAGCAGACGCTTGTAACCCATTCTGGCCGCAGTTCGCCGAGGCGATGGGCATGCCCATGGATGTCCTCGATACGCAAGCCTGCGAGGCCCAGGCGATCAAAGTGGCGGGTTTGTTCAGGCAAACCATCGAAGGGCTGCAGCAGAGCCTGCGTACACGCGATGAGCTGAACGGCGAGTTGAATCTGGGTTGGACCCTGCCTGCGCTCAAGAGCCACAACCCCTTGAAGGATTGCGCCGATACCCAGACGGCCTTGGCCTCACTGCTGGGGCCCGGCGAATTGGGCCAGTTGTCCGCCGAGGCGGCGGTCGCCCAGGCACTGCGGGAAATGCAAGTCCACCAACTGGCCTTGGTCGTGGCCTGCCGTGCCGCCATGCGCGGCGCGGTGGCGGCATTTGCACCGAGCCACCTGCTGCTGTGCTTCGAGCGCCAGGACATGCGGGTCAGGTTCTCTACCGACGGATCCCATTGGCGGGCTTATCAACGCTATTACCGACGACTGCTCGACGAGCAACCCTTGGGCGAGCAGTTGTTGCGCAACAAATTTTCCAAAGCCTACGCCGAGCAGGTGCGCCTGGTCGCCACACTGCACGCGGCTCATCCGGGATGACGGTCATGTATCGAGCCACCCTAATACCCATGTTGTTCGTAATGGGCCTGCTGGCCGGTTGTGCCAACGTGTCCCCGTTTTCAACCCTGACCAAGCTGGACCTGACCTTGAGGGCCAGCGAAGCCGTCAACCCCGACCTCCATGGGCGCCCATCTCCTGTCGTGGTGCGCCTGATTGAGCTGCGCCACCCGGTGGCGTTCGAAAATGCTGACTTCTTCACCCTCTATGGCCGCGCCGAGCAGGCGCTGCCCAAGGATTGGGTCGCCAGCGAAGAGTTGGAACTGCGCCCCGGTGAGCTGTTGGCGCTCAAGCTCAGTCTCGAACCACAGAGTCGTTATGTCGGGGTGCTGGCGGCCTATCGGGACTTGCCCCATGTGCAGTGGCGGCTCGTGCTGTCCGTGTTCCAGCAGCGACGGACGCGTGTTGACCTGCTACTCGACGAGTCCGGTGTCCGCGTCGTCGACCCTCAAGTCCTAAGGTTGGAGGATAGAAATGCAGGTTCATAAAGTCATCTGGCAGGAGGGTATGCTGCTGCGCCCCCAACACTTGCAGCACAACGATCGCTACTATCGCCAACAGCTCAACCGCACCCGTTTGCTGGGCGTTGATGGTTGGGGGTTCCTGACCCTTGACGTCGATGTGCAGTACCTCAATTTGGGGAAGGTAGTCGTCAACCAGGCCAGCGGTGTATTTCCCGATGGCAGCCTGTTCGAACTGAGCAACGCGATGGAACCGCTAGTGTTGCAGGTCCCTCCCAACACCGGTGGGCAAGCGGTGTACCTGGCGTTGCCGTTGGCCATCGGCAATCAGGTTGAAGTGCGCCAGCAACAGCACACTGATGTGCTGGCGCGCTACGTCAGCTGCGCAGCAGAGATCACGGATTCCAATGCAGGCTTTGATACCCGTTGCCAGATCAACTGTGCACGCCCGGACTTGCGATTGCTGTCAGGGGAGCACGCCACCGACCCGCTGCATGTGACACTTCAGGTCGCCCAGGTGCTGGATTCGACGCGCGAGGCGGGCGTGCGGCTGGACGCGGATTTTGTACCGACGTTCATCTATCTGCAGCGCTCAGGTTACGTGGCGTCATGTATCAAGGAAGTGATCAGCCTGCTGGCCACCCGAGGCGATGCGATTGCTGCGCGGATCCGCGGCGGGTCGGAGGGGGCTCAGGTCGGCGATTTTCTCATGCTGCAATTGATCAATCGTAGCGAGTTGGTGTTGCGGCACTTCCTGGGCCAGAGCCAGGTGCGGCCAGAGGCCTTGTATCGCGAGTTGTTGTCGGTTTTCGGCGAGTTGTCCACGTTCGCCATCGACAACAAACGCCCGCAGTTGGAGACGCGTTACCAGCATGGAGAGCAGGGGGCGAGTTTTCGCGGGTTGATGGAAGGCATTCGCACGGTGCTGTCGTTGGTACTGGAACAACATGCCATTGAGCTGGCCTTGGAACCGCGACAGTACGGGGTGCTCGTGTGCCCGGTGAGTGATCTCAAACTGCTGGGTAGCGCGACATTCATTTTGGCGGCAACCGCCCAGTGCGATTCGGAAGAGTTGCGCCACCGTCTTCCTGCACACCTGAAAATTGGCTCTGTAGAGCGCATCCGCGAGCTGGTCAATCTGCACCTGGCCGGCATCAGGATCAAGCCATTGCCGGTAGCGCCCCGACAGATCCCGTTCCATGCCGGCAAAACCTATTTCATGCTCGAACTCAGTGCCCGTGACATCACGCAGCTGGAGCAATCCGGTGGTTTTGCCTTCCACGCCAGCGGCGAGTTTGCCGAACTCGAACTCAATTTCTGGGCCATCAGGAACTGAATGCCATGACGATCGACAGCGAATACCCGCAGGACGAAAAAACCGTCCTGCTCGACCGCGATGGTCGCGCTCCCGCACAGGCATCGGTGACGGACTTTCCATCGCCGCCGCGCTTTGAGCAGTTGGAAGACCGAATTATCTACACCGCCGGCCTGCAAGGAGCACTGAGTTTCAATATCGGCCCCAACAGCCTGGTAGCCGCCGCCTGGGAACTCTTGTCGCAGGTCGTTCAGCTCAAGAGCAGTTCCGGCCGCGAAGACCTGCAGAGCCTCAACAATCGGTTGTCGTCGGGGATCATGACGTTTGAAACGCATGCCTTGCACCAGGGCGCGGAGGAAAGTCAGGTCATGTCGGCGCGCTATGTGTTGTGCAGCGTGATTGACGAAGCCGTGGTCACTACGGCATGGGGCGACCGCAGTGACTGGTCGAAGTCCAGCCTGCTGAGCCGCTTTCACAACGAAACCTTCGGTGGCGAAAAGTGCTTCCAACTGCTCGAGCGCTTGTCCCGCGACCCCGTCAAGCACGTGGCAATGCTGGAGCTGATGTACCTGTGCCTGTCGCTCGGGTTTGAAGGCAAATACCGCGTCATGGAACGGGGAGGGCCGCAGTTGGAAGCGGTACGGGATGGCTTGTATCGGCAGATCAGGCATGTGCGCGGTGATCGCCTGCAGCTGTCTGTGCCCGCAGCCTCAGACCTGCCGCCCGGCGCCCGGCTGCGGATTATTTCCGCGACCGGGGTGGGCGTCTTCACTCTCGCCTGTTTGCTGGCTATGTACCTGGGCTTTGCCTGGGCATTGGGCAATGAACGCATGGCGGTGCTGCATGCCTTTCAACCTTTGGCGCCGGATCAGACACGGTCGCCTTTGTAACGCTGGGAGCGATGAATGAATGCATTCTTCAAGGACGTAGGCACGGTTCTGCGCAAGAGTTGGGTCTGGAGCCTGATTGTCGTGTTGTCCAGCGCGCTGCTGGTGTGGTTTTTCGGGCCATTGCTGGCGGTGGATGACCACCGGTTCTGGCACGGCGCACCGGCCCGTCTATTGACCATCAGCGGGCTATTGCTGCTGTGGGGGTTGGCGATGGTCATGGTGGGCGCGCGCCGTACCGCCCGATTGAATCAACCTGAGCACCAGGAGCGCCATCAGCGCAAGGGGTTGATTGACGACGAGCAGAAGCAGGTACGAGGTCGTTTCAAAGAGGCGTTGCACACGCTGAAAACCTCCCGTCGCTATGGTGGACACAGCGAGCGTTGGCGCAGCGACTTGCCGTGGTATCTGTTGATCGGCCAGCAGGGCAGTGGCAAGACCTGCCTGCTGGCGGCCTGCGGATCGCACTTCCCGCTCGACCGCGACGCGGCCATGGCCTCAGGCGCAACCCAGTATTTTGATTGGTATCTCGCTGACGAGGCCGTACTCGTCGAGAGCGCCGGGCGTTACCTGGCCCAGCCTGACCATGCAGTGGATAGCGCGGGGTGGTCGACGTTCCTGGGGCTGCTCAAATGGCGGCGCAGGGCCCGTCCACTCAATGGTGTGGTGGTGACGCTGGCGGTTGAGACCCTGCTGGGCAGCAATGAGCGCGATCTGGATCTGCACGCCCGCCACGTGCACACCCGGCTGCAGGACATCCAGCAGACGCTGCATGTGGATGTGCCGATCTATCTTGTATTGACCCAGGCCGACCGGTTGCCAGGCTTTGTCGAGTTCTTTGACACGGCGCAGGGCGACAGTGCCGAAGCGTTGCTCGGAGAACCTTTGGTCATGGGCACGACCGGTACCGCCATCAACCAGGTCCGCGAGGCGTTCGAGGCGATGCTGCAGCGCCTCGCAGCGGAGCTGATCCCGCGTTTGCATCAGGAGCGAAATGCCGAGCGCCGTGGCCAGATGCTTGATTTCCCTCGGCAGGCCGCGCAAATCGGTGAACGTTTGTGCGGGTTTGTGGAGTCTGCGTTCTCCGCCCACCGTTTTCAGCGTATTAACGGACTACGCGGGTTTTACCTGACCTGTGCGCAGACTGCCGACCGGCGCTCCCACTTCGTCCAAGGCTTGTTCACCCGGGTAATTTTTGCCGAGGCCAATCTTGCGGGGCTGCAGACACCGGAGCGACAACGTATTCGTCGACATCAGGGGTTAGTGGTGTTGGCCGCGTGCCTGGTCATTAGCGTGGCGGGGGCGCTATGGGCATACAGTTATTCGGTCAATCACCAGCGCCTGGTGCAGCTGGCGCAATTGAGCAAACCGCAGCTGCCCGCTTCATCCGGTTTGGACGCCACCCTGGCGCTCCTGCCGCTGCTGGACGTTCGCTTGGCGGCTACCCAGGTGTTTCCAGCGTTGGCGGACGTTCGACCGGGCGAGCGTGGCGGCTTGTACCAGGGGACGATGAGCCAGCCGGTGCTGGTCGGTGCCTATGAAACGTTGCTGCACCAGCAGTTGTTGCCCCTGGTGTCCACGATGCTTGAAGACCAGGTACGGACCAGCCTGGGCGACCGCGAGGGGCTACTGGATATCCTGCGGGCTTACCTGATGCTCAGCCTGCGCGAGCGTCGCGATAACGGTTGGCTGGCGCAACGCGTGGCCAGTCATTGGTCTGTCCGTTATGCCGGTGATGCGTCCGTGCAAAAACGATTGAACGAACATCTCGCACGTTTGCTTGAGCTTCCCTTCGTGACGCCCATGAACGCTGAGCTGGTTGCCGAGGCCCGCAAGGAACTGCGCGGGGAATCATTGGCGGGGGTTGTCTATAGGGCGCTGCGTAACCAGGCACGGATCCTGGAGCCCTATCGGCTGGCCGAGGGGCGGGGATTAGCCGTTGCCGAGCAGCCGATCCCCGGCTTCTATACCAAAAGGTATGTGCAGTACTTCGAAAAGCAGGGCCCTCGGCTGGTCAATGCCATTGCGCAGGATAACTGGGTGCTGGGGGAGAGCGTTGACCTCAGCCCCATGGACCTGCGCCAGTTGATGCAGGAGCTGGAGCAGCGCTACTTCAACGAGTACGCCGATACCTGGAGTCACGCCATTGGCCAGGTTCGCCTCCAGGAAAGTGACAGCCTGAGCCAGCATGCAGACAGGCTTTCCAGCCTGGCCTCAGCGCAGTCACCGTTGCTGAAACTGTTGCGGCAGGTTCGGGAAAACACGCGCTTGCTGTCGGCCAATGATCGCCTTGAAGCGGTGAGCCAGCAGGCCGACGAGTTGGGCGCTACGGCCTCCATTGTGTTGCTCAGCGAGCTGCATGATCAGGCCGCGCCTGATTCTGCCCGCCGTGCACTGCAGCGTCGGTTCGAGCACTTGCACCAATTGCTGGACGCGGATCAGAACCCAGGCGTTGAACTGACGCAGGCTTTGCGGCTGCTCGATGAATGGCATCTGCAACTGGCGGCCCTTAACCGTGAGAGCACGCCAGAGCAGGCGGTATTCATGATGGTCAAGCAACGTATGGAGGGGCAGCAGCCGTTACTGGGCCATTTGCGTGATGTGTCCGCACGCTTGCCGTTACCGCTCAAAGGCTGGTTTGAAAACATAGCCGATGAGAGTTGGCGGCTGCTGCTCAATGACGCCTATGTGTATGTCAATCGGCGCTACCAAAGCGAGGTCTATGGCTTTTACGCCAAGGCGATCCAGCGTCGGTATCCGTTCAACGCGCGGGCCAACAGTGATGTCGCCCTTGGCGACTTCCAGGCGTTTTTCAAGCCCCAAGGCGCGATGGTGCGCTTTTATGAAAGCTACCTGCGGCCCTTTGTCAGCGTCGAGGGCAGTCGCTACCGTCCACGGGGCCTGGATGGCCGTAGCCTGGCGCTGTCGCGCTCGCTGTTGGAGCAACTGACGAAAGCCCAGATGATTCGCCAGGGTTTTTTCGCTGAAGACCAGAGCGAGTGGGCGGTTCGCTTCACGCTGGCACCCTATAGCCTGGATCAGGGGGTCAGCCGCGCGATCCTGAGCGTTGCCGATCAACACCTGGAATACCGTCATGGCCCGATCGTGCCCATGGCGTTCCAATGGCCCAACGAAGCCTCCAATGGCCGTAGCAGCCTGGTGTTGGAGCGGGGCGAGGAGCGGCCATTGGGAATTGAGAAAAACACCGGCCCCTGGTCGTTGTTCCGGTTTATCGAGCTGATGCACAGTGAGCATGCGAGTGATCGGGATGCACAAGTGCTCATGGCCGAGCTTTCGGGCATGCGCGCCAGCTTCCTGCTTACCAGTCAACGCGATCCCAGCCCGTTTCAGATGGCGAACTGGCGCACCTTCCGCTTGCCGGAGCAACTGTGAGCCAGGTACCTGCTGATGGGCGTAGCGCCGGGCGAACGGCGCGAGGCAAGGCGCGTGCGCGCAATGAGGACGCATTCCTCGATTGCCCCCAGCGTGGTTGCTGGGCGGTGGCCGACGGCATGGGGGGGCACCAGGCTGGGGATGTGGCCAGCCATTGGGTCATCAGCAGCCTGGCGTCGTTGCCCTGTCAGGGCAGCTTTGACGAGCGGGTCGAGGCAGTGAGGCGCTGCTTGCGCGGGCTCGACCGGCAAATGGGGCAAGCAACGACTGAGCAGGCTGCTGACGGCATCATGGGCAGCACCGTGGTTGCGTTGCTGCTGGAGGGCAATCGCGCTGCCTGTATTTGGGTCGGGGACAGCCGTTGCTATCTTTGGCGGGGACGACGCTTGTACCAGCTGTCGCGGGACCATTCTCTGTGGCAGCAACTGATGGACAAGCAGCAGTTGAGCCTGGAACAGGCCCTGGCCCACCCGGATGCCAGGGCCTTGACCCGCGCCATAGGCGGCCGGCAGCCGCTGAGCCTGGCGGTGCTGGAGTTCACTACCCAGCCAGGGGATGTGTTTTTGTTGTGCAGCGATGGTTTGTATCAGGGCCTCAGTCATGGCGAGTTGGGCAGTGCCCTGAGTGTGGGCACGTCCCGACAGGTCGTGGACCGCTTGTTTACCGAGGTATTGCGGGGGCCGGCCCGGGATGATCTGACGGCCGTGGTGGTGCAGCCATGAGTGCCGTCATCGCCCCGCCGAAACTGCTTGCGGGGCGCTATCACCTTGAGCGGATATTGGGCACCGGCGGCATGGGTGTGGTCTACCGGGCCCGTGATCTGTTGCACGAGGCGTTCGGTGAGCCCAATGCGTGGGTGGCGCTGAAGCTGTTGGGCGATACCCTCGCTGAATGCCCCGACGGCCATGTATTGCTGTATAGCGAGTTCGCCATGACCCGAAGCCTGCGGCACGATCACGTGGTCAGAACGTTTGCTTTCGAGGTCGATACGCCGCACCAGATTGCGTTCTTCACTATGGAGTTGCTGCAGGGCATGACCCTGGACTGTCTGCTGCCGCAGTACCCGGACGGATTGCCGTGGCAGGAGCTGCAACCCATCGCCTTGCAACTGTTGGATGCACTGGCTTATGCCCACAAGCAGGGCGTTCTGCATGGCGATGTGAAGCCGGCCAATATCATGGTGGGCGAGCAGGGCGTGCGGCTGTTCGATTTTGGCTTGGGCCATGCCCAGGCACAGCAGGCTGCGGGGTTGCCCAGCTTGAGTCGCAGCCGTTTGAACGCTTGGACCCCAGCCTATGCGGCGCCGGAACTGCTGGCGGGGGAGGACATCTCCGCCAGGGCCGAGGTGTATGCCGCCGCCTGCGTGATTTATGCGCTGGCCCAGGGGCGACGGCCCGGCGAGCGCGAGCCGGATAAGCCACTGCCCAGGCCCCGGCAACTGCCTCGGCAGTGCTGGTCGGCGCTGCATTCTGCGCTGGCCATGGACCCTGAGTACCGCACCATGTGCGTCGAGGAATTGTGTGAAGCAATGAATGGGCGCAGGCGTCGCTGGTTTCTTTAGGGGCGCGTCAGTCGCTCAAATCATGCAGTTGGCAGTATTCGATCCAACTCAGCCCGGCCATCTGGGCGACTTCCTTGTGCACTTCCAGGCGCTGCGTCTCGAAGTCTGCGGGGGATTGTGCGGTCAGCTTGAGGGTCAACTCCCAGGCAAACAAACCCTGGCGCTCGGCTTCGGCCTCGAAGGCTTCATGCAGCCGCTCGGCGCGGTACTGCTCCAGGGTTTCGCCCTTGGCCTGCGCGGCCAGCGGGTTCAGGGTGTTCAGTTCTGCAGCCACATCAGGGTGTTCGTTCAAGAATCGATCCAGCGCGAGCTGGTGGTTATCGCCGGGAGGTGACAAGGGTGTACTCCAAATCATGTGGGATCAGGCCTCGGTTTCTGGCCCGAGGCGAGCGCTGTGGGCACACGGCACACAGATAACAGGTATTGAAGCAGATTCCAGGATCGGTCCAGGTCAGAAAATTCAACTATTTTGGGGAAAACAGGGCTGTGCCTGTCACCCCTTGCTGAAAATTCAACGATACCCATGGCAAAAGACTTTCGCACCCGGTGCCAGGACGTGTAGCGTTAGCCGCGATGTTTCCGACCCTGCCTTTCAAGGGCCGCGGGCGATGGGCAGAGGGATGGGTCATGGCGCAAACGCTGTTCAAACTTTTCTTTACCCAGCGTCTGGCAGCGTTGGCCAGTGCCGATTCATTGCGCGCGATCCGCGAAGGACTGCTATGGATCCTGCCGTGCCTGCTGGTGTCGGCGGGCTTTCTGATTCTGTCCGAATGCGCCCGGGTGATGGGTTTGGCCCCGCAGGTGGTGACCTTCCTGGCGGGGCTGCACAACCAGATCAGCTCGGTGATCCCGTTGCTGGTGGCCGCATCCATTGGGTACATGCTGGCGATCCAGCACCGCTTGCCGCAACTGCCGGTAGCGTTCCTGTGCCTGGCCCATGTGGTGGTCGCGACGTTTATCCTGCGGGAGTACCCCCGGGCGTCAGCGACGTTTGTGCTGTTCATTGCGATTGCTTCGCCGCTGCTGAATGTACCGGCGGTGGCCTGGCTGCACCGTTTTCGCTGGACGCGGCTGATCAATGAAGATCTGGTGGGGCACAATCTGCGAGGCACGATCAATATGGTGGTGCCTGGGGTCATCACCGCCCTGGCGCTGGTGGCGGTGCTGTCCTTGCTGTTGCAAATGCCCTA
This sequence comes from Pseudomonas sp. MIACH, assembly GCF_001269925.1. Classification (GTDB taxonomy): domain Bacteria; phylum Pseudomonadota; class Gammaproteobacteria; order Pseudomonadales; family Pseudomonadaceae; genus Aquipseudomonas. The sequence continues at coordinate 111,674 of NZ_LHVO01000010.1, forward strand.
CGTGGCACAGATGCAGGGCCCCCAGGTGCTCGATGCGCTGGAGTCGCCCTACGGCAGCGGGTTGTTTGTCACCCTGATGAATTCGCTGTTGTGGTTTTTCGGGATCCACGGCGTATACGCCATGCAGCCGCTGTTTGATGTGCTGGACCAGGCCGTGGTGCTCAACAGCACGGCGCTGGCAGCGGGTGAGCCGATCAAATACATGTTGAACAGCGGCTTGCTGGGCAGCTTTGCGTTTATCGGCGGCTCGGGCGGAGCGTTGTGCCTGTTGCTGGCAATCCTGCTGTTTTCCAAGAGCCAGTCCATGCGCCTGGTGGCCGTGGCGAGCTTGCCGCTCTCATTGTTCAACGTCAGTGAAGTCCTGCTGTTCGGCCTGCCGATCATCCTTAATCCGCGCTTGTTCATTCCATTTCTGGTGGTGCCCGCGATGAACGCAATGGTGGCGCTTACGGTTGTGCAACTGGGGTGGGTTTCCCCGGCGGTGGCCAGCGTACCGTTTACCGCACCGGTGCTGCTCAATGCCTACCTGAGTACCCACGGCGACTTGGCGGCCGTTGCACTGCAAGTGACGCTCCTGGTCCTGGGCACGCTGGTGTACGCACCCTATGTGCGTGCGATTCATCGCCAGGCGACCGAGGGTGGCACGGTGTACCTCAAGTCCCTGGACATGACCTTTCGCGGCCTGGAAGAAAAAGGCCGACTGCGCGAGCTGGACCCGGTGCTGGCGTCCCATCGGATCCTGGCGCGCCAGGCCAATGAACTGAACCACATCCAACAGCTCAGCGATTACGAGTTCTATCTTGAGTTCCAGCCGCAGGTCTCGACCCGCACCGGGTTGTGCACGGGTTGCGAAGCGCTGATGCGCGCCCGCGATGAGCAGGGCGCGGTGCATTCACCGTGGGAGTTCCTGCAGTGGCTGGCCCAGGCGCGGTTGATGCCGGACGTGGATATGTGGGTGGCGTCCCAGGCGATCCGCCAGTACCAGGCATGGCAGAAGCTCGGCTTTGCCCTGCCGATGACCATCAATATTTCCAGCGCAACCCTGACCGACGCCGCCTACGGCGAGCGCCTGGTGGAGATCCTCGCCCAGGCCCACGGGCAGGTGTCGGTGGAGATCACCGAAGACGCACTGGTCAGCGATATCCCGGCCACGCGCCAGACCATCCAGAAACTGCAGGCCATCGGCGCCAAGGTCTATATCGACGATTTTGGCACCGGGTTTTCGGCCTTGAGTTACCTGCACCAGTTCCCGGTGGACTTCATCAAGATCGACCGCAGTTTCGTGGTGGCCCAGCACGATCCCAAGGGCGCCCAGGTCCTCACCGGCATGTTGCGTTTCTGTGAAGCGCTGAACCTGGGTGTGGTGGTGGAAGGCGTGGAGACCGCCGAGCAGTTGGCCTTCCTGAACACCGGCACCGAACTGATTATCCAGGGCTGGTATTTCAGCAAGGCGCTGCCGGGCGATCAGATGGAAGGCTTTGTGCGCCAGCGTGCGGCCATGGCGCAGGTCTAGTAGCCGCGCTGGGTCTGTTCGATGTCCTCGACCAGGCGATCAATACCCGCCAGGCGTGCACGGTTGTCGTGGTCCCAGGGGTGAAAACCGGGCTTGAAGTAGTGCAGCCACGGCACCAGCATCCGTGGGAAAACGCCCTTGGGACCATAAAGAAATTTCAACATGCGCCAGAAGCCTTTGAGGTGCCCACCCGCCTTGCGGTCGGCTATCAACAGACGCACATGAAAATCCAGCACCACCAGCCAAAAAAACACCGTGGTGGTGAGCATGGCGCCCGTGCGCAGCAGGTAGCGTTTAGGCCCAGGCTTGATCACCGTGTTCCATACATCAAAGGCCACGGCTTTGTGTTCGGTTTCCTCCAGGGCATGCCAGTACCACATCTGCTGGTAACCCTTGAGCGAATCGCCGAAGCGTGACGGGTCACTGAGCAGGATTTCGGCCAGCATCGCCGTGTAGTGCTCAAGGGCGATGGTGATCGCCAGGTTGAAGGCCGGCGGAAAGTGTTTTTTCTGCAGGTCGAGAATGAATTTAAGCCGACGGTCCAGGGTGTGCGCTGGAAGTCCGGCGGCTTGCATCAGGTCGTTATAGGCCACGTGCTCACGGCTGTGCATGGCCTCCTGGCCGATAAAGCCCTGGATCTGTTTCTTCAGTTCCGGGTCCTCGATGCGCTGGCGGTAGTGGCGCACGCTGTCCATGAAAAACAGCTCGCCCTGGGGGAACAGCAGCGACAGGGCATTGAAAAAATGCGTAATGAACGGACCTTGTTCGTGCCAGTTCTTGATGCGTTCGGCGGGCAGGTCGAAATGGATATCGCGGCGAATCGGCAACATGCTGCGTGCTCCTGTTCAGAGTCGGGGCTCGTCGTGGGTTTCAAATACCGGGGGGCGCGGCTTGGGCGCCATGCGTTTGCTGGCCAATACCACCAGCGCTTGATAGGCCGCCGGCAGGCAGCGGGCGAGCAGGTCGAGGAAATAGGCGTCACGGCCGATCAGCACGCGGCGCTTGTTTTTGCGTACGCCTTGCAGGATCACCTTGGCGGCCTGGTCGGCATCGGTGATGAAGAGTTTTTCGAAGTCGGCGCGGGCCTGCTGTTCGCTGTGGATCAGGAAGCCGGTCATGTTCGCGTCGATACGGCTGCTGCGACAGATATCGGTACGAATGCCGCCCGGGTGTACGCAGGTGGCCGAGACGCCGCAGCGTTGCATGTCCAGTTCCTGGCGCAGGGATTCGGTAAAACCGCGCACGGCGAATTTGGTGGCGTTGTAGCCGCTCATGCCAGGCTGGGCAAACAGGCCGAACACACTGGACGTGTTGATCACATGGCCGTCACCGCTGGCCTTGAGGTGCGGCAGGAACGCCTTGGTGCCGTGGACCACGCCCCAGAAGTTGATGCCGACGATCCATTCCAGGTCGGCGTAGTCCACGCCTTCGACCGTACTCGACAGGGCCACGCCGGCATTGTTGAACACCAGGTTGACCTGACCGTGGTCGGCCACGCAGCGTGCGGCCCAAGCCTCCATGGCCTGGCGGTCGGCCACATCCAGCACCTGGGTGGTGACCATCACCGGCGACAGGGTCGAGGTCTTGATCAACCCCAGGGTCTGCTCCAACCCTTGGCTGTTTTTGTCTGCCAGCGCCAGGTGGCAACCTTCACGCGCGAGGGCCAGGGCCAAGGCGCGGCCCATGCCGGACGCCGCGCCGGTAATCGCCGCCACGCGGCCGTTGAATGACTTCATGACAGGCTACCTTCTGCGGTGGAATGGGGCGGCGGCATCGGCCGGGTAGGGGCATTGACCGGCCCCAGGCCGGCCACGTAGTCCTTGAGCGCAAATTGCCGGGTCACCTGCTTGAAACGCCAGGTCGAGCCGGGCCACAGGGTGGTGTTCTTGCCGGTGCGCGGGTCGAGGTACCAGCTCTGGCACCCGCCGGTGTTCCAGATGGTGCGTTTGAGCTGGTCTTGCAGGTGCTGGTTGTAGGCGCTCTCCACTGCGGGCTTGACGTCCACGGTGGCGATGCGATGTCGCTGCATTTGCTTGAGCGCGTCGAGGATGTAGGTGACCTGCGCCTCGATCATCAGGATCATCGAGTTGTGCCCCAGCCCGGTGTTGGGCCCGATGATCAAAAACAGGTTGGGATAGCCTGGCACCGTGGTGCCCTTGTAGGCGTGGGCGCCGTCGCGCCAGGTGTCCATCAGGTCAACGCCGTCGCGACCGATGATGCAGTCGCGGGGCAGCGGGTCGGTGGCCTGGAAACCGGTGCCGAAGATCAGGCAATCGGCCGGGTGCTTGATCCCGTCGGCGGTGATCACGCCGTCGGCTTCGATGCGCAGGATGTTGTCGGTCACCACCTCGACATTGCTGCGCGACAGCGCCGGGTAGTAGTCATTGGAGATCAGCACACGCTTGCAGCCGATGGTGTAGTCCGGCGTCAGGGCCTTGCGCAGGGAAGGGCGCGTGACATGTTTGTGCAGGTGGCGCCGGGCGATTTTCTGCACCATTTTCATCAATCGTGGGTGCAGCGCAAAGCCCACCACACGGCCTTCCAGTGCCCAGTAGAACGCGCCACGCACCAGGCGCTGGGTGAAGGGCACGTGTTTGAAAAGCCAGCGTTCGAGCGGCGAAATCGCGCGGTCGGGCTTGGGCATGATCCACGGCGGGGTGCGCTGGAACAGGTCCAGGTGCGCCACCTGGGGTGCAATCTGCGGCACGAACTGGATGGCACTGGCGCCAGTGCCGATCACCGCCACGCGCTTGCCCTTCAAGGCGTACGCGTGATCCCACTGCTGGGAGTGAAAGCGCTTGCCCTTGAAGCTTTCCAGCCCCGGGATATCCGGCAGCGCCGGGCGTGCCAGCGCGCCCATCCCCGACACCAGCACCCGCGCACTGACGTGGCGGCCATCGCTGAAGCTCAACTGCCAGCGTTGCAGCGGTTCATCGAACACCGCGCGGGTAAGGCCCATGCCGAAACGCAAATAGGGCGCCAAGCCGAAGCGCGCCGCGCATTGCTCCAGATAGGCGCGGATTTCCGCTTGCGGGGCGAACTGCCGTGTCCAGTCCGGGTTGGGGGCAAAGGAAAACGAATACACATGGGACTGCACATCGCAGGCGCAACCGGGGTAGTGGTTGTCCCGCCAGGTGCCGCCGAGGGTGTCGGCCTGCTCGGCGATAAAGAAGTCGGTGAACCCCGCTTCCTTGAGCTTGATGGCCATGCACAGGCCGGCAAAGCCCGAGCCGATGATGGCGATGTCGATGGATTCGCTGTGGGCATTCATAGGCAGGTTCTCTTGGGCATCGGATCTGCTCCTGTTTTTGTTGTGTCTTTTAGATGGAACACCATTGCAAAGAAA
>NZ_LHVO01000011.1 GCF_001269925.1 Pseudomonas sp. MIACH
CTCCGCTCGCAGACGACGCAGTTCAGCGTGTTGATCATCGTCTTGCTGTCGTTCTTCTAGAGGTTTGCTGTAGCGCTTTATCCAGGCATAGAGGCTATGCGTCGACACACCAAGACGTGCTGCCACCTCAGCGACAGGCAGCTTCTTTTCGGCCACTTGATTGACCGCTTGGATTTTGAATTCTTCGGGATAACGTGGGTTGCTCATGGCACCTCCTAATTGGCCTCAGTTTAAGGCAAAGAGGTGTCTACGAAACCCGAGGCGATTCATAGGGCTATACCCCAACGCCAAAAGACGGCCTGAGGATGCTGCAGCGTTAGCCATTCACATCGCCACCAACGCGCGCATTCAAGGCGAGAGACTGACCCCTGGGGACTTAGCAAGTCGTTTGATGCTGCGCACAGATTTCGGGCGAGTACTTCAACAGTTCCCGATTGATAATTCTGTCACGGACCGGGGAGGAGGTGAGATTGCGCTTACGAGGTTTGAAAATAAGCCAGCATATGCACCCAATCGCGATGCCCACGGAGAGAACAATCCAAACAGGCTTCGGAATCTGTGTGAACAGTCCAACCAAGATGACGAGGGGGAAGAGGGTACCGAGACCCACGTTCGCCCCTTTGCGCTTCCGTGCCATAACTGCAATCCATAGAATGATAGTGGCTTATTAGAATTATTGCGGATTTCTCGGATGCGGCCAAGGCACCTATGGATTACCGGGCGAGCGGTACATCTCCTGACCTTGAACGATACCCCCTCGAATATGTGTTGTGAGTTTCGGCTCAGCATCAGTAGGGGGCTGCCTATTTAAGGACGCTCTAAAACGAACGGAAAGCGAACCGGATGCGTAAGACGCGCCGCCACCGACGATCAACTCACAACCAACATACCGCTCAAGTGTGCAGCCTAGCTGACGATATAGCTCCAGCTTCCCTTGCCAATCCATCTCCCCAGCGTCATGATTCGGGCTAAATGATGGCCTTTTGATCTCAGGCTCACGTTACGGAAAACGCATTCACTGAACCCTATCAGGCCATCGTCGCGGTGCAAACCTAGCGACTAGGTGCGCTGTTGGGAAATTTCAGGAGTCGTTCTAAGGCAACGATTTACGGATTTTTCTCAATGAATTTTCTCAAAAAAATCTTCTCCGGTATCGTCAAGTTTTTCGAAAGCCGGCCGGAAGAATCTGTCGAGCCGCTGCTCAAGCCCTTCGATGAAAACGAAATTCGTGAGCGCCTTGATGTGGTACGCAAGGCCCACGAGCATGGTGCTGCCCGCGTACCAGCCCCTGACCAAGTGCAAGAAAGCCCGGTTGAGCATGCGATCAAGTCGGAGCTCGGCAATCTGCGATCAATGGGTTTCAAATACGGTGCGCACCGCAAAGTGTTGATCCAGCGCGGTCTGGATGAGGTTGAGCTCACGCGTGACGCCAATCGAATTGCTCAATTGGGTGATGAATTCGTCCGCGCAGCTGATCGAATTCTTTCGATGGCTCAGCCTAAGATCCAAATCACCGGTCAGCAGATGAGAGAGCACAAGGAGTTGCTCGATGCCTTCCGGCTTGAAAATCACCTTCCTGAGACCGACGCGAAGCTCCCGACCAAGAATAAACTGAGCCAGCGCAAAGCTTGGCTCATCCTTGCGGTGGTGTTCGAGGGTGTTTTCAACGCGATGTGGTTTGCTAATGGGATGGCCGACGGTCTCGCAGGTGGTTTCGTGCTGGCCGCCGGTTTCTCTATTGTCAACGTCGCGCTCGGGCTTCTTGCAGGCTGGATCTTCACCAACACCAATCACGTCAACCTGGGCAGACGGCTCTATGGATGGATGTCCGGGCTTATGGGGCTGCTGGCTGCGGTGGCCATGGGGTGTGTTGTGGCTTACTTTCGCTATGCTCTGGGCGTACTGGAGGACGGAAGCGAAAGTGCTTTGGGCCTCGCCGGGCACGCATTTGCCAACCACGTAAGTCCTTTCATCGACTTTGAGTCGATCATGCTCTTCGCTGCGACTGTGGCTTTCGGATTGATGGCCATGTGGCACGCTTACCACTGGACCGACCCTTATCCCGGTTATGCGAAGGTCTTCAAGGCCTACAAGGATGCTTTCCTCGTAAACCTAAAGGCGATCACCGACCTGCGCAAAAAGCTTGAATCTGAAAAAGCTGGAAAGCTTTCTCAGCTGGAAGCTGAGATCAAACACGCTGAACAGCGGATTCTACGCTTCAAAAGGGGCATGAATGACAAAACCGTGGTTGGCAAAACCCTGACGGCGTATACCGTCAAAGTCGAGCACACCATGCGCTCACTCGTTCAGTCTTACCGCTATGAGAACCAGCTTAAGCGGCCGGCTGACTGCCCGCGCCCAGCCTACTTTGACGAGCCCGTGATCTTCGAGTCGGACACGATGCCTGATTTCAGCATCGTTGACGATCAGCAGCGTTTGGAAAAGCAAGAGGCGCTACTGGAAGAGATGATCGCGACGATCGAGCCTACGCGAAACAAAATTGAAGCGTCCTTCAACCAGCAATATGAATTGACCCACCCATTGGAAAGCAACGCTTAAGGAAATCACGATGTCGATCTTCGAAGAAGACGAGAAGACCTCTTCGCACACCCTCGTGATCTGGGCGGTGGTTCTATTGGTGCTTGCTGGTATTGGATGGGGCATCTGGACGATGCTTCAAAAAGACACCCTCGACAAGGTGACCTTGTGCCCAAGCAAGGGGCCAGTTGCACAATACGTGGTGTTGATCGACAACACCTCGCCATTCTCATTCAACGAGAAAGCGGCCCTATCTCAGCGCATCAAATCGCTGGTGATCAATGATCTCCCGGTGGGAGCCCTGATCTCCGTATTCCTGCTGGACGAAGATTATAAGCAACATGACACGCCCCTGTTTGAGCGATGCAAGCCTACCCAGTGGAAGGATGACATGAAATATCTCTCCTCAAAGCGGCTGGTTGAGAAGGACTACGCTGACAAATTCGACAAGCCGCTGGATGTTGTAATGCAGCACATCTCGCTCGATGAGAAGGCCAAGACGTCGCCGATATTCGAGATGCTCCAGCTAGTAGGCATCAAAGCCTTTGAGCACTCGAACGTACAGGGCGACAAGCAGCTGATCATCTTTAGCGACATGGTGGCAAACGAGGCCTCCTTCAGCATGTACAGATCGACGCTGCCGTCCTACAAAGAATTCGCCAATACGCCTTACGGCCGCAAATCTACGGCCATGACACTCCGGGACGTGAAAGTCACCATCAACATGCTAATAGCCGAGCCAAGCGCTGCGCCTTATGGAAAGCGGTCGGATTTCTGGGCTCATTATTTCGAAGCCAACCAAGCGAAGCTTGAAAGCGTGAACCCCATGGAGGGACTGTAAATGGACATTAAGGCCCACCTGCGAACGGTAAGGTTCTGGTTCATCATTGCGCTGGTGCTCAAGGCGAGCTCCGCTGTGCTGAGCCTTTATGTCGGCACCTTTTTCTTTGGTCTGGTCGTTCCGATTGCCGTCATGGCCGGGTACTGGTGGGTAGGCAACCGCATTCGGGAAAATTACGACATGCAGCTGACTGTGGCCAAGTTCGCTGACTCAGTGTACTACTTGGGTTTTCTGTTCACGGTTGGCAGCATCATCGTCTGCCTGATCGATATTCAGAGCATCGGTGACAACCTGAGCGGTATGGCAATGCGTTTCGGCGCAGCCCTCGTCAGTACTGGCATCGGCATGATTGCCAGAACACTCTATATCGGGTTTAAGGCCGATCAGGATGACGTCGCTGAAAGCATCCATGAGCAGGCGGTCAAGGCGTCTGAGAACTTGGCGCACATGTTTGAGGATGCTTACCAGCAACTTGTGATGTTTAGAGACAACGTGATTGCCACTTCTCGTGATGCGGTGTCGAGCGTGCAAGAGCAAATCACTGAGATGTCAAAGCAGAACATGGCGGAGATGGACAATTACTTCGCCCACGCGACTGGGCGAAGCAATGAAGCTTTTGCTGCCATGCTGAGCGATGTCAAAGGTGCCAGCGATGAAATGCTGAGTACCATCTCCGGCCTTGCTCAACGCAGTGAGCAAACGTTGGAGCGAATGGAAAGCCACTCACTTGAATTCGGTGAAAAAGCTTCGGCGCGGCTGGAGCACACTCTTTTCCCGGATGACCTGTTCGCTAAGAAGCTGAGCCCTGCGCTTGATACGCTGGCCAATGCAACCGATGGCGTCAACACGAGTATCTCGACACTGGCGGATGATGTGAAAACAGCAGCCCGCGCGGTAGGTACCGCGATCCGTGGACTGAACACAAAAACGCAGTCGCTTGAGGAAAACCTAGCGGCTGTCGGCAATATCGTCGACATCCAGCAACGATTAATGGACAGCATTACGGCGCAGGGCGGCCAGACTGTCGCTCAGTTTGAGCGTGTTCAGAAAGAATTTCTGAGTTCACTTAATGGGTGTCACAAGGATCAATTGGAATCGGCCAGCGCTAATCGTGAGGTGATGTTCAAGTTGGTGGATCGCTTCCAGGATCTGAATCAGGCTTCTGAGACATCGTTCAAAAGCCTCGAACAAGGGATCGGCAAAGGCATCCAATCGGTGATCGAACAGGGCGCCAAGTCCAACGAAACCCTCGCGATGAGCATCCTGGACACGTTGACGCCACTGATCGAGGCGGTGGTTGACAGCAACAAGGTTCACGGCAAGATGGCTGCCCGAGTCGAGCAAAGCGATGCAAATGCTAAACATGCGCATGTACAGTTGGACGAGTTGACCCTCAAAATTCAACATCTCAGCAAAATCGAAGTGATCCAGCCAGCGGTCAATGAGGCGTCCGTCGCACCTGGAACAAGCTTAGAGTTCGTCGCAGTCAACGATGCAGTTGAGTCTGATGCGAGACCTGCTTGATGAGTCAGAAAAACGATCAAGTCTTCAGTCTGTCCATCTCAGAGATTTGGATGGTGATCGCATTTCTGCTCCTGATGCTGACCGGGTACCAAGTCTACAAGCTCAACGCCGATAAACATGTCCTGCAGCAGAAGCTCGATAGCTTCAACGGTCTAGACGAGCGTGAGAAGACAATTGCTGAGGCCACGCAGGCTCTAAGAACACGACTGGCTGAAAAGGGTATCACCAACCCCGACGAGGTCATCAGCAAGCTTGTGGATGCTTCAAAAGCCCGAGATGAAGCCTCCGAGCTGAAAGTACTGCTGACGCAGAAAGAGCAGGAGGTAACAGCCCTGGCTGCAATAGACAAAGCCCTAAAAGATGCCGGCAGTGCTGGTAAGCCTGAACAAAGCAAGCGGCTGATACTCGAAACCCTGATGTCCTACGATCAGCTTAAGAAGCTGGTCGCCGACCCAGACAAGGATCACCAGCCTACCGACATCGTCAAGCGCATTGGGCAACTGAAGTCTACCGAGCAAATGCTCAAGGCCGCGCTCGCCACCGATAGCGCGCCAACCACTGAACAAGTACAGGATCTGGTCAAGCATGCGCAGGCGTTTACCCAAGCCGAAAAGGATGGGTTGAACCCCGCCGTATTGCAGAAAACGAATGCCGATCTAAAGGGGCAGGTGCAGTTTCTCCAGAACCGCCTCAACAAGGGTAAGGGCGGGGATCTTCCGCCGTGCTGGGCCGACAGTGCTGGTAAACCAGAGATGTTCCTCACCGTCTACCTTCGTGATAACGACATGAGTTTTGAGCCCGCCTGGCCTCAATCACGGCTGGCGGATGCACAGGCCTTACCAGGGTTTACAGATCTGATGGCCAACACGACTCGATCCTATGAGGATTTCGTCAAGACAGTGCAGGGCATTAGAGCCCTCGGCGAAAAGAACGAGTGCCGCTATTTCGTGAGGCTCTCTAGCCAGATTCAGGGAGCGGTAATGTCTGACCGGCGCAGGTTTCAAATCGAGAGCGTATTTTATAAGCTTGAAGTTAGGCGATAAACGTACCCGTCCGGCGAAGTCACCTTTCCACTTCGACCAGCAGGCCTAGTGCTCGCATTCGCAAGCGGATCGCGGTCTTGGAGACATTAAAATATTTGCTGAGCGAGGCGCACACGGTTTCGAATTGGCTGACGTTGTCAGGTTGGCTATCAAGGTACAAGGGGCCGTGCCCTCGATTACGAATACCGAGATGCCGCAGCAAGAGCCAAAAAGCCGTCTGAAAGTCTTCACTAGGCATCATTAGACACGAGGCGAACGTATTGGCTTGCCACTCCAACCGCTCGACTTCCCCTTTGGGGATTGTGATAAATTGGGCTTGGTCAATCTCTTGAGCCCGGATGCTTTCCCGGGTCATATAGCGCTTGTGATTGAGAAAATGGTGGCCCAACTCATGAGCGAGGGTGAAGCGTGCCAGTTGGGATTGGCTGTCTTCAGCGAAGATTTTGATCTCCAGAGGACGGAACGTAATGCTGCCCAACGCAGAAGTTGAGGACTCCAAGTAGCTCACAACCAGTCCGTTGACGGTAGCCTCCTTCTTCACAAGCGCGTCCAGATCCACCGCGCCGTGGACGTACGAGATTGATCCCAACGCCTGCGTCGCCAGGCTCTCGATCCTGTCCCGCGAGATGAACGCCACCCTCGGCGCGGCAACAGGAGCGGGCAATCGAATGAGAGACAAGTCAGTCTCCCGGAACGCGCTCTCTAGGCCCAACCCTTTCCATATACCGTCCCAACCGTCGGTGAACCCGGAGGGAGTAACGGCATACGCGTTGTGTACCGTAGGCTTGAAGCCTGGCTGGGTCAGTGCATATTCAATCTCGGCGCGCTTACGGGCTCGCACGCTACGAGCGCCAGTCAGGAGCGTACGGGGAAGCTCCCAGCGGAATTCAGACTGGTCGAAAAACCGCAGCGCACCGAAGCCACGATTGCGAGCAATGTTGAATGTGCCGGACTGGAACGCGCTGGCAGATGCGAAAATCCCCTTGGCATTGAAACCGGCGACCTGGCTGATCTTCGAGCCGAACTCCTCGATATCACCAACCGGCACCGTACCGCTGTAGTTCTTGCATTCAATGAGCACAAGCAACGAAGGCGTTTCAAAGCCGGGCAGAAAGATTTCCACTGACACATCGAAAATGATGAAATCTTCGCGATCGCGGGAGTAATACCCCTTCTTCCTGAAAATCTTGCAGCACTCAGGCCGGAAGGCGTAGAACCGGCCTTCGGTAATTTCCTTCGAAAGAAAATCAAAGACCTGTTCCTCGAACCGGTCACCCTTGGCATAAGTGTTGAGTTTTTTGACCTCAGGTTTCATTAGCGACGTGTTCCAATCGTTTCGAGTGAGTAGGACACCCAATCATGGGCACGCCATCCACAGACTAAGCGTTCTTTGCAGGGCTAAGAAATAGGCGCCACCTGCGCGATTTGTCAGGTAGCCCGATTCTACGGGCGTGGACACTGTGAAGGAAGCAGCGGGTAGGGCGTGATGGAGCTGGAGCTGGAGCAGGAGATGGGGCTAGAGCGCTGATTACAGTTCCCAGAGCATCCGTTCGGGTTGTTGGTGCTCCCATGTGCTCAGCAGCTCCACCGGGTCGGTGCCAAACCGATCAGAGGAATCGAAGGTGTAAGCGCGACCATCCGGCTATAAATGCTGTCGCAGTAGTCCAGTGTGTCGCAATCGCTGTAAAACGTGATTACCCACCCGTCGACTTCAATGGTTTAACGGCGCCTCACCTTGGATTTTCATCGCCCAATTTATTCTTATCGCGTACATTCGCGCCTATACCTAGGCTACGTGCGAGCCATTGGAAGACAGCCAAAAACGGCATGCAAGCATCGAGGGAGCGTGAGGGCCTGAATGCAGATCAACCGCAAGTCAAACCTTTATGACATCGAGAGTCTTTACGACACACTCGGTACGGATCCGCAGCTCAGACTGCCTATCAGTATGAGCCATGGCGGGGGGCTGGGGGTTGATGCGGCCTTGGCCCAATTCGTCGTTACGTGGGCCCGGGCCTACGAGCATTCAGTCCTGCATCTCTACGCGCCTGCTGAAGAAGCGATCGCCCAGATTCCACAGGTTGCTAAAACCGCCGCCGGGCTGTTCGCCCTGATCATGTCCAGTGAGATTCACACCGAAGATCACCTAATAGTCGATCGGCGCGACGCCCTGCTGGCTATCCGGACACTCGTGGAGGCGATGTTCGTTGGGGACATCCGCAATACATCCACTACCAGAGGCGCTCGCCCCACCGCGATCAACCTATTTTGCGTCAACAACGCCAAGCGTTAATTCATCAAACCTTTCTACCATCACAACACGCCCCTTATACAGCCGGAGTCATGGTTCTCCGATTTGATAGCTAAATCGTCTTCACTGATGACCGCGCGCAACGACCAGGTTTCGCTGTTGAAGTCGGGTCTTCCAGAGCTGGGCAGTGTGCTGTGGGAGCTGATAGCCAACGCTGATCAGCATGCAGTAACGGACGTCAAAGACAAAAAATACAAAAAGGCGCTGCGTGGCACCTCGATCAAATTAAACAGAATCAGCCGCCAAGACGCCTTGGGTTACTCAGATCGGGAGCCGGAACTGGCTCGCTTTATCTTGAAGCATTTCTTGAAATCTGAGGTGCTCGACTTTTTGGAGATCTCGGTCATCGACAGCGGGCCTGGTCTAGCCAGACGATGGTTGACCGCCAAAGAGAAGCGCCCGGTCGAGAGCCTTGATGAATTGGAACTGGATGAAGAACTGAACGCAACCTTGGATTGCTTCAAGAAACATATGACCTCTAAGCCTGATTCCGATAGATCGGGCATGGGGTTGCACAACGCCCTTCAGGCTCTCAACAAACTCAAGGCTTACGTTCGTGTGCGCACGGGGCGACTTTCGCTGAATCAGGCATTTCAAGGACGTAGTGGAGTCATGGCGTTCGAACCATCGGCTAGAGGCACTGAGCAAGAATTGGCAGCCGCAGAAGGCACAGTTTTCACCATCTGCATTCCGGTGAACTGATATGGCTGATCTCATGGATTTCGAAGCCCAGCTTCGTCAGGATGGCAAGCCTCTCCACCTCGCAGTTTTTTTCTCTGGCCCTGACTTCCTGGCGCCAAGCCAGGTTTCCCACGCGCTGCAGATTCAGCTGCCCCGGCACGTGATGCCTGACGCACTGCTGTTCCTGCTGCCTAAATACACCCTTGAAGAATTCAAGGAGCACAAGGCTGCCAAAGCTTCGCCGCTGATGGCTCAGTTTGAGCGAAAGGGGCCGGGATCCCCACAGGTTTACGGTGTTGGCTTCTACGACGAAGCGGGCGCTATCACTGACTACATTCACATTTCCGGTCCCGAAAATAAGCTCGGTATGCTGGTCAAAGCTCAGTCTTCTAACATCGTGAAAGCTGGCCTAGCCCATATGGTGAAGTGCTCTGACGTCCTAAAAAAAGCCCCAGCCGGTTTTTTCTATTCAAAGCCGTCATCTCGGGCTTCAAACTATTTCATTCGGGCGGAGGATTTGCTATTGGAAGCGCTCTATGCACACTTCCTTGCCTTCGCTTGCTTGCCACTGATCAAAAAAGTGAAAGCGTACGGGATGAGCGCACCAGATACGTTGTATCTGGATACGATCGCACTGTTGCCATTGGCATTCGCACTGCAAATGTACTTGATGCGATTCGCCCAACCTCTCTTTACAGACATTCGTTCGTTTCACTCGCACGAAGGATTGGTCAAGGACGGGGCGTTGCCGAAAGGCGCTTCTGCAATGTGTCTGATTTCTGCCTCAACGCGATGCGGTCTGGCGCAGCGATGGGCCGACATCAACAGCGCAGCGCCTTGCCTTGTGACCACTATTCTATCCTTCGAGCCGGAAGCTGCCTGCTGCACGATTTTGTATACCTTGAAGGAACCGGATGATTTCGAAATGCTACAGGAGGGGGATTCCGGGGGTACGAGACTGATCCGTATCCACGGCGAGCGATTCGTTGCTGAGCACAGCGAAACGCGGCTTCTGAACATCAATACTGATCACGCGCCGGCGATCCTGCAGTCAAAGTTCTATTCGTTTATGGGCGAAAATCTCTTCAGCTGTTTCAAGAAAGACAAGCCCGGAGCACGATCTCGCACGGTACACGTCAACAAGGACAGTCTCGTCGCTACCGATGGATTCGAAACCTGGTTTAAAACCGTGTTGCAGGAGGAAGCGGTCTCATCGACACGCTGGATCATTCATGATGACGATGAGGCGAGCTCCTTGCTTGCAGACCAGGCTATTGCCTATCTGCGGGAATGCGGCGTTGAAATAGAGACCAAGGTGTCGTTTGACAACTTCGATGCCGGAACAAAATTCAATGGCTCCGCCATTATTCTAGCCGCGGCGGTGGAGCGTGGTTCTAGGCTACAGAGCGTCAGTCGTCGATTACGTACTGCACAGCTCACCGGTACCCGTCTCTACATAACGGGGGCAATGTTCGGCCGCAGCTATCAGATGATCAAAGAGCTGCAGAGCAACCTGACCCAGCCAGCCAAAGACCACAGCAGGTTCGTAGTCAAAACCTACATGGAGATCCCGGCTGCTGAGTTGACTTGCGTCGATCACTGGGACAAAGA
Source organism: Pseudomonas sp. MIACH (assembly GCF_001269925.1). GTDB lineage: Bacteria > Pseudomonadota > Gammaproteobacteria > Pseudomonadales > Pseudomonadaceae > Aquipseudomonas. The sequence continues at coordinate 10,550 of NZ_LHVO01000011.1, forward strand.
GCAGACGTTGCTCAGCTCACTGCATTCATTCAGCACGGCGTTTTCGCCTCCCATCGCCGCCCGCATGGCAGTTTTTGATCAAGCTCCAGTGCAAGGGCTCGCCATGAACCCGTTTTGGCCAAGCAGCCATACCGGCCAGCCGATGAAATTGAGCCGTGGTTTTGCTTTCGTCGATGGAAAGCCTGACGGGAAAACGGATGTAACGGTCGCAACCTCTACAGACATTTTCCTTACCATCTTGTGGATCTTGCAGCACGCTAGGCAAAGCGAAAAGGTGGCAAACGCCAAGCGCTTGGAGTCCGGCGAGCTTCAGCAGGTGCTCTTGTCGCCGGAGGTGTTTTCCCGTTTTGACGACGGGATTATTCAGGCGGCATTCCTACACGCCGCCTTGCCAACTGAACTCGACTATCGCGCCGATGAGACTCAAAGCCTGGCGATGGCTGACATCATCTATCGACTGGCGGCAGGTTACGGGTGTGAGAGGGGGGAGGCGGCCATGGAGTTCGTCATGGCGCTGGCGATCGAAAAGATCCGCTTACACAAGAAAGAGGATGCTCGGCTGCGGCGCAGGCTGATAGATACTTTGGAAGAGAAAATTCCAGAGATCGTCTACCTGCTTGACCCGGAGTCAGGCCCTCCACTTTAAAGCGTTGTGAGTGGCGGGGGGATCACGTACATCCCCCTCGTTCCGCGAGAAAGGGGATGTGTGCGTCACGCTTCGATGGGACGATAAAGTGCTGCGGGCATGAGAGCGGTATTGCGGGGTTCGTTAGCATATCCGAAGGTGTTTCCACCTTCGCCCCTGAGGCCTGGAGAAGTCTATGAAAGCTCACCACTGGTGACACGGCTTCGAACCTACTCCAGCGGGCTGTCGACACCCGGGTCATACCTTTCATCCCGCTCTTGATCATGTTGTTTGCGCAAGACCGGATGGAAGACAGTATCCCGCGGATAAGGTCTCAGGCTCGCCCAGACAAAAGCATTGCCATGACTGGGATCACGCGAAGGTAAAACATCAGCTCATGACCCTTCGGTTTAACGCTAAATGCTTCGAAGACACGACTGATCGAGTTTGGTCGTTTTGCTGCGAGAAGTCGCAGAGATCGAGGTTTGGGTAAACCGCAGACGTTTGACTTCCTTGGCTTCACGCACTGTTGTAGTACCAATAGGATCGGTGGTTTTCAAATACTGCGCCTGACAGTTAAGAAGCGAATGCGCACAACGTTGCTGGTCATTCGGGAGGAGCTGAACGCCGACGCCATGAGCCTGTTCGGGTCGTGGGTCAGTGGCTGAACCGAGTGGTCAGTGGGTATTTCAATTACCATGCGGTGCCGGGAAACGTGACACGACTTGGTGGGTTTCGTTCGGCGGTATGTCGCCTATGGCGGCAAGCCCTCAAACGTCGCAGCCAGCGTAATCGGCTTCATGGTCACGCTACGGACGCCTTGCCGACCTCTACATACCAAGACCTAGAAATGCACTTCCTTACCCTGAGGATTGCTTCGCGTCACGTACCCAAGGCAGGAGCCGTATGCGGTAGTTCGCACGTACGGATCTGTGCGGGGGGGCAGGTAACTGCCATTCCTACCGCGACCGATTCAGGAGGCAGTCACGTCTGATCGGCGCCGGTTGATGGTTGAGAATTTGTTTTACAAAATGGAAGTCAGGCGGTAGGGGGAGTTGTCTGGATATGCCTTGGTGTTGTTCGGACAGCAGATTGTCTGAACACATCAACCTCTCAAGGTTTAGATTCAGCTCATCGACTGTCTCTGGGCAAAACAAACTGCGGTTGAGATATCGAGCGATATGGATGCGAAAGATTTTATAAGCAGCGTCTCTGGCAACGCCCAATCCCATTTTTCGCGCAACATGTTCTCCACATCTGAGAGTATCGAGCTGAGATCGCTTGGATCCAGACCTCCCACATCCGCGAGTGCATTTTTTGCCTGATCAATGCTCGCGTCGATCTCTATAGCTAAGCCCGAATTATCACAAGATAAACCTACATGATTGAGCAGCAGGCGTAGTGCATCATTAGCGTAATCCCCCAACCAACTGATCAAATAACATTTCCCACCCGACTCGATAAGGTACCGCTCACCAAGCCCCAATAAGGCAAAAGTTTTCCGGGCCTCGTCGAGTAAAGCTTTGGCACCATGATCGATAAAAGGGCAGGGGCTGGAGTCCGCCAAGACTGCTCGCATCTCCGCGCGTACGGCGTCATGTACCATTGCGCCCAAGCCATCGAACTGTGGAGGAGCACCGCCGCGTGCCGCTGAGACAATGATGACCTTGGCCTGCAGGTCAACATCACGCACCTGCCATCGACGGCCACCGAAGATAATGCGTTGGTCTTTGGTCAGCGGACGGCTAACGGGGACCGAGCCCAAGGCTTTACCGTCGCATACCAGACGGAATTCTTCATCGCTGGTGAATGCGCTGTAGAACTCATAGTGATTGATCATGCGCTCGCCAACTGTTCCAGGCAGCAGCAATCCTGAGCTGTCCTGGACAATCAATTCGTGCTCACCCAGAGATTTGAGTAGTTTCACAAAGTCTGGCTTTTCAATACCTTGAAATGCGCCTTCAGCAATCAAGTTTTTCCATAGGTCGGCAGCCGAAGCGCCGCCGCATTGAGCAATGATGGAAAGACATTGCTGAACCAAGGTGGAGGCATGAATGCCCTGCGCTCTGGGAGGTTCAAACCAACCTCTGGTCAGCAGTCGAACCATGGCAATGGTTTGTACCAACCCTTGGCGTAATTGATCAGATAAGCCAGATTTATCCGTGAGCGGTGATTCTTTACAGTAAACGCGTAACGTTGCTTTCTCTCCAGGGCGTCTGCCGGAACGCCCTAAACGTTGACGCAGACTTGCCACGGAAGGTGGGGCACCAATTTGCACCACCGTTTTGATACTGCCGATGTCTATTCCGAGTTCAAGTGTTGTAGTGCAAATCGCAGATGCTGGCCGGTCGCCGGCTTTCAGTGCATGTTCAGCCTGCTCCCGCAGGTCTTTCGAGAGACTGCCGTGATGAGGCCAGAACTCGTTGGCCACGCCGTCTTTCTCGCATCGTCGGCGCAGTTGGTCTGCGTACCATTCAACCTGGGACCGACTATTCGGGAATATCAAGTTATTGCTGCCGCGTAGTACCTGGTAGAGATGCTCAGCAATCGCGAAGTCGGGGCTTGCCTCATTTTCCGTTTCGTCTTCATTCCCCTCCTGCTCATTGGGTTGACCAGGTTTCTTTTTAAGCTCGCTCATTGGCGGCTGAATGTAGCCGCGAACTTGCACCTGAAGTGTCTGGTTAGCGTTTTTCGATTCAATAACGGTAACGTTATCGGCATTGGCTGGGCGCAAAAACGCTGACGCCATCTTCATATCGCCGAGGGTGGCTGAAAGCCCAACCCTGGGGAGGCGCCTCCCCGCAGCAAGTTCAACCCTGTGCATCAATGACTGAAGTTGTTTGCCTCGCTCACTGCCGATGAAAGCGTGTAGCTCGTCCACGACGATATAGCGCAGGCGTTGGAATACCCCGCCGAGACTTGAGCCACGGTTGACGAACAATGCTTCAAGAGATTCGGGAGTGATTAGCAGCACGCCCTCAGATGATTTGAGAAAACGGTGTTTTTTGCTGGATGAAACATCTCCGTGCCAAGCGACAACAGGGATCTCAAGCTGCTCACAGAGTCGGCTTAACCTGTCCCATTGATCGTTAATCAAGGCCTTGAGCGGACTGATATACAGCACCGCACCAGGCGGATCATCGTTATTGAGCAGATTCGTCAGGATGGGCAAGAAGGCGGCTTCGGTTTTGCCAGCGGCTGTTGCTGCGGCGATGATGACGTCCTGATCGGCGTGCACCAGAACAGGCACGGCCCATTCCTGGGCGTCGCGAAGGGAGGTCCAACCTTCAGCCCAAATCCAGCGCTGGATTCGGGGCTCTAGCTGTTCGAAGCCTGATGAATCAGAGTGTGAAGGTGGCAAGTTCATCGTCCGCATCGACCTTCATATCATCTTCACCGCCGGAATCCTTGGCGACCTCGACTGCCCCTAGCAGTGTTCGCCAATCGGCTCCTAGGTTTTGCTCCAGGATGGCCAGTAGATTGATGAACGCTGTGATCGTGGTACGCGGTGTGCGGAAATAGGCTTCCCCTAGGCGTTGGTTGCAGTGAGCCATAAACAGAGGAAGCGCCTCGTCAGGCAGCAAATACTTTTCAGCATCGCCGCCGGCATATACGTGGCGGAGTTTTTGAAGCAGTACGTAGAAGTCTTCAGGGGTAAGACTGGTAAGGCGAATGACCGGCCCTGAGAGATCCACCAGTCCGGTTTTGGCAAACGAGTTCTCAGCCAATCGCGACTGCAGGGCAGGGTAGCTGAATAACCCTCGACGAGTGTCCATCAAAAACTCGGGCGTGCCGCCCAGTACGAAACCCAACCCTTCGGATGACCCTTGCAATGAGTCGTTGAGGATGCGGAGGATCTGTTCGTAGTTGGCATTACGAGCCTGCGTATTCGCCAGTTTGTAGAGGTTAACCAGTTCGTCGAGGCAGATCATCAGGCCACCGAACCCTGCGAGCCTGACGAATCTGGAAAGCAACTTGAGCTGGTCGTAGACGGAGGCGTCATCAATGATGGTCCGCACGCCCAAGGCAGCGCGGGCATCGGTTTTGGTGGTGAATTCTCCGCGCAGCCAACGAATGGCGTCGGCCTTCAGTTGCTCATTGCCTTCCTCAAAACCGCGGCAATAGGCAGCGATCACCTCGGCAAAGTCGTACCCATTGACCATCTCGGTCAACTCGGCCAAGTGCTTACGAATAACTGTCTCGCTGTCGGTACCCGCTGCCTTGGCTTCTGTTTTGGCCTGGGAGATGAATTTCTCCACGATGCCTTGCATGGCACCACCGTCAGGCTTTGTGCGCGTTGACATGTTCTTGGCTAGTTCGGAGTAAAGCGAGCGAGCTTGCCCCCCAGTGGCGTGCAACCGGCGGTCAGGGTTCAAGTCGGCATGCATGGTCACGAGTTTTCGTTCCATGGCGATAGCACGAACCAGGTTCAGAAAGAACGTTTTACCTGCGCCGTACTCGCCTATCACCACCCGAAACGCTGATCCGCTCTCCACCAGACGTTCGACATCCTTGATCAGAGCATCAAGCTCACCTACACGGCCAACCTGAATCAGGTGCTGACCAACACGTGGCACTACGCCCGCGCGTAACGATTGAATGACCGCATCGCGATCCTTGGCTCTGATAGTGCTCATAGGGCTAATTCTTCCAGGATGTCTGTGTTTATCTCGACTGGGTCGTCGCCTTCTGTGACGGGCATGTCGAATCGTTCAAAAGCCATGTCGTTGATTTGTTCCAGAGCGCCATCGAGCATCAGCTCCATGTCGCTGGCAGCGGTTTCCAGTTCTGCGCGGCTCCATTCCGGGCGAGAGATCAACAGGCGGAGGAAGGCCGAGTGTTCCAGGTCAAGCCCAGGCACGTCCGCGCTCGACTCGGAATTCGGTTCAGCGCTTTCAGTCGGCCGCTCCGCCTCCTCAACCTGATCCTCAGTGAACACCTTGGCGAGGAGGGCGGAGACCTCCGCCGTCTCCCGCTGAAGCTGTGCAATCCGATCATGATCAAGGACGAAACCTTGTTTCGAAGATGAGGCAGGCTGCGCGCCGGGTTCGGCGGATGGGTAAGTGGTGGCAGGCGTCACGGCAATACCCACACCGGCTGCCGCCCCATGGAGGTCGCTGTAAAGCAACTGGCTATCCAATTGCAGTGCCTTATACACACGCTCCAGCAACTTCACTTCCGCAGGGCTGACGATGCCATCGGCCTGCGCCAGATGAGCGAGGAAGCCCGCAATGGTGCGTTTTGCATCGACGGGCAAGGGATCGAGCTTTTTCTTAAGGCTGGCAAGCGTGGGCGGTTGTTGGAGTTGGATTTGCAGATGTGCTTTGAGGCGTTTGTGATGGGCACCGCTCAAGTGACTCCATGAATCGATATGCTGAGCAAGCAGTGTGATTTCTTCGTTGGAGGTATCACCGTCGGCCGAAGCCACCGCACTGGCCAAATCAAGGGTTACCGATGCAGCGTTGTATGCAGCAGACGCACGGAGTGATCCATCTTCAGGCTGGGTTACAAACAACGCGATCCGGTCCTCGGCTTTTGGCGTCTTGCTACCACCCAGTACGTCGGGTTCCATTCCAATATGCAGCGACTCCAATGCGCGGGCCAGAGCGAGTACTTTGTCTCGAGACAATGCGCCCGCGCTTTTAAAGCGCCCTGCGAGCTCTCCAAAACTCATGACGACCAGGTCGTTACCAATCCTGGACTGCAACTCATCCAATTCATCGTGGGCTGCCTTCGGCCAGAGTGCGACAGGAAGCTGCAGGAGCCCCTCAAGTGCCTCTGCGCTTTCAGGGTTTCTTCCCAAATAACGGCTGTAGGGCTCAACTTCGCTGGTGCATTGCTCGACCAGCAGTTGCAAAATTTTACGTGTGCCCGAGGTTGCCATGACGTCAGGCAGATCCCCTAGGGTAAGCGTGGGGGCCTTTATTACGGCAGAGGCAGGGCGATAGCTGGCCTTGAGCTTGGTTTTGTTCTGCGCCAGCGTCAGGCCCGCAGGATAAGCGTTTTCGTACTTGAGCTTGAACAGGCGTGAAAACACATCTTTGCAGCGTATGACTGGCGTGCGTTTACTGATGTTGGGGTCGGCCAACGCCCATGCCAGTGCCCAATCGGCATTCAGCGGATGCTTATTGGCCGCGTGCTGACCTAAACCAATGCGCAGCGGCAGAGGCATTTCGTAGTTGTGCTCGGCCACGTTGGGTGGCAAGCCAAGGTAGAGATTCGCGTCAACAGCGCGGTTGCCCAGGTAGTCAAGGAAGCCTTCTGCATAGCCACGGAATGACCCATTTCCTCTATAAATACTCAGTAGGCGCCGGACCTCGTCGACTATAAGAGGAACCTCATTATTCACCTTTGAATCGTAAATGGGATCAATGAGGGCTCGACGTTCCAAACCGTAGAAAAACAAAAATACATAACCGGTATCTGCCAACGGATCACTACGCCCACCTGCGAGCCATTGTAGGTATCCGCGCCGCGCTTGCGGTGTAATGGAGTGAAAACTCGGCCAATAAGACATCAGCCGCTCGTTGAGGTCGACGTAATTCTTGGCAATCCGAAGCTTTGGGTTGATGAGTGAAGGCTCTTGAGCATCATGTCTGCTACCGAGTGTGCTCCCGATATAAAACATGCCGCCAGGCAGGGAGAAACCGGCAACTTCGATGATTTCGCCAGCAGGCACCCAGCGGGCGTCGACCTTCTGTGAGCTGATACTTGGAATTTTAAAGGTATTGGCAGGGGTAGAGCCGAGTTGCACCGTATAAAACTCGGGGCTTTCCTCATTGTCCCTATTGCTCGTCGTGACTTCACGCATGGAAAACGTTACGCCTAAGCCTTGTGGCTTTTGCGGGCGTACATTCTTTGCAGCCGATGTTTGAAGCTGATTGAGCCGGCGTTTTCCGCGTTCGGCCAGCAGCCACATAATCGTGCCGATACCCGCTATGACACCGATCGCTATCCAGGCATTTTTGGGGATAGCAGCGAGCGCACTGAATGCCAGAGCAAAAATAATAAGTATGCCGGTGCCACCGGAGTTTTTTGCTTTCTTCCTTGCCATGTGTCATTTCAACCTTGAAAGATGGGTGCTGGCGCAATGGCAGTATCCAATATTTCTAACGCTTGAGCCAATGGCTTGGCTGAGCAGGTGATCGGAAAGTTGAACGATCTTGGATGGAAATGTCATTTCAGCTCGAGATTTAATGCTTAGCGTATTTCATCTGAACGTCGCGGCATTTACGTGAGCCATCCTCAGTAATTTCAAGCATCAGTAATGAGGCCTGTCTGACAACGACTTGAGTCTAACGGAGCCTCCCGCCCCCATTAATAGATACGGACCACATACCCAGGCGGACATTCCTGTGGGACTTTCGATGAACCACTGGTTCGACACTCCGTTCGAGCATCCGTGGTTGCCGGCGGTGGCGGATTATTTGCAGCGTTTGAGCGAATGTGCGGATCCCCTCTGCATGGGCGCTACGGGGTGGCGCAGGCAGTGTCCTGCCGGCCCTCGGTGTCGTTGTACACGCTCACCTGCCGCCGTCGCCTTAGCGCGCGGGCTTTGTGAAGTGCAAGCTTACGGACACATCCATTGATGGCTCCACGCTACCATTATTGGCGATCACTCGACTATCCCCACTTGTTCCCGTAGGGAGGTTCAGCCATTACGAATAGCGCTCGACGGCGGCTGGGAACAGCAAAGTGTGACTTTTTCGAGAAGGATGCTGTTGGACCTCACGCTGGCGGCATCCTTTTCAGACCATCCAAAGCATGCCCTCAGATGTGCCCCCAATGTAGCAATCCACTGGAAGTGAACGAAGCCACATGGTTTGTGGAAAGGCAAAAATGATCAGAAGAATTGCCTGTCCTACGAGGTAGAAAGACTCTCAGGCAAGCCAAAAAACATTTTGACTTGGCTCTAGGACGGTGGTTGCAGCCTGAAAAAATCGACTTGTGCCCCCAGTTTTGCCCCCATTCGAACCGAGTGTGCGAGCGATCGCGAGTGACGATTTCTGCCGCTGAGGCCCTGAGTAACCAGATCGTATTGCGCCTGAAGCCGCTGACAATAATTGACACCACGCAAACCAGGCGCCAGCTACCGACTGCGGAGACCGCTAAGGAAAGAGCAACTGACACAAGCTCGCTGCATGGTCAATCAAGACGGCGCCAGAAGGGATAGCGTTTAACTCCGATTTCGGTCAACTCTATTTCCTACTCCAGACTCCCGAGATAGTTATATAAGTTCATTGCTTCCGGTGACAGACGCGAGGCGTCAGCCACGCCGACATATAACGTACGCGTCGCCCAGGCCCCCTCCAGCGGTATCGCTCGTAGCTTCGATTCGAGCAGTTCGGGATGGACCGACCCGAGCGGCAGAATGCCAATGCCTAATCCAGCCTCGATCATGCGGCAGATACCGTCAAAACTGCTGACTTGAATCCGTACTTTCAGCAGCCTCCCAGTGCTGGCAGCGGCGTCGTTGATGCGACGCAGCAGTGAGCTCCCCTGATTCAAAGCCACGTAATCAAAATCCAGCGTGTCAGCTAGGGTCACGGCGGCACGCTGCGCCAACTCGTGGGCTTGGGGCACCAGCACCACGAGGCGGTCGCGTCGATAGGGCTGCATTTGCAGCCCGGGAGCAGGCGCATTGTCGGCAAAGATTCCTATCTCGGCCTGGCCGCTTTCCACCGCATGGATGGTGCTGTCGCTGAGCGCTTCCGCAAGCTCGATACGTACGTGGGGGTTGGCCGCCAGAAATATCGCCAGGTCATGCGGCAGGAATTGGATCACTGCGGAGGTATTCGCAAACAACCGCACATGGCCGCGAACACCATTCGCGTAGTCGGTGGCGTCGTGGGCCATTTGCTGTGCGACGTCGAGGATGGCCCGCGCATGTTCTGCCAGGCCGCGCCCAGCGGGAGTGAGCTGCAGTCCTCGGGGCACACGGGAGAACAAGGTGCAGTGGGTCACCCTTTCAAGTTCAGCTAACCGCTTGCTCGCTGCGGAAACGGTCATGTGCGCACTGTTTGCGGCCTGGGTCAGGTTTTCCGTCTTGGCGGTTAATACCAACAGGCGTAGCGACACCAAATCGAGCTGCAACAAATTGAACATATCCACCTCTGTGTTTCCAGTTTGGAAAGAGTAGTGGAAATCTTTGAAATTCTCACACCGTGCGTTTGAGTGGATTATCTGACCATCGCCTCCAACAAGAACGGAAAACGTCATGAGCCTACCGCTAGAAGGCATCAAGGTGGTCGAAATGGGCCAGCTGATTGCTGGGCCTTTCGCGGCCAAGATCCTCGCCGAGTTCGGCGCTGAAGTTATCAAGATCGAACCGCCGGTCACCGGCGACCCCCTGCGCAAATGGCGCTTGCTGCACAACGGCACCTCAGTTTGGTGGGCGGCCCAGTCACGCAACAAGCAATCGGTCACCCTCGATCTTCGTCAGGCCGAAGCCCGGGAAGTGGTCAAGCGGCTGGTCAAGGACGCCGACATCCTGATCGAGAACTTCCGTCCTGGAACACTGGAAAAATGGGGGTTGGGCTGGGATGAGCTGTTCGCTATCAACCCTGGCCTGGTGATGCTGCGGGTGTCCGGCTACGGCCAGACCGGGCCTTATCGCGACTTGCCAGGCTTCGGCGTTATCGGAGAAGCCATGGGCGGTTTGCGACATCTATCCGGCGAGCCAGGGCGCACACCGGTGCGGGTGGGGGTGTCGATAGGCGACTCGTTGTCCGCACTCCATGGTGTGATCGGGGTGCTGCTTGCACTACGCCATCGCGAACAAAACCACGGTGTCGGCCAACAGGTAGATGTGGCTTTGTATGAGTCGGTTTTCAACATGATGGAAAGCCTGATTCCCGAGTATTCGGTGTTTGGCACGGTGCGCGAGCCGGCCGGTAGCAGCCTTCCGGGTATTGCGCCGACCAATGCCTACCGTTGCAAGGATGGAAAGTACGCATTGATCGCGGGCAACGGCGACAGCATCTACCGCCGCCTGATGGAAAAGATCGAACGCCCGGACTTGGCCGAGGACCCGGAACTGGCGCAGAACGATGGCCGTGTGCGCCATGTGGCGCGCATTGATGCGGCAATTTCCACGTGGACGGCCGAGCGGAACCTTGATGATGCGCTCGCCGCGTTGGAGGACGCCAACATCCCCTCCGGCAAGATCTATGACGCCGCCGACATTGCCTCCGACTCCCATTACCAGGCACGCGACATGCTACTCGCCAGCCAGTTGGACGACGGCACTGCCGTCACCTTGCCCGGCATCGTTCCCAAGTTGACGGCCACGCCCGGCCGTGTGCGTTCGCGTGCGCCGAGTCTTGGACAACACACAGATGCGGTGCTTGAGAGCATCGGTATCGATGCGCCGACCCGTAGAGCCTGGCGCGCTCGCGGCCTCATCTGAAACCAGGAGTACCTCAATGAAACGCTTATACCTGCAGGAAGTCGCGACCCGTGACGGCTTCCAGAACGAAAAGACCTTTATCGACACCGAAAAGAAAATCGCCTTGATCGATGCGCTGAGCCAGTGCGGCTACGCCAAGATCGAAGTGACTTCCTTCACTTCGCCCAAGGCCATTCCCGCGTTGCGTGACGCCGAGGCCGTGATGGCTGCAATTCAGCGGCATAAAGATGTGGAGTACACGGTGCTAGTGCCCAACATTCGGGGGGCAGAAAGAGCGCTGGGGTGTGGAATCGACGAAGCCAACCTGGTGATGTCGGTGAGCGAACCGCATAACCGCTCCAACCTGCGCATGACGCGTGAACAGTCGTTCGCCCAGCTCAGAGATGTGGTGGGGGTAATTGGGCGCGGGCCGGTGGCGGTCAACGTGTCGCTGTCCACGGTATTTGGCTGCCCGATGCAGGGCGACGTGTCGGCCGACGATGTATTGGGTTGGGTCGGGCGTTTCGCCGAATTGGGCGTGCGTGGCGTCACCCTGTGTGACACCACCGGCATGGCCTATCCCTCGCAAGTGGAGGCGTTGTCGCGCCAGGTCCGCGAGCGCTTTCCTGAGTTGCAACTGACTTTGCATTTTCATAACACGCGTGGCATGGCCTTGGCCAATACCCTGGCGGCGCTGCAGGCCGGTATCGACCGCTTTGATGCGTCCCTGGGCGGCTTGGGCGGTTGCCCGTATGCCCCTGGTGCCAGCGGTAATGTGTGCATGGAGGACCTGGTGCACATGCTGGACCTGATGGGCTACGACACCGGCATGAACCTGGACCGCGTACTGGCGGCGTCCGCCCAGTTGCCCGGACTGATTGGTCACGACATCCCCAGCCAGATCCTCAAAGCCGGCAAACGCCTGGACCTGCATCCTATCCCCGATCACGTACACAGCCTAAGCAAGCAAGTGGCCAACCCTGAACTGGAGCGCACCCCATGATTGATCACCTAGACCATCTGGTTCTTACCACCATCGACGTAGCGGCCTGCAAAGACTTTTACATTCGCGTCATGGGCATGCACCTGGCGAGCTTTGGCAACGGCCGACTCGCGTTCCGCTTCGGCAACCAGAAAATCAATGTGCATGAGCGTGGACAAGAGTTCGAGCCCAAGGCCCATCTGCCGGTGCCCGGTGCGCTGGACCTGTGTTTTATCACTAGCACTTCGCTGGAGGAAGTGATCGCCCATTTGCAAGCCCAGGCCTGGCCGATCATCGAAGGCCCGGTGCCGCGTACAGGCGCCACTGGGCCGATTCGTTCGGTGTATGTGCGCGACCCGGACCTGAACCTCATCGAAATTTCTGAACAGGTGCCCGTATGAATATCGTGTTTCTCGACGGTGCAAGCTTGCCGTCGCCATTGGCGCGCCCGGCCCAGGCCAGCACGTGGACTGAACGAGAAAAAACCACTCCCTACCAGGTTGTGCAGGCGTTGGCCGAAGCCGATGTGGCCATTACCAACAAGGTACGCATCGACCGAGCTACCCTGGGGCAACTGCCACGCTTGAAGCTAATCTGTGTGGCTGCGACTGGCTACGACTGCATCGATATTGCGGCTTGCCGTGATCAAGGCGTGACGGTGTGCAACGTGCCGGCGTACAGCGCGGTCAGCGTGGCTGAAGCGGTGATCGGTTCGCTGTTTGCGCTACGTCGTCACCTCATGGCGTATCGTGCGGCGTCGACCACGTTGTGGCCACAGTCGTCCCACTTCTGCGTGCATGCAGCGCCGGTCCAAGACCTGCAAGGCTCGACCCTGGGTATCATCGGCCGTGGTGATATCGGCAGCCGCGTGGCGCGCCTGGCCAAGGCCTTGGACATCACCGTGCTGTTTGCCGAACACCGTGGCGCGTCGCGGGTGAGGGAAGGCTACACGGCGTTCGACACGGTATTGGCCAAGGCCGATGCGCTGACCTTGCATTGTCCATTGACGCCGCAGACCCGTAACTTGATCGGTTCCGCCGAGATCGCACGGATGAAATCCGGTGCCTTGCTCATCAACACCGCACGCGGTGCACTGGTAGATGAAAACGCCGTGCTCGACGGGCTCGCCCGCGGCCGATTGGGGGGGGCTGCACTGGATGTACTTCAGGTGGAACCGCCCCAATCCGACCATCCCTTGCTGCACTGCGAACATCCCAATTTGCTGGTTACGCCCCACGTCGCTTGGGCCAGCCAAAGCAGTGTCGAGCGGCTCAAAGCCGTACTGGCAGCCAATATAGCGGCGTTCGCCGCCCATCAACCGATCAACGTGGTGACTTGAACCCTCAGCTCCCCCAATCACAACCCCATAAGGCAGAGCCATGACAAAAATAATCAGCTCGTCGGTCGAATCCGTGGATGAACCGCTTCCACGGCGCAAAGCGTTTTACCAGCACCTCTACGTGCAAGTCCTCGCAGCGATCGTACTGGGGGTGATCCTCGGTCACTTCAGCCCCGGTCTCGGTGAGCAGATGAAACCCTTGGGCGATACGTTCATCAAGCTGATCAAGATGCTGATAACACCGATCATATTTTGCACGGTGGTCAGCGGTATCGCCGGCATGCAGGACCTTAAGCGCATCGGGCGTATCGGTTTCAAGTCTCTGATTTACTTTGAAGTGCTGACCACCATAGCCCTGGTGATCGGCTTGATCGGGGTGAACCTGCTCAAGCCAGGTGTCGGCATGCACATCGACCCGGCCAGCCTCGACGCTTCGGCTATCGCGGGCTACACCAAGGCCGCCCATGATCAAAGCGTGGTCGGGTTCCTCACGCACATTGTGCCGGCCACGGTGTTCGGCGCGTTTACTGAGGGCGATATCCTCCAAGTGCTATTCATCTCGGTGCTGTTCGCCTTCGGCCTGCAATTGTTGGGCGAGACTGGCAAGCCGCTGCTCAATACCATCGACCTGGTGGCCAAGGCATTCTTTCGCATGCTCAAGATCGTCATGTACTTGGCTCCCCTGGGAGCCTTCGGCGGCATGGCTTTCACTGTGGGCAAGTACGGCGTGCAGTCGCTCGGGGCCTATGTGAACCTGCTGGTGTGTTACTACCTTACCGGGCTGGTATTCATATTCGTGGTGCTGAATTTGGTGGCGCGGCTGGCTGGTTTCAGCCTGTGGAAGTTCCTCAAGTACATCCGCGAAGAACTGGTACTGGTGCTCGGCACTTCCTCGTCGGAGTCGGCGTTGCCGCGCCTGATGGGCAAGCTGGAGAAGCTCGGCTGCGAGAAGTCCACCGTCGGCCTCGTGGTACCTTCCGGCTACTGCTTCAATCTTGACGGCAGTTGCATCAACATGACGGTGCTGGCGATCTTCATTGCCCAGGCCCTGGACATCGACGTGTCTCTTTATCATCAAGTAACGCTGTTACTGATCCTGTTGCTGACGTCCAAGGGCGCCGCGAGTGTGACCGGAGGCGCGTTCATCACCCTAGCGGCAACCCTCGGTTCGATCGATGTAATACCGGCGGCAGGCCTGGTACTGGTGCTAGGCGTCTACCGGTTTATCTCCGAAGGCGGCGCGCTGATCAATGTGATCGGTAACGGTGTCGCCACGCTGTTCATTGCCCGCTGGGATGGGGCTCTGGATCGTGAGCAACTCAGCCGTGAACTAGGTTAGGTTTAACGCAGAGACTCTTTGTTGTTGGCCACCACGCTTGGCTGATGCCCTGGAGGCTCTGCGTTTTTTCTTCTGTCTTTTTTTTGGACTCGCCCATTCTCGGCTCGGCGAGATGGTCTCCCAGGGCTTGTCGATTTGCTTGTTGTTAGTGACGGTCCAGCCAGACGGTTTGTGCATTACAGAATTCGCGCACACCGAAATGAGACAGCTCACGGCCAAACCCGCTTCTCTTTACGCCGCCGAACGTGACGCGTGGGTCGGTTGCGCAATAGCCATTGATAAACACGCCTCCGGTTTCCAGTTCGCCCGCCAGCTTCTGGGCCAATTCGACATTGCGTGTGTAGATGGTAGAGGCGAGCCCGAAATCACTGTCATTGGCCAGTTGTAATGCATGTGCAGCGTCCCGCGCAGTGATGATCGACGCTACGGGTCCAAACAGCTCCTGTTTGAATGAGGTCATCTGGTCGGTGACGTCACCGAACACCGTGGGCTCGTAGAAGTTTCCCGGCCCATCTGCTGCGCGGCCGCCCAGCAACAAGGTCGCGCCTTCTTCCAGGGTGTCTCGAACCTGACGATCGAGTTCATCGCGCAGATCAAAACGGGCCATGGGGCCGATGTAAGTGTCTGTGGCCGTTGGATCACCGATGACCAACTTGGACGTGGACTCAACAAACTTGCGGGTAAACTCCTCGACAACGCCTTGCTCGACAATCAGGCGTTTGGCAGCCGCGCAGACCTGTCCGGTGTTTTGGTAGCGGCCAATCACAGCGGCTTTGACGGCTTCGTCCAGGTCGGCGTCGTTGAGCACAATGAACGGATCTGAGCCACCCAATTCCAACACGCACTTTTTCAAGGCGGCACCGGCCTGCGCGCCAATAGCCATGCCAGCTCGAACACTGCCCGTGAGCGTCACTGCGGCGATGCGAGGATCTGCTATCGCAGTAGAGACGCCGTCCGGCGTGACATTGATGACCTCGAACACACCTTCAACAAAACCGGCGCGCTTGAATGCCTCTTGCAGAAGATAGGCGCATCCCATCACGTTCGGCGCATGTTTGAGGACGTAGGTATTGCCGGCTATCAACGCCGGAACGGCGCCGCGCAGCACCTGCCAGACGGGAAAGTTCCAAGGCATCACGGCGAGAATCGGGCCCAGTGGACGATATTCAATTCGTGCCTTTCCACCCTCGACCAGTGTGGGTTCGGCGGCCAGCATGGCGGGGCCATGCTCGGCGTACCACTCGCAGAGCTGTGCGCATTTTTCAATTTCGCCGCGCGCCTGAGTAATGGGTTTGCCCATCTCTTGAGTGATCATCTTCGCCATCGCTTCTGCGTCGCCGCGCAATGCCTTGGCCAAAGCGACCAGCGCCTGCGAACGTTTTTCGACGGAGTGGCTACGCCAGATGGAAAACCCGGCAATAGCACGTGACAGCGAAGCCTCCAGTTCAGTTTCGGATTCGAAGGGGTAGTGGCCGATCTGCTCACCATTGGCGGGGTTGATCGAAATGGCATGGGTAAGGCTGGAAACGTTAGTCATGACACTGTCCTGCGAGGTGGGGTGAATTGCGCATTTTCGACGTAAGAGTGTGCTGTCGAGTCAGGTCGCGCGCGCCAGGATGGCCTGTGCTCGGGCTATGACAGGCGCATCGACCATCTGGCCATCGAGCACGAATACACCTTCACCCGAACGGGCGGCGTCCATGATGCGTTGCGCCCAGTGCAGCTCCTCCAGACCGGGTTTCAGGGCTTGGTGGATAATCGCCACTTGGCTCGGGTGGATACATAAAGCGCCACCAAACCCCATGTCGCGGGCAAACTGAACGGTGCTGTGCAGGCCGACGGTGTCCTGTATTGACGGAAACACGCCATCCAGCGCCGGAGCGAGGCCGGCCACCCGCGTCGCGAGCAGTACTGCGTAGCGAGCGTGACTCAGAATTTGTTGGGCCGCATGGCTGCCGGTGGTCAAGTTCAGGTCCAAGCCCAGATCCAGGCTTCCGAACGACAAGCGTTCAACGCCCTGGGCCTGGGCAATCACTTGGAGTTCGGCCAGACCCTTGGCGCTTTCGATGATGGGCCAGATCGGCTTTCGAGTATTGGCCGCCGTGAGGACGTGCTCCGCGCTTTCTGCTTTGGGCAGCAAAACGCCGGTCACCGCGGCGTGTCGTCGACAAAGCTCCAGATCTGCCTCGTGGGCCCAGTGATCCGGGGCATTCACTCGTACCAGGATCGGGGCGTTCGGATTGTCACTCAAGAAGCGCTCCAGGTTATCCCTCGCTTGTTCCTTGAGGTTTTCCTGCACCGCATCCTCCAGATCGACAATGACCCGGTCCGCACCGGTTGCGATGGCTTTGGGTATGCGCTCTGGACGAGTGGCAGGCACAAACAGGGCAGAGCGAACGATGGACGTATTCATGGCGCTTCTCCCGCGCTGAACTCGACTTCGCCGATCTGCGCTGTACCGTCCTGATTACCTGCCCAGAGCTGTGCCTTGCCGCTGTCGATCAGACGTCCGCCGACCTCGAAAGGGTGAGGTGAAATCAAAGGTCGGACGCCACGGAAGGTGAAGCGCTTCAAGCGCACGTTCGGGTGCGCTTTGGTAAAGGCACGCAAATTCAGGGTGGCGATCAAAGGACCATGCACGACCAACCCAGGGTAACCTTCGGTCTCTGTCACATATGGCCAGTCATAGTGAATTCGATGGCCATTGAACGTGACGGCAGAGTAGCGGAACAGCAGGGTAGCTGAGGGCTCGACCCGTGCCTGCCATTGGCCTTCAGGAAGTGCTTCGGTGCCGCTTAGTTTGGGAGGCGTGGGTTCCCGATAGACGATGTCCTGCTCGTCTTGAAGGGCGCGCTTGCCGTCCTGGAAATATTCATGGCGTACCGTGACAAACAACAAGGAACCCGTGCGACCGTGTTTCTCTTCGACATTGAGAATAGTTGAGACACAGGTCACCTCAGCCCCCACCTTCAACGGCTGGTAAAACTCCAGCCGACTACCTGCCCACATGCGGTTGCGGTTGTGGGCGGGCGGCAGGAATCCCCCGAGCGCCGGATGACCGTCCGGGCCCAGTTCGTCGGCGGTAACCGGTTCCTGAAAAAACGCCCAGTGCCACAAGGGGGGAAGCGGTTCACCAGGCTGCGGTGTCACTTCGCTCAACGTCGCGGCGATTCGTTTCACCAAGTTGAAACTGATCCGGTCCTGGCTTTCCTGGCGACGTCCAATCCAGGCTGAAAAATCGATACTGTTCATATTCATCGCTCCCGTCGGTCGGTGATCAGGCCAGGGCGGCCATTTCTGGAATCGCCTCAAACAAGTCCGCCACCAGGCCGTAATCGGCGACCTGGAAAATCGGCGCTTCTTCGTCCTTGTTGATCGCAACGATCACCTTGGAGTCTTTCATGCCAGCCAGGTGCTGGATCGCGCCGGAGATACCGACGGCGATGTACAGCTGTGGTGCAACGATCTTGCCGGTCTGGCCGACCTGCATGTCGTTCGGCACGAAACCGGCGTCGACCGCGGCGCGGGAAGCACCGACGGCGGCGCCCAGCTTGTCGGCCAAGGCGTACAGGTGCTTGAAGTTGTCACCGTTCTGCATGCCGCGGCCGCCCGAAACGACGATCTTGGCAGCGGTCAGTTCAGGACGGTCGGACTTGGCCAGTTCTTCGTTGACGAAGCTGGAGATGCCGGCGTCGTGAGCAGCGCCTACGGCTTCAACGGCAGCCGAACCACCTTCGGCGGCAACCGGGTCGAAACCGGTGGCACGGACGGTGATGACCTTGATCGCAGCGGTCGATTGCACGGTGGCAATGGCGTTGCCGGCGTAGATCGGACGCTTGAAGGTGTCAGCACTTTCTACCGAGATGATCTCGGAGATCTGGTCGACGTCCAGGGCAGCGGCCACGCGCGGCAGGATGTTCTTGCCGTTGGACGTCGCGGCAGCCAGGATGTGGCTGTAGATCGTGTTTTGTTCGATCACCAGACGGGTCACTAACAACGCGACGTTTTCGGGGAGTTGGTTGGCATACGCGACGTTGTCGGCCAGCAGTACTTTGTTCACCCCTTTGACATCCGCTGCCGCCTCAGCCACGGTGCCCACAAAAGCGCCCGCTACCAGCACGTGGATATCGCCGCCAATTTTCGCTGCGGCGGCCAAGGTATTCAGGGTGGCTGGGGCGAGCACTTTGTTGTTCTGCTTATCATTTGAGTAGTCAGCAATCACCAGGATCGTCATTCAGATCACCTTCGCTTCATTCTTCAGTTTCTCGACCAGCTCAACCACCGACTTGACCTTGATGCCTGCGCTGCGTGCAGCCGGCGCTTCGACCTTGAGGGTCTTGTTGGTGGAGGCGGTGGAAACGCCCAAAGCATCCGGAGTCAGCACTTCAAGCGGCTTCTTCTTGGCTTTCATGATGTTTGGCAGGGACGCATAACGCGGCTCGTTCAAACGCAGGTCGGTGGTGACAATGGCCGGCAGTTTCAGGGAAACCGTCTGCGCGCCGCCGTCGATCTCGCGGGTCACGGCAACGCTGTTGCCGGACACTTCGACTTTCGAAGCGAAGGTGCCCTGGCCGTAGCCGCTCAATGCCGCGAGCATCTGGCCGGTCTGGTTGTTGTCGCTGTCAATGGCCTGCTTGCCGAGGATCACCAGCTGTGGCTGTTCCTTGTCGACAACGGCTTTCAGCAGTTTGGCAACGGCCAAGGAGGTCAGGTCTTCGGCGGACTCGACGAGGATGGCGCGATCGGCACCCAGCGCCAGCGCAGTGCGCAGTTGCTCCTGGGCGGTGGTCGGGCCGATGGAAACGACGACGATCTCAGTCGCCACGCCTTTTTCCTTCAGGCGTACGGCTTCTTCTACGGCAATCTCGCAGAAAGGGTTCATCGACATCTTGACGTTGGCGAGGTCGACGCCGGAGTTGTCCGCCTTGACGCGGACTTTCACGTTGTAATCAACCACGCGTTTCACAGCTACCAGGATCTTCATGGGGCAGTGTTCTCTCGAAAATCTTTGATCGTTGCAGTCAGATGGCTCCGGCGGAACGCATTTGTTCAATGCGATCCGTTCCCAGCCCCAGCTCCCTTAGCACCTGCTCGGTGTGTTGGCCAAGGCCCGGTACGGCATCCATACGAGGCTCGAACGCGCTGTTGCTGCCTGGCGGTATCAAGCTCGGGACGGTACCGGCAGAGGTCTCGACTTCCCGCCAGCGATCACGGGCCTGAAGTTGTGGATGGTCCCAAACCCCTTGCATGTCGTTGACCCGCGCGTTGGCGATCTGCGCATGTTCCAGCCGATCAAATACAGCATCGAAGTTTAGCGTGGAGAACGATTCAACGATCAGCGCGCGCAACGCATGACGGTTTTCGACGCGTTTGAAGTTGGCCGAGAAACGGTCGTCTTTCGCCAACTCGGGCATCAGCAGCACCTTGTCGCAAAACAACTGCCACTCACGCTCGTTCTGCAAACCGAGCATCACGGTGGTGCCGTCACCGATGGGGAAAGGACCGTAGGGGTAAATGGTGGCGTGAGCGGCACCGGCGCGAGGTGGCGGGGGCGCGCCGTCGTAGGCGTAATACATCGGGTAGTTCATCCACTCGACTAGGCTTTCCAGCATCGACACATCGAGGTGGCTGCCTTCGCCAGTTCGTTCACGCAATAGCAGCGCAGACAGAACCCCGGTGTAGGCGTACATGCCGGCCGCGATGTCGGCGATTGAGCAGCCGGCCTTGGCCATTTCCTCCTCGCCCGGCCCGCCGGTGACCGACAGAAATCCACCCTCACTCTGGATCAACAGGTCGTAGGCCTTCTTCTTTTCATAGGGGCCACCGATGCCATAGCCTGAAATGTCACAGACAATCAGGCGCGGAAATCGCTGATGCAACGCCTCAAATGACAGTCCCATTCGCGCGGCGGCACCGGGCGCGAGGTTTTGTACGAGCACATCGGCAGTGGTCAGCAAACTGTCCAGCACCTCGGTGGCCGATTCATGCTTCAAGTCGAGCGTCAGGCTTTCTTTCGAGCGATTGGTCCAGACGAAGTGCGAGGCCAGGCCGTTGACACGTTGGTCATAACCTCTGGCGAAATCACCTGTGCCTGGACGTTCGACCTTGATCACCCGAGCGCCGAGGTCGGCCAGTTGTCGGGTGCAGAAGGGCGCTGCAATGGCGTGTTCAAGGCTGACGACGGTAATGCCATCGAGCGGACGGAGACCGTTGGGCTGGCTCATGATTTTTTCTCTCTTGTTTTTAGAAAGAGCGCGGCAGCTCGAGCAGGTGTTCGGCGACGTACGACAGGATCAGGTTGGTGGAAATGGGGGCAACCTGGTACAGGCGGGTTTCACGGAATTTTCGCTCGACGTCGTATTCGCAGGCGAAGCCAAAGCCGCCGTGGGTCTGCAAGCAAGCGTTGGCGGCTTCCCAGGAGGCTTTCGCCGCGAGGTACTTGGCCATGTTGGCGCTGGCCCCGGCGTTGATCCCGCTGTCGTATTCCTCGCAGGCACGCCAGCGCATCAGGTCTGCCGCTTCGATTTCGATGTGCGCTTCGGCGATGGGGAATTGTACGCCCTGGTTCTGCCCGATCGGGCGTCCAAACACCACGCGGTCACGGGCGTAGGCACTGGCCTTTTCGATAAACCATCGACCATCGCCAATACATTCGGCGGCGATCAGCGTGCGTTCGGCGTTCAGCCCGTCGAGGATGTACCGGAAACCTTTACCTTCCTCGCCAATCAGGCTGCCAGCGGGGATCTCCAAGTTGTCGAAGAACAGTTCGTTGGTTTCGTGATTGACCATGTTGGCGATCGGCTGCACGGTCATGCCGTTGCCAATGGCCTCGCGCAGGTCGACCAGGAAGATCGACATACCTTCGGATTTCTTCTTCACCTCGGCCAAGGGCGTAGTGCGGGCCAGCAGGATCATCAGGTCGGAATGCTGGATTCGCGAGATCCATACCTTCTGCCCGTTGATTACGTATTTGTCGCCGCGCTTGATCGCGGTGGTCTTGATCTTGGTGGTGTCGGTGCCGGTGGTGGGTTCGGTCACACCCATTGATTGCAGGCGCAGCTCACCGCTGGCCAGTTTCGGCAGGTAGTAGCTTTTCTGTGCCTCGCTGCCGTGTCGCAGCAGGGTGAACATGTTGTACATCTGCCCGTGAACGGTGCCGGAGTTACCGCCGCAGCGGTTCACTTCTTCGAGGATCACCGAGGCCTCTGCCAGCCCGAGGCCGGAACCACCATATTCGACAGGAATCATCGCGGCCAACCAGCCAGCGTCGGTCAGGGCCTTGACGAAGGTCTCCGGAAAGCCTTTTTCTTCGTCGATCTTACGCCAGTAAGTGGCATCGAATTCAGCGCACAGAGCGCGGACGCCCTCGCGAATGGCATTGAGTTCTTCAGAGTTGCGGTCGGTCATTATTATTCTCCTCGATGCGTCACGCACGGCATCAGCCCTGCGTGATCAGGTCCGGGCAAAGAGCAATCAGATCGGGTTGAAACCCAAGGCGGCACGAAAGCGATTCTTGACGTAATGACCATCGCGCGGTGGCAGCACCCGTGGCGGGTTTTCCGCTTTGATCTTGATCGTCGCGAGCTTGACGCCATCGCGGGTCGCAAAGCGCTCGCGCAGATCATGTACGCCTTCCATGTCGCGGATTTCATCGGTCCAACTGAAGCCGCAAGTCTTCGCCACCTGGTCCAGGGAAATACCAAAACCGGCGTGGCTGACTTGCATGCCGGTTTCACCAAAGTGACCGTTGTCCAACACCGCGATGGTCAGGTTGGCAGGCTTTTGCAGTGCTACCGTGGCCAGTGCGCCGAAGCCCATGAGCAACTCGCCGTCACCGGTGACCACCACCACCGACTTGTCTGGTTGCGCATTCGCCAGGCCCAGACCCACAGTGATCGCGCTACCCATGGCAGCCCACAGGTAGTAATTCAGATCATTGTCACCGGCAGCCATGACGTCGTAGGACGCCGAACCGAGACCCGTCACGACCAGCACGTCTTTGCGGTCGGCCAGCAAGGCCTTGACCACTTCGCGGCGGCACAGGGTGTGGTTTGCGCTTACTTGACCCATTTCTTTTCTCCAATCAGGCGCTGGCCGAGCAGCAGGGCAGTGGACGAATCACCGTTGAAGGCCATGGTCGCGGCACCGTGCAGCAGCGGGGCGACATCTTCCGGGACGTCTGCACGCCAAGTCATGACCTTCATCAGATTCAGGGACGCTTCGGTGGCCTGGCCCATCGGGTTCTGCCAGGCATTGAATTCGGCCCAGTCGCCGCGCATGGTGACCACCATCAACAGCGGAAAGCCGGCGCAGACTTGGAGCGCGAGGGTGTTGATGCAGTTACCGACACCACTGGATTGCATCAGGAGTGCACCGCGCTCACCGCCAAGCCATGCGCCGGCGAGGTAGCCGATGCCTTCCTCTTCGGTCGTGAGGACGACGGCCTTGATGTCCGGGTCGGCATACGACATGCGGATGGCCGCCGAGTGACCGGCGTCGGGTACGAAGACCACGTGTTTGACGTCGTGGGCCTTGAGGACGCGGAACACGTCCTCCTGCCAATCCTGCCCTGCGGTTTGTTCAGCTTCTGTTGACATGCCTATCTCCCAAGCAGTGCTGCTTTTGTGTTTTCACACATTCTGGGAGTGTGGAAAGCGAACGACGACTACCGTTTTTGTCTATTAGATATGCTTCATCGCTATAGCTGGGCCTTGATTATGTTTGGAATGCCGACATTCCATAACAAGGTTGGATAGCAGGACGGCGGATAGAAAACCGGCATATCAGCTATGCCTTTTTAGTGCGTACGGGGCAGTGAGCCGCTGGGGTAACGTGCTTCTGGTATCTGCCTGATTTTTCATGCCGGTAGCGGCAACTTGTCCATCACTTGTTTATGCCTTGATAACCGGTATCCGCTGGAGGAATAAAATGACGATATTTAGTCTGGACTTGATAAGGGAGGCTGCAGGGCAGCTGTCTTCTCACATAATAAAGACACCTTTGCTCAACTCGCCGGCCCTGGATTCCTTGGTCGGTGCAAATGTATACGTCAAAGCGGAGTGTTTGCAAAAGACGGGGGCGTTCAAGATTCGTGGCGCACTGTTCAAGATGATGTCGCTCACACCTCAACAGCAAAAGAATGGAGTGATTACTTACTCCGCCGGCAACCATGGAAATGCAGTGTCCGCAGCGTCCAAAATGCTGGGTTGTTCAGCCGTTATCGTCATGCCAAGCGACGCCCCCAGAATAAAACAGGATAACTGCCGTTGGTGGGGAGCAGAAATAGTGTTGTATGACAAGCATACTCAAGATCGAGAGGCGGTAGCGGCAAAGCTCATCGCAGAGAGAGGCCTCACTTTTATTCCTCCTTTTGACGATCACCTTGTGATGTCCGGGCAGGGTACCATTGGAATCGAGATTACCGATCAACTTAATGCGTTGGGTAAAGAGCCGGACTCCTTACTTCTAGGCTGTAGTGGTGGAGGCCTCGCTGCGGGTGTGATCACGGTCATCAATGGTCAGTATCCGATGACTCAATGCTATTTGACGGAAGCGCAAGGCTATGAAAAGTGGGCGTTGTCCCTTGAAAGTGGACGGCCTGAGAAGCTGAAAACCTTGTCGCCTACAATCATTGATGGCATTGCCGGCCCGTCTGTTGGAGCCAAACCGTTTGAAGTGTTGAGAACAAAAAAACTTAACTGCACCGTTGCTACCGATCATGATGTATTTGTGGCAATGAGCGCGGCGTTCCGTCATCTGAAAGTGGTTGTAGAGCCAGGCGGTGCGGCTGCCCTTGGCGTCCTGATCCGAGAAAAGGAAAAGTTTCGTGGTCAGAATGTCGTCGTCGTATGTTCAGGAGGTAATGTCGATCCTGATGTGTTCACCAAGGCTCTAGGTCTTGGGTGGGCTGCTTCCACTGTAGGTTAATAGTTTTATAAAAAAATCGCGGAGAATTAAATGGATGACGTGCTGCTTCGAATGAAAGAGTTGGGCCTGCAGTTGCCAGCGCTCAATGTAAAGGGTGGAAACTATAATCTGTATACAGTGCAGGGAGATCTGCTCTTTGTATCAGGCCAGGTATGTTTGAAGGACAATGTTTTGCACTGCAAAGGGACGGTGGGCGTTGATCTCTCAATAGAAGAAGCTCAAGAGGCTGCGTCTATCTGCGCGCTGAACCTGCTTGCAATAGTCAATCTGGCTTGCCAAGGGGATTTTAGTATAGTGCGGGTTTTGAAAGTAAATGGATTTATAAAGTGCCTTCCAGACTTCGAACAGCAGGCCAAGGTGCTGGACGGTGCGTCCAGTCTACTGGTCTCGGTTTTTGGCGAGGAACGCGGCAAGCATGCTCGTGCCGCGGTGGGTGTTGCGGCATTGCCCCGTGGTGCCCCTGTGGAAGTCGAAGCGGTATTTGCATTGCGCTAGCGGCTGGATGTTGTGATCGCCGCCCTGTATCGGGCGGCTTGTTAGCAAGGGCTTAATGATGCAGGATTTTGCCTAGAAACTGCTGCGCCCGTTCAGATCGCGCGCTGATGTTGCCGAAGAATTCCTCTTTGGGGCAGTCCTCGATGATCTGGCCTTGGTCCATGAAGATTACCCGGTTCGCCACTTTTCGGGCGAAACCCATTTCGTGCGTCACGCACATCATGGTCATGCCCTCCTGGGCCAGCTGCACCATGACGTCCAGTACTTCGTTAACCATTTCAGGGTCCAGTGCCGAGGTCGGTTCGTCGAACAACATGACGATGGGATCCATCGCCAGTGCGCGGGCAATCGCTACACGCTGCTGCTGTCCGCCGGATAACTGGCCAGGATGCTTTTCAGCATGGGCGGCCAGCCCCACTCGATCAAGCAGTTGCAAGCCTTTCCTGGTGGCTTCTTCCTTGCTGCGGCCCAGCACTTTGATTTGCGCGATAACCAGGTTTTCGGTGATGGTCAGGTGTGGAAACAGTTCAAAGTGTTGGAACACCATGCCGACCCGCGAACGCAGCATTGGCAGATTGGTCTTCGAGCAACTGATAGAAGTACCGTCAACGGTAATATCGCCTTTCTGAAAGGCTTCCAGCGCGTTAACGCATTTGATCAACGTGGACTTGCCTGACCCCGATGGGCCACAAACGACTACCACTTCACCTTGCTTGACCTCCGTGCTGCATTTGGTAAGCACCTGGAAGTTTCCATACCATTTGTCGACATTTTTTATAGAGATCATACCGCGAACCTTTTTTGCAGACGCTTGACCAGCAGTGAGGTGGCAAAGCTGATAGTGAAATACACGAGGCCGGCAACGATCAGGAATTCATTGGCGCGGCCGATAATGTCGCCACTCGAACGAGAGGCATTGAGGAAGTCCACCAAGCCGACGGTGTAAACCAGCGAGGTGTCCTGAAACAGAATGATGCTTTGCTGTAACAGCAACGGGGTCATCTTACGGAACGCTTGCGGCAGGATAATCAGGCGCATGGTCTGGTCGTAACGCATGCCCAGCGCCTGAGCGGCGCTCATCTGGCCCTTTGGAATCGCCTGCACACCTGCGCGGACGATCTCGCAGAAATACGCGGCTTCGAACATCATGAAAGCCACGACACACGAGGTGAACGCACCGATCGGGGTGTCTTCGCCGGTAATCCAGCGCAGCGCGAACGGAACAGCCAGGTAAAACCACGTGATCACCAAGAGCAACGGGATTGAGCGGAAGTAGTCCACGTAGGTGCTGGCGATGCGCGACATCAATTTGCTGTGGGACAGGCGCATCAAGGCCAGGATCGTACCGAGGATGATTCCGCCAGCAACGCCCATGGCCATTAACCGCAAGGTCATGACCATGCCGTTCCACAGACCGGGTAGGGAAGGCGTGATGCCGCTGAAATCGAGTTCCATCATTTGCCTCCTATTGAAATCAGCCCGGGCACGGCGACTTTCTTCTCGATTCTGCGCATCAAATGCATCAGGCCCATGTTGAGAATGAAATAGATCAGCGTCGCTAGGGTGAAGGCTTCAAATAGGCTGGCGGTGAATTCAGCTGTTTGTTTGGTTTGCGCCAGCAGCTCCATCAGGCCGATCAGGGACGCCACCGAAGAGTTCTTGAACACGGCCAGGAATTCGGTGGTCAGCGGTGGAATGATGACCCGGTAAGCCTGAGGCAGCAGCACGTTCCAATAGATCTGCGGCAGCTTGAAGCCCATCGCACGAGCAGCGGATTCTTGGCCCAGAGGCAGTGCCTGGATGCCGGTACGGACTTGTTCACAGACACGAGCAGCCGTGAAAAGACCGAGGCAGACGACGACACTCAGATAGGCCGAGGTGGTTGGGTTAAGGTCCTGTTTGTACCATTGCTGTAGGTGCTCAGGCAGTAAATCCGGTACTAGGAAGTACCAGATAAACAGCTGTACCAGTAGCGGGACGTTGCGGAACACTTCCACATACAGGCTGGCAATGCTCGACACGATTCTATTTGGCACGGTTCGCATAACACCGAGTACCGACCCCAAGAGCAGGGCTATGATCCAGGCTACTATTGCAATAGCTATGGTCCAGCCCAGGCCTGAAATAAACCAATCTAAATACGTTTCATGTCCCACTCCGGTGGACTTGAAGAATACGCCCCAATCCCAGTTGTAATTCATGGAAATGCCTTCCGAACAATAGTTACGTGCATGCAGCTGCCTCATGTCCGCGCGTGGCGGACATGAGCAGATCAGTGAATGGCTAAAGAGTTTTTGCAGGCGCCGGCTTGTCGACAGGGTTGGCAATGAGATCTTTGAGTGCAGGGCTCATGGGGAAGTTAAGGTTCAGACCTTTTGGGGGAATGGGCTGATTAAACCACTTGTTGTAAATAACATTGATGTCGCCCGAGACAAAAATAGCTTTGATAGCTCCATCCACTACCTTTTTGAACGGCTCGTCGCCCTTGCGCATCATACAGCCGTATATGTCCTGTGATTGCGCAGTGCCTGTTACTGCCCAGTCATCCGGGTTCCTGGCTTTTGCCCGTTCACCTGCCAATAGGGCATCGTCCTGCATGAATGCAACGGCACGACCGGTCTCCAGCATTTGGAATGACTCGCCAATGTCTTTCCCTGAGATGATGTTCATACCCATCTGCTTGTCAGCATTCATCACCCTGAGCAGCCGTTCGGAGGTACCGCCTGCCGTGGTGACCACGTTTTTGCCTTTCAGCTGTTCAAAGTCCTGGTACTCCGAATCCTTCTTGGACAGCAGGCGGGTGCTTACTTCAAATATCCCTATAGAAAAGGCAACCTGTTGTGCGCGCTCAGCGTTGTTTGTCGTCGAGCCACATTCCAGGTCCACTGTGCCATTCTGAACCAATGGGATACGGTTCTGAGCGGTAATCAGGTTGTAATTCACTTTCAGGTTGGGGATGTCTAATTCTTTCTTGATGGACTCAATGATCTTAAGTTGGATGTCTTGGGAATAACCGACCGGCATCCCGGAGGCGTCCGCGATGTAGGAAAAGGGTATAGACGAGTCGCGATGGCCAACGGTGATAGTGCCAGACTCTTTGATTTTTTTTAGCGTGCCGGTGAGTTCTGCAGCCATTAACGAAGGGCTGATGATTGTTGCTGCAAATGCGATACTCAACATCGTCGGAAAGGCGCGCATCAGAAAATCCTCAAATTAGTTAAACGGGATCTGTTCGAACCATGCGTCAGAGAGTGCGGCGTTTGGACTCAGCCGGATTCCCTAATGTCGATTCTGTTTAATGTTTGGCAGGCTTTAATGATGTGAGCGAAACGCTGATTCAGGTCGCTGGGGGATTTATTCAACGTGGTCATCGCCGTGTCCTATTGTTGTTGTTTTGACATATGACGGATTCAGGCTACCACCGCCAGGCAGGACGTGACATGGGCCCTAAGGGATATCAGCTATAGCCATCCGCTATAGCTTGTAACTGCGGGAACTGGAAAGTGAAGCCTTGAATAGTGAATCGCCTCGGGTTTCGTAGACACCTCTTTGCCTTAAACTGAGGCCAATTAGGAGGTGCCATGAGCAACCCACGTTATCCCGAAGAATTCAAAATCCAAGCGGTCAATCAAGTGGCCGAAAAGAAGCTGCCTGTCGCTGAGGTGGCAGCACGTCTTGGTGTGTCGACGCATAGCCTCTATGCCTGGATAAAGCGCTACAGCAAACCTCTAGAAGAACGACAGCAAGACGATGATCAACACGC
>NZ_LHVO01000012.1 GCF_001269925.1 Pseudomonas sp. MIACH
GTCCAAGGTCGAGCCGAGCTTCAAGGACCTCGGTACATTCTTGTTAGATACCAGTCTGATGCCTGAACTCATTAGGGGGGCGGGTGAGAAGTCGCTCGTCAGCGACTCTGGAATTAAAAAAAACATCGATTCTTATCATGCTCTCGTTCAGCGCTATAAGCAGGCAGATAGCCACCTTGAAAACATTTATCAACGTTTTCCTGATGGCGAGCATCGGCGAACGCCGGGAGTGCTTAATGAAGTAAAGGCACAAAACCTGATTAAATTTTCGGCGCTGGAACAACTGAATGATTTACTGCCTTCGGAGCTAAAGTTTGACCAGCAGCAACACTACTTTGCGTCTCGGCTGATTAATAATTGGGATTATTTGAATTTTTCCTTTTGCAATTTTGGTTACTTTCAACCCGATAATGCCAAGGGTCAATACAGAGGCATGACTGTTGATTTTGGCGGAAGCGGTACCTTGGGTTTTGGTGGGCTTTCCAAGGCAGAGAGTTTTGAGCGTGCAACCCAGGGGGCACGACCGGAGAACCCATTGAAGTCCACCAGCCTGTTTGAGCGAAAGGATTCAACATTCTCCAGCGATTTTCCCCCCTCGCTAACGGGTATCAGCACTATCCCGCGGAGCCGGCCGCTACTTTCTACCATCAAAGATCTAGTCAAGACTGAAAACGATGTTTATGAAGCCAAAAATGTCCAGACTCACGAAAAGGCGCTCGGGCCGGCTTTGGAAGTCGCCTACAGATTGTCGATATTACCTGATCAAGCAATTCAGCAGTTTTTTGCCGAAAACTGGGTGGCAGGCAGTCAGGATTTTCCATATCGCGACAAGAGCCCGGAACATAATGTCAGCACACAACAAATGACAACGATCATGGTCGACAGGAAGAACGCATTTATCGACCTGTTCGGGCAGCGAAACATTCAACGCTGGGAGGCCAACAACTCTGGCAGCGCAGCGCAGGCGAGGGCTCAGGTGGAGCGTTCGGTCAATAGCCTGATTGAAGGCCAGCATAAGATCAGGCCACTTGGCGTTGGTAGCCAGACGATCTGACGCTGTCTACAACAAGCCTTCCTTGAACGTAACGCCTTGTTTATCGCGTTGGTTCTCTGGGGAAAAACTGATGGTCGTTTCGACACGAGAGGATTCAGCTGTTGGTAGCGCAACAGCAATTGGACATTTTGCTGTTTGGTGATGGGCAAAAAATAGCTCTTATTCCTGTAACCCATTGGCGCCTATGGTGATTTAAATCCGGCACGACTCCTGCAATTACTCCGATATCCCATCGGAGCCTGGAGTCGGCCCATGTCTGCCCACCCTCAACAACCTGCCCATATCATCCGCTCAGACGCGGAGGCCATCGAGGTCGCCAAACGCCTGGCCGAGCGCTTTGCCGTCGACGCCAGCGCGCGTGACCGTGAGCGGCGCCTGCCTGTCGCCGAACTGGACGAATTTTCCGCCAGCGGCCTGTGGGGTATCACCGTTCCCAAGGCCTATGGCGGCGCCGAGGTGTCCTATGTGACGGTGGCCGAGGTGATCAAGTTGATCTCCGCCGCCGACCCGTCCTTGGGGCAAATCCCGCAGAACCACCTGGGCGTGGTGGATATCCTGCTGCAAACCGCGACGGAGGAACAAAAGCGTCACTACTTCGGCAAGGTCCTGGCGGGTTATCGCTTCGGTAACGCCTTCTCCGAGGCCAAGAGCAAAAACGCCGGCACCTTCGATACCCAGATCCGCTTTCACGACGACACCGCGCAAATCAACGGCGAGAAGTTCTACTGCACCGGCGCGTTGTTCGCGCATATCGTGCCCACCGTAGGTAACAACGAAAAAGGCCAGGCCTTCATCGGCCTCGTCGAGCGCGATGCGCCAGGCCTTACCGTCATCGACAACTGGGACGGCTTCGGCCAGCGCACCACCGCCAGCGGCGGCGTAACCCTCGACGGCGTGAGCGTGCCCTTGAGCGCGGTGATTCCCGCCCACCTGGCGTTTGACCAACCCACGGCCGATGGGCCGATTTCGCAAATTATCCAGGCCGCTGTGGACACCGGCATTGCCCTCGGCGCCCTTGAACAGGCAAAAATCTTCGCGCGCCAGGCCCGTCCCTGGATCGATAGCCAGCAGGATCACGGCTGGCAGGACCCGTTCACCATCGCCGCCATCGGTGATTTGCAATGGCGTGTGCACGGCACCGAAGCGATCCTCGCCAAGGCCGGCCTGGCCGTCGACCGCGCCCTCGCCGAACCGGATGAAGACACCGTCGCCCAGGCCTCGCTGGTCGTCGCCCAGGCCAAGGTCCTGTCGGCCGAAACCGCGTTGCTCGCCAGCAGCAAACTCTTCGAACTGGCCGGCACCCGCTCCGTCACCGCCAAGCACAACCTCGACCGCTTCTGGCGCAACGCGCGGACCCACACCCTGCACGACCCGGCCCGCTGGAAATACCACCTGATCGGCAATTACGTGCTCAACGGCGTCAAGCCTGCGCGCCACGCCTGGAACTGAGGACCTGACCCATGACCGCACTGACGCTCGCACGCCAACTGCTGGACAGCACCCGTCGCCACGTCGAAAAAAGCGACGACCCCTACGTGATCAGCCGCTTCGGCGATTGGCAGATTCGCGTGGATGTGGCGGCCGCCTTGCTGGAACGCGCCGAAACCGATCCAAGCCCGGTCGCCCTCACCGAAGCGCAGATCGCCGCCGCTGAAGCCTTGCTCTTTGCCAGCAACACCGAATTCGAACTCACCGGCCAACGCACCGCGCTGCCATCGACCCTGGATGATCCGTTGCGCCGCAAATACCAGGTCGTCGGCAACTACCACCTCAACGGAGTGCTGTGATGTCCCGTGAAATCCGCTTGAACGCCTTCGACATGAACTGTGTCGGCCACCAATCGCCGGGCCTGTGGGCGCATCCGCGTGATCGCTCGTGGCAGTACAAGGATCTTGAGTACTGGACCGACCTGGCGAAGATCCTTGAGCGCGGCAAGTTCGACGGCCTGTTTATCGCCGACGTGCTGGGCATCTACGACGTCTACAACGGCAATGGCGACGCGGCGATTCGCCAGGCGACCCAGGTGCCGGTCAACGATCCGTTATCGCTGATCGCACCGATGGCGCTGGTCACCGAACACCTGGGTTTTGGCCTGACCGCGTCGCTGTCGTTCGAGCACCCGTATCCGTTTGCCCGCCGTCTCTCGACCCTCGACCACCTGACCAAGGGTCGTATCGGCTGGAACATCGTCACCTCCTACCTGGAAAGCGGCGCCAAGAACCTTGGCCAGAAAGCCCAGACCGAACACGACGCACGCTACGACTACGCCGAGGAATACCTGGAGGTCTGCTACAAGCTCTGGGAAGGCAGTTGGGAAGAGGGCGCGGTACTGCGCGACCGCGAACGTCGGATTTTCAGCGACCCGAGCAAGATCCACGAGATCCGCCATGTCGGCAAACACTTCCAGGTGCCCGGCATCCACCTGTGCGAACCGTCGCCGCAGCGCACGCCGGTGCTGTACCAGGCCGGTGCGTCCAGCCGTGGCAAGCAGTTCGCCGCCGAGCAGGCCGAATGCGTGTTCGTTGCCGCGCCGTCCAAGGTGCTGCTGAAAAAGACCGTCGCCGATATCCGCCGCCGTGCCGCCGAAGCTGGGCGCGACCCGAAGAAGATCCTGATCTTCAACTTGCAGACGGTGATCGTCGATGAGACCGACGCCAAGGCCAAGGCCAAATTCGACGAATACAAATCCTACGCCAGTTATGAAGGCGCGATGGCACTGATCTCCGGCTGGACCGGGATCGATTTCAGCCAGTTCAAGCCGGATGAACCGCTCAAGCACGTGCACACCAATGCGATTCAATCGGCGGTGGAAGCTTTCTCCACGGCGGACCCGAACAAGGTCTGGACGCCCAACGAACTGGCCGATTGGGTCGGTATCGGCGGCTTTGGCCCGCTGTTCGTCGGCGGCCCGGAAACCGTGGCGGACCTGTTGCAGGAGTGGGTCGAAGAGACCGACGTCGACGGCTTCAACCTAGCCTATGCGCTGACCCACGAAACCTTTGTCGACGCCGTCGAATGGCTGGTGCCGGAGTTGCAGAAGCGCGGCGTGTACAAGACCGAATACGCCCAGGGCACGTTGCGCGAGAAGTTGTTCGGCGACGGTGCAAGGTTGGGTGCGAACCACCCGGGCGCCGGCTATCGCGATCTATCGAATGCACATAAATCCAATGTGGGGGGCTTGCCCCCGATGGCGGTGGCTCAGTCAAAGGCGTTCTAACTGACACACCGCCATCGGGAGCAAGCCGAATCGTCGCACCGCCCCTCCCACAGTTGTCCTGTGTCGATCCAAATAATCAAGCCAGCGGACCACCGCACGCACACCCCCCAATAGGAGCAACCCCCTATGAGCGTGCACGAACCAACGGCCCTCCTGGAGCACCTGCAACGCTGGGCACAACTCACGCCGTTGCACATCGCCCTGCGCCACAAGCGCCAGGGCCAGTGGTACGCCTGGCGCTGGATCGACATCTTGCGCGACGTCGAACGCCTGGCCGATGGTTTGCGCCAGCAAGATTTCAGTCAACAGTCACGCTTGGTGCTCTGCGGCGCCTTTGAACCGAACCTGCTGTTGCTGGCGTTGGCGGCCCAGTCCGTCGGCGGGCAGGTGCTGACGCTGGCCGATAACCTCGAGCCGCAGGCCTTGGAGCAACAGCTGTGGCGTATTCATCCCAGCCACGCCTACGTTCAAGGTCGCCAGCGCGATTGGACGTTCACCCAGCGGTTGAATTTCGCCCAACTGCTCGGCCCTGTGGACCCGGCGCAACACCTGCAGCGGTGGTGGCAGCCAGCGGACGAAACCGCGCTGTGGAGCGAAGAGGGCACCCAGTGGCAAGGCGGCTTGGCCGTGGTGCTCGAGCAGTGGCTGAGCAGCGGCCACGGCCTGGCCTTCCCGGAAAGCCTGGCCTCGGCGCGGCGTGATCGCAGCGAAGTCGCGCCCACCGGCCTGCTGCTGTCGCCCGCCCGTTTGCTGCACCTGGCCGACGAGATCGAAAGCCGCCTGGCACCCCACGGCACCTGGCGTCGGCGCCTGTGCGACTGGGCCATCGCCCACCCGCACAGCGGCCTGCGCCGCCTGCTGAAAAACCGCGTGCGCAAACTGCTGGGTTTCCAGCGGCTGGTCTCTATCTGGCAGCCCCTCAAGTCCAATGCTGAGCCGACGTGGCTTGCCGAATTCAAACGGGAGCGTGCATGAGCCAAGCCATTCTCCAGGTGCGGGACATCTCGCTGTCGTTCAAGGGCGTCAAGGCGATCAATGGGCTGTCGTTCGAGGTAGCGCGCGGTGAAATCTGCGCGTTGATCGGGCCCAACGGCGCCGGCAAGAGTTCATTGCTCAACGTACTTAACGGCGTGTATCGCTTCGATGCCGGCGAGATCGTTTTCGAGGCGCAACACTTCCACCGCATCGACCCCCTGGGCGCCGCGCGCCGTGGTATCGGCCGTACCTTCCAGAACAACGCCCTGTTCAAGAAAATGAGCGTGCTCGACAACATCCTCACCGGCCTGTCGCGGCATATGCGCACCACCTTTATCGAACAGGCCCTCGGTTTGCCACGCGCACGCCGTGAAGCCGAAACCTTCCGCCTGCGCGCCCAGGGCATCCTTGAATTCCTGGAGCTGCAAGCCTACCGCGATGTGCTGGTGGGCAACCTGTCCTATGGCCTGCAAAAGCGCGTGGAGCTGGGCCGTGCGTTGATCGCCGGGCCGAGCCTGTTGCTGCTGGACGAACCCATGGCCGGCATGAACGCCGAGGAAAAACAGGAAATGGCGCGCTTTGTCGCCGACGTGAACCGCGACCTCGGCACCACCGTGGTGTTGATCGAACACGACATGGGCGTGGTCATGGGCCTGTCCGACCATGTGGTGGTACTCGACTACGGGCGCAAGGTCGGTGACGGCACACCCGCCGAGGTGCAGGCCAACCCCGAGGTGATCGCGGCCTACCTGGGAGTGACGCACTGATGACGTTCTTCTTCGAAACCCTGCTCGGCGGCCTGCTCGCCGGCACCATGTACTCCCTGGTCGCCATCGGCTTCGTGCTGATCTACAAGGCCAGCGGCGTGTTCAATTTTGCCCAGGGCTCGATGCTGCTGTTTGCCGCGCTGACCTTCGTCAGCCTCCATGACCAAGGCGTGCCGTTTGCCCTGGCGTTGCTGTTGACGGTGATCGTGATGATCGTCGGCGCCTTGCTCATCGAACGCCTGGTGCTGCGGCCACTGGTGAACCGCTCGCAAATCACGCTGTTCATGGCGACCTTGGGCCTGTCGTTCATTATCGAAGGCCTGGCCCAAGGCGTGATGGGCTCGCAAGTGCGCGCCCTGGACCTGGGCATCGACGACGTACCGCTGTTCGTCGGTCCGCTGATGCTCAGCCAGTTCGACCTGATCGCCGCAGCCGTTGCCGTGGTGCTGGTGACGGTGCTGGCGCTGCTGTTCAACAAGACCCGCATTGGCGTGTCGCTGCGCGCGGTGGCGGATGACACCACGGCTGCGCTGTCCATCGGCATCAACCTCAACCGCATCTGGCAGATCGTCTGGGCAGTGGCCGGCATTGTCGGGCTGGTGGCGGGGTTGTTGTGGGGCGCGCGCCAGGGCGTGCAGTTTTCGCTCTCGCTGGTGGTGCTCAAGGCGTTGCCGGTGTTGATCATCGGCGGCTTCACCTCGATTGGCGGGGCGATTGTCGGCGGGCTGATTGTCGGTGCGGCGGAGAACCTCGCCGAGGTGTATATCGGTCCGCTGATCGGTGGCGGTATCACGCCGTGGTTCGCCTATGTCCTGGCATTGTCCTTCCTGTACATCCGTCCCGCCGGCCTGTTCGGCGAGCGCGCCATCGAGCGAGTCTGAAAGCATGTCGATCCCTGTTGCTGAACACACCGCACCGTTGCTGCTGATTCAACGGCGCGTGCCCTGGAGCCTGGTCGGCCTGCTGGCAGTGGCGTTTATCGTGGTGCCGCTGTGGGGCAATGACTATTGGCTCAACGCGATCCTGATCCCGTTCCTGGTGCTGTCGCTGGCCGGGCTGGGCCTGAATTTACTCACCGGCTACACCGGACAAACCTCGGTCGGTGCCGCCGGGTTCATGGCCGTCGGCGCCTTCGCCACCTATGGGTTTCTGCTGCGCCTGCCGGAGCTGGGCCTGCCGGTGGCGCTGCTCGGCGGCGGGATCATCAGTGCGTTGGTCGGGCTGCTGTTTGGCTTGCCCAGCTCGCGGATCAAAGGCTTCTACCTGATGGTCACGACGTTGGCCGCGCAGTTTTTCCTGGAGTGGCTGTTCGTCAAATTCCCCTGGTTCTACAACTACGGTTCGTCCGGAACCATTTCGGCGCCGAAGCTGGCGTTGTTCGGCCATGACCTCAACACGCCGCTGGGCCGCTACTGGCTGACCCTGGTCACGGTGCTGCTGTTGACCTGGGCCGCCGTCAACCTGGTGCGCAGCCAGGTGGGCCGCAACTGGATGGCGATCCGCGACATGGACACCGCCGCCGCCGTGGTCGGCATCCCGGTGGTGCGCTACAAGCGCCTGGCGTTTGCGGTCAGTTCGTTCTACCTCGGCATCGCCGGCGCGTTGTGGGCGTTTGCCTACCTGGGCACGGCCAGCGCCAGCAGCTTCGACATCAATCGCTCATTCCAGATCCTGTTCATCATCATTATCGGCGGCATGGGCAGCATCGCCGGCAACTTCGTCGGCGCGGCGTTTATCAGTCTGCTGCCGATCTTCCTCAGCCATGCCGGGCAGGCGTTGTTCGGTGGCTCGGTGGACGCGGGGCAGTTGCAGAACCTGCAGAAAATCATTTTTGGCGTGTTGATCATCGTGTTCCTGATCAAGGAGCCCGAGGGCTTGATTCGCCTGTTGCACAACCTTCGCGATCGGCTGCGTCAGTGGCCCCTACGTTTCTGACTGAATAAGAGAATCCCTATGCGTGCATCCTTGAAACGCTCCCTGGCCGGCGCCGCCTTCGCGCTGGCTGCCCTGGCCGGTGCCGTGCCACAGGCAATGGCCTCGGCCGACCAGCAGTTCTTTCCCTTGGCCACCTACCGCGTCGGCGCCTACGCGTCCAGCGGCGTGCAGGTGTGGGCCGGGATGATCGACTACCTGCGCTATATCAACGAGGTCGAAGGCGGCATCAATGGCGTCAAGCTGGTGTGGCAGGAATGCGAGACCGAGTGGACGGCGGAGAAGGGCATCGAGTGCTACGAGCGCTTCAAGAACGGCCTGGATGGCGCGCCGGTCGCGGTGTACCAGCCCAACGGCGCACCGGCGGCGTATGCGCTCAGCGAAAGGGCAGAGGTGGACAAGATCCCGCTGATCACCCTCGGCTACGGTCGCACCGAAGCCACCGACGGCACCGTGTTCCCGTACAACTTCCCGGTGATGCTGACGTTCTACAGCGAGGCGTCGACCCTGGTGAACTACATCGCCCAGCGCGAAGGCGGCTTCGACAAACTCAAGGGCAAGAAGATCGCCACGGTCTACCACGACTCGGCCTACGGCCGCGAAACCCTTGGCCCGCTGAAATTGCTGGCGGAAAAATACGGCTTTGAAAACATCCAGATTCCGGTGGCCGACCCGGGTAACGAACAGTCTGCGCAATGGCGCCAGGTACGCCAGGCCAACCCGGATTGGGTGTTCCTGCGCACCTGGGGCGTGTCCACGCCGGTGGCGGTGAAAACCGCGGCCCGCTTCGGCTTTCCGGTGGACCATATCATCGGTGATATCTGGGCCAGTTCCAGCGAAGACGTATTGCCCGCAGGTGCCGCCGCCAAGGGCTACCTGGCACTCACGCCTTACCCGGCAGGTGCGGATTTCGAGATCCACAAACGCCTCAAGCAATACATCCTCGACAAGGGCCACAGCGACCTCAAGGACCTGAAAAACTTCGGCAGCGTCTACTACAACTCCGGCCTGGTGAACGCCGCCGTAGCCGTGGAAGCGATCCGCACCGGCCAGGCCAAGTTCGGCAAGCGTCCGCTCAATGGCGAAGAAGGCCGCTGGGGCCTGGAACACCTGAATATCGATGACGCGCGCTTGAAGGACATGGGCTACCTGGGCTTGATGCAGAACCTCAAGTTGTCATGCCGCGACCACGAAGGCGGCGGTTCAGCGCGCGTGCAGCAATGGGACGGTGCCCACTGGACGCTGATCAGCGACTGGATCGCTGCCGACCGCGCGTTGCTGCGCCCGCTGATCGATGAAAAATCCGCCGCCTTCGCCAAGGAAAAAGGCCTGACGCCACGCACCTGCACCGGGGATGAATAAACCATGAGCCAGCTCGCTACCGAAGCCACCAGCCCGTCGTTGTTGACGGTCAACGATATTGAAGTGATCTACGACGGCGCGATCCTCGCCGTGGCCGGCGTGTCGCTGAGCGTGCCCAAGGGCGCTATCGTCGCCTTGCTCGGGGCCAATGGCGCCGGCAAGAGCACCACCCTCAAGGCGATCTCCGGGTTGGTGCGTGCCGAGCGCGCCGAAGTCAGCCGGGGCGTGATCGAATACGCCGGCGTCGACCTGGCCGGCGTCGACCCCAGCCAGCGCGTGCGCCAAGGCATGGTGCATGTGCTGGAAGGTCGCCATGTATTCGGCCAGCTCACCGTCGAAGACAACCTGCGCAGCGGCGGCTTTGTCCGGCGCCTGAGCCGCAAGGCCATGGAGCAAGACCTGGAGCGCATCTACGCCTGGTTCCCCCGGCTCAAGACCAAGCGCCACACCCGCGCCGGCCTGACGTCCGGCGGCGAGCAGCAAATGGTCGCCATTGGCCGCGCATTGATGACCCGTCCTACTTTGGTACTGCTCGACGAGCCGTCCATGGGTTTGGCGCCTATGATCGTGCAGGAGATCTTCGAGATCATCGCGCAGCTCAACCGCGAGCAGCAGGTGAGCTTCCTGATCGCCGAGCAGAACATCAACGTCGCGCTCAACTATGCGTCCCAGGGCTACGTGCTGGATACTGGGCGCGTGGCCTTGAGTGGCAGCGCCGCCGAGCTGTTGGCGCGGGGCGATTTGCACGATATTTATCTGGGTAAACAGTAAAGGCGAATATGCATGACTGAATCCCTCCGCAACGCTGATGTCCTGATCATCGGCGGCGGCCTGAGCGGCACGATGCTGGCGGTGCAACTGCTGCGCCGGCCTGGGCAGCGCCGGATCCTGGTGATCGAACCGCGCGTGGAACTGGGCCGTGGCGAGGCCTACAGCGCCGTCGAACTGGGCCACACCTTGAACGGCAATGCGGCGCGCATGAGCGTCGACCCGGACAATGCCGATGACCTGACCCAATGGCTCACCGACTACATTGGCGCCGGTGGTTGGCCCGAGTCGGACCAGCAGCACGTGCCTATCAGCGAACTGTTCCCGCCACGCGGGATTTTTGGCCTGTATGCGCAGCAACGGCTGGCTGAAGCCAAGGCGTTGTCGGCGTCCACCGTCGAGCATATCCGCGCCGAAGTCGTCGACCTGCAAGTCGGCGACGATTCAGTGTTGCTGACCCTCGACAATGGCCAGCAACTGCGCGGCGCCCAGGCGGTGTTGGCCACCGGCATGTTCCCGGCGGCGCGCACGCCGCAGACCGAATCCAGCGGTTTGAACGCTGCTGCGGTGGATCCTTGGGACGTGCAGGCCATGACCCGGATCGACCCGCAGGCGCCCGTGCTGATCATCGGCTCCGGGTTGACCATGGTCGACGCCGTGGTGTCCCTGGAACAGGCTGGGCATCGTGGGCCCATCGAGGTGTTTTCACGCCACGGCTTGTTGCCCCATGTGCGCCGGCAGCCACCGGGCTGGGAGGATTTTCTCGCTGCTGACCACGCCTTGCGCAGCCCTCGGCAACTGCTGCACGAGGTGCGTCGCCAATGCGGCCTCGCACTGGCGCAGGGTATCGATTGGCAGGCGCCACTGGACACCGTGCG
Organism: Pseudomonas sp. MIACH; assembly: GCF_001269925.1. GTDB lineage: Bacteria > Pseudomonadota > Gammaproteobacteria > Pseudomonadales > Pseudomonadaceae > Aquipseudomonas. Next base: position 10,954 of record NZ_LHVO01000012.1, read on the forward strand.
TGCGCATATCGGCCGGTTGTGGAGCCAGGCCAGCGAGGGCGAGAAACGTCAGTTCGTGCGGCATGTGCGGCCCTGGTGGGAAAGCCATCACCACCGCTCACCGCCGTTGAGTGCGCAGCTGGTGGCAAGGCTGCATGAAGCTGGGCGGTTGCGCATTCGCGCGGCGTCGTTCAAGGGGCTGGAGCCTGCGGGTGAGGGTGTGACCATTCGTTTGCGTTATCGGGGCGAACAGGCGATCACCCAGGTGTCGGGCGCAGCGCTGATCAATTCCAGCGGCATCGAATACGACTGGCGCCGCGTGGCCCGGCCGCTGCCGCAGCAGTTGCTCAAGCGCGGGCTGATCACGCCGGGGCCGTTGGCGTTGGGGATTGCGGCGGACACGTCCGGCGCCGTGCTGGATGCCCAGGGCCAGGTCAGCGCGCGATTGTTCGCCATGGGCCCGCCGTTGCGGGGGATGTGGTGGGAGAGCACGGCGGTGACGGATGTGGCGCTTCAGGCCAAGGCATTGGCATTGAAGTTGGCGCATTTCTAAATGTGGGAGGCACCTGTGGGAGGGGGCTTGCTCCCGATAGCGGTGTGTCAGACACAGGTTTTTAACTGATCCACCGCCATCGGGAGCAAGCCCCCTCCCACAGGGGATCTCCATTTATCTTGAGGTCTTTACGAAGCCGGGTTTTAGGCCGAATACTTCCACCCCCTGCGGCGTCGATTGCCCGGTGGTCACCTTCACCCGCTCCACCGGCTTATCCATCGCTTCTCGATACTCCACCGTCCTATCCGCCTGGATCGCTTCGCTCGGAATCACTATCGCCTGCGCATTGTTGTAGGTGACGATGGTCAACCGCGCGCTCATCCCCAGCCGTACCCGCTGCAACTGTTGCGGGGTCAGCTTGGGAATCGACAACGTCACCGGAAACTGCGCGCTGCCCTGGCTGTCGCTGGCGATCGCCAAGCCGCTGACCACACTCACCGAGCCGCTCAGCCGTTCGCCGTCAAAGCCATCGCCCAGCACTTCTACCGCCTGGCCCTGATGCAGTTGGTTGATGTCCAGCTCAGAGACCTTGGCGACGATTTTCAGCCGCTCGATATTGGCCAGGCCGAACAGCACCTGGCCCTGGCTGACCCTGCTGCCGGCCTGAATGGGCGCGTTCGTGTTGCCGCCGCCTGGGGGCCCATTATTGCCGGGCGCGGGCACGACGATGCCGGAGAACGGCGCCTTGATCTCCTTGCCTGCTAGCAACGTGCGCAGGGCCTCGTATTTCACCGTGGCGTTGGTCAGCTCCATGTCGGCGATCTGGCGGTATTCGCCCTTGCCCTGATCGAGGGCCTGTTGCAGTTCGCTGCGGGCGGAGGCGAGGTCCAGTTGTTGCTGCTGGGTCTGCTGCTTGAGATCGTCCAGCTCATTGCGCGGGATGATGCCGCGCTTGAACAGGTTTTCGCTTTCAGTGAGTTTGCGTTGGGTGTTGCCGGCGGTCATCTCGGCAGTGCGCAGGCTACGGTGCGCACGGCTGACGGTGGGGCCGCTGTCCCAGTCCTGCATTTCCTGCACTGTGCGCCGCGCCTTGAGCTGGGCGGAGAGGGCCTCGCGCAGTTGCACTTCAAGGGTGGCCGGGTCCATGCGCAGCAGTACCTGGCCGGCTTCGACCCGCTGGCCTTGCTCCACCAGATTGGCCTGTACATTGCCATCGAACGGCGCGGTGAGGGTGAGGGTGGTGTCGGGCTCGATCTTGCCCACCAGGCCGATCTGGTGCACCAGCGGGTCGGGCTTGACGGCCAGCCATTGCTCGCCGGTGGTGGCCGGGCCTTCGGCCGGGCTGCGCAGGGCCAGCCCGGCGCCGGCCAGCAGCACGATCAACACAGCGCCCAGCAGGCCTTTCTGTTTAATAGTCATTGAGGGCGATTTCCCAACTTTCCAGCGTCATGCCCAGGGTCAAGTCGAGCTGGGTCTGGGCGTTCAAATAAGCGATCAGTGCGTTGAGCTGTGCGTTTTCGGCGTTGCGCAGGTCGGTCTCGAAACTCAGTACCTGGAAGTTGGTGGAGCGCCCGGCGCTGAGCTTTTCCCGCTCGATCTCGATCTTGCGCCGCGACAACTCCACCGCGCGCTGGGAGATTTCATACTGGCGCCAGCGGGTGCCAAGGTCGCGCACCACGTCGTTGACGTTGCGTTCCAGTTCCTGGCGGGCGTCGGTGATGCGGATCTCCTGGTCCTCCACGTTGACCCGCGCGCGCACTTCGGCCTGGCGCGTGCTGATGTCGCCGATGGGAATCTGCACCTGCACCCCGGCGTAGCTGTCCCAGGTGCGGTTGTTGGTGCTGCCGCCGTCGTTATTGTAGGCGTCACGTATCTGGTTCGCGCCGGCCACCAAGTCCACCTGCCAGCGCCCGGAGTCCTTGGCGATCACCAGGTTGAGGTCGGCCTGCTGGCTGCCGAGCAGGGCGGCGAGGTATTCCGGTTGCTGGGTCTGCGCGAGGTTGAAGGCCTGGCGCTTGTCGATCTGCATGGGCTTGGCCTCCAGGGCTTCGGTGGCGCGAATCGGCGTCGACAGGTCCAGGGCCAGCAGGCGCAGCAAGGCCAGGCGGCTGGTGTCCAGTTGGTTCTGCGCTTCTTCGACGCCCAGTTGCTGGGTGGCGATGTCGGCTTCGGTCTGCACGATTTCGAATTCGGCCATGCGCCCGGCACTGATCAATGCCTTGTTCACCTCCAGCAACGTACCGGAGCGCTTGAGGGCGTCCTGCACAATGCTCAGTTGCTCCTGGGCCCGCAGCAGTTCGCGATAGGTGGCGATGATCTGGCTGATGGTCTGCGCCACGGTCGCCTTGAGGTTCAGGCGGTTGGCCTGCTCCGACAGGCGTGACAGGCGCAACGGTGCGGTGGTGGCGTCCCAGCCGGCGCCGCGCATCAATGGCTGGATGATCGCCAGGTCGAGGCCGTCGCTGCGGTAGCGGCCGGCGCGGTCGGCGTTGTTCAACTGCTGGGTCCAGGCCATGCTCAGGCGGGTGCCGTACTCACTGAGCAAGCTGGTGGCCGGCGCTACGTTGGCATTGCGCGCACTGTCCTGGGAGCCGCGGGTGCTGCGGTAATAGCTGTTGAGGGTGAGCTTGGGGTTGAACACGTCTTCGGCGACGCGCAGGTCGAATTTCTGCGCCACCCGTTGCAGGTAGGCGCTGCGGATCGCCGGGTTGTTGCGCAGGCCCAGGTACACCGCATCGCCGAGGGTGAGGGCGGTGACCTGGGCGTTCAGCGAAACGCTACGGTCGTAGCCGCTGCGCGTGGTACTCGGCGCCGACGGCTTGATGATCACATCGGCGGCCATGCCGTGCAGGCTGATCAACACGAGCAACCCTAGCCATTTACTCATCGCGCAAGGCCTCCACCGGCTGCAACCGTGAGGCAGACACCGCCGGGTAGATGCCAAAGAACAAGCCCACCAGCAAGGTACTGCCCACTCCCAAAGGCAGGGCGGCGGCGGCCAGGTCGAATACCCAGCCCGATAGCCAGGCATAGAGCCAGGCGGCGGTCATCCCGAGTACCGCACCGCACAGCGCGCCGACGGCGGTGAGGGTGACGGCTTCGAGCAGGAACAGGTTGCGGATGTCCCGCTGGCGAGCGCCCAGGGCCATGCGGATGCCGATTTCGCGGCGGCGCTCCGACACGTTCATCAGCATCACGTTCATCACCCCCACGCCACCGCCCACCAGGGAGATGGCGCCGAGGGCCAGCAGCAGGTAGGCGAAGGTGCGGCTTTGCCGGGTCATGCCGTCGATCATTTGCTGGGGCACCTGGATGTCGACCGTGTGGTCGGTGAGCTGGGGCTGCAAGGCGACGGCGGCTTCCCTGGCAATGTGTTCCATGTCCTGGCCGGGCGCGGCGCGGATAATCACATTGCCGATCTGCGGCATGGCATAGATGCGGCGCATGCCTTCGGCGGGGATGAACAGCGACTCGTTGGCCTGTACCGGCATCAGCATTGCCCTGGGCTGGTTCTGCAGAATGCCCACCACCAGGAACAGGTAATCGTTGATGCGCACGCGATCGCCCAGTTGCAACGGATCACCTGGCGTCCCGAGGGCCTCGGCGATCTGGGCGCCGATCACACCATAGGTTTCGTTGGCGTCGAAGCTCGACAGGAAGCGCCCCTGCTGCAGCACCATGCGCATCGCCTGGGGGATGTCCGGCGTAGTGCCGACGAAGTTCGCGTTGACGGTGCGGCCATGGAACACAATGGGCCCGCTGAACACGGTGAGTGCGCCGATATGGGCAATGCCCGGCACGGCCTGGCGTACTGCCTGCAGGTCGAGTTGCGTGCGCATCGGTACGTTGCTGCTGCCTTTGGGCGGGAACTGCACCACCAGGGTGTCGGTGCCCATGTCCTTGAAAATCATCGCGGCATCCACCGCCGCGTTATGGCCGATATTGATCAGTGCCACCACCGATGAACTGCCGATCACGATGCCCAGCAGGGCCAGTACCGAGCGCTTGCCCAAGGTGCGCAGGCTGACGAAGGCTTCATGCAGCAATTGGCTGAAGCTCTGTTCGACCCGCAGGCTCATAGGCGGTCGGCCTCGTGCACCACGCCATTGCGCACCAGGATCTTGCGGTCCAGGCGTGCGGCGATCTGCGGGTCGTGGGTGACGATGATCAGCGTCACCTGCTGCTCGCGGTTCAGCGCCAGGAGCAGGTCCATGATGTCCTGGGCGGTGCTGCTGTCGAGGTTGCCGGTGGGTTCGTCGGCCAGGATCACCGAAGGCTTGCCCACCAATGCACGGGCAATCGCCACACGTTGGCGCTGGCCACCGGAGAGGTCGGCAGGGCGATGGTGGGCGCGTTCCGCCAGCCCGACCTGTTCGAGCATGCGCAGGGCCTGCTCCACCGATTCATGCCGCGACACACCGCGATAGCTCAGGGGCAGGGCGACGTTGTCCAGGGCGCTGAGGCGCGGTAGCAGGTTGAAGCTCTGGAACACAAAACCGATCTGCTGGTTACGGATCGCTGCCAGTTCGTCCGGGGAGGCGCTGAAGATATCGTGGCCGGCAAAGTGGTACTGGCCGCTGTTGGGCAAGTCCAGGAGGCCGAGGATATTGAGCAGGGTGCTTTTGCCGGAGCCTGAGGCGCCGAGGATGCCGCAGCTGTCACCGCGAGCGATGGACAGGCACACCTCATTGAGAATGGTCAGTTCTTGCCCGGCGAGCTGATAGCGCTTGCCGATGCCTTGCAGGGAGATCAAGCCTGGGTGCGCGCGGGTATCTGTCATCGTGACTACGCCTGCAGTCTCGACGCCGCCGTCATGCCCCCTGTAAATCTTTGTAACAAGTTCGGGAGCTGTCTGGTTCGCGTCACGGACTGGTTTTATTTCTTGTTTTTAAAATATTGTTTGAATACTAACCGTGTTCCGTGGGCTTCGCCAGCCATGGGTGTAGAGCGGTTTCACCCTTTGAAACGATTTCAGTCGCGGGTGTGAGGGTCTACCAAAACACCCCTGACTCGCCTAAAAATGCCCGCTGGCAAAGGCTTTGGATAGTATGGCGGTGTGTCACTACTTGCTTTCAACCGGCCGCCCCGGTATAAAAAATCAAATTATTTTTTAAAACAATATTTCCGCCGTGGAACCCTTATGGTCGCGAAGAAACTCAGCGCTCCAAACGTTACCAAGACTCGATTGCTGGATGCGACAGAGGCTCTCTTCATTAAGTACGGTTATGACGCTGTCTTGTTACGGCAGATTACCGAGCGCGCCCAGGTGAACCTGGCTGCCGTGAACTACCACTTCGGGGACAAGGACTCCCTGATGAAGACCCTGCTGATGCAACGCCTGGAGCCGCTCAATGAACAGCGTCTGGAGCTGCTGGCGCGCTGCGAAGCCGAATCCGATGGCCCGCTGGATTGCGACACCTTGCTCGGCGTGCTCTTCGCCCCGGCCATGGGCCTGGAGCGCAGCGACCCGGCGAGCGGCGAAGGACGGTCGTTCATTCGTTTCCTCGGTCGGGTGTACAGCGACACCTCGCCGTTTATCCAGGAATACCTCAAGGTGCATTACCAACCGGTGTTCCAACGCTTCTTCGAAGCCTTCGCCCTGGCCTTGCCGGACCTACCGCGCAATGAGCTGGGAGTGCGCCTGCAATTTGCCCTCAAGGCCATTTCCGGGGTCATGGCCGGCACCGAACTGCGCCTGCTGATGAATTCCATGAGCCTGGGCCGCCCGGCGACGGATGCCGAGGTGATGGCCAAGCTGATCACCCTGGTCTCGGCGGCGATTCGTGTGCCGCAGCAAAGCCCGGAAGCCGAGCACGCGCTGGCCAAGGTGCTGGATACCCAGCGTGCCATTCGTGAACAAGCGGCTGCGCCAGCTGCCAAGGCCTCGCGTTAACTCAAATCCCAGGCAAAAAAAAGCCCGCTGGGGCGGCGGGCTTGATGTGCAACATTTGTAACGGATGAGGCTTCACCCTACGTCTCGGGATGTGAATAAAACGTGAAAAATATGTAAGGGAAAGTTAGAGGCGAAAAAATAGCGACTGTCAGCCGCCCGGCTGCCTTTCGTCGGTACCTGTTAATTCTGACAGTAGGCGATTTCCTCGTTTGGGTATTTGATTTCCACAATGTTCAGCCGCTGAAAGTGGAATGCGATGCTTATTAACAGGAGCCGCTTAAATGACCTCAGTCAAACAAAAACATCAGCTGGAGCCGGTAGATATTCCGTTGATGTTTCCTCGTATTGAAGATGACGTGGAGGGCGCCGATGGCGGGCTTGGCAGTCTGCATGTCACGCGTGACCTCGTCGTTCATGTGAACTATGCCTCGCCAGTGCCTGCGGGTACCACGTTCCAGCTGATGTGGCAGGGAGCAAATCCGGTAGGTTTTCATCTGGTTCGTGTTGGCGACCCACCGCGCACCCGTTTCCCTATTACGGTACCCGTTAACGTCATCCGTGAGCGCTGGGCCGACCCGGTGTATTGCCGAATTATCCCGAGCAATGCGCCGCCTCAGCAAACACTACCACTGCGGCTCAGAGTCAACCTGCAGAGACCCGGCGGCAAGGCTCCCGAGCCAACGGAAGACGGGCATCGCGGGCTGGTGTTTGAGCTTGAACCGGACGTGGCACTCGAAGGGGTCAGTGAAAAAAAAGCCAAGGTCGGGGTTCTGGTCACTTGTCGCAAGTGGCAGAACATGGGGGCTTATGACCTTCTTACGCTGGTTTGGGGGTCAGAAAAAATTGATCATCTGGTTCAGCCGGAAGAAGTTAATGACGACATAATCCTCACAGTCACTCCAGAGATGATTCGTGCAGCCGGTGACAGCGAAACGCTTCCCGTGGCAATGACAGTGACGGGGAATACCGGAAACCTGCCCGATGAGAATGCGCGTTGGTCAGTGGTTTCGCGTGTGGACGTGCATGCTGACAGTCAACGTATGGACTCGCCCTGGATTCAATACCCACCGGTCGACTCTAAGATCGACCTTGCAGATATCGGCAATGGCGCTGTAGAGGTTGGTTGCTATGTGACAACGAATGATGCGCTGCTCTACACCCATATCCATATGTTTTGGGTCGGTACGGCGGAAGATGGTGCATCTGTTCCGCACTCGGAAACCAGAGCAATAGCAGGTGCCAAATCCCATTACTTTGAAGTGCCCAATGGCTTGGTCAGTGCAATTGCCAAGGGCCGTGCGATTGTCTATTACACGCTTGACGGTCCTGAAGGGACATCTGCGCGTTCAAACTACCGGCATGTGATCGTCGAAGGTGAAATCCGGCAGTGGAAGTCACCCACCGTAGAGGGAGAGTTGGATGGCCAAATTGACCCGGATCTCCCCGAGGCGACGATCCACGTACCGATACAAGACGGTTGGCGATCATTTGAAGCGCTGGAAGTGAAGCTGCTGGCCAGTGATACGGGCGGCACGGTGGAACACAGCATTGGTATCGTACTGGGTGATATTCCACCGGGCGAGGAGCAGTTGGATGTCGTGCTTGACGGGAAGGATCTGCGCCGATTCAAAGGACGCCTGACTGAACTGTTCTATACGGCGGCCAAGGAAGGCGAAAGGCCGCGTGAGTCTTTGCGCCGTGTGCTGAAAGTCGGTGAACTGGAAGCGGATATGCCCGCACCGATCGCTCGCGATGCGCCGGATGGCGTTCTCCATCTGGACAGCGTTTCGCCGTTTGGTACGCCGGTTGACGCGCCATTCAACGATGTGGAATTCGGCGATTGGATAGCGTTGCACATCAATGGTGTGCACAGCGTGGACTTGCTCAAACAGGTGAATATCCCCGGTGTTGCCCTGTCTTTTGACGTATTGCCGCGCGACGTGGAGCCCAACCGGGGCGAAGATACTTCGCTCTACTACACCCTCAAGCGAGGTAACTTGCCTGAGCGCTACTCCCTGACCACGCCCTTGCATATTGTTTGAGGCCGCTCGGTCAGATTTTCCAGTGGCTGGCGCTCTTCGCCAGCCGTTGGCGCATCGCGTCCACATTCGCCGCCAGTTGCACCGTCAACAATCGATACCCATCCAGCGCACTGTAAACCGGCGCATCCAGCATGGGCTCGCCGCCGCCGATAGGGCTGGGTCGCTCCAGCCGCTCCGTGACCCCCGACTTCAATGCCCGTGCCATCCCCACCAACTGCACTCGAATCTGCCGGTGTTCGGCTTTCAACATCACCTGCATGCGCGCCATCGCCTGTTCATCCCGAGGGTTCGGGCGGGTGTTGCCGAGAATCTCCAGGGTGCTGATGCACATGCGCAGATGCCGTTGGATGGCGTCCAGTTCGGTCATGGAAATCCGCACTTCCTTGGACACCGACGGCATCAGCGAGCGCAATTGCAGCATGGCGGCGTTCAAGCGGTTGAGCACCTTGAGGTGCTCATCATCGGTGACCGACTGGCCATTGATGATCCGACTATAGATCGCAGCGCAGTCGCGCAACGCGCTGGACAGGTTGTAGCGCCACGAGTACACGGCATACAGCGGCAGGGCGAAGGAGAAGGCCAGGGCCAACACGATGCCGATGAGGATGTCGACCGTGCGCCACAAGCCATCCGAGATCGGATTGTCACCGTGTCCGGCCACGATAAACACCGTGATCGCCGACAGCAGTGCGATGTAGCCGCCCTTGCCGATGGCGTGATAGGAAAAGAACCCGCACACCACCGACATCAGCAGGTAGGTCAGCAGCGGCTGGCCGAAGTAGGCCTGTTGCACCACCAGCAACAAGCCGACGCTGGCGCCGATCAAGGTGCCGTAGGCGCGTTCCACGGCTTTCTTGCCGATATTGCCGTGGTGCTGCAAGCCGCCGATCACAATCAGCATGGTCACCGACGCCCATTCACCGTGGGGCAGGTTGATGCCGGTGGTCAGCAGGATCGTCGCCAGCAAGCCGATGGACACGCGCACGGCGTGGATCAGCTTGGCGTGGCGATAGCGGCGGTACGGGTCGAGCAAGGGGCGCAGCAGGCGCCGGGCGAAGAGTGGCAGGTTCATCAGTACTAAAGTGGCCTCGGTGTTGGAGAGGTGCACAATCCAAATGTGCTTAGAAGATATAGTCGGTGGTCAGGAAGCTTGAGTCACGGTTGCGCAGGATATCGCTGACCAGCGCCTTGTTGCTCTCCTGGAACTTTGTGGCCACCAGGGTGCGGATCGAAAACACGCGCAGCGCGTCATGTACCGACAACGTGCCCTCGGCCGAGTTCTTGCGTCCGTTGAACGGGAAGGTGTCTGGCCCGCGCTGGCACTGGGCATTGATATTGATGCGGCCGACCTGATTGGCAAAGGTGTCCACCAGGCGCCCGACTTCCACGGCGTTGGTGCCGAAAATACTCAATTGCTGGCCGAAGTCCGAGTCGAGTACGTACTCGATCACCGTGTCCAGGTCACGGTAGGGCACGATGGGCACCACCGGGCCGAACTGTTCCTCGTGGTACACGCGCATCTGCGGGTTCACCGGGTACAGCACTGCCGGGTAGAAGAACGACCCACGGCTGGTACCGCCATTGGCATTCACCACCTGGGCGCCATGTTGTTGCGCATCGGCCACCAGCCCGTTGAGGTAATCGACCTTGCCGATTTCCGGCAGCGGTGTCAGTGAGACGCCGTCTTCCCAGGGCATGCCGGGCTTGAGGGTCTCCAGCTTGCGGTTGAGTTTCTCGATAAAGCTATCGACCACGTCCTCATGCACAAACAGGATTTTCAACGCGGTGCAGCGCTGGCCGTTGAAGGACAACGAGCCGGTGACGGCCTCGCTGACGGCATTGTCCAGGTCCACCTCGGGCAACACGATGCCAGGGTTTTTCGCATCCAGGCCCAGGGCGGCACGCAAGCGGTGTGGCTTGGGGTGCAGCTTTTTCAAGTCACTGGCGGCTTTGTTGGTGCCGATAAAGGCAAAGATGTCGATCTTGCCGCTGGCCATCAATGCACTGACGGTTTCGCGGCCGCTGCCGTAGATCACGTTGATCACCCCCGCCGGGAAGCTGTCGCGGAACGCCTCCAGCAACGGACGGATCAACAACACGCCGAGCTTGGCCGGCTTGAACACCACGGTGTTGCCCATGATCAGCGCCGGGATCAGCGTGGTAAACGTCTCGTTGAGCGGGTAGTTGTAGGGGCCCATGCACAGCGCCACGCCGAGGGGCACACGGCGGATTTGCCCGAGGGTGTCCTGCTCCAGCTCGAAGCGGCTGCTGCGGCGGTCGAGTTCCTTGAGGGCATTGATGGTGTCGGTGATGTAGTCGCAGGTGCGGTCGAACTCTTTCTGCGAGTCCTTGAGGTTCTTGCCGATCTCCCACATCAGCAGCTTGACCACCGCGTCGCGCTGTTCGCGCATACGCCGCAAAAACGCTTCGACATGCTGGATGCGGTCTGCCACGCGCATCGTCGGCCATTCCCCCTGGCCACGGTCGTAGGCGCGCACGGCGGCGTCGAGGGCGGTGAGGGCGGTCTCGGCGTCCAGCAACGGCGTACTGCCGATGACTACGCGGCGGTCGCCCAATTGCACCGGGCTCTGCACCTGGGCCAAGGGGCCGTTCCACACCTGCAACTGGCCGTCCACCAGGTAATCACGCTGTTCGATGGGCGCCGCCAGGCGGTATTGCTCGGGAATATCGGCAACGCTGGTGGGAAACAGCTGGGCGAGCAGGTTGCTGGTGGTCATGTCACTTCCCCTGAAGTAGTTACAAAACATGACTAGAGAGTCACCCAACACAGGGCTCTATGGCAAGGCTTGTGCGCTTTGCAGTACGCACACGGGGCGTGTGGCCTGCTCTTCGAGATAGTAGACTGCGCGCCTTTCTTGAAGGAGTTCACATGAGTCAGTACCAGCCGGGCATTCTTGCCGCACCGGTGCCTTTGCAGGCACGCCATCTGTTTTTTGCCGTGGACACCCTGGCAGCCGTGCCCGCTGCGCTGGACGCACTGGTGCAGTTGACCGATTCGGCGGCAGTGGTCGGGTTTGGCGAGCCGCTGGTAAACGCGCTGGGTGCAACGGTTGATGGCTTGCGCAGCTTTCCAACCGTGAGCGCGCCGGGCGCACACAACCCGTCTACCCAGCAGGCGCTGTGGGTCTGGCTGCATGGCGTTGATCGCGGCGAGTTATTGTTGCGCAGCCGCGCTTTCGAGAAGGCCCTGGCCCCGGCGTTTCGCCTGGTACAGTCGACCGAAGGCTTCCGCTACAAGACCGGCTTCGACCTCACCGACTACGAAGACGGCACCGAAAACCCCCGCGACGACGCCGCCGTTGAAGCCGCCCTGACCGACAGCGGCGCCAGCTTCGCCGCGATCCAGCAATGGCAACACGACCTCGATGGCTTCGCCGCGTTGCCCGCCCAGGAACGCGACCACATCATCGGCCGCCGCCATGGCGACAACGAAGAGCTGGAAGACGCCCCCGAGTCCGCCCACACCAAACGCACTGCCCAGGAAAGCTTCAGCCCGGAAGCCTTCGTGGTACGCCGCTCGATGCCCTGGGCCGAAAACGGCCAGGCCGGGTTGATGTTCCTTGCATTTGGCCATTCCTTCGACGCGTTCGAAGCGCAACTGCGCCGCATGAGCGGGTTGGAAGACGGGATTGTCGATGGCTTGTACCGCATCAGCACGCCGTTGACCGGTGGTTACTACTGGTGCCCGCCGACCCTCGCTGGGCGGCTGGATCTGAGTGTGCTGGCAGGCTGAGCGTCTCTGCCTGGTAATCGTGGCTGAACATGAAAATTCGGACAGCCACGCAATCCCCCACTGAAAAAATCCCCATCTGCCCGTAATCTAGACGCCTTCGCCACCCTGTCCGGATTGTTCATGTCTTCTGTTGCCGATGGGCTCCCCCTCAATAAACGCCTGCCAGCCGTGATCGCAATTTCCCTGGGGATCGGCATGGCGACCCTGGACACGGCCATTGTCAACACGGCATTGCCGACCTTGGCCGAGGGGATTGGTACCGATTCCGCCTCGGTGATCTGGGTGGTCAACGCTTATCAGTTGGCGATTATCGCCACGGTGCTGCCGTTTGCGTCGCTCAGTGATGTGCTGGGCCACCGCCGGGTCTATCTCGGCGGTTTGCTGCTGTTTATCGTCTCGTCGCTGTTTTGCGGACTGGCCGGTTCGCTGGTGACCCTGACCGCTGCGCGAGTGGTGCAGGGGTTGGGGGCGGCGGCGATCATGAGTGTCAACACAGCCTTGCTGCGGCATATCTACCCGTCAAAAATGCTTGGGCGTGGCCTGGGCTATAACTCGCTGGTGGTGGGACTGGCCTTTACCCTGGGGCCGACCGCCGCTTCGGCGATTCTGTCGGTGGCGACCTGGCACTGGCTGTATCTGATCAATGTGCCGTTGGGTTTGCTGGCGTTGGCATTGGGCCTGCGCTCATTGCCGACCCTGCCGATGACCGGGCATGCCTTCGACCGCCTCGCGGCCATGCTGTGTGCCGGCTTGTTCGCCTTGCTGGTGCTGGGGCTGGGCACGGCGGTGCATGGTGCGCAGGGGGCGTTGACCCTGGGCTTGATTGCGGTGGCGCTGGTGTGTGGCGCTTTGCTGCTGCGCCGACAGGCCGGGCACCCGGCGCCGATGCTGGCTTTGGATCTGTTCAAGCGGCCGGTGTTTGCCTTGTCTTCCCTCACGGCCATTTGCGCCTTCAGCGCCCAGGGCCTGGCTTTTGTGTCGCTGCCCTTTCTGTTGCAGGCGGTGCTGGGGCATAGCCAGGTGGAAACCGGGTTCCTGATGACGCCGTGGCCGGCGGTGGTGGCGGTGATGGCGCTGGTCGCTGGGCGCCTGGCTGACCGTGTGTCCCTGGGCCTGCTGTGCGGTATCGGGCTGTTGATGTTGAGTGTGGGGATGGCCGCGTTGGCAACCTTGGGCAACGGTGCATCGGCCTTCGATATTGGCTGGCGCATGGCGTTGTGCGGTGCCGGTTTCGGCTTCTTCCAGTCGCCCAACCTCAAGGCCTTGATGACCAGTGCACCGTTGGCGCGCAGCGGCGGGGCCAGCGGCATCGTGGCGATTTCGCGGTTGCTGGGGCAGACGCTGGGGGCGTCGTTGGTGGCGCTGTGTTTTCACCTGTCCCTTGGCGGTGGTCCGCAGTATGCGCTGTGGCTGGGGTGTGGGTTTGCGCTGGTGGGCGCCGTGGCCAGTGGCTTGCGTTTACTGCCCTACGGGAAAAAGCCGTTGTAAAACCTGCGATGGGAGGGCTACCGTGGCGACCTGAATATTTCGGGATGTTTCAGATTTATGTCCAGCCTGGCCCTCCGCACTGCTGATACCCATTCCCGCCGCGCTGCGTTGACCCTGGCGTTATGCTTGCCCAGTGACGTGTTGCTCTATCTGCTGCTGCCCATGGAGTCCCAGGCCTTCGGCATCACGCTGGCCCAGGCCGGAGTATTGCTGGCGGCCAACCGCCTGGTGCGGATTTTCGGCTACCGGCATGTGTTGAATTTCTACGCGCGTAACGGTGATCGCCTGACCTGCATGATCGCCGCCGGCGCCGCCACCCTATGCGCCTTGGGCAATTCGGTGCTGTCGGGCTTTGCCGCATTGTTGGGACTGCGGCTGGTGTGGGGCCTGTGTTTCGCCGCGTTGAACCTGTCGACCCAGGTCTTGGCCACCTCCGAGCCGGAGGGCGCCGCGCGCCGGGCCGGGCGTTCGCGGGCCTTGATTGCCTGGGGGCCGATGCTGGCGTTGCCGTTCGGTGGCTGGCTGACGCTGTGGGCCGGGCCACGTCCGATCTTTGTGATCCTCGCCGGCTGTTGCCTGGTGGGGCTGTGGATGGCGCGCAGCCTGCCCAGCGCCGCGCATGATTTGCACAGCACCCCGGGACGTCGCTTCAAATGGCCCGACAGCGTGGCGCTGTGGTCGTTTATCGAAGGCGTGGCGCTGGATGGACTGTTTATTTTCGGTCTGTCGATCCAGGCGCAAAAGCTGCTCGGCGGCGACGCGGTGCTGATCGCGGGCGGCTTGATGGCGCTGCGTTATGTCTCGGAAATGCTCTTGAGTCCCCTGGGCGGCCACGCGGCCCAGCGCTTTGGCGCCACCTCGATGCTGTTGCTGTTTTCGTTCCTGAGTGCCTTGGCGTTGACGGCGTTCGGCAGCTATTGGGTGATCGTCGGTGCGGCGGCGGTGTTGGTGCTGCGCGCGCTGCAACTGCCCCTGGTAACCACCCTGGTCGCCGAGCGCAACCCCGGTTCGATGCGAGTGTCGGCCCTGGCGTCCAATGCGGTATGGCGTGACATCGGCGCGGGCCTCGGGCCACTGCTGGCGGGCCTGCTATTGCCCGTGGCCTCGGCGCCCCTGGTGTTTGGCGTGGCAGGGGCGGCGATTGCGGTGAGTGCGGTGTTCTGCTGGCGCACTCGCGTGGCTGCAGACTGACTTACGCGCTTTTCAAGGTTTCCAGCCAGGCGGGATCAAAACGGCGTTGCTCGGTGTCGATCCCCAGCGCGTGCATCTTCGCCTGATGAGCTTCGATTTCCCCCACCAACTGCGCCTGGGCGCTGGAATTGGCGTCCAGGGCGTGCATCTGCGTCAGGCCCAGGTGATAGAACCGCAGCACCTTCATGGCCGTCGGATCATTCGCTTGCACACGCTCGGTGACGGTGTGCATCACATTGGTCACGCGCATCAGGTTGCGCTTGAGCTGCCAGCCATACACGGCCGCCGCCAGCCACGGTTGGGTCCAGAACGGGCCGCGCACCAGGGCGAGGGTAATCAACACCCCGGCAAATACGCCGCCGACATTGAAGCGCACGTTATCACCGCCGGGTTCGCCGAACAGCATCACCGCCAGGCTCGACAGCAGCATGGCCAACGCCATGAACAGCACGGCCACGATCAGCGTGCTGCGCCGGGTCTGTTGGCGGTAGGTGACGGGGTCGCAGGGTTTGAGCTCGAACATCCGGTCCAGTTCTCCAGGGCGGGGTAGGGGCAGGCATCTTCTCATGGCCAGCGGTCAGCGGTGGGGCAATCAAGTTGAACCATGATCTGTGGCAGTTTCTCTAAACCGGTGTAGTCCCTTTGAGGTGAACCACCATGCCCGAATACAAGCAGCCCCCGCCCGGTACACCCGACCCGGATCGCACCCCCGGTGAAGAAGAGCGCGACAACGATGCCTTGCGCCCCAATGACCCGAAAGAGCGTGACGAACAGGATGACGCGCAGCGCGTCGAAGAAGACCTGGAAAACCTCCACGACAAAGCTCGCCCGCTATAACAGGAGACCGTGATGAACAAGCGCTCGGATGGCCCCCCCTCCAACGAACACGCCAGCGGCACGGATGAGCTGGGATTTGATCCGGACTCGCCCGATGTAGCTGATCCGCAGGTTGATCCGGTAGGTCCGGCCATCGCCCCGCTGGATAAAAAGGACAAGGATGAGGCGAAAAAAAAGCCGCCCTACGATCCGTTGGGCGACTTGAAGAAATGAGCTGAGCCCCGCCAATGAGCGGGGCTTTTGTTTATCTGGGCGGTGTCCAGGTGACTTCGGTAATGCCGTATTTCTCGGCCCACGGGCGAGTGGTTTTTTTCACCTGCTCATGGCCAACCCGGCCGATACGGCTGACATGCGCAATGTCAGCGTCAACGGCTGCCCAGTGCCAGGCCTCGGCGTTGTTCATCACTTCGGCACGCACCACAAAGGACTTCGGTTGGCCGTGCAGTTGGTAGTGGATGGTGTAGATTTTTGCGGTACTCATGTTGCCTCCCTGTCTTGTTATAGATGGATAGGAAACGGTTTAAAAAGGTTCATTCAAAATGACAATCTGCATGCCGGCGCGGCATAGTGCCGCATTCCTCTTGCGCCCAAGGATCGCGCCATGACCCTCCTGAACCACAGCCGTCTGTACCTGCAACGCCTGGGTTACGAGTCGCCGCCACCGCCCACCCTGCAGACCCTGCGGGATTTGCAACTGCGCCATGTGTGCACCTTCGCCTTTGAAAGCCTGTCGACCCTGCTGCGCCTGCCGGTGCCCATCGACTTGCCCAGCGTCGAGCAGAAAGTCTTGTTCGATGGGCGCGGTGGGTATTGCTATGAGTTGAACCAGATGTTCCTGGCGCTGCTGCAGGAACTGGGCTTCGACGCGCGCGGTATTACCGGGCGGGTGGTGATGGGCGGCCTGCCGGACGCACGCACCGCGCGCACCCACCGCCTGAGCCTGGTGACCCTGGAAGGCGTGCGCTACATCACCGACGTCGGCTTTGGCGGCATGGTGCCGAGCAGTCCGTTGCGGTTGGACACCGAGGCCGTGCAGGCCACGGCCCATGAGCCGTATCGCCTGGCATTCAATCAGCAGGAGGGCAGCTACACCTTATGGGCCGAGGTCGCGGGAGAATGGCGTGGCTTGTATGTGTTCGACCTGCAAGTGCAGGCGGCCATCGATTACGAAATCGGCAACTGGTACGTCTCGACCCACCCGGCTTCGCCGTTCCTGGGGCAATTGAAAGTCGCGCTGCTGGCGCCCGGTAAGCGCCATACCTTGAACAACGCCCACTACGCGATCCACTGCCTGGATCAGCCCAGCGAAAAGCGCGTGTTGAAGAATGCGCAAGAACTGCGGGTACTGCTGCGCGACACCTTCGGTCTCCGCGTGCCGACCCATCCGACACTGGAGGACGCATTTGTCGATGGGTGGCCGACCTAAAGGTAGGCAGCAGTGTTTTGGCGTGTGCGCCCTTAATCCACAAGCCCGGTATTCGCAGCTTATTCCTACGCCCTGCCATGATACTGCCTGCATTCGCGTGTAAGCCTAGCGCTATATAAATCCGCCCACGCTGATCATTTTCGGCCGTAGGCATAGCGATGGGCTCCAACCGGCTCAGTTTTTCTGAACCGTTGGATTCAACCTCTCGACGCATTGCTCTACAGCCAGAGCAATTTGCACGAGGGACACAGCATGGGGTTGCCTGCCGACGCTCAATCACTGGATTTCACCCGGTTGTCCTTGCCCCTGGGCGAGGCCGATGGCGGTGGCCAGAATTTCGAATATTCGGCGCAATTCTTCGCGCTGGAAGAAGAGACCCTGGGTAAACCCGAGGTGCAGTACGGCGATACGCTTACCCAGGCCATCGACCCGGACTGGAAGCGCGTAATGGCGCTGGCATTGCCGATGATGGAGCGTAGCCGCGACCTGCGCCTGGCCATCTGGGCCACGCGCGCTCAACTCAATCTGCACGCCTTCGCAGGCTTGGCCGCTGGCCTGGGGCTGGTGCAGGGGTTGCTGAACAACTGCTGGGACGGCCTGTACCCAAGACTCGACCCGGAGGATGGCAACGACCCGCTGCTGCGCATCAATATCCTCGCGTTTCTGTGCGCGCCCAACGGCCTGGTGTGTGATGTGTTGGATGCGCCGCTGATCAACGCCCGTGGGATCGGCGCGGTCAGCTTGCGGCTGGTCGATCTGGCCATGAGCGCACCCGGCGGCGAGGGCGGTCATCCGAGCCTGGCGATGATCGAAGGGGCGTTCGCCGATACCGATGCGCAACCGTTGCGGGCCGTTCACGCCGCGCTGACCGAGGCCTTGGCGCACAGCGTGCAGATTGAGCAATGGTTGACGGAAAAAGTCGGCGTGGACCGCGCCATCGACTTCAATGGCTTGGCCGCACCGTTGCGCCGTGCCGCTGAAATAGTCAGCCGGTTCCTGCTCGATCCTGCGCCGCAGGAGGCCGCTGCGGCCGCTGTCGCAACGCCAGCCGTGGCCGCCCCGAAACCCCCGTACGCTGAGATCCGCAGCCGCGAGGAGGCACGCGAGGTCATCGACCGGCTGTGCAGCTATTTTCATGCCCACGAACCCGCCAGCCCAGTGCCGTACCTGCTGCAACGGGCAAAGACACTGATCGACAAGAATTTCATCGAGTTGCTGCAAGACCTCGCACCCGACGGTCTCGCCCAACTGGCGCAGGTCAGCGGCATTCACCACAGCGACAACTGAACGTTTACCTACCCACTCCACTTACCGGAGCCCGTTCCGTGGCCAAAGAAAGCAGTCAGAAGTTCATCGCCCGCAATCGTGCGCCCCGCGTCCAGATCGAATACGACGTGGAGATCTACGGCGCGGAAAAAACCGTGCAATTACCCTTTGTGATGGGGGTGTTTTCAGACCTCTCAGGGAAACCGGCAGAGCCCTTGCCGCCAGTGGCCGAGCGCAAGTTCCTGGAGGTCGATGTCGACAACTTTGACGAACGCCTCAAATCCATGCAGCCGCGGGTGGCCTTCCAGGTGCCCAATACCCTCACGGGCGACGGCAACCTGCCGGTGGAGATGACCTTTGAGAGCATGGACGACTTCTCCCCAGGTGCCATCGCCAGCAAGGTGCCGAGCCTCAACCAGTTGCTGACCGCACGTCGCCAGCTGTCGAACCTGTTGACCTACATGGACGGCAAGGTGGGCGCCGAGGAACTGCTGGCCACTGTGCTCAGCGATCCCGGCTTGATGAAAACCCTGTGCGCGACCCCCCAACAACCCGAATAACTGACTGACTGTCGACTCTGCCGGTGCCCCGTTTGCCCCGGCATGGGGACGCTGTTGCCCAAATTTCAAGGATACCGTCATGTCCACCATGCAATCGGAACAGCCAGACCAGGCAACGGCGGCCACGGCCTTCGACGCCGGCGATTTTGCCAGCCTGCTGCAAAGAGAATTCAAGCCCAAGACCGAGAGGGCCCGGGATGCCGTGGAAAGCGCCGTGCGCACCCTGGCTGAACAGGCGCTGCTGGGCACGCCACTGATGTCCCATGACGTCATGGGCACCATTGAAAGCCTGATCGCCAGCCTTGACCAGAAGCTCACCGAGCAGGTCAACCACATCCTCCACCACGAGGAGTTCCAGGCCGTGGAAAGTGCCTGGCGTGGCTTGCACTACCTGGTGAGTAATACCGAGACCGATGAGTCCCTGAAGATTCGGGTGATGAACATTTCCAAGGCCGAGGTGCACAAAACCCTGCGCAAGTTCAAAGGGGTGGCCTGGGACCAGAGCCCGATTTTCAAGAAGCTGTATGAGGAGGAATACGGTCAGTTCGGCGGCGAGCCTTACGGTGCCTTTGTCGCCGATTACTACTTCAACAACAGTGCGCCGGACGTCGAGTTGTTGAGCCAGATTGCCCGCGTCAGCGCCGCCGCGCACTGCCCATTGATCACTGCCGCCGACCCCAGTGTGATGTTCATGGAGTCCTGGCAGGAACTGGCCAACCCGCGTGACCTGACCAAGATCTTCCAGACCCCGGAACATGCGGCGTGGCGCAGCCTGCGCGCCAGTGAAGACTCGCGCTACGTAGGCCTGGCCTTGCCCCGATTCCTCGCCCGTGCGCCTTACGGTGCAAAGAGCAATCCGGTCGAAGACTTCGATTTTGAAGAAACCACCGATGCCGCTGACGCCAAGGATTTCACCTGGGCCAACGCGGCCTACGCCATGGCCGTGAACATCAATCGCTCGTTCAAACACTACGGCTGGTGCTCGCAGATTCGCGGCATCGAATCCGGCGGTGTGGTGGAGGGCTTGCCAGTGCATACCTTCCCGACCGATGACGGCGGGGTGGACATGACCTGTCCGACCGAGATCGCCATCAGCGACCGGCGCGAAGCGGAGCTGGCCAAGAACGGTTTCATGCCGCTGGTGCACAAAAAAAACAGCGACCTGGCCGCCTTTATCGGTGCGCAGTCGCTGCATAAACCGGCGGAGTACGACGACCCGGATGCCACTGCCAACGCCCACCTGGCCGCGCGCCTGCCCTACCTGTTTGCCACCTGCCGTTTTGCTCACTACTTGAAGTGCATCGTGCGCGACAAGATCGGTTCGTTCAAAGAGCGCGACGACATGCAGACCTGGCTCAACAACTGGGTCGGTCGCTACGTGGAGCGTAACCCGGCGACCGCCACCGATGCCGACAAGGCGCGCAAGCCGCTGGCCGGTGCCGAGGTGGTGGTGGAAGAGGTGGATGGCAACCCCGGCTTTTACAGCGCCAAATTTTTCCTGCGACCTCACTACCAGCTTGAAGGGTTGACCGTATCCCTGCGGTTGGTCTCCAGGCTGCCCTCCACTAAAGCGTCATAACACAGCTGTTCAACCCTGAAAGGTACTCACCATGATCCTGCTGAACTTCAAAGATAAAAAAATCAAAGGCACTGCCAAGGTCGACGGTCACAACGAGTGGATCACCATCGACGCACTCCATATGAGCGTTGGCCGGGCGATTTCCAACGTTTGCCGCGCAGACCGTAGCCCCAGCACCCCGTCGTTCTCGGAGATGTCCCTGACTAGGGCCACCGACCAGGCCTCGCCTGACCTGTTTATGCAGTCCCTGCGCGGCGGGAGCCTGGGCGATGCCGAGATTCACTTTATCCATACGGGCACCCCGGAGCAAAACACACAGGTGTTCCTCAAGCTCATCCTGGGCGACGCGATCATCAGTTCCTACTCGGCCAGCAGTAACGGCGAGCGCCCGGTCGAAACCCTTTCCATCAGCTTCATCACCATCAGTTATACGGTCGACACCTTCGAGGGTAAAAGCGTGATCAGTGGTACGCCGAAGCAGTGGGACTTGGAAACGAATAAGGAAAAAATCTGATTCGGATGCCAGCGGACGGGCGCGTCAGTCCGCCCGCCGCACCGTCGATAAGAGGTCTCTCGCCATGGCTGAACTGACCAGTCTCGAACGCTTGCAGCCGTCCTTGCTCGATCGCTTGAGCGATGACTACCCCGAGCAGGTCGCAGAGCCTCGCGACCAGCGCATTTTGTCCATGCGCGGCTTGCGCAGGGCGGTACTGCGCGACCTGGGATGGCTGCTCAACAGCACCAGCCTGGGCAGCGTCCGTGATCTGAGTGAGTCGCCATTGGCGGGGCAATCAGTGGTCAATTTCGGCCTGCCCGATCTGGCTGGAAAAACCGCCGCCGGCCTGGACCGTGAAGCATTGGGGCGGCGCATTTGCCAGGCGATCCGGGATTTCGAACCGCGGATTTTGCGCGACAGCCTGCGTGTGGTGCCGGTTGCTCCCGCAGGCACACTCACCAGTCCCAACCAGATGGCCTTTGAAATTCATGGCGAGCTTTGGGGCCAACCGTTGCCCGAACGCCTGTACCTGAAGACCGAACTCGACCTCGAAGCAGGTGAAGCGCGGATCTTTGATATTGAGACAAGGGGCGTACGGTGAACGAAAAATTGTTGCGCTACTACGAGCGTGAGCTGGCCCACCTGCGGGAAGTCGGCGGTGAATTCGCCCGCGACTACCCCAAGGTGGCCGGCCGCCTGGGGCTGGAAACCTATGCCTGTGCCGACCCCTATGTGGAGCGGCTGTTGGAGGGGTTCAGCTTCCTCGCCGCACGGGTGCAATTGAAGATCGATGCCGAATTCCCCCAGTTTACCCATCACCTGCTGGAGCTGGTCTACCCGCACTACCTGGCGCCGACGCCATCGATGGCGGTCGTGCAACTGCAGCCGGACATGGGCGAAGGCAACCTGGTCGCTGGCTATAAAGTGCCGCGCAACACGGCATTGCACAGCCAGTTGGGCAAGGCTGACCAGACCGCCTGCGAGTTTCGCACGGCCCACGAGGTCACCCTGTGGCCGGTGGCGTTGGTCGAGGCGCGTTACTTCGCCTGCGGCACGCACGTGGCCGGGGTCGACCTGTCGCGCCTCGGCACGGTCAAGGCCGCCCTGCGCCTGCGTCTGAGCGTGGGGGCTGGCCTGAGGTTCAGCGACCTGTCCCTCGACACGCTGGCGTTGCACCTGCGAGGTGGCGACGCCATGCCGTCGCGCGTCCTGGAACAGCTGCTGGCCCAGGCGGCGGGTGTGTTGGCGATGCCTGTGCAAGCGCCTGTGCCCTGGCACCAGATCCTGCCCAACAGTGCGCTGCGCAGTGCCGGCTATAGCGACAGCGAAGCCTTGTTGCCCTGCGGGCCACGTTCGTTCCAGGGCTATCGGTTGTTGCAGGAATACTTCGCCCTGCCGCAACGCTTCATGTTCGTCGACATCGTAGGGTTGGGCCCCAGTGTCAGCCGCTGCACGACCGAGCAACTGGATGTGATCGTGTTGTTCAAACAGGTGGACCCGCTGCTGGAGCAAAACCTCAGTGCGGCCAATTTCGCCCTGTATTGCACGCCGGTGATCAACCTGTTCCCGATGCGTACCGAGCGCGTGCATCTGACCCAGCAATGCCCTGAGTACCACGTCAACCCCGACCGCACGCGGCCGATGGATTACGAGATCCACCAGATTCAAGCGGTGACCGGTTATGGCAGTGGCGCCGAAGCCAGCCAGACCTTCGAACCCTTTTACCGCGCCAATGACCTGCATGGGGGCACGCCGCCGCGTGCTTACTACCAGGTACGGCGCGACACGCGGGTCTTGTCCGAGCAACAGCGCAGTCGCGGCCAGCGCTCCAGCTATGTGGGCAGCGAGTTGTTTGTATCGTTGGTGGACGGCGGGCAAGCCCCGTACCGCAGTGACCTGCGCCAATTGGGCATCGACGCCCTGTGCAGCAACCGCGACCTGGTGCTGAGCATGCCGGTGGGCACTGGTCGCACCGACTTCAGCACCGAATCCGCTGCGCCGCTGCAGTCAGTGCGATGTGTGGCGGGCCCCACGTTGCCGGCGCCATCGTTCGTCGAGGGCGAAACCGCCTGGCGCCTGGTCAGCCATTTATCCCTCAACTACCTGTCGTTGCTGGACCAGGACGCGGAGCAGGGCGCCGTCGCCTTGCGTGACCTGCTGCGCCTGTATTGCCGTGTCGACGACGCCGTCGCGCATAAACAGATCGACGGCCTGCGCGCCGTGACCGCCGTGAGCATCGTGCGGCGCCTGCCGTTGCCGGGGCCCGTCACCTATGGGCGGGGCTTGCAGATCAGCGTGAGCGTGGATGAAGCGGCCTTCGAGGGCACGGGCGCCTGGGTGCTGGGCTCGGTTCTGGAACAGTTTTTTGCCAAGTACGTGTCGCTCAACGCCTTCACCGAGACGCGGATCACGAGCACGGCACGTGGCGTGATCATGCAGTGGCCAGCGCGGGTGGGCAGATGCGAGATCCTTTGACCCTGCTCAGTGCCCTTGAAGCGCACCCGGCGCGTTTTGATTTCTACACCGCCTTGCGCCAGTTGGAGTGCGCCTTTGCACACCTGCCGCGCATCGGCCAGGCCACGCGCCCGGCGGATGAGGCGGTGCGTTTCGGCCAGCATCCGTCGCTGGCGTTCGAGCCGGCAATGATTGCCGGCCTGGTCCCGGGCGCCACGCCGAAACTGCTGCTGAATTTCTTCGGCCTGCTGGGCGCCAATGGCCCCTTGCCGACGCACCTCACCGAATACATCCGCGATCGGCAACGCAACCTCAACGACCCCACGCTGGCGGCGTTTTGCGACGTGTTCCATCACCGCATGATCAGCCTGTTCTACCGCGCCTGGGCGAGTGCACAGCCGACGGTGAGCCTGGACCGACCGGGCGCAGATCGCTTCGCCGGCTATTTGGGCGCATTGATCGGCATCGGCATGCCGTCGCTGCAGGCGCGTGATGGTGTGGTGGATGTCGCCAAGCTGCATTTCGCCGGACGCCTGGGACCGCAGACGCGCAATGCCGAGGGCTTGGCGGCATTGCTTGGCGACTACCTCGGCGTACCGGTGCAGGTCGAGCAATTTGTCGGCCACTGGATGAGCTTGCCCGACGACGGCCTGTGCACCCTGCGCAGCGGCCCCGACGCGGCTGTACTCGGCCAGGCCACGGTCCTGGGCAGGAAAGTCTGGAACGCCCAGCACAAGTTTCGCCTGCTGATCGGCCCCCTGGACCTGGCGCAGACCCGCCGCCTGCTGCCCGGTGGGGACAGCCTGCAACGTCTGCAGGACTGGGTGCGCCAGTACGTTGGCCTGGCGATGGACTGGGACGTCAACCTGATCGTCAAGAAACGCCACCTGCCGCGCTTTCGCCTGGGCTCCACGCGATTGGGCCGCACCAGTTGGCTGAGCAGCAGGACGCCCCGTAGGGATGATCGGCAATTGCTGATCAATCCTCGAACCGCATTTTTCTCGCAAGGACCTGTCCATGGCTGATATCAGTCGCGTCGCGCTTTTCGGCAAGCTCAACAGCCTGTGCTACCGGGCGATTGAAAGCAGCACCGTCTTCTGCAAACTGCGGGGCAACCCGTATGTGGAGGTGGTGCATTGGTTGCAACAGTTGCTGCAACTGACCGACTCGGACCTGCTGCGCCTGATCCGCCATTACGGCATTGATCCGGCGGTGCTGGACCGCGACCTCACCGCCGCCCTCGACCGCTTGCCACGGGGGGCGACGTCGGTCACGGACCTGTCCTCCCAGGTCGAGGAAACCGTCGAGCGTGCCTGGGTCTATGCAACGTTGATGCTGGGCGAGTCCCAGGTGCGTTCAGGTCATTTGCTGCTGGCACTGCTGAAAACCCCGGCCTTGCGCCACGGTGTGTATGGGCTGTCCCGCGAGTTCCATAAGGTCAGCATCGAAGCCCTCAGCGCGCAGTTTGGCGCACTGCTCCAGGGCTCGCCTGAGGCACAGATGACGGCCAGCGACGGATGCCAGGTACCGGGTGAGGCGGTTGGCGCACTGGCACCCACCCGCTTGCAAGCCTTGCAGCGCTTTACCGTCGACCTCACCGAGCAAGCGCGCCAGAACAGCATGGACCCCATCGTCGGACGCGATGAAGAGATCCGCCAGGTCATCGATATCTTGATGCGCCGCCGCCAGAACAACCCGTTGCTGGTGGGCGAGGCGGGCGTGGGCAAAACCGCCGTGGCGGAAGGGTTTGCCCAGCGCATTGCCTGCGGCGACGTGCCGCCGAGCCTCAAGGACGTGCGCTTGCTGGCGCTCGATGTGGGGCTGTTGCAGGCCGGCGCGAGCATGAAAGGCGAGTTTGAACAACGCCTGCGCTCGGTCATCGATGAGGTTCAGGCCAGCGAACAACCGGTGGTGCTGTTTATCGATGAAACCCACACCCTGGTCGGTGCGGGTGGCGCCGCCGGGACCGGCGATGCTGCCAACCTGCTCAAGCCGGCGTTGGCCCGTGGCAGCTTGCGTACCCTGGGCGCAACCACCTTCAGCGAGTACAAAAAACACATCGAAAAAGACCCGGCGTTGAGCCGGCGCTTCCAGACCGTGCAGGTCGATGAGCCGGATGAAAGCCGAGCGTTGCTGATGTTGCGGGGCCTGGCCCACACCCTGCAGGCGCACCATCAGGTGCAGATCCTCGATTCGGCGCTGGAAGCGGCAGTGCGCCTATCCCACCGTTATATTCCGGCGCGCCAGTTGCCCGACAAGGCGGTCAGCCTGATCGACACCGCCTGCGCCCGTGTCGCCGTCAGCCTGCATGCCACCCCGGCTGAGGTGGATGACAGTCGCCGACGTATCGAGTCCCTGGAAACCGAGCTTGGGATCATCGGACGTGAAACCGCCATGGGCGTGGACACTGCCAGTCGCCGAGCTTCGGTCCTGGCGTTGCTGGCGACCGAGCGCGAGCGCCTGGATGGAGTGCAAGGACGTTGGGCCAACGAGTTGGCGGTGGTGGCGCAGATCCAGCGCCTGCGCAACCAACTCGCCGAGTCAGACGACCGCGCCGCCGGCCTGGTAGAGCTGCGCCAGTTGCAGCAGCACCTGGCGGCCTTGCAAGGTGAACACCCGTTGGTGCTGATCAATGTCGACGAACACGCCGTGGCCGCGGTGGTGCAGGGCTGGACCGGCATCCCCGTGGGGCGCATGGTCAAGAACGAAGTCGAAACCGTGCTGCGCCTGGCAGAACGCCTGGGCCAGCGCATCATTGGCCAGGACCATGGGCTGGAGATGATCGCACGGCGCATCCACACCTCCCGCGCCGGCCTCGACAACCCTGGCAAACCGGTCGGTGTGTTCATGCTCGCCGGCCCCTCCGGGGTGGGCAAGACCGAGACCGCTCTGGCCCTTGCCGAGGCGTTGTATGGCGGCGAACAGAACGTCATCACGCTGAATATGAGCGAGTACCAGGAAGCCCATAGCGTCTCCACCCTCAAGGGCGCACCGCCCGGTTACGTGGGCTATGGCGAAGGCGGCGTGCTCACTGAGGCCGTGCGGCGCAAACCCTACAGCGTGGTGCTGCTGGACGAGGTGGAGAAGGCTCACCCGGATGTGCACGAGGTGTTTTTCCAGGTGTTCGACAAGGGCTGGATGGAGGACGGCGAAGGTCGAATCATCGACTTCAAGAACACCCTGATCCTGCTCACCACCAACACCGGCACCGACCTGATCAGCCACCTGTGCCGCGATCCGCACACCCGGCCTGCGCCGGACGCCATAGCCAAGGCTCTGCGCAAGCCGCTGCTGGAGGTGTTCCCGCCGGCCCTGCTCGGGCGCTTGGTGGTCATCCCGTACTACCCGCTGAGCGACGCCATGCTCGCGCGCATCATCCGCCTGCAACTGGGGCGGATCGAGCAGCGCATCACCGAGGGCTACAAAATCCCATTCACTTACAGCGATGACGTGGTGCAGTTGATCGCCAGCCGCTGCACCGAATTGGAGAGCGGTGGGCGGATGATTGACGCGATTCTGACCCATTCCATCCTGCCGACCATCAGCGCGCAGATGCTCAGCCGTCTGCTCACTGGGCCACCGGCCGCCTGTGTGGCGGTCACGGTAGAGGGGGCTCAGTTCGGTTACCGGTTCGAGTAGTGAGCCGCTTTTTCATTGATGACAGGAGTGGCACCCATGCCCGCGACCCAAACCCACCGCGAAATCCAGGTCACCAGCGTATTGCCTGTCGATGTGCTGCTGTTTCGGCGCATGCAGGCGTTCGAAGGGTTGTCGCAACTCAGCGAGTACACGCTTGAGCTGTACAGTGAGCGCGGCGACTTGAATATCAACGACCTGCTGGCGACTCCGATGACCGTTGCGGTGGACCTGCCCACAGGCGGCAGCCGCTACTTCAGCGGGCACGTCAGCCACTTTTCGGTGACCGGTTGCCAAGGCCGCTATGCGACCTATACGGCGGTAGTGCGCCCCTGGTTGTGGTTCCTGACGTTGGCCAGCGACTGTCGGATATTCCAGGCACTGAGCGTGCCGCAGATCCTCAAGCAGGTGTTCGCACCCTATAGCATCGCCGACGTCGACACCTCGGGCCTGAGCGGCAGCTACCCGGCGTTGACCTACTGCGTGCAATACCGCGAGAGCGACTTCAACTTCGTCAGTCGGCTGATGGAACGGGAGGGTATCTACTACTTTTTCAAGAGTGCGGCCGGGCGTCATACCATGGTGCTGGCCGATTCTTATGGCGCTCATTCACCGGCGCCGGGCTACGCGCAGGTGCGCTTCAGGCCGAGTGACGACCCTGCCATCCGCCACAGCGAGGTGATCTATGACTGGCGCATGAGCGGCGAGGTGGCGCCAGGCGGCTACACCCTGCAGGATTTCGACTTTGAACGGCCGGCTGCCAACCTGCTCGCCAAGTCGACCCTGGCCGGTGATTATCCGCAGTCGCGCCATGAGCGATATGACTATCCAGGCCAGTACACCGAGCGCAAGCACGGCGAAACCTACGCCCGGAGCCTGATCGAATCCGCGCATGTCGGCACCTGTCGCGTCACGGCGGCCACCGGCGCGCGCGGCTTGTTTCCGGGTGCCTTGATGACCCTTGTTGAGCACCCGCGCAGTGAGCAGAACGCCGAGTTTCTGGTGCTGGAGGCGCGCTATAGCGTGTCTTCGGCCCCCTATGAACCGACCCCAGCGGACGATCGCGCTCCGCTGTTCACCTGTGAGTTCGTCGCGCTGTCGTGCCAACAACCATTCCGCGCGCCGTGCCTGGCGCGCAAGCCGCTGATGCACGGCCCACAGACGGCCATCGTGGTGGGCAAAGAGGGCGAGGACATCTGGACCGACAAATACGGGCGCATCAAGGTGCAATTTCACTGGGACCGCGAGGGCCAGCGTGACGAAAACAGTTCGTGCTGGATCCGCGTGGCCCAGGGCTGGGCCGGCAAGCGCTGGGGCAGCCTGTATCTGCCGCGTATCGGCCAGGAGGTGGTGGTCAGCTTCCTTGAGGGCGACCCCGACCGGCCGCTGGTCACCGGCAGCGTGTATAACGCCGACACCCTGCCGCCGTATGCATTGCCGGAACATGCCACACGCTCAACGATCATGAGTCGCTCGTCCAAGGGCGGCGGTGGTTACAACGAGCTGCGCTTCGACGACAAGAAAGGCGCTGAACAGGTGTTCCTGCACGCGCAGAACAACCTCGATCAGCGCGTGCTCAAGGACTCCCTGGAGTGGGTGGGCGGCGACCGTCATACCAAGGTCGACAAGGATCTGTGCGAGCAGGTCGGCGGTGACCGGCACTCGTCAGTCGGCGGGGCTCGCAACGAGAAAGTCGAAGGGGCACTCTCGATGACTGCCGGCGCCGACATGATCCTCGCGGGTGCGTTGAAGACAGGCGTCAGCGCCGGTACCGACGTGTATATCAAAGGCGGCATGAATGTGGTGATCGAGGCGGGTGCGGGCATCACCCTGAAAGTCGGCTCGACCTGCCTCAACATCACGCCGGGCGGGATCCTCGCGTCGGTCGCCCCCGTACCCTCGCCAGCGGCCGGTATGGCCGCCACGGCGCTGGCGCAGTCGGCTGCTACCGGTCCTGCGGGCGTACCGCAACTGCCCAAGGAGGCCGACGATGGCCAGTAATGTTCTGCAGCGGGCGCGTCCGCACCAGTGGGAAGTTTATGGCTTGGAATAACAAAGTGGTCTGGTCCGAAGGCATGCTGTTGCAGCCCCAGCATCTGCAACAACATGACCGTTTCCTGCAGGCCCAACTGGAAGCGCGGGTCGGTCGGTTGCGCGCCTATGGGTGGGGCTTTTCCACACTGGAAATCGACCGGCAGCAACTGGCGCTGGGCAAACTGGCCTTGCTGTCCTGTGACGGGGTATTCCCGGATGGCACGCCGATGGGCTTGCCGTTCACCGATGAGATGCCGTTGCCCCTGGACATCCCTGCCGATGCCCGCGACCTGAACGTGGTGCTGGCGCTGCCCAGCCTGCGTCCCGGCGGGGTGGAAGTGGACGACGATCCGGGTTGGGAAAATTTCGCCCGCCATCGCAGCGTTGAATACGAAGCCTGGGACAGCAATGGCCTGGACAGCAGTGCGCTGATGAACGTCGGTAAACTGCGACTGCGCCTGGCATTTGCAGGCGACGTGGCTGACGCCCATACCACCCTGGGCATCGCCCGCGTGGTGGAGAAACGCGCGGATAACAGTGTGCTGCTCGACCGCGATTATTGCCCGCCGTGCCTGGACATTCGCGTCGCCGAGCCGTTGGGGCGGTGTATTGATGAACTGTTGGGGCTGTTGCAGCAGCGGGGCGAAGCCCTGGCTATGCGCCTGATTGGCGCTGATGGCAGTGGGGAGACGCACATCGCGGACTTCCTGTTGCTGCAGGTGCTGAATCGCAGCGTGCCGTTGGTGCGCCACTTGTCACTGATGACTGGCCTGCACCCCGAGCAGTTGTACCGCGACCTCGCCAGCCTGGCCGGGGAGTTGGCAACGTTTACCCGCTCCGATAAACGCGCGGCGACGTACCCGGTCTACCGTCATACCGCGCTTGCCGAAACCTTTACCCCGGTGATTGATGACCTGCGTCGCACGCTGTCGACCCTCACGGATGTGCGCGCGGTTGCCATCGCGTTGGAAGAGCGCCAGTTCGGCATTCGCGTGGCGGTGTTGGCGGACAAGGAACTGCTGAGTTCGGCGACGTTCATCCTGGCGGTACAGGCGCAAATACCGGCTGACAGCCTGCGCGACAGTTTTCCGCGTCAGGTCAAGATCGGCTCGGTGGAGAAGATCCGCGACCTGGTCAACCTGCAGTTGCCGGGGATCGGTTTGCTCGCGCTGCCGGTCGCGCCACGGCAATTGCCGTTCCATGCAGGCGCCACATATTTTGAACTGGATCGCGCCAGCGAGTATTGGCAGTTGCTCAGCCAGTCGGCGGGCTTTGCCCTGCATATCGCCGGGGCATTTCCGGGACTGGATATACAGTTCTGGGCGATTCGCAACTGACGGCGGGGGCTGCCTTTAATGCCGTTCAGTCCAGGGAGAACCCTGTACCTGTGGCGAGCGGGCTTGCCCCGCGTTGGGACGCGTAGCGGCCCCAGTAAAGCCGCTGCGGTGTGTCAGGTCGTTTGAGGGCGGCAGTTTTTGGGGCTGCTGCGCAGCCCAACGCGGGGCAAGCCCGCTCGCCACAGGTTAATGTGTACCCCCGTTCTGTTTCTTGATTGAACGGCATCGGGGCTGCCCTGGAAATGCAAAACGGCGCCCGAAGGCGCCGTTTTGTTTACCGCATCGACTAAGCGATCAAACGCCCAGCACCGCGTGCTGCACCAGGGTGAGCAACGGTTGTGGGTACACGCCCAGGAAGAAGGCGAGCAGGGCGATGGCCAGCAGCATCACACCACCGGCTTTCTGTTCCCAGTGCAGCTCGGCATCCACACGGCGCAGGTTTGGCTCGATCAGGTACAGGGTGACCATCACGCGCAGGTAGTAGAACACGCCGATGGCACTGCCCAGCACCAGGGACGCAACCAGCCACCACTCGTGGGCTTCGACACCGGTAGCCACAATGTAGAACTTGCCGATAAAGCCTGCGGTCAGCGGGATACCGGCCAGGGACAGCATCATCACGGTCAGTACGGCGGTCAGGTACGGACGGCGCCAGAACAGGCCGCGGTATTCGTACAGGGCGTCGGCGTCACGGCCTTTGTAAGGCGAGGACATCAAGGTGATCACGCCGAACGCGCCGAGGCTGGTGATCACGTAGGTGACCAGGTACACGCCGATGGCTTCCACGGCCAGGCCTTTGCTCGCCACCAGGGCGATCAGCAGGTAGCCGAAGTGAGCGATGGACGAGTAACCCAGCAGACGCTTGAGGTTGTTCTGGGTCAGCGCCAGCAGGTTGCCGAACAGGATCGACGCGATGGCGATCACGGTCAGCACGTCGCTCAGTACGCCGGTGTTGGCCGCAGGCGAGATCTGGAACAGACGCACCATCACCGCAAACACAGCGACCTTGGACGCGGTCGCCAGGAATGCCGCCACCGGCGCCGGGGCGCCTTCGTACACGTCCGGGGTCCACAGGTGGAACGGCACCAGCGACAGCTTGAACGCCAGGCCGATCAGCATCATCGCCAGGCCCAGTTGGGCAATCGGCGCGGGGCTGTTGGTGGCGGCCAGGGCGTGACCGATACCGGTGAAGCTCAGGCTGCCGGCTTCGGCGTAGAGCAGGGCCATGCCGAACAACAGGAACGCGGAACCGGCGGCCGACAGCACCATGTACTTGATGCCGGCTTCCAGGGAGCGCTTGTTGAAGAAGGCGTAGGCCACCAGGCCGTAGGTCGGGATCGACAGCAGTTCCAGGCCGATGAACAAGCCGGCCAGGTGCTGCGCGCTGACCAGCACGATACCGCCGGCCGCAGCCAACAGGATCAGCAGATACAGCTCTTCGCGGTTGCCCGGGTAGCCGGTGCCGCCTTCGCCGAGGTAGGCGTGGGCGAGGGTGACGCAGGCGAGGGTGGCGACGAGGATCAGCGCGATATACAGCAGCGCGAAGTCATCGACCATCATCAGCGGAGTCACCGCCAGTGGCGCGACCTTGAGTGCCGGGATAATCGACAGCAAGGCCAGGTTCAAACCGGCGCAGGACAGCAGGAACGTTTGTGAATGATTGCGGCGCCAGGCGATCGCCAGCATCACCACCACGATGGTGAGGCTGGTGATCAGCAGCGGCGCAAGCGCGATAAAGTGTTGGATCGTGAATTCCATAGCGCTCTTACCGGGCCGAAGCGAGTTGAGAGAAGGCGGTGCCGAACCACTGCTGCACGCCATGCATCGTCGCGGCAGAAGTGTCCAGGAACGGTTGCGGGTACACGCCGATGTAGATCAGCAATACCGCAAGGCCGAGCACCATGATCAGTTCGCGAGCATCCATCCCTTTCAGGACGGCGTCGGACTTGGCCGGGCCGAAGTAGGCGCGGTGGATCATGATCAGCGAGTAGACCGAGCCGAATACCAGGCCGGAGGTAGCAATGGCGCTGATCCACGGCGTTTGCACGAAGGCACCCATCAGGATCAGGAACTCGCCGATGAAGTTACCGGTACCCGGCAAGCCCAGGGAAGCGGCGGCGAAGAACAGGCTGATCGCCGGCAGGTACGCAATGCGCGACCACACGCCGCCCATCTCACGCATGTCACGGGTGTGCAGGCGCTCGTACAACTGGCCACTCAGGATAAACAGTGCGGCGGCCGAGACACCGTGGGCCAGCATCTGGATCACAGCGCCTTGCAACGCCAACTGGCTGCCGGAGTAGATGCCGATCAGTACGAAGCCCATGTGGGAAACGGACGAGAAGGCAATCAGACGCTTGATGTCGGTTTGCGCGAACGCCAGGAACGCACCGTAGAAGATCCCGATCAGACCGAGGGTCATGGCAATCGGCGCAAACTCGGCCGAGGCATTCGGGAACAGCGGCAGGGCGAAACGCAGCAGGCCGTAGGCCGCCGTCTTCAGCAGGATACCGGCCAGGTCCACGGAACCGGCGGTCGGCGCCTGGGCGTGAGCGTCAGGCAGCCAGGAGTGGAACGGCACCACCGGCAGCTTCACCGCGAAGGCGATGAAGAAGCCCAGCATGAGGATGTACTCGGTGGTCAGGGACATCTTGGTTTTCAACAGGTCGGCGTAGTTGAAGGTAATCACGCCCGTCGAGTTGAAGTTGACCAGTACCAGGCCCAGGATCGCCACCAACATGATCAGGCCGGAAGCCTGGGTGAAGATGAAGAACTTGGTCGCCGCGTAGATCCGGGTTTTCTTGCCGTCCGAAGAACTGTGACCCCAGAGCGCGATGAGGAAGTACATCGGCACCAGCATCATTTCCCAGAAGAAGAAGAACATGAACAGGTCGAGGGCGAGGAACACGCCGACAACGCCGCCCAGGATCCACATCAGGTTCAGGTGGAAGAAGCCCACGTGACGCTGGATCTCTTTCCAGGAGCAGAGTACCGAGAGGATACCCAGCAGGCCGGTCAGCAGGATCATCAACAGCGACAGGCCATCAAGGGCCAGGTGCACGTTGATGCCGAAGCGTTGGATCCACACGTGCTTGAATTCAAGCGCGAACGTTGGATCGACACCCGGTGCCGGAGCAAATGAATAGTCGCCATGGGCCCACAGCCAGAGGCCGAGTGCGAGTTCCAGGGACATGGTCAGCAACGCAATCCAGCGGGGGAGGGTGGCGCCGAAGCGTTCACCCATCCAGCAGAGCAGGCCGCCGATAAAGGGGATCAGGATTAGCCAGGGCAGAATCATGACGGGCTCGTTTCCTTTCGCAAGTTCGCAAAGTTCATATCAGACCGCAACCACAACGATGGCGCCGATCACCAGCACGGCACCGACTGCCATGGACGCTGCATACCAACGCAACTGGCCAGTCTCGCTGCGGCTCAGGGCGTTGTGACCGGCCTTGGCGGCGCGCGGGATCAAACCGATGGTCTGGTCGAGCGGGTCTTTGCGCAGCACGTGGCTGATCGCAAGGTAAGGTTTGACGAACAGTTTGTCGTAGATCCAATCGAAGCCCCAGGCAGCAAACCACCAGGCCGAGAGGAAACGGCCAATGCCACTGTTGGCCACGGCGGTCACGAAGCGACGCTTGCCGAGGAACAGCAGGGCGGCCAGCAGGATACCGGCGAGGGCAATGGCACCCGAGGCGATTTCCAGGCTGTGCTTGGCGGCGCCGCCGGCATGGCCAGCGCTTTCCGGCAGGACACCGGCCAGTGGCGGGGTGATCATGGCGCCGATGAAGGTCGACAGGATGATCAGCACCGACAGTGGCAACCAGTGGGAGATGCCATGGCCTGCGTGGGCTTCGGTCTTGGCTTCACCGTGGAAGGTGATGAAGATCAGGCGGAAGGTGTACAGCGAGGTCATGAACGCGCCCACCAGGCCGGCGTACAGCAGGTTCTGGTTACCGCTGGCAAACGCTTCCCAGAGGATTTCGTCCTTGGAGTAGAAACCGGCGGTCACCAGCGGCAGGGCTGCCAGGGCGGCACCACCGACGATGAAGCTGGCGTAGGCCAGTGGCAGTTTCTTCCACAGGCCGCCCATCTTGAAGATGTTCTGCTCGTGGTGGCAGGCAACGATCACCGCACCGGAGGCCAGGAACAGCAGGGCCTTGAAGAAGGCGTGGGTCATCAGGTGGAAGATCGCCGCGTCCCAGGCGCCGACGCCCAGGGCCAGGAACATGTAGCCGATCTGGCTCATGGTCGAGTAGGCGAGGATACGCTTGATGTCGGTCTGCACCAGCGCGGCGAAGCCGGCCAGTACCAGGGTCACGCCGCCGACGATGCCCACCAGGTGCAGGATGTCCGGCGCCAGGGTGAACAGGCCGTGGGTACGGGCGATCAGGTAGACACCGGCGGTAACCATGGTTGCGGCGTGGATCAGTGCCGATACCGGGGTAGGGCCGGCCATCGCATCCGCCAGCCAGGTTTGCAGCGGCAGTTGCGCCGATTTACCCACGGCGCCGCCCAGCAGCATGAGGGTCGCCAGGGTGATCCAGAAGTCGCCGACCTGGAATTTCTGCGGTGCCAGCACCAGCAGTTCCTGGATGTTCAGCGTGCCCACCTGTTGGAACAGGATGAACAGGCCGATGGCCATGAACACGTCGCCGATCCGCGTGACGATAAATGCCTTGAGCGCCGCGTTACCGTTGTTGCGGTTGCTGTAGTAGAAACCGATCAACAGGTACGAGCACAGACCCACGCCTTCCCAGCCGAAGTACAGGAACAACAGGTTATCGCCGAGCACCAGGAACAGCATGCTGGCGATAAACAGGTTGGTGTACGAGAAGAAGCGCGAGTAGCCCGCTTCACCGCGCATGTACCAGGACGCGAACAGATGGATCAGGAAGCCCACACCCACCACCACGCCGAGCATGGTGATCGACAGGCCGTCGACGTAGAGGGCGAAGTTGGGCTTGAAGCCTTCCACCGACATCCACTGCCACAGCACTAAGGTGTAGTGACCGCCTTCCGGCGGCGCCACGTTGAATTGCCAGATGACGTAGGCGGCCACGATGGCCGACAGGCCAATGGAGCCCACACCGATCAGGGCAGAAAGGTTTTCCGACCAGCGTCCGCGAGAGAACGACAGCAGCAGGAAACCGATCAGGGGAAATACGAAAGTCAGAAAGATCATGTTCATCCGCGCATCTCACTGGCAGCGTCGATATCAAGCGTGTGGAAGCGACGATACAGTTGCAGCAGGATCGCCAGGCCGATACTGGCCTCGGCGGCTGCCAGGCTGATCACCAGGATGAACATGACTTGTCCATCCGGCTGGCCCCAACGTGCACCTGCCACGATGAAGGCCAGTGCCGCAGCGTTCATCATGATTTCCAGGCTCATCAACACGAACAGAATGTTACGGCGAACCATCAGGCCGACCAGGCCAAGGCAGAACAGGATGCCGGCGACCGCCAGACCATGCTCCAAAGGGATAGCAGGCATCGTCATTGCTCCTTGGCTTCGTTGCGGCCCAAGTGGAAGGCGGTGATGGCTGCGGCGAGCAGCAGCATCGAAGCCAGTTCGACCACCAGCAGGTACGGGCCGAACAGGCTGATGCCCACGGCTTTGGCGTCCACGGTGGTGTGGCCGATGGCCTGGCCGCTCTGGTGAGCGAACAGCACATACAGCAGTTCACCCAGCAGCAGCGCTGCGAGGACAACCGGGCCGAGCCAGATGCCGGGCTTGAGCCAGACGCGTTCCTGGGCGACCGAAGCCGGCCCGAGGTTGAGCATCATCACCACAAACACGAACAGCACCATGATGGCGCCGGCGTAGGCGATCACTTCGAGCACACCGGCGAACGGTGCGCCGAGGCTGAAGAAGGTCATGGCCACGGCGATCAGCGAAATGATCAGGTAGAGCAGGGCGTGCACGGGGTTGGTGTTGGTGATCACGCGAAGCGTAGACACCACTGCAATACCCGATGCGAAATAGAAAGCGAATTCCATCTTTCTTCCTTAAGGCAGCAAGCTCTTCACGTTGATCGGCTCGGCTTCGTTTTGTGCGGCGCCTTTCGGCTTACCGGCAACGGCCATACCTGCAACACGATAGAAGTTGTAATCAGGGTTTTTACCGGGACCAGAGATCAGCAGATCTTCTTTCTCGTACACCAGGTCCTGACGTTTGAACTCGGCCATCTCGAAATCCGGTGTGAGCTGGATCGCGGTGGTCGGGCAAGCTTCCTCGCAGAGGCCGCAGAAGATGCAGCGCGAGAAGTTGATGCGGAAGAAGTCCGGGTACCAGCGACCGTCTTCGGTTTCAGCTTTCTGCAGGGAGATGCAACCCACCGGGCACGCCACGGCGCACAGGTTGCAGGCTACGCAACGCTCTTCGCCATCGGGGTCGCGGGTCAGCACGATGCGGCCGCGATAGCGCGGCGGCAGGTACACCGCTTCTTCCGGGTATTGCAGGGTGTCGCGCTTGCGGAAGCCGTGACCGAACACCATCACCAGGCTTCGCAACTGGGTACCGGTACCCTTAACGATGTCGCCAATATATTTGAACATGGGTCAAATCCTCACTGAACCGCGCCCGCTGGCGTGTTCAACAACACAACGGCAGCAGTCACCAGCAAATTGATCAGGGTCAGCGGCAGGCAGAAGCGCCAGCTGAAATCCATCACCTGGTCGTATCGTGGACGCGGAATGGAAGCGCGCAGCAGGATAAACAGCATGATGAAGAACGCGGTCTTCAGGAAGAACCAGAAGAACGCCAACTGCGGCAGGATGCCGAACGGACCGTGCCAGCCGCCGAAGAACAGCGTGACCAGCAGGGCCGAGATCAAGATGATGCCGATGTATTCACCGACGAAGAACATGCCCCATTTCATGCCGGCGTATTCAATGTGGTAACCGTCGGCCAGTTCCTGTTCTGCTTCCGGCTGGTCGAATGGGTGACGGTGAGTCACGGCCACGCCAGCGATGAAGAAGGTACAGAAGCCGAAGAACTGCGGAATGATGAACCACAGGTTCTGCGCCTGGTACTCGACGATGTCGCGCATGTTGAACGAGCCGACCTGCACCACGATGCCCATCAGCGCGAGGCCCATGAACACTTCGTAGGACACGGTCTGGGCCGAGGCCCGCAGGCTGCCCAGCAGGGCGAACTTGTTGTTACTGGCCCAACCGGCGAACAGCACCGCGTAGACCGACAGGCCGGCCATGGCGAAGAAGAACAGCAAGCCGATGTTCAGGTCCGCCACACCCCAGGTCGGGGTGATCGGGATGATTGCGAAGGCAATCAGCAAGGCGCTCATGGCCACGACCGGTGCCAGGGTGAAGATCACCTTGTCGGCAAACGGCGGGGTCCAGTCTTCCTTGAAGAACATTTTCAGCATGTCGGCAGCGATCTGGAACATACCGAACGGGCCAACGCGGTTCGGGCCGTAACGGTCCTGCCACCAGCCCAGCAGGCGACGTTCGACGAAGCTGAGCAGGGCGCCCGCAACGACCACGGCCAACAGGATCACGATGGCCTTGACGACCGAGATGATCACGTCGATCACTTCAGGGGTGAACCAGGTCATTGCGCTGCCTCCTGC
Organism: Pseudomonas sp. MIACH; assembly: GCF_001269925.1. Lineage (GTDB taxonomy): Bacteria > Pseudomonadota > Gammaproteobacteria > Pseudomonadales > Pseudomonadaceae > Aquipseudomonas. Next base: position 49,013 of record NZ_LHVO01000012.1, read on the forward strand.
AGACCGTCAACGGTTTTGCCAAAGATCGCCGGCGGGATACCGGCGAGGCCTTTAGGCAGGGCAACCAGGCCAGCACCCAACTCTTCGTTGATGCGCAGCGGCAGACGCAGGGTCTGGCCGGCCACGGTCAAGCTGAGCAGGGCACCGTCGTTGACGCCCAGGCGGTCGGCTTCGGACTTGGCCACGGACACGTAGGCTTCTGGAATGCGCTCTTGTACCGGCGCGGCCTTGGAAGAGGTCTCTTCGCTGCCGAACAGGTGGAAGAACGGCACGACCTGCCAGGTGCCCTGGGCCGGGTTGAACGGACGCGGTACCGCAGCGAACCAGTTCAGCGAGTCGCCCTGGGTTTCGATCAGGCGGGTGCCCGGGTCGCCAGCGCGGATATGCCCACCGACTTCGTCCTGGAACTTGTTCCAGGCCTGTGGCGAGTTCCAGCCCGGCGACCAGGCAAACGGCACCTGCTGACGTGGCTCGACCGAACCCGAGTAACCTTCCATGGAGAAGGCGAACGCGGTGTCGTTGTCTTGCGGCGTACGTGGTTCGTGCACGCTGATGTCGGCGCGCATGGCGGTCCGGCCGGAGTAACGCAGCGGTTCACGGGCAAGTTTCAGGCCCTTGATGCGGAACGCGGCGGACGGTGCGGCGTCGACGATACGCGCCAGCTGCGGCGCGCTCGCGGCGGCTGCGGCGGTGACGTGGTCGAGCTGGGTCCAGTCGATCGGCTGGTTCAGCAGGGTCGCGCGCAGGGCATGCAGCCAACGCCAGCCTTCGTGAACCAGGATGCTGGCGTCCATGTACTTCGGATCGAACACCTGGAAGAAACGCTGGGCGCGGCCTTCCTGGCTGACCAGGGTACCGTCGCCTTCGGCGAAGGTGGCGGCTGGCAGCACCAGGTCGGCACGCTCGCTGGTGGCAGTCTTCTGGTGGTCGGCGACGATCAGGACCTTGGCGGCGTTCAACGCGGCGTCAACCTTGGCGGCGTCGGTGCGGGTGTACAGGTCGTTTTCCAGCACCACGATCGCATCGGCAGCGCCGTCGATCACGGTTTGCAGGGCGGCGTCCAGGGACTCGCCGCCGAGCATGGCCAGGCCGAGGCTGTTGGCTTCCGGCACGACCAGGCTGATGGAACCGTTCTTGTCGCGCAGCTTCAAGGCCTTGGCGATGTTGGCGGCGGCTTCGATCAAGGCCTTGGAACCCAACGAGGTGCCGGCAATGATCAATGGACGCTTGGCCGCCAACAGGGCGTCGGCAATGCGTTGGGCCAGTTCGAGGGCTTCAGTGTCCAGGCCTTCGACGGCAGGGGCGCTGGCGTCGAGGGCGTGGGCCACGGCGAAACCGATGCGGGCCAGGTCGTCCGGTGCGGCGTGGACGCATTCTTCGGCGATGTCGTCGAGCTTGGTTTCGGCCAGGCTGGCGATAAACAGCGGGTTCAGCGCGTGCTGGCCGATGTTTTTCACCGCAGCGTCGAGCCAAGGTTGTACGCGCATGGCGTCGGCCATCTCTTCGGCCTTGCCTTTGACCGACTGACGCAGGGACAGCGCGATACGCGCGGCGGTCTGGGTCAGGTCTTCACCGAGCACGAAGATGGCGTCGTGGTCTTCGATGTCGCGCATGTTCGGCACTGGCAGCGGGCTGTCGTTCAGTACCTGCAGGACCAGGCGGATGCGCTCCAGTTCACCGGCTTCGATACCGGAGTAGAAGTGCTCGGCGCCCACCAGTTCGCGCAACGCGTAGTTGCTTTCGAGGCTGGCGCGGGGCGAGCCGATACCGACGATGTTGCGGCCGCGCAGCAGGTCGGCGGCTTTATCCAGCGCCGCGTCCAGGCTCAGCTTGGCGCCATCGGCCAGCAGTGGCTGGCGAGGGCGGTCTTCGCGGTTGACGTAGCCATAGCCGAAACGGCCACGGTCGCACAGGAAGTACTGGTTGACCGAACCGTTGAAGCGGTTTTCGATGCGACGCAGTTCGCCGTAGCGCTCGCCCGGGGAGATGTTGCAACCGCTGGAGCAGCCATGGCAGATGCTCGGCGAGAACTGCATGTCCCACTTACGGTTGTAGCGCTCGGAGTGGGTCTTGTCGGTGAACACACCGGTCGGGCAGACCTCGGTGAGGTTGCCGGAGAACTCGCTTTCGAGCACGCCGTCTTCAACGCGACCGAAGTACACGTTGTCGTGGGCGCCGAATACGCCGAGGTCGGTGCCGCCGGCGTAGTCTTTATAGAAGCGTACGCAGCGGTAGCAGGCGATGCAGCGGTTCATCTCGTGGGAAATGAACGGGCCCAGTTGCTGGTTCTGGTGGGTACGCTTGGTGAAGCGATAACGGCGCTCGTTGTGGCCGGTCATCACCGTCATGTCTTGCAGGTGGCAGTGACCGCCTTCCTCACAGACCGGGCAGTCGTGGGGGTGGTTGGTCATCAGCCATTCGACAACGCTGGCGCGGAACGCCTTGGATTCATCATCGTCGATGGAGATCCAGGTGTTGTCGGTGGCTGGGGTCATGCAGGACATGACGATACGACCACGGGTGTCGTTTTCGTCGGTGTACTGCTTGACCGCACACTGGCGACAGGCACCGACGCTACCAAGCGCGGGGTGCCAGCAGAAATACGGGATGTCGAGGCCGAGCGACAGACATGCCTGTAACAGGTTGTCCGCCCCATCGACTTCGAGCGCTTTGCCGTCTACGTGGATAGTGGCCATGGTTCAAAGTTCTTCGTTGGCCCGTTGTCAGCGGGCGTGGCTAATGGAATCTTGTTGTTCATGTGCATCTACACAGCCTTGATGGCGTCAGCACATGAGCAGGCTTGGGGCACGGACCCTTCGCCTGTTTAAGCGTTACGCGCCGACTACGATCGGCCTTGCCAGAGGCGGGACGGCGGCGCTGGTAGGCGCGATGCCGGCTTCGAACTCCGAGCGGAAGTATTTGATTGCGCTGCCCAATGGCTCCACGGCGCCCGGTGCGTGAGCACAGAAGGTCTTGCCTGGGCCAAGGAAACCGACCAGGCCCAGCAGGGTTTCGATATCACCCTCGCGGCCCTCGCCATTTTCCAGGGCCATCAGCAGCTTGACGCTCCACGGCAAACCGTCGCGGCAGGGGGTGCAGAAGCCGCAGGATTCGCGGGCAAAGAACTGCTCCATGTTGCGCAGCAGCGAGACCATGTTCACGGTGTTGTCCACCGCCATCGCCAGGCCGGTACCCATCCGGGTGCCCACCTTGCCGATGCCGCCGGCATACATCTGTGCGTCGAGGTGCTCGGGCAACAGGAAGCCGGTGCCGGCGCCGCCTGGCTGCCAGGCCTTGAGGGTGTAGCCGTCGCGCATGCCACCGGCGTAGTCCTCGAACAGCTCGCGTGCGGTCACGCCGAACGGCAATTCCCACAGGCCCGGATTCTTGACCTTGCCGGAGAAGCCCATGAGCTTGGTGCCCATGTCTTCACTGCCTTCACGGGCCAACGATTTGTACCAGTCCACGCCGTCGGCGATGATCGCCGGCACGTTGCACAGGGTCTCGACGTTGTTCACGCAGGTCGGCTTGCCCCATACGCCCACGGCGGCAGGGAAGGGCGGCTTGGAGCGCGGGTTGGCGCGGCGGCCTTCGAGGGAGTTGATCAGTGCGGTTTCTTCACCGCAGATGTAACGCCCGGCGCCGGTGTGCACGAACAGTTCGAAGTCAAAACCCGAACCGAGGATGTTCTTGCCCAGCAGGCCTGCAGCCTTGGCTTCTGCCACGGCACGGTTGAGGTGCTTGGCGGCGGTGGTGTATTCGCCGCGCAGGAAGATGTAGCCACGGTAGGTTTTCAGCGCGCGGGCGCTGATCAGCATGCCTTCGATCAGCAGATGGGGCAGTTGCTCCATCAGCATGCGGTCTTTCCAGGTGTTGGGTTCCATTTCATCCGCGTTGCACAGCAGGTAGCGGATGTTGATGGATTCATCTTTGGGCATCAGGCCCCACTTCACGCCCGTGGGGAAGCCTGCACCGCCGCGACCCTTGAGGCCGGCGTCCTTCACGGTCTGGACGATGTCGTCCTGGGCCATGTCGGCGAAGGCCTTGCGCGCAGCGGCGTAGCCGTTCTTGGCCTGGTACTCGTCAAGCCATACCGGCTCGCCGTCGTCACGCAGGCGCCAGGTCAGCGGGTGGGTTTCGGCCGAACGCTTGATCAGGTTGGCCGGGCCGAAGGAAGTCAGGGTCATGGGTAGCCCTCGAGCAATTGGGTCACGCCAGCAGGCTGCACGTCACCGAATGTGTCGTCGTCGATCATCAACGCCGGCGCCTTGTCGCAGTTGCCCAGGCAGCACACCGGCAGCAGCGTGAAGCGGCCGTCCGCAGTGGTCTGGCCGAGGCCGATGCCCAGCTTGGCCTGGATTTCGCTGACCACTGATTCGTGGCCACCGATGTAGCAGACCATGCTGTCGCACACGCGAATGATGTGGCGGCCGACCGGCTGGCGGAAGATCTGGCTGTAGAACGTCGCCACGCCTTCAACGTCGCTGGCGGGGATGCCGAGGATCTCGCCGATGGCGTAGAGGGCGCCGTCCGGCACCCAGCCACGTTCCTTCTGGACGATCTTCAAGGCTTCGATCGACGCCGCGCGCGGGTCTTCGTAGTGATGCAGCTCGTGCTCGATGGCCGAGCGCTCGGTTTCACTGAGGGTGAAACGGTCTGTCTGGATAAGCGTGCTGTTCATGCTTAGCGGTCCACGTCGGCCATAACGAAATCGATACTACCCAGGTACGCAATCAAGTCCGCGACCATCTCGCCTTTGATCACCGAAGGGATCTGCTGCAAGTGGGCGAAGCTTGGGGTACGAATCCGGGTGCGGTAGCTCATGGTGCCGCCATCGCTCGTCAGGTAATAACTGTTGATACCCTTGGTCGCTTCGATCATCTGGAAGGATTCGTTGGCCGGCATTACCGGACCCCACGAAACCTGCAGGAAGTGCGTGATCAGGGTTTCGATGTGCTGCAGCGTGCGCTCTTTCGGCGGCGGCGTGGTCAGCGGGTGATCCGCCTTGTACGGGCCGGCCGGCATGTTGCGCATGCACTGCTCGATGATCTTCAGGCTCTGGCGCATTTCTTCGACGCGCACGATGCAACGGTCGTAGGCATCGCCATTGGCCGCCAGCGGTACTTCGAACTCGAAGTTCTCGTAGCCGGAATAGGGGCGCGCTTTACGCAGGTCGAAGTCGCAACCGGTCGAACGCAGGCCGGCACCGGTGACGCCCCATTCCAGGGCCTCTTTGGTGTTGTAGGCAGCGACGCCGATGGTCCGGCCCTTGAGGATGCTGTTATCCAACGCAGCTTTTTGGTACTCGTCCAGACGCTTGGGCATCCAGTCGATGAATTCCTTGACCAGGCGTTCCCAGCCATTGGGCAGGTCGTGGGCGACACCGCCGATGCGGTACCAGGCCGGGTGCAGGCGGAAACCGGTGATGGCTTCGATGACCTTGTAGGCGCGCTGACGGTCGGTGAAGGTGAAGAACACCGGGGTCATGGCGCCGACGTCCTGGATATAGGTACCCAGGAACAGCAGGTGGCTGGTGATCCGGAAGAACTCGGCCATCATGATGCGGATGGTGTCGACGCGGTCCGGGACCTTGATGCCGGCCAGCTTCTCGACCGAGAGTACGTACGGCAGGTTGTTCATCACGCCGCCGAGGTAGTCGATACGGTCGGTGTACGGGATGAAGCTGTGCCACGACTGACGCTCGGCCATCTTCTCGGCACCACGGTGGTGGTAGCCGATGTCCGGTACGCAGTCGACGATTTCTTCGCCGTCCAGTTGCAGGATGATGCGGAAGGCACCGTGGGCCGAAGGGTGGTTCGGGCCCAGGTTGAGGAACATGTAGTCCTCGTTGGTGCCGGAACGCTTCATGCCCCAGTCTTCCGGACGGAAGCGCGCGGCCTCTTCTTCAAGCTGCTGCTTGGCGAGGTTGAGGCTGAACGGGTCGAATTCGGTGGCGCGGGCAGGGAAGTCCTTGCGCAGCGGGTGACCTTCCCAGGTCGGCGGCATCATGATGCGGGTCAGGTGCGGGTGGCCCGGGAAGTCGATACCGAACATGTCCCAGACTTCGCGCTCGTACCAGCTGGCGTTGGGCCAGATGCCGGTGACGGTCGGGATGCTCAGGTCGCTCTCGGACAGTGCGACCTTGATCATCACGTCGCTGTTACGTTCCAGCGACATCAGGTGATAGAACACGGTGAAATCGGCGCCGCTCGGCAGCCCCTGGCGCTTGGTGCGCAGACGCTCGTCCACGCCATGCAGGTCATAGAGCATGACGTACGGCTTGGGCAGGTTGCGCAGGAAGGTCAGGACTTCGACGAGCCTGGCGCGCGCCACCCACAGCACCGGCATACCGGTGCGTGTGGCCTGGGCGGTGAAGGCGTCAGGGCCAAAACGGTTATTGAGTTCGACGACCACATCCTGGTCGTCTGCCTTATAAGGCGGGATGTACAGAGCACTGCCTGTAGTCATGGTTTTTTATCGCTTTCGGTCAACGTAAAGAATGAAGCCAGGTTTTCGTTCTATAAAAGAAGCGGTGCTGGATCAGACTTCGTCGGGGCTGCGCAGGTTGGTGACTGCGATTCGCTGTTCGCGGCGCTGTTCCTTTTGCGACGGCATCTCGGCGCGGTACACGCCTTGATCGCCGACGACCCAGGAAAGCGGGCGACGCTCCTTGCCAATCGATTCCTGCAACAGCATCAAGCCTTGCAGGAATGCTTCTGGGCGGGGCGGGCAGCCAGGCACGTAGACGTCCACGGGCAGGAACTTGTCCACCCCCTGAACCACGGAGTAGATGTCGTACATGCCACCGGAGTTGGCGCACGAACCCATGGAGATAACCCACTTCGGTTCGAGCATTTGCTCGTAGAGACGCTGAATGATCGGCGCCATCTTGATAAAGCAGGTACCGGCGATAACCATGAAATCCGCCTGGCGCGGTGATGCCCGGATAACTTCGGCGCCAAAGCGCGCGATGTCGTGGGGCGCCGTGAAGGCGGTGGTCATTTCCACGTAGCAGCACGAAAGACCGAAGTTGTACGGCCACAGGGAGTTCTTACGTCCCCAGTTGACCGCGCCACTCAGCACGTCTTCCAGCTTGCCCATGTAGATGTTTTTGTGGACTTGGTCTTCTAACGGATCGGAAACGGTTTCCCGTTCGCCGATGGGGTACTGCTCGTTAGGAGCATCCGGGTCGATCCTGGTGAGATTGTATTGCATCGCCAAAGCCTCATTGTTTCAGCTTCGCTTGCCGCTTACGACGAGCTTCCGGAGCCCAGTCAAGGGCGCCCACTCGAAATAGGTAGACAAGGCCTGCCAACAGAATTGCTATGAAAACGAGGGCTTCGACGAATCCGGTCCAGCCGCTTTCGCGGACGGACACAGACCAGGCAAAGAGAAAGAGGGCTTCGATGTCGAAGATCACGAAGAGCATCGCGACCAGATAGAATTTGGCTGAGAGCCGCAAGCGGGCGCCACCTGTAGGTAGCATGCCGGACTCGAACGGTTCATTTTTGCTGCGGCCCCAGGCTTTTGACCCGAGGAGGCTGGAGACGCCGAGCATGAAGGCGCAAAGGCCGACAACACCGAGGAGGAAAATGGCAAAGCCCCAGTTGTGGGCCATGAGTCCTGTCGCTTCGGTCATGCTGGAAATCCTTAACAGAGAGCAAAGGTCTCTGAGCTCGAAAAAGTAACGATGCAGTGACGATATGTCGCACTGCAATCAATCGCGGTGATTTTATGGCTAAACACCGGGCAAGTAAAATTCCTATAGCGAAATTATTCGATGGAATAAGCACATAGTGCACCTTCTTGGGGCTGTAGCCCTTGCGGGACGGGCATTAGCGGGCGTTTGATCAATTGTGTTTTGTTTAACCTGCAACGAAGTTTTCATGTTCCAAATGATAATGAATATTGTTTGCGCGGGGTTTAAGCGATTGTTTCTCATGCAGCGGGGTAAGTTGCCGTTACTTGCTTGATTAGCGCTAGTTGCCGGAGCGGATCTTTTAACCGATTTATCTGCAGCGAATACCGCTCTGGATCAAGGTTTTGTACAAAATCTTCAGGTTGCGTGCGTTCCCTTGTGGGAGGGGAAAGCCCCCTCCCACATTTTGCCCTTATTGAATCAGTGAGATGTGCACCGGCAAAAAAACGCCCCGAACCAGTCGGGGCGTGATTGTCGTGCGGCACTGCGGTTAGCTCTTTAACGGGTCCGCAGTGGCCGTGTACTCACATCGATCAGTGGAACTGTTCTTCTTCGGTCGAACCGGTCAGCGCGGTCACGGACGAGGTGCCGCCCTGGATCACGGTGGTCATGTCGTCGAAGTAGCCGGTGCCCACTTCCTGCTGGTGGGCCACAAAGGTGTAGCCCTTGGCGGCGTCAGCGAATTCCTGCTCCTGCAGCTTCACGTAGGCGGTCATGTCGTTGCGGGCGTAGTCGTGCGCCAGGTTGAACATGCTGTGCCACATGTTGTGAATGCCGGCCAGGGTGATGAACTGGTGCTTGTAGCCCATGGCGGACAGTTCGCGCTGGAACTTGGCGATGGTCGCGTCGTCCAGGTTTTTCTTCCAGTTGAAAGAAGGCGAGCAGTTGTAGGACAGCAGTTGGTCCGGGTATTCCTTCTTGATCGCTTCGGCAAAGCGACGGGCTTCGTCCAGGTCCGGCTTGGCGGTTTCGCACCAGATCAGGTCGGCGTACGGCGCGTAGGCCAGGCCACGGGCGATGGCCTGGTCGAGACCGGCGCGCACTTTGTAGAAACCTTCCTGGGTGCGTTCGCCGGTTACGAACGGCTGGTCGTACGGGTCGCAGTCTGAAGTCAGCAGGTCCGCAGCGTTGGCGTCGGTACGGGCCAGGATGATGGTTGGCGTGCCGGCAACGTCAGCCGCCAGACGGGCAGCAGTCAGCTTCTGTACAGCTTCCTGGGTCGGTACCAGTACCTTGCCGCCCATGTGGCCGCATTTTTTCACCGATGCCAGTTGGTCTTCGAAGTGCACGCCGGCAGCGCCAGCTTCAATCATGCTCTTCATCAGTTCGTAGGCGTTCAGTACGCCGCCGAAACCGGCTTCGGCGTCAGCCACGATGGGTGCGAAGTAGTCGATGTAGCCTTCGTCGCCCGGGCCTTTACCGGCTTTCCACTGGATCTGGTCGGCACGACGGAACGAGTTGTTGATGCGCTTGACCACGGTTGGCACGGAGTCCACCGGGTACAGCGATTGGTCGGGGTACATGGATTCAGCGGAGTTGTTGTCCGCTGCCACTTGCCAGCCGGACAGGTAGATCGCCTGGATGCCGGCTTTCACCTGTTGAACTGCCTGGCCGCCAGTGAGGGCGCCCATGCAGTTGACGAAATCTTTCTCGGGGCGGAAGGATGGCTTGGCACCTTGGGTGACCAGCTTCCACAGCTTCTCGGCGCCGAGTTTTGCAAAGGTGTGCTCAGGTTGAACCGAGCCGCGCAGGCGGACGACGTCAGCAGCGGAATAAGCGCGGGTCACGCCTTTCCAGCGTGGGTTTTCAGCCCAGTCTTTTTCGAGGGCTGCAATTTGCTGTTCGCGTGTCAGTGCCATGGGGGAAAACCTCGTCGCATAGGTCTAGGTGGAAAATTCCATTTGCCAGCCACGGAGTGAATGCGTGGTTATGGCTGCTCGCTGACCAGAAGCTTAGGTGTTCAAGTCAAGTTCGGCGGGGTAGGCGACGGGATGAACGATGGCTCAAAGGGGAGTTGAGCAGGTAAGGGCGAACTGCGAACGGTCTTCGGGCGTCGTGGGCCTTTGTACGATCCATCAGTGTGTAGCCGGGTTACCTGGTTAGCTTCCGTCCCTCGGGACAACTTCGTTCCAGTCGCAACCTCGTCAAACACACCTTGTGGGCGGTACAGACACGAATCGGCTCAGGTGGGTAGCTTGGAGCGTCGATCCGAAGGCCCTTGCCAGGGCCCCTGATTAGCGGGAGCGAGGCCATCATGCCCATGCTTTTTTGGATCGTCAAATGTTTTGTAGTGCTTTTTTTCAGGCACTACATCTTTAGTCTAATAAGACTCATCAGTCAGTTTTTGGTGCTTCAGTTCAGGGTGTCGACCTTAACCCGTAATGTCAGGTCATCACGGCCCTGAGTAGAGTAGCTGCGGGTTGTAGAGGATTTGTCGGCCTGGGTCTTACGGTTGATGCCGGCAAGGGGGATCCATTCGCCAAGGCGCCCGCTGACGGTTGTGTCGGTGCTTTGCACATTCACTACATCAGGACGTTCCTGGCTCATGCGGTCACGGTTGGTACTGATCGCCAGATGCACGGTCTCGCCGGTGACGCTGGCGGTGACGTAGAAGCCCTGGGTTACGTTGCGATACTGGGTCTGGTTCTGCGCACGACCGTAGGCGTCGGGCTGGGTGGTGGTCAGTGGCACGCTCTGGCCGACCTGGATCAGCGCGGGTACGCCTTCGCTGGCCTGGATCTGCTGGATGCCGCCGTCGCGGCTGGCGGTGCCGTAGCTGATGATGCGGGTCTGGCTGTCGCCGCTGTTCTGCTGGTTGTTTTCGTTGGTATCGACGGTGATCAGCAGGCGCTTGGCCGGTGTGTCCAGTTGGGCAAGCAGTGCGCGCAGGTCCTGGATCTTGGCGGGGGCGGCGTTGACAATAAGCTGATTGCCGTAGGCGCTGACGGTGCCGTCCTTGCCGATGAAGTTCTGGGCCACGGGGAGCAGGTCGGTGCTGGTGCGGTTGCTCAGGTTGACGACTTCGGTGTCGGCCATGGCCGAGCAACTGGCGGTCAGGAGGAGGGCGGTGAGCAGGGTGCGTAGGGACATGTCCGTGATCTCTGCGAGTCATTTGGGCTTGATAGTGCCAGTTTGTCGGCCTGGTGGGTCGCAAGTTGAATCGTAGACGGCAAAATGCCCTGGCATGGCAGGGCATTGTTGGTGTTGCTGAAATAGCTATCGGTGGCAGCGACGCGGTCTCGAATCAGTCCCCGCGCACCATATCGACATGGGGAATCCCGACTTCCAGGAATTCCCCGCTGACGATCTTGAAGCCCAGTCGCTCATAGAACGGCGCCGCATAGACCTGCGCGCTGAGGAACTGTCTGGTCTGGCCGCGTTGCTCGGCCACGCCAATCACCGCCTCCATCAGCTTGTCGCCGACCTTCAGCCCGCGCCAGTCCTTGAGGACCGACACGCGGCCGATCTCGCCGCTGGGCAGCAGGCGTGCGGTACCAATCGGAAAGTCGCCTTCGAATGCAAGGAAATGCACTGCGTCTGCGTCGTCCGCGTCCCACTCCAGCTCGGGTGGGACCGATTGTTCAGCGATAAACACCGCTTCACGAATGCGCCGAATCTCGGCGATATCCTTTTGCCAGTCCGCGACACTTACGTGAATCTTATTCATCGGCAAACCCCAGGCTTCCTTGCTTGACCAGCTCGCACAGCAGGTCGCGGGCGTCTTCGTCCAACAGCCATTCGCCGAGGTTTTCGGCGTGCAGGGCATCGGCGGCGCAGACCAGTTTCAGCAGTTCGCGCAGTTTGCCCGGCAGGTAACGGCTCTGGCCGCTGGCGAACAGCAAAACGTCATCGTCGACTTCCGACCAGGCCATGCGCGCGCTTGGGTTGCGCACCAGGATCGCGCCGTCTTGCAGGCTGTTGATGAAGTCGTCTTCGCCCAGCTCTTCGCCCGCCACCAGTTCCGGATAACGCGGCTCGGTCATGAACTGGCCGAACCAGGTCAGCAGCATGCGCTCGTCGCTCATGTGTTCGGCCAGCAGGCTCTTGAGACGGTCGAGAGCGTCGCTCTGGATCTGGTGCGGGTCGCTGACCGGCTGCGCGTCGGCATCGGTGTAGCGCTCTTCGTCGGTCAGGTACTGGGCGAGGAAGTCGGTGAAGTGGGTCAGCACTTCAGCGGCGCTTGGGGCGCGAAAGCCCACCGAGTACGTCATGCAGTCATCTTCGGCGATGCCGAAATGCGCCAGGCGTGGCGGCAGGTAGAGCATGTCGCCCGGTTCCAGCACCCATTCGGCGCTTTCTTCGAATTCGGCGAGGATGCGCAGGTCGGCGTGTTGCAGCAGCGGGCTTTCGGAGCTGCACATCTGGCCGATCTTCCAGTTGCGCTTGCCTTGGGCTTGCAGCAGGAATACGTCGTAGTTGTCGAAGTGCGGACCTACGCTGCCGCCGGGTGCGGCAAAGCTGATCATCACGTCGTCGATGCGCCAGCTTGGCAGGAAGCGGAACTGTTCCAGCAGCTCGGCCACTTCTGGCACGAACTGGTCGACCGCCTGTACCAGCAGGGTCCACTCGCGCTCAGGCAGGGTGCTGAAGGCGTCTTCGGCGAACGGGCCGCGGCGCAGTTCCCACGGACGCTCGCCGTGTTCGATCACCAGGCGCGATTCGACTTCTTCTTCCAGGGCCAGGCCTGCGAGCTCGTCGGCGTCGATCGGGCTTTCGAAGTCAGGGATCGCCTGGCGGATCAGCAGCGGTTTTTTCTGCCAGTAGTCGCGCAGGAATTCCCGTGCCGTGATGCCGCCCAGAAGTTGAAGAGGGATATCAGGATTCATGTGTAACCTATTGAAAAAAAGCACTTTTCAGACTGGAATAAAAACGCCCGGCGCGGCCGGGCGTCTCAAGGGGGCTTGCGCGAATCAGATGCGCTTGGCTTGCTCTACAGCGTTGCCGATGTAGTTGGCCGGGGTGAGCAGTTTCAGCTCGGCCTTGGCCGCGGCTGGCATGTCCAGGCCGTCGATGAAAGTTTGCAGTGCTTCAGGGCTGATGCCCTTGCCACGGGTCAACTCTTTCAGTTTTTCGTAAGGGTTTTCGATGTTGTAGCGGCGCATCACGGTCTGGATCGGCTCGGCCAGCACTTCCCAGCAAGCGTCCAGGTCAGCGGCGATTTTCTGCGCGTTGAGTTCCAGTTTGCTGATGCCTTTGAGGCTGGCTTCGTACGCGATCACGCTGTGGGCAAAACCCACGCCGAGGTTGCGCAGTACGGTGGAGTCGGTCAGGTCGCGCTGCCAGCGGGAGATCGGCAACTTGCTGGCCAAATGCTGGAACAGGGCGTTGGCGATGCCGAGGTTGCCTTCGGAGTTTTCGAAGTCGATCGGGTTGACCTTGTGCGGCATGGTCGACGAACCGATTTCACCGGCAATGGTGCGCTGCTTGAAGTAGCCCAGGGAGATGTAGCCCCAGATATCGCGATCGAAGTCGATCAGGATGGTGTTGAAGCGCGCAATGGCGTCGAACAGCTCGGCAATGTAGTCGTGCGGTTCGATCTGCGTGGTGTACGGGTTGAAGCCCAGGCCCAGCTCGTCTTCGATGAAGGCGCGGGCGTTGGCTTCCCAGTCGATCTCCGGGTAGGCCGACAGGTGGGCGTTGTAGTTGCCGACAGCGCCGTTGATCTTGCCCAGCAGTGGGACTGCGGCGACTTGAGCGATCTGGCGCTCCAGGCGGTACACCACGTTGGCGAGTTCTTTGCCCAGGGTAGTCGGCGAAGCGGGCTGGCCGTGGGTGCGCGACAGCATCGGTACGTCGGCGAAACGGATGGCCAGCTCACGGATGGCTTCGGCGGTCTGGCGCATCAGCGGCAGCATCACGTCATCACGGCCTTCGCGCAGCATCAGGGCGTGGGACAGGTTGTTGATGTCCTCGCTGGTGCAGGCAAAGTGGATGAATTCGCTGACCTGGGCCAGTTCCGGCAGCTTGGCCGCCTGCTCCTTGAGCAGGTATTCGATGGCTTTGACGTCGTGGTTGGTGGTGCGCTCGATCTCTTTCACACGCTCGGCGTGCTCCAGGGAGAAGTTTTCCGCCAGGGTATTGAGCACAGCGTTGGCTTCGGCGGAGAACGCCGGCACTTCGCTGATGGCGGGGTGAGCGGCCAGGCGCTGGAGCCAGCGCACTTCAACCAGTACACGAGCACGGATCAAGCCGTATTCGCTGAAAATAGGGCGCAGGGCCTGGGTTTTGCCGGCGTAGCGGCCGTCAACAGGGGAAACCGCAGTGAGCGAAGAGAGCTGCATGGGGTGTTCTCGGACAGTCGGGCAACGAAATGGGGCGCGTATCATACATGAAAAAATTCGCCGGTCCGTTGCCAACTGACCGGCGTATTACGCGTAACGGCTTGAAAATAGCCTGTTGGTGCGACTTATTCGTTGCGCATCAACGGGTAAAGCTCTTTGAGCAATTTGCGTCGGCTGATCACCAACTGCCAACGATGGCCGCCCAATTGTCGCCACAACCGTGCCGAACGAATACCGGCGAGCAGCAGTGCGCGGATTTTCGAGGCGTTGTTCGGTTGCTGCAGGTTGCGCATGTCGCCGTGCACCTGGATGCGCTGGCGCAAGGTGCTCAGGGTGTCCTGGTACAGCGCACCACAGGCGGCGATCACGTTTTCGTGGGCCGGGCCGAAGTGTTCTACCTGGGACTGGATCTGTGGCAGGCGTTTGCCGATGGTTTCCAGCATGTCTTCGCGCTTGGCCAGTTGACGCTCGAGGCCAAGCATCGACAGGGCGTAGCGCAGCGGCTCGCGCTGCAGGGTGCTGGGGTCGCGCTCCAGGGCGCCGATCAGGGCGCGATAACCTTCACGCAGTGCGAGGTCGTCGCCGCCGTAGACTTCCAGGGTGTCCTTGGGGTCGCGGATCAGCAGGCTGCCGAGCATGCAGGTCAGGCCGGCTTCGGTGACCTGGCCGGTCTTGGCGATCTTGTCCACGAGCACGGCGGAGAGAAATACCCCGCCGAGTGCCGTCAATTGCTCCTGGGTCGGGCTCATGCCGGGTTGCTCCAGGCTTCGGCGACTTCAATCACGCCGCCGCCCAGGCAGATTTCGCCGTCATAGAACACCACGGACTGGCCAGGAGTGACCGCGCGTTGCGGGTCATCAAAGGTGGCGCGGTAGCCCGTCGCGGTTTTTTCCAGGGTGCAGGGCTGGTCGCTCTGGCGATAGCGCACCTTGGCCGTCAGGCGGCGCGGGGTGCTCAGGTCGATCGGGTTGACCCAATAGATCTCCGAGGCCAGCAGCGCGCCGGAGAACAGCAGCGGGTGTTCATTGCCCTGGCCGACGATCAGCACGTTGTGTTCCAGGTCCTTGACCAGCACGTACCACGGCTCTTCGCCAGCGTCCTTCAGGCCGCCGATGCCCAGGCCCTGGCGCTGACCGATGGTGTGGTACATCAGGCCGTGGTGACGGCCGATCACTTCACCCTCGGTGGTCTTGATCTCACCCGGCTGCGCCGGCAGGTACTGCTTGAGGAAGTCGCTGAAGCGGCGCTCGCCGATAAAGCAGATCCCGGTGGAATCCTTCTTCTTTGCGGTCGCCAGGCCGTGTTGCTCGGCGATCCTGCGCACTTCGGGCTTTTCCAGCTCGCCCACCGGGAACAGGGTCTTGGCGATCTGTTCACCGCCGACGGCGTGCAGGAAGTAGCTCTGGTCCTTGTTCGGGTCCAGGCCCTTGAGCAGTTCGGTGCGGCCATCGATGTCGCGACGGCGCACGTAGTGGCCAGTGGCAATCAGGTCGGCGCCAAGGACCATGGCGTAGTCGAGGAACGCCTTGAACTTGATTTCGCGGTTGCACAGGATGTCCGGGTTCGGCGTGCGACCGGCCTTGTATTCGGCCAGGAAGTGCTCGAACACGTTGTCCCAGTACTCGGCGGCGAAGTTGGCGGTGTGCAGCTTGATACCGATCTTGTCGCACACGGCCTGGGCGTCCGCCAGGTCGTCCATGGCGGTGCAATATTCCGTTCCATCGTCTTCTTCCCAGTTCTTCATGAACAGGCCTTCCACCTCATAACCCTGCTCCATGAGCAGAACGGCGGAAACGGAAGAATCCACGCCGCCGGACATGCCGACGATGACGCGCTTCTTTTGTGTGTCAGAAGGGGCTGGATCACGCATAGGGTTTCAACGGGTGTCTTGAAAAAGGACGCGATTCTAGCAGGCCTGGGCCCGCAAGGCTAAAGAGAAGGGCGGATCAATTCCAGACTGTGACGCTGGCCGGCCAGATAATCATCGATACAGCGGATGATCAGCTCGCTGCGCCAGTCGTCGCGCACGGCCATCAGCTCGTCACGGCTCAGCCAGCGGGCGCGCACGATGCCTTCGTCAAGCTGATAGTCCGGGTGGTGTTTCAAGGCCTTGGCGGTGAAGCATACCCGTTGGTAGGTCACGCCGTTGCTGGGGGCGGTGTACAGGTAGATGCCGACGATGCCCGTAGCTTCCACGTCCCAGCCGGTTTCCTCGAGGGTTTCGCGCACGGCGGCCTCGGTCAGGGTTTCATGTGGGTCGAGGTGGCCGGCGGGCTGATTGAGCACGGCGCGGCCGCCCTTGAGTTCTTCGACCATCAGGAACTTGCCGTTGTCTTCGACGATGGTGGCGACGGTGATGTGGGGTTGCCAGGTCATGGGATGCCTCTCGATTCTGAATGCAGCGCAGTCTTGGAGCAGGATTACAGTCAGTGCGGGAGGGGGGGGGGCTCCCACAAGGATGATGCATAAGCAATCTGCATGATGCGCCTGACATTTTATGATTTTACCGATTTCAGCGCCTGGCGCAGCTTATCTCTCCAGAGCCCTCAGTTTGGAGAGTGTCATGAACCCGATTGCCGATAGAAGCTACGAAGTGCGCCTTACATCGCCACTGCCCATTGCCTTCATCCTGCTGTGGAGTTCCGGCTACATCGGCGGTGCGTTCGGTGTGCGTTATGGCGAGCCCTTCACCATGACGTTCTATCGGTTTGCCCTGGCTGCCCTGGTGTTCCTGGGCGTTGCACTCGCCATCAAGGCGCAATGGCCTAAACGACTTGCCCCCTACCTCCATGCTGCGACAGTGGGGCTGCTGTTGCAGGCCCTGCAGTTCGGCGGCCTTTACACCGGCATCAGCCAAGGCGTTCCCGCAGGGCAGGCGGCATTGATCGTCGGGCTGATGCCGGTGTTCGTGGTGATCGGTGCCTATTTCTGCCTGGGTGAACAATTGAGCTGGCGCGACCTGCCGGGTTCGATCCTGGGTGTTGGCGGCGTGGCCATCGTCGTGGCCAGCAGCTTTTTTGGCTCCGAGGCGTCAGTGGGTGGTTACGGCGCGGTGGGCTTGGCGCTATTGGGTATCACGCTTGGCACGCTCTACCAGAAGCGCTTTCTTGGCGGGGTGAATCTATGGGTGGGGTGTTTCATTCAGATGGTCGCAGCGTCGTTGGTCATGTTGCTGCTGGCATACACCACCGAAACCATGCAGGTCACCGAGTGGGTTCCATTCGCAGCGTCGGTGGCCTGGATCACGCTGATGAACTCCGTGGGTGCGCTGACGCTGCTGTATTTGATGATTCGACGCGGGGAGGCGAGTAGGGCGACGAACTTGTTTCATGTTATTCCGGCTGTCACGCAGATCATGGCGTCGTTGGTGATGAGTGAGGTGCCGAGTGGGGTGGCGATTGTAGGGTTTGTTGTTTCAGGGGCAGGGGTTTATTGGATGAATCATGTGCGCGCCAAGTAGGTAGTCTTGACAGGTATAGCGGGCGCCTTGCACTAATGGCGGGGAATAATTACTCACTCGCATGGGTGTGTCATGAGAGTCAATCTTGATATTCAGTCGCTGCGCAGTTTTCTCAAGGTCGCAGAACTGGGCAGTTTCACCCGCGCCGCGCAGGCGTTGAGCCTGACTCAGCCGGCAATCAGTCAGCAGATTCGGCGACTTGAGGATTTGCTGGGTGTCGATCTTTTTGCCCGCGACAACCGTCAGGTGCTGCTCACCCTTGAAGGGGAGCGCCTGACCGGCTATGCCCAGCAGATGGTCAGCGTCAATGACAAGGTGGGGAGTCTGTTTGATGCCAGTCGCACTCAAGAGTCGGTGACGCTGGGTATTCCCGAATATTTCAGCGAGGAAATCCTGCAGCGCATTATTCCGGCTGTGGCGCTGGAATTACCCTCGGTGCGCATTGTGGTCAAGGTAGCGCGCTCTATGCTGCTCGCGGAGGCGTTCAGTGAAGGGCGAATCGATATTGGCCTGATGATTGATGAGTTGCCAAAAGTCGCTGGCGTGCCCTTACATGCACTTTCGTTGATGTGGCTGGGTGGCGAGTGTGCGGCAGCTCCCATGGAAGGGCAGGAAGTTTCGCTGGCCCTGTTCAAGGCGCCCTGTGTGTTCAGGAGCCTGGCGATTCGGCGTTTGGAGGAAAGTGGCATCAGCTGGCGCTGCGTGTATGAGTCTGAAGACTTGATGTCGCTGCGTTCAGCGGTCCAGGCGGGAGTCGGTGTGACGCTTTTGCCCTGGTTTGCCCAGGTGCCGGGCTTGAAAAACGTCGAAGCGCTCGCGCATTTGCCTGCGCTGCCGGGGTTTGGGGTCGAACTCAAGCAGAGGGCGGGCTGGGAGCCTTGGTACAAGCCGCAGTTGCTGGCGATTATCGAGGCCGCGTGGCGCGAGGAGTACGGGGTTGCATAAGCCCTGAAAACACAAACCCCGGCACTTGGCCGGGGTTTGTGATGCATCCTTACAACCTTACTTCAACTTGGCAATCGCCGCGTTGAGGGTGTTGCTTGGGCGCATGGCCTTGCTGGTCAGCTCTGGGTTCGGCGCGTAGTAGCCGCCGATGTCCACTGGCTTGCCCTGTACGGCATTGAGCTCGGCAACGATGGTTGCTTCGTTCGCGGCCAGGGTTGTGGCCAGTTCGCCGAACTGCGCTTGCAGTGCAGTGTCTTCGGTCTGGGCGGCCAGGGCTTGGGCCCAGTACAGCGCCAGGTAGAAGTGGCTGCCGCGGTTGTCGATGTTGCCGACTTTGCGCGATGGCGACTTGTTGTTGTCGAGGAACTGGCCGGTGGCCTGATCCAGGGTCTTGGACAGTACCAGGGCTTTCGGGTTGTTGTACGTCACACCCAAATGCTCGAGGGAAGCGGCCAGGGCCAGAAACTCGCCCAGGGAGTCCCAACGCAGGAAGTTTTCTTCCAGCAGTTGCTGTACGTGCTTCGGTGCCGAGCCGCCGGCGCCGGTTTCGAACAGGCCACCGCCATTCATCAGCGGTACGATCGACAGCATCTTGGCGCTGGTGCCCAGTTCCATGATCGGGAACAGGTCGGTCAGGTAGTCGCGCAGTACGTTGCCGGTCACCGAAATGGTGTCCAGGCCCTTGCGGGTACGTTCCAGGGTGAACTTCATCGCGTCGACCGGCGACATGATGCGGATGTCCAGGCCTTCGGTGTTGTGGTCTTTCAGGTAGGCCTGAACTTTCTCGACCACGACGCCGTCGTGAGCGCGCTGTGGGTCCAGCCAGAAGATGGCCGGGGTGTTGCTGGCGCGAGCACGATTGACGGCGAGTTTGACCCAGTCCTGGATCGGCGCGTCTTGGGTCTGGCACATGCGGAAGATGTCGCCCGCCTCGACTTTCTGTTCCATCAGCAGGTTGCCCTTGCTGTCGGTCACGCGGACGACGCCGTCAGCCTTAACCTGGAAAGTCTTGTCGTGGGAGCCGTACTCTTCGGCTTTTTTTGCCATCAGGCCAACGTTTGGCACGCTGCCCATGGTGGTAGGGTCGAAGGCGCCGTTAGCCTTGCACTCTTCGATCACTGCCTGGTAGATGGTCGCATAGCAGCGATCCGGGATCACGGCCTTAGTGTCGTGCAGCTGGCCGTCGGTGCCCCACATTTTGCCGGAGTCACGGATCATCGCTGGCATCGAGGCGTCGACGATCACGTCGCTCGGCACGTGCAGGTTGGTGATGCCTTTGTCTGAGTTGACCATCGCCAGGGAAGGGCGAGCGGCGTAGACCGCCTGGATGTCAGCTTCGATCTGCGCCTGTTGCTCGGCCGGCAGGGCCTTGATGCGAGCGTACAGGTCGCCGATGCCGTTGTTCAGGTTGAAGCCGATCTGTGCCAGCACGTCTGCGTGCTTGGCCAGGGCGTCTTTATAGAACTCGGCAACGATCTGGCCGAACATGATCGGGTCGGAGACCTTCATCATGGTGGCTTTCAGGTGGACCGACAGCAGTACGCCTTGTTTCTTGGCGTCTTCGATTTCAGCGGCGATGAAGCTGCGCAGGGCTTTCTTGCTCAGTACTGCGCTGTCGATGATTTCGCCGGCCTTTACGCTGGTCTTTTCTTTCAGGACGGTGGTGGTGCCGTCTTGAGCGATCAGCTCGATTTTGACAGCGTCAGCAGCTTCGATCTGTACGGCTTTTTCGCTGCCGTAGAAGTCGCCGTTGCTCATGTGGGCAACGTGGGATTTGGAGTCGGCAGCCCAGGCGCCCATTTTGTGCGGGTGCTTGCGAGCATAGTTCTTGACCGACAGCGGTGCGCGGCGATCGGAGTTGCCTTCGCGCAGTACCGGGTTCACGGCGCTGCCCTTGACCTTGTCGTAACGTGCACGGGTTTCTTTTTCCGCGTCGGTGGTTACGGTTTCCGGGTAGTCCGGCAGGGCGTAGCCCTGGGCCTGCAGTTCCTTGATCGCCGCCTGCAGTTGCGGGGTCGAGGCACTGATGTTAGGCAGCTTGATGATGTTAGCTTCAGGCGTAACGGCCAGGTCGCCCAGTTCGGCGAGGTGGTCCGCGATAGCCTTGTCGCCCAGTTGCTCGGGGAAGCTTGCGAGGATGCGCCCTGCGAGGGAGATGTCGCGGGTTTCCACGGCAATATCAGCGGAAGCGGTGAAGGCCTCTACGATAGGCAGCAGTGAATAGGTGGCGAGGGCTGGGGCTTCGTCGGTGAAGGTGTAGATGATCTTCGAGCGGGTGGGCATATTCGGATTAACTCTCTTCTTTGCTGAAAGCGTGCGCAGAAACTCGAGATGCGCCGGGTGGAGCGCGTTCGTTCAAAGTCATCCATGAGCGAAAGGTCGAGGTTTCTTCGCGGTGATGTTGGGTTGCATCAGTCGAGCGTCAAGCGGGTGGACTATTGTATTAGTCCTGCTTTGTAGCGGAAGGCATTGTTCTAGAGCGGTCCGCCGTCGTGACTCTTTGGTCAGCGGCGGCATTATACATAGGTCGCTATGCTTACGCCGAGCCTTCATACAAAAGGTGTGTCGTCCATTGGTCTAAAGGTCGCAGGTACCGGGTTACGCCTAAAGTCGCATGATGTGCTCAAGATTGGCGCTTTTCCCTTTGCTTTCAGGCTTGTAGGCGACAATTTATGCTGTTTTCGATGCAAATGAGCATGGCGCGAGGTTTCAGTCGCCATTTATCTGGAGTAGGCTCGAACGCAGCCAGATGTTCAATCCATAGATGGAGTTCAGCATGGGATACAAGAAGATTCAGGTTCCGGCAGTCGGCGACAAAATCACCGTCAATGCAGACCATTCTCTCAATGTTCCTGACCAACCGATCATCCCTTATATCGAAGGTGACGGTATTGGCGTCGACATCAGCCCGGTGATGATCAAGGTGGTCGACGCCGCTGTTGAAAAGGCCTACGGCGGCAAGCGCAAAATCTCGTGGATGGAGGTTTATGCCGGTGAGAAAGCGACTCAAGTCTACGACCAGGACACCTGGCTGCCCCAGGAAACCCTGGATGCGGTCAAGGATTACGTGGTGTCCATCAAGGGCCCGCTGACCACCCCGGTCGGTGGCGGCATTCGTTCGTTGAACGTGGCCCTGCGCCAACAACTCGATCTTTATGTATGCCTGCGCCCGGTGCGCTGGTTTGAAGGTGTGCCCAGCCCGGTCAAGAAACCAGGTGACGTGGACATGACCATCTTCCGTGAGAACTCCGAAGATATTTACGCCGGGATCGAGTGGAAGGCCGGCTCGCCGGAAGCGACAAAGATCATCAAGTTCCTCAAGGAGGAAATGGGCGTCACCAAGATCCGTTTCGACCAGGATTGCGGCATTGGTATCAAGCCGGTATCGCTGGAGGGCACCAAGCGCCTGGCGCGCAAGGCCCTGCAATATGTAGTGGATAACGACCGCGACTCGCTGACCATCGTGCACAAAGGCAACATCATGAAATTCACCGAAGGCGCCTTCAAGGAATGGGCCTACGAAGTGGCGGCTGAAGAATTCGGTGCGACCCTGCTGGATGGCGGTCCGTGGATGCAGTTCAAGAACCCCAAGACCGGCAAGAATGTGGTGGTCAAGGATGCCATCGCCGATGCCATGCTCCAGCAGATCCTGCTGCGTCCGGCTGAGTATGACGTGATCGCGACCCTTAACCTGAACGGCGACTACCTGTCCGACGCCCTGGCGGCAGAGGTGGGCGGTATCGGGATTGCGCCGGGTGCCAACCTGTCCGACACGGTGGCCATGTTCGAGGCCACCCACGGTACCGCGCCCAAGTACGCGGGCAAGGATCAGGTCAATCCGGGGTCATTGATTCTGTCGGCAGAAATGATGCTGCGTCATATGGGCTGGACCGAAGCGGCCGACCTGATCATCAAGGGTACCAACGGGGCTATCTCGGCCAAGACCGTGACCTATGACTTCGAGCGTTTGATGGAAGGGGCGAAGCTGGTGTCGTCGTCTGGTTTTGGCGATGCATTGATTTCGCATATGTAAAAGAGCACGAATAAAACGGCCACCTCAACTTGGATTGGGGTGGCCGTTTTTTTATCGCACCTACACACCCTGTGGCGGATCAGGCCAGTTGCTTCTTCTTGTGAGTGGGCAGCGCTGCGGTGTTTTCCAGTGTTTCAGCTTTAATGTTCACAGCATGCAGCCCTTTGGGTCCTTGAATGATTTCAAAGGTGACTGCTTGGCCCGCTTTCAGCGTTTTATACCCGTCCATGGTGATCGCTGAGTAGTGAGCAAAAAGGTCCTCGCTTTTACCTTCTTCGAGAACAAAGCCATATCCTTTGGCGTTGTTGAACCACTTGACCTTGCCATTGATCTTGACGCCAGACATACCCATTTCCCTCTGCACCAGACTCCATCACTGGAGTATCATCCAGTTTATCCGTCCTAACCCGAATAAATAAGGTTGACTGCGCGGACCTTTTTTACCCACTGTGGGTTCTATTGGTTGTAACACCGATTTGCCGATAGTCAAGGCGACCGGGTGGTCAGGAGTTGAAATTCTGACAGGTCGCCCCCACCACTGTATTTGAACCACTGACGAACCTTTCTTTCCATGCATGCAATCAGCCAGATTCGACTAACATTCAATCAGGATCGACCGGATCACGAACACGATGACGACGGTTCTGCAGGCATTGCTGTTCAGGAGGCCAAGCCTGCTTTACAGGCGCCGCCGATGTACAAGGTGGTTTTGTTCAATGATGACTACACACCGATGGATTTCGTGGTCGAAGTACTCGAGGTGTTTTTTAACCTGAACCGCGAGTTGGCGACCAAGGTAATGCTGGCCGTTCACACAGAAGGACGGGCAGTATGTGGAGTGTTTACCCGTGACATCGCCGAGACAAAGGCCATGCAGGTCAACCAGTACGCCAGGGAAAGCCAGCATCCGCTACTCTGTGAAATCGAGAAGGACGGTTAACGCCGACCACTTGGGTATGAGGTGAAGCTATGTTAAACCGCGAGCTCGAAGTCACCCTCAATCTTGCCTTCAAGGAGGCTCGTTCGAAGCGTCATGAATTCATGACCGTCGAACACCTGCTGCTGGCACTTTTGGATAACGAAGCTGCCGCCACGGTTCTACGTGCGTGCGGCGCCAACCTCGACAAGCTCAAGCATGACCTGCAGGAGTTTATCGACTCCACCACGCCACTGATCCCCGTGCATGACGAGGACCGCGAAACCCAGCCGACCCTGGGCTTCCAGCGGGTGTTGCAGCGTGCTGTTTTCCACGTACAGAGCTCCGGTAAGCGTGAAGTCACGGGCGCCAATGTGCTTGTGGCGATCTTCAGCGAACAGGAAAGCCAGGCAGTGTTCCTGCTCAAGCAGCAGAGCGTTGCCCGTATTGATGTCGTCAACTACATCGCCCACGGTATCTCCAAGGTGCCTGGGCACGGCGATCATTCCGAGGGTGAGCAGGATATGCAGGACGACGAGGGCGGTGAGTCTTCTTCTTCAAGCAACCCGCTGGATGCCTATGCCAGCAACCTCAATGAGCTGGCGCGCCAGGGGCGGATTGATCCGTTGGTGGGGCGTGAGCTTGAGGTCGAGCGCGTAGCGCAGATCCTCGCGCGTCGCCGCAAGAACAATCCGTTGCTGGTGGGTGAGGCGGGCGTGGGTAAGACCGCGATTGCTGAAGGCCTGGCCAAGCGCATTGTCGACAACCAGGTGCCGGACCTGCTGGCCAACAGTGTCGTCTACTCCCTTGACCTGGGCGCGTTGCTCGCTGGGACCAAGTACCGTGGCGATTTCGAGAAGCGCTTCAAGGCGCTGCTCGGCGAGCTGAAAAAACGCCCGCAGGCGATCCTGTTCATCGACGAGATCCACACCATCATTGGTGCCGGTGCGGCATCCGGTGGGGTGATGGACGCCTCCAATCTGCTCAAGCCGCTGCTGTCGTCGGGTGATATCCGCTGCATCGGTTCGACCACCTTCCAGGAATTCCGTGGCATCTTCGAGAAGGACCGTGCCTTGGCGCGTCGCTTCCAGAAGGTCGACGTCTCCGAGCCGTCGGTTGAAGACACTATCGGCATCCTGCGCGGGCTCAAGGGCCGGTTTGAAGCGCACCACGGCATCGAGTACACCGATGAAGCGTTGCGTGCGGCGGCTGAGCTGGCGTCGCGCTACATCAATGACCGGCACATGCCGGACAAGGCCATCGACGTGATCGACGAGGCGGGGGCCTACCAGCGCCTGCAGCCGGTCGAGAAGCGTGTGAAGCGCATCGACGTGCCTCAGGTCGAGGACATTGTCGCGAAGATCGCGCGCATTCCGCCAAAGCACGTCAACAGTTCCGACAAGGAGCTGCTGCGTAACCTGGAGCGCGACCTCAAGCTCACGGTGTTCGGCCAGGACGCGGCGATCGATGCGCTGTCCACCGCGATCAAGCTGTCGCGTGCGGGCCTCAAGTCGCCGGACAAGCCCGTCGGTTCGTTCCTGTTCGCTGGTCCTACCGGTGTCGGCAAGACCGAGGCGGCACGGCAATTGGCCAAGGCCATGGGGATCGAGCTGGTGCGCTTCGACATGTCCGAATACATGGAGCGTCACACCGTGTCGCGCCTGATTGGTGCGCCTCCGGGCTATGTCGGTTTCGACCAGGGCGGCCTGTTGACCGAAGCGATTACCAAGCAGCCGCATTGCGTACTGCTGCTCGATGAAATCGAGAAGGCCCACCCGGAAGTCTTCAACCTGCTGCTGCAGGTGATGGACCACGGGACCCTGACCGACAACAACGGGCGCAAGGCGGACTTCCGCAATGTCATCGTGATCATGACCACCAACGCCGGTGCCGAGACAGCCGCGCGGGCTTCGATCGGCTTTACCCATCAGGATCACTCGTCTGATGCGATGGAAGTGATCAAGAAGAGCTTCACGCCGGAGTTCCGCAACCGTCTGGACACCATTATCCAGTTTGGTCGCCTCAGCCATGAGGTTATCAAGAGTGTGGTGGACAAGTTCCTCACCGAGCTTCAGGCGCAGTTGGAAGACAAGCGCGTGCAGCTGGATGTCACGGAGGCGGCGCGCAGTTGGATCGCCGAAGGTGGCTACGATGCGGCAATGGGCGCTCGTCCAATGGCGCGTCTGATCCAGGACAAGATCAAGCGGCCGCTGGCCGAGGAGATCCTGTTTGGCGAGCTTTCCGACCATGGTGGCGTGGTGCATATCGACCTGAAGGATGGCGAGCTGACCTTCGAGTTCGAAACCACGGCTGAAATGGCCTGATCGTTCTGCAGCAACACAAAAGGCGCCGAAAGGCGCCTTTTTGCTGTCTGAAATGCAATTTTTGGAGCAATGAAGATCCAGTGTGGGAGGGGGCTTGCCCCCTCCCGCATTGGGTTTCAGGTGTCAGGTAAATCCGACCCACACAAAAACGCCCGGCATAACCGGGCGTTTTGTATTGACTTGCTTAGCGAGCGCGGTAAGTGATGCGCCCTTTGCTCAAGTCATAGGGCGTCAGCTCGACGCGCACTTTGTCACCGGTAAGAATACGAATGTAGTTCTTGCGCATCTTGCCGGAGATATGCGCGGTTACGACGTGCCCATTTTCCAACTCCACACGAAACATGGTGTTGGGCAGGGTGTCGACGACAGTGCCTTCCATTTCGAAGCTGTCTTCTTTCGACATGCAGTAAAGCCCTCGGTATCCAGTGAATGGCCCGGTGCAACTGCGCCAGGCAAAAGCGGCGTGCATTGTGCCCGAAAAAGGGTGTTTAAGCCAAGGGGTTCTAGTTAAGCGTGACCCATCTTTGATTAATCAGCAGTTCTATGGGCCGATATTGGGTCTTGTAGTTCATCTTTTTGCAGTTCTTGATCCAGTATCCGAGGTACACCGCCTCCAGTTCCAGGCGCAGTGCTTCACCGATTTGCCAGAGGATCGCAAAGCGCCCAAGGCTGCGGCGCTCTTCGGCCGGCTCGTAGAAGGTGTAGACCGCCGACAGGCCGTTAGGCAGCAAATCGGTCACGGCGACGGCCACCAGGCGGCCGTCCGCGCGAAACTCGTAGAAACGCGAGAACGGCAGGTCGCGCACCAGAAAGGTGGAAAACTGGTCGCGGCTGGGAGGGAACATATCGCCGTCGGCGTGGCGTTGCTCGATATAGCGCTGGTACAGGTCGAAGTATTCTTCGGTAAATCGCGGCTTGGCAGCCGTCACCGTCAAGTCGGCGTTGCGCTTGAGGATGCGCTTCTGATTACGGTCCGGGAGAAACTGCGCCACAGGGATGCGTGCCGGCACGCAGGCATTGCAGTTCTGGCAGTGAGGCCGGTACAGATGATCGCCGCTGCGCCGAAAACCCATTTCCGAGAGATCGGCATACACGTGCACATCCATTGGCTGGCTGGGGTCGAGGAACAGCGTGGTGGCCTGCTCGTCGGGCAGATAGCTGCAAGAGTGGGGTTGAGTGGCATAGAACTTCAAACGCGCCAACTCGGTCATGATCAACCCTCGGGATAAGCTTTGGAATAAGTGTAAGCCAGGTGGGCGGATGTCGCCTACGAAACCCACGGCCCAGAGCTGGGTTGGTCCAGATGGTCACGCAGGAAACCTGCGAAGTCGCTGCGGGATATGGCGCGGGCGCCCAGGCTGTGCAGGTGATCG
Source organism: Pseudomonas sp. MIACH (assembly GCF_001269925.1). Taxonomy (GTDB): domain Bacteria; phylum Pseudomonadota; class Gammaproteobacteria; order Pseudomonadales; family Pseudomonadaceae; genus Aquipseudomonas. Next base: position 76,044 of record NZ_LHVO01000012.1, read on the forward strand.
TTGGGCATCTGGCAGTCGATCAGTACAAAGCCCCAGGCCTGCAATTGCCGGGTCAATGTGGCAAAGCCGAATTTCGAGGCGTTATCGGCGCGACTGAACATCGACTCGCCGAAGAACAGCTGTCCCATCGCCAGGCCATACAGGCCGCCCACCAGCTCGCCGTTGTCCCATACCTCTACCGAATGGGCGTAACCGCGCTGGTGCAGCGTCAGGTAGGCGCTCTGTATGCCTTCGGTGATCCAGGTGCCATCAGCATACGCACGCGGCGCGGCGCACGCCTGGATGACGGCGGCAAAGTCCTGGTCGAAGGTCACGGTATAGCGCTGCTGGCGCAATAGTTTGCCCAGGCTGCGCGAGACATGCAGTTCGTCAGGGAATATCACGGTACGCGGATCCGGCGACCACCAGAGGATCGGCTGGCCCTCCGAGAACCAGGGGAAGCAGCCGTGGCGATAGGCTTGCACCAGTCGCTCGGCCGACAGGTCGCCACCTGCGGCGAGCAGGCCATTGGGTTCGCGCATGGCCTTGGCCAGCGGGGGGAATGTCAGTGAGTCGCGTTGTAACCAGGTCAGCATGGCATCCAGGCTTACGGAAGGGGAGGGGAGTGGCAGACGGGTCGTCTGCCCCAAGGGTGTGATTATTGTCGACGCAGCGCCGTGGGGCCAGCCCGAATCGGCCGTTGGCGTGCATTAGCGTGAGCGGGTGTTTCTGCAACTCTATGCCAGGGGTGTGGTCGTATTCGGGTCTGGCCCATGCAGGCCATTTGCCAAGCTTGCCTGGATTGGTAAAAACAGCTCATAAGCCTTTGTCAGCAAAGACAATGCATGCTCAAATTGAACATGTTGTGACACACAATTGGCTATGCTGCTTGAAGAAAGCCAAGTGGCGTGGCAACAGGAACACAAACCCGTACAATGCGGCCATTGTGGCGTTATCGCCATTTCATCCAGCAATCGCCCAGTGTTAAAAGTAGATTCCACGACGTTCGTTCATTTTTCAGCTGCTCGGATTGGGCAGTATTTGCACTTATTCAACAGATGGACGCGCTAACAGGCGCAGGAAAAGACCCGTTTTGAAGAAATCCGCCGCAACACCTAAAGCAGCAGTCGTGCCGGCCTGGCGCCAGCACCTGCATTATCGACTCAAGGAAGGCGCGCTGATCGCTATCGGCGCGCTGTGCCTGTTCCTGATGATGGCCTTGCTCACCTATGGCAAGGACGATCCGGGCTGGAGCCACAACAGCAAGATCGAAGACGTGCAGAACTTCGGTGGGCCTGCCGGTTCCTACAGCGCCGATATCCTGTTCATGGTGCTGGGTTACTTCGCTTACATTTTCCCTTTGCTGCTGGCGATCAAGACCTGGCAGATCTTCCGCCAGCGTCATGAGCCGTGGCAGTGGAGCGGCTGGCTGTTCTCGTGGCGCCTGATCGGCCTGGTATTCCTGGTGCTGTCGGGTGCCGCCCTGGCGCATATTCATTTTCACGCACCCACCGGCCTGCCGGCGGGCGCGGGTGGGGCGCTGGGTGAGAGCCTTGGCGACCTGGCGCGCAAGACCCTGAATATCCAGGGCAGCACCTTGATGTTTATCGCGCTGTTCCTGTTCGGCCTCACGGTGTTCACCGACCTTTCGTGGTTCAAGGTGATGGACGTGACCGGCAAGATCACCCTCGACCTGCTGGAGCTGTTCCAGGGTGCAGCCAATCGCTGGTGGGCCGCACGGGTCGAGCGCAAGCGCATGGTCGCCCAGTTGCGCGAGGTGGACACCCGCGTCAACGAAGTGGTGGCGCCCAGCACGCCGGACCGCCGTGAGCAGGCCAAGGTCAAGGAGCGTCTGATCGAGCGCGAGCAGGCCCTGAGCAAGCACATGTCGGACCGCGAGAAGCAGGTGCCGCCGGTGATCGCCCCGGCGCCGCCCAAGCCTGCCGAGCCGAGCCATCGTGTGCAGAAAGAGAAGCAGGCGCCGTTGTTTGTCGACAGCGCGGTGGAAGGCACCTTGCCGCCGATCTCGATCCTCGACCCGGCCGAGAAGAAACAACTCAACTATTCCCCTGAGTCCCTGGCGGCCGTCGGCCATCTGCTGGAAATCAAACTCAAGGAATTCGGCGTCGAAGTGTCGGTGGACTCGATCCACCCCGGCCCGGTGATTACCCGTTACGAAATCCAGCCGGCCGCGGGTGTAAAAGTCAGCCGCATTTCCAATCTGGCCAAAGACTTGGCCCGCTCACTGGCCGTGACCAGCGTGCGCGTGGTGGAAGTGATTCCCGGCAAGACCACCGTCGGTATCGAGATTCCCAACGAAGACCGCCAGATCGTGCGCTTCTCCGAAGTGCTGTCGACGCCCGAATACGACAACTTCAAGTCGCCGGTCACCCTGGCCCTGGGCCACGACATTGGTGGCAAGCCGGTGATCACCGACCTTGCCAAAATGCCTCACCTGCTGGTGGCCGGTACCACCGGTTCGGGTAAATCGGTGGGCGTGAACGCAATGATCCTGTCGATCCTGTTCAAGTCCGGCCCGGAAGACGCCAAGCTGATCATGATCGACCCGAAGATGCTCGAGCTGTCGATCTACGAAGGCATTCCGCACCTGCTGTGCCCGGTGGTCACCGACATGAAGGACGCCGCCAACGCCCTGCGTTGGAGCGTTGCCGAGATGGAACGTCGCTACAAGCTGATGGCGAAGATGGGCGTGCGTAACCTGTCGGGCTTCAATGCCAAGGTCAAGGAAGCCCAGGACGCCGGCACGCCGCTGAGCGACCCGCTTTACAAGCGCGAAAGCATTCACGACGAAGCGCCGCTGTTGAGCAAGCTGCCAACCATCGTGGTGGTGGTCGACGAATTTGCCGACATGATGATGATCGTCGGCAAGAAGGTCGAAGAACTGATCGCGCGTATCGCTCAGAAGGCCCGTGCCGCCGGTATTCACTTGATCCTTGCCACCCAGCGTCCGTCGGTGGACGTGATCACCGGCCTGATCAAGGCCAACATCCCGACCCGCATGGCGTTCCAGGTGTCGAGCAAGATCGACTCACGGACCATCATCGACCAGGGCGGCGCCGAGCAACTGCTGGGTCACGGCGACATGCTCTATATGCCGCCAGGTACCAGCCTGCCGATCCGGGTTCACGGCGCCTTCGTGTCCGATGATGAAGTGCACCGTGTGGTGGAAGCCTGGAAGCTGCGCGGCGCGCCTGAGTACAACGACGACATCCTTGCTGGTGTCGAAGAGGCCGGCAGCGGCTTCGACGGCGGCAGCAGCGGTGGCGACGATGATGCCGAAACCGACGCGCTGTACGACGAAGCCGTGGCGTTCGTGCTGGAAAGCCGCCGCGCGTCGATTTCTGCGGTGCAGCGCAAGCTGAAGATCGGCTACAACCGCGCCGCGCGCATGATCGAAGCCATGGAAAACGCTGGCGTCGTCACTGCAATGAACACCAACGGCTCGCGCGAAGTCCTTGCTCCTGGGCAGGCGCGCGACTGATTCCGTGCCGCGTGGCAGCACGCGGCGCGCCCTTACGACTCAATGAGGACTCCCATGCGTCTTATCCGCATGCTGTTGTTGCCGGCACTGGCTTTGACCGCTGTTTCGGCCCACGCTGACCCGGCCTCCGTCGCCAGCCTGAAAAACCTGTTGGACAAATCCCAGACCCTGACTGCGCGCTTCTCCCAGCTCACGCTGGATGCCGGTGGTACCCAGTTGCAGGAAACCGCTGGCGAGATGGCCGTGCAGCGCCCAGGGCTGTTCTACTGGCACACCGAAGGCAAGGCCGAGCAGACCATCGTCTCGGACGGCCAGAAAGTCACCCTGTGGGACCCGGACCTGGAGCAGGCGACCATCAAGAAGCTGGACCCGCGCCTGAACCAGACCCCGGCGCTGCTGCTCTCGGGCGACGTGTCAAAAATCAACGACAGCTTCGACATCACCTCCAAGCAAACCAGCAACGTGATCGAGTTCACCCTCAAGCCGAAATCCAAGGACACGCTGTTTGACACGTTGTCCCTGTCGTTCGGCAACGGCGTGATCAATAACATGCGCCTGGTCGACAGCGTCGGCCAGCGCACCGATATCCTGTTCTCCGGGGTCAAGGCCAACCAGCCGGTACCGGCGTCCAAGTTCAAGTTCGACATCCCCAAGGGTGCCGACGTGATCCAGGAATAAACTCCCCAGAGGTTTCAAACGCTGCCCATGGATCTGTTTCGAAGTGACCCGATTGCCCAGCCTTTGGCCGCGCGCTTGCGCTCGACCAATCTGGATGAGTACGTCGGTCAGGAACACCTGCTCGCTCGCGGCAAGCCGTTGCGCGAAGCCCTGGAGCAGGGTGCACTGCACTCGATGATTTTCTGGGGGCCGCCGGGCGTGGGTAAGACCACCCTGGCGCGGCTGCTGGCAAAAGTCTCGGATGCGCACTTCGAAACGGTCTCGGCCGTGTTGGCCGGGGTCAAGGAGATCCGCCAGGCCGTCGAGGTGGCCAAGCAGCAGGCCGGGCAATACGGCAAGCGCACCATCCTGTTTGTCGACGAAGTGCATCGCTTCAACAAGTCGCAGCAGGATGCGTTCCTGCCCTATGTCGAAGATGGCACGTTGATTTTTATCGGTGCCACCACCGAAAACCCTTCCTTCGAACTGAACAACGCCTTGCTCTCGCGTGCGCGGGTCTATGTGCTTAAAAGCCTGGACGAAGCCGCGATGCAAAAGCTGTTGCACCGTGCCCTGAGCGAAGACAAGGGCCTGGGCAAGCGCCAACTGAGCCTCAGCGATGAAGGCTTCAAGATTCTGCTAAGCGCCGCCGATGGTGATGGCCGGCGCTTTCTCAACCTGCTGGAGAACGCCTCCGACCTGGCCGAAGACGGCAGCGAGATTGGCGTCGACCTGCTGCAAAGCCTGCTTGGCGACACGCGTCGGCGTTTCGACAAAGGCGGCGAAGCCTTCTACGACCAGATTTCGGCGCTGCACAAATCCGTGCGTGGCTCCAACCCGGACGGCGCGCTGTATTGGTTTGCGCGCATGATCGACGGCGGCTGCGACCCGCTGTACCTGGCCCGCCGCGTGGTGCGCATGGCCAGTGAAGACATCGGCAACGCCGACCCGCGTGCCTTGAGCCTATGCCTGGCGGCCTGGGAAGTGCAGGAGCGCCTCGGCAGCCCGGAAGGTGAGCTGGCGGTGGCCCAGGCCATCACGTACCTGGCCTGCGCGCCGAAAAGCAACGCGGTGTACATGGGCTTCAAGTCCGCCCTGCGCGCGGCTGCCGAACACGGCTCCCTCGAAGTGCCGCTGCACCTGCGCAATGCGCCGACCAAGTTGATGAAACAACTGGGCTACGGTGATGAATACCGCTATGCCCATGATGAGCCGGACGCCTATGCCGCCGGTGAAGACTATTTCCCCGATGAGCTTGAGCCGCAGCCGTTCTACCAGCCTGTGCCCCGTGGCCTGGAGCTGAAGATCGGTGAAAAGCTCAATCACCTCGCCCAACTCGACCGCCTCAGCCCCAAACAGCGGAGAAAGTAGTGTTCAAGACGATTCTTGCCGTGTCCGCAGCCGGCATCGCTGGTACATTATTGCGTTTCGCCACCGGTACGTGGGTGAGCGCCAATTGGCCGAAGCATTTTTATGCGGCGACCCTGGCGGTCAACCTGGTGGGTTGCCTGATCATCGGGTTGTTGTACGGCTGGTTCCTGTTGCGCCCGGAAGTACCGATTGAAATTCGCGCTGGCTTGATTGTCGGCTTTGTAGGCGGTCTGACGACCTTTTCATCCTTTTCACTGGATACGCTGCGCTTGCTGGAAAGCGGGCAGGCCCTGGTCGCCTTCGGGTACCTCGGCATCAGCGTGTTCGGCGGGCTGCTCGCCACCTGGGCCGGCCTGTCCTTGACCAAACTTTGATAAACGAGAGACCGACATGCTCGATTCCAAACTGTTACGTAGCAACCTTCAGGACGTAGCGGACCGCCTGGCATCCCGTGGCTTTGCCTTGGATGTTGCGCGCATCGAAGCGCTGGAAGAACAGCGCAAGAGCGTCCAGACCCGCACCGAAGCACTGCAGGCTGAGCGGAATGCGCGTTCCAAATCCATCGGTCAGGCCAAGCAACGTGGCGAAGACATCGCGCCGTTGATGGCGGACGTCGAGCGCATGGGCACCGAGCTGTCCGACGGCAAGGTCGAGCTGGAAGGCATTCAGTCCGAGCTGGATTCGATCCTGCTGGGTATTCCCAACCTGCCGCACGAGTCCGTGCCGATTGGCGAAGACGAAGACGGCAACGTCGAAGTGCGTCGCTGGGGCACGCCAACAGCGTTTGATTTCGAGATCAAGGACCACGTCGCCCTGGGCGAATTGACTGGCGGCCTGGATTTCGAAACCGCCGCCAAGATGTCCGGTGCACGCTTTGCCTTGCTGCGCGGCCCGATCGCACGCATGCACCGTGCCCTGGCGCAGTTCATGATCAACCTGCACACCGGCGAGCACGGTTACGAAGAGGCTTACACCCCGTACCTGGTACAGGCGCCGGCGCTGATGGGCACCAGCCAGCTGCCGAAGTTCGAGGAGGACCTGTTCAAGATCAGCCGCGATGGTGAAGCCGATCTGTACCTGATCCCGACCGCCGAAGTGTCGCTGACCAATATCGTTGCGGGCGAGATCCTCGATGCCAAGCAACTGCCGCTCAAGTTCGTCGCCCACAGCCCGTGCTTCCGCAGTGAAGCCGGTGCGTCGGGTCGGGACACCCGCGGCATGATCCGCCAGCACCAGTTCGACAAGGTCGAGATGGTGCAAGTGGTTGAGCCGTCGACCTCCATGGATGCCCTGGAAGGCCTGACCGCCAACGCCGAACGCGTCCTGCAGCTGCTGGAGCTGCCGTACCGCGTCCTGGCGCTGTGCACTGGCGACATGGGTTTCAGCGCCGTGAAGACCTACGACCTCGAAGTGTGGGTACCCAGCCAGGACAAATACCGCGAGATTTCCTCGTGCTCCAACTGCGGTGATTTCCAGGCCCGGCGCATGCAGGCGCGTTTTCGTAACCCGGAAACCGGCAAGCCGGAGCTGGTGCACACCCTCAACGGTTCGGGCCTGGCTGTAGGTCGTACCCTGGTGGCGGTGCTGGAAAACTACCAGCAGGCTGACGGTTCGATCCGTGTACCTGAAGTGCTCAAGCCTTACATGGCGGGCGTTGAGGTCATCCGCTAAATGGAATTTCTGCCGCTGTTTCATAACCTGCGCGGCAGTCGTGTGTTGGTCGTCGGTGGGGGGGAGATTGCCTTGCGCAAATCCCGCCTGCTGGCTGACGCCGGCGCAGTGCTGCGGGTGGTTGCTCCCCGGATCGAAGACCAGTTGCGTGAGTTGGTGCAGGGCAGTGGCGGGGAAATGATTCTGCGCGGTTATCAGGAGGCCGACCTTGAAGGCTGCACCCTGATTATCGCGGCGACCGACGACGAGCCACTGAACGCGCAAGTGTCCAGTGACGCCAAGCGTCGTTGCGTACCGGTCAATGTGGTGGACGCGCCGGCCTTGTGCAGCGTGATCTTCCCGGCGATCGTCGACCGTTCGCCCTTGGTGATCGCGGTGTCCAGCGGCGGCGATGCGCCGGTGCTGGCGCGCTTGATCCGCGCCAAGCTGGAAACCTGGATTCCGTCCACCTACGGCCAGTTGGCCGGGCTGGCGGCGCGGTTTCGTGCCCAGGTCAAAGGTTTGTACCCGGATGTGCAGCAGCGTCGGGCGTTCTGGGAAGAAGTATTCCAGGGCCCGATTGCCGACCGTCAGTTGGCCGGGCAGGGCGATGAGGCTGAGCGTCTGTTGATCGAAAAGGTCAACGGTGCGCCGCCTTATGCGCCGGGCGAGGTGTATCTGGTAGGGGCTGGCCCGGGCGACCCGGACCTGCTGACCTTCCGTGCGCTGCGCCTGATGCAGCAAGCCGACGTGGTGCTATACGACCGTTTGGTGGCGCCGGCGATTCTGGAACTGTGCCGTCGTGATGCCGAGCGCATCTACGTCGGTAAACGCCGCGCTGACCACGCCGTGCCGCAAGACCAGATCAACCAGCAACTGGTGGACCTGGCCAAGCAAGGCAAGCGCGTGCTGCGCCTCAAGGGTGGCGATCCGTTCATCTTTGGCCGTGGCGGTGAAGAAATCGAGGAACTGGCGGCCCATGGCATCCCGTTCCAGGTGGTGCCGGGGATCACCGCAGCCAGTGGTTGCGCGGCGTACGCCGGGATTCCGCTGACCCATCGCGACTATGCGCAGTCGGTACGCTTTATTACCGGGCACTTGAAGAATGGGACGTCGGACCTGCCTTGGAGTGACCTGGTAGGGCCGTCGCAGACCTTGGTGTTCTACATGGGCTTGATTGGCTTGCCGATCATCTGTGAGCAACTGATCAAGCATGGTCGTGCTGCGGATACCCCGGCGGCGTTGATCCAGCAGGGCACCACGTCCAACCAGCGCGTGTTTACCGGCACCCTGGCAGACTTGCCGCGCATGGTGGCGGAGCATGAAGTGCATGCGCCGACACTGGTGATCGTCGGTGAGGTGGTGGTGTTGCGCGAGAAGCTGAAGTGGTTTGAAGGCGCCCAGTCACAAGTCTGAGCACCTGCGCACACATCGACTGTAGGAACGAGCTTGCTCGCGAAAATCGTCAACGATAACGCGCCCATCCTGAATGCACGCGGTGTTTTTGAGTTATTCGCGAGCAAGCTCGCTCCTACGGGTTTTGTATCAGCTCCAAATGCCTTTGCTGGTTAGTCGCGCTCGATCATGCCCGGCATCAAACGCCTGCAACGGCCCCTTCGGCACAATCCCCATCGGGTTGATGGTGCGGTGGCTCGCATAGTAATGCCCCTTGATATGCTCGAAATCCACCGTCTCGGCCACGCCCGGCCACTGATACATCTCCCTCAACCAGTTCGACAAGTTCGGATAATCGGCAATCCGCCGCAGATTGCATTTGAAGTGGCTGTAATACACCGCGTCAAAACGAATCAGCGTGGTGAACAAACGCACATCCGCCTCGGTCAGGTACTCGCCGGCCAGATAGCGATGGTCGCCCAAGTGCTGCTCGAGGTGATCCAGTTCGGCAAACACATCATCAAACGCGCTTTCATAGGCTTTTTGTGAGGTGGCAAAGCCTGCGCGGTATACGCCATTGTTCACGGCCGGGTAGATCCGCTCGTTCAGCCCATCGATGGTCGCGCGCAGCGGCTCGGGGTAGAGGTCCAGGGTGTTGCCGGTCAGCCCGTTGAACGCGCTGTTGAACATGCGGATGATCTCCGCCGATTCATTGCTGACGATGCGATTGAGCTGCTTGTCCCACAGCACCGGCACGGTGACGCGGCCGGTGTAGTCGGCGGTGTCGGCGGTATAGCGCTGGTGCATGAATTCGAAACCATCGAGCTTATCGCCGGTGGAGCCGTGGGCCTTGTCGAAGGTCCAGCCGTTCTCCAGCATCAACCAACTGACCACCGAGACGTCGATCAAGCGTTCCAGGCCCTTGAGCTTGCGCAGGATCAGGGTGCGATGGGCCCATGGACAGGCCAGGGACACGTAGAGGTGATAACGACCGGCCTCGGCCTTGAAGCCGCCTTCGCCGCTGGGCCCAGGCTGGCCATCGGCGGTCACCCAGTGGCGGCGCTGTGCCTGTTCCCGCTGGAAAGCGCCATCTGCGCTACTTTCGTACCACTGGTCTTTCCAGTGTCCTTCGATCAGCAAACCCATGACTGGCTCCTTGGCTAATAAGCGTTGGAGCCCAGTCTAAAGGGATGAGTTCGAACTAAAAGCGCAAAGACCGGGCGGGAATGATCGATTAAATCGATTTGTCCCGTGCATCCCAGTATTGCCGGGCCAATTCGAATGCCTGTTCCCGTGGGTGGCCGAGGCCGCGCAAGGCCAGGGCCATGGTGGCGATCAGCGCCAGTTGCGGGTAGCTGTCCTCTACGTCGCCGCGCCACACGGCCTTCAAGTGTTCAGGCTCCAGGGTTGCCGGCTTGACGTGACGCTGGTCGGAGAGGGCGGGCCATTCTTCATCCCAGCTTTCGCCACCGGTGGTGCCGTAGAGGTGGCTGATCGTATCGGGGTTGATCTCGACTTCGCCGCCGTCGCCCTTCACCACAATCACATGGTCGCCAAGCAGGCCGCTGGCATCGCGGTGCACGCCCTGGTAACCCGGGTGGAAAATGCTTTGCAGGCCGCAGCGCGCATTCAGCGGATTGAGCAGGCGCGCCAAGGAGTGGATCGGCGAGCGCAGGCCCAGGGTGTTGCGCAGGTCGATCATGCGTTGCAGTTGCGGCGCCCAATCGCCCAGCGGGATAAACGCCAGGTTGCCTTGTTCAAACGCGGTCCCGACCTGCTGCCAGTTACGGCACAGCGGGATGTGCAGGGTTTGCAGCAATTGTTCGGTGTACAGCCGGCCCGCCGTGTGTGCGCCGCCGCCGTGCATGAGAATGCGCACGCCATTTTGCGCCAGGCACTTGGCCGCCAGCAGGAACCACGGCAGATGGCGTTTCTTGCCGGCGTAGGTCGGCCAGTCGACATCCACATTCAGTGCCGGGGCGTCCAGGCGTTCGCGCACGGCTTCGGTAAAACCGGCGAGTTCTTCCGGGCTTTCTTCCTTGTGGCGCAGCAGCATCAGGAAGGCGCCGAGCTGGGTGTCTTCGACTTTTTCGTCGAGCAGCATGCCCATGGCTTCGCGGGCCTCGTCGCGGGTGAGGTTGCGCGCGCCGCGCTTGCCTTTGCCCAGGATGCGCACGAACTGCGCAAACGGATGCTCGGCAGGGGTTTCAAGGGTCAGCGGGGCGAAGTCGGTCATAAGCAATTCGTCGGTCTGGGCAGGCCCGCCAGCTTGGCGGCGAGTTTGGCGGGAGTGCCGTTGAACAGTCTGTTGAGGTGCAAGCTGTTGCCCTTTTCCGGGCCCAGCTTCAAGGCCGTGTACTTGATCAGCGGCCGCGTGGCAGGGGACAGCTGGAATTCGGCGTAGAACTGGCGCAGCAGTTCGAGGATCTGCCAATGATCGGCGGTCAATTCCAGGCCTTCGACGGCGGCCAGGGCATTGGCCACCTCATCGGACCATTCATTCAGGTCGACGAGGTAACCGTCCTTGTCCAGGTCCAGGGTGCGCGCGCCTATGGTCAGGGTGTTCATAGCCAGGTGTTGACCTTGCTGTAGTCGAGCGACAGCTGCACGAAACCCGGGTAGTCCACGCTGTCGGCCCAATCCGGCAGCGGCAGATTGCGCGCCTGCATGTCTTCGGCCAGCACAAAAACCTTTATGCCCTTGGTGTGCAGGGCCGCGTTATGCAGCCCATAGGCGCCATCGCCGCAGAGCAGGATCGCGTCTTCGGCGCCACAGATACGCAGGCAACTGTCGAGGCGGCTATCGGTAAACGGGGAGTGGGAAACCACATGTAGAGTCGACATCAGAGGGTCATCACCTGGTCGTAACGGTCAATCAGCTTGGCGATCGCTTCGCTGTCCAGCGACTGGGCGTTGGCCGGCTGCGTCAGCCCGCGCTCACCCAGGCTATGGCTGCAGGCGAACACGTCATCGATGCCGAACAGGCCCAACGCCTGCAAGTTAGCGCTGAGGTCCTTTTGCTGCACGGCCTTGGCATCCTGGTGCGGCGCCAGTTGGAACACGCCGTCATCCATGAACAGCACGCCGATCTGCAGATCGAATGCGCCTCCGGCCAGCACGATATCCAGCGCTTCGCGCGCGCTCGGCCCGGACCAGGGCGCCTGGCGGCTGATCACCAATAAGGATTTGGACATGTCACGGCCCTCCAAAACAGATCAGGCGGTCGGCAGCCTGGGCGGCGTCGTGTAATTGCCCCAGGCCCGACAACGCCCAGGGCGCATCCAGATTGACTGCGCTGCGTTGATAGCGTTTGGCTTCCTCAGTGTTCAGCACGCCGCGACGCAAGGCGGCGGCGATGCAAACCACGCCGTCCAGCTGATGCGTGCTGACAAACTCGCGCCATTGGCGGGCGATGTCCTGCTCATCCTGGGGCGCAACGAGGGTGTTGGAGGCGTTGTAGATGCCATCCTGATAGAAGAACAGCCGCACAATCTCATGCCCGCCGGCCAACGCCGCCTGGGCAAACAGCAGGGCGCGGCGCGAGGAGGGCGCGTGGGCGGCGGAAAACACTGCAATCGCAAACTTCATGGAACACTCTGCAAGCAAACGTGGGGCAATGATAAGGCCGCTGCCGCGAAAAAGCCCGCCGCGATCAAAACAGTCACTCTCGATGATCGTTCTGACGATTGCCGGTAGGCGCCAGGCTGCCTAGTCTGTGGGCATTCAAAACCCAAATGGAGTTCCCATGTCAGGCCCCTTGGCGTCCCTCAAAGTGTTGGATTTTTCCACCTTGCTGCCTGGCCCGTTTGCATCGTTGATGCTCGCGGACATGGGCGCTGAGGTGCTGCGCATCGAATCGCCGACGCGCATGGACCTGTTGCGTGTATTGCCACCCCATGACCAGGGGACTTCGGCCAGCCATGCCTATCTCAACCGCAACAAACGCAGCCTGGCGCTGGATTTGAAGCAGGCCGAAGCGCTGGAGATCGTGCGCGAACTGGTCAAGGACTACGACATTGTCCTCGAACAATTTCGCCCCGGGGTGATGGAGCGTCTGGGCCTGGGGTACGAGGCGCTGAAGGCGATCAACCCGCGGCTGATTTATGTGTCGATCACCGGTTACGGCCAGACCGGGCCCTATAAGGACCGTGCCGGGCATGACATCAATTATCTGGCGCTGGCCGGGGTGGCCAGCTACACCGGGCGCCAGGACAGCGGGCCATTACCGTTGGGCGTGCAGTTGGCGGACGTGGGCGGCGGTTCGCTGCATGCGGTGGTGGGGCTTCTCGCTGCCGTCATTTCCCGGCAGCAGAGCGGGGTCGGCCAATACCTGGATGTCAGCATGACCGATTGCTCCTTCAGCCTGAACGCCATGGCCGGAGCGGGTTACCTGGCCTGCGGGGTCGAGCCGGAATGGGAAGGCCATGTGCTCAATGGTGGCAGTTTCTACGACTACTACCGCTCTCGGGACGGGCGCTGGATGTCAGTGGGCAGCCTGGAGCCGGCCTTTATGCGGCAATTGTGTGAAGCGTTGGGGCGTCCCGAGTTGGCCGCGCAGGGCTTGAAGCCTGAGCAGCAGCCGGCGCTTAAGCTGGCCTTGCAGGTGGAGTTCGAGAAGCGCAGTTTCGAGCAATTGTGCGAGCTGTTTGCCGGGGTGGATGCCTGCGTGGAGCCTGTACTGACGCTGAGCGAAGCCGTGGCCCATCCGCAGTTAAAGGCGCGGGCGCTGGTCAGCCAGGTGCCAAGGGGCGATGGTTCGAGCCAGGCGCAGATTGCCTGCCCGTTGAAGTTTTCGGAAGGGTTGCCAGCGCCCCGGCACATTGGCGTCGCCGTGGGCGCGCACAGTGATGAAGTGTTGGCGGAGCTTGGCTTGAGCCCGCAGCGCATCAGCGAGCTGCGCAGCTCCAAGGTGATTATGTAGTGGCTGGGCGGACGCTATCGGGAGCAAGCCGCCTCCCACATTCAGGCCTGTGAATACGATCAAAATGTGGGATGGGGCTTGCTCCCGATGAGGCCTTTATTCCACCCGGGTTTCGCCGGTAAATACCAATGTCTGCCGACAGCGCCGACACAGGTACCGTCGCCCCTGAGCCACCATGCCATGGCGCTGCGACGAAAACGGGAAGTCGCTGTCGGCACACGGGCAACGGTAGATATAGCGGGTCACCTGGCGACGCTTCACGGCATAGGTGTGGCAACGGTCCGGCGGCAGTTCGTAAACCCCACGCATGATCAGTTGCCATTCCTCGCCATGGGGCTGAATGCGCTCGCCAAACAATTGGTGGGCGATCAGATGCGCCACCTCATGGGCCACGGTCTGTTTCAGGAAGTGTTGGCTGTTTTCTCGGTACAACTGTGGGTTGAAGCGCAGCAGGTTCTCGTGCAAATGCGCGACACCGGCCTTTTGGCCCCGCAGCTTGAGGCTGACCTGGGGGCGTTTGAAGCTTCGTTTGAAAAAGGATTCGGCTTGCAGGAAACAATCTTCGACGCGGGTATTGAGTTGCTCGGGCATGCTGTACATATCTCCACAGGCGTCCAGTATGCCGCAAAGCGCTGTGTTTCCGAATCTGTCAGGCGCCGAATGGTCATTCATAACGTAAAAGGCCACCTTGCGGTGGCCCTGCCTTCACGATTGAACGGGTTAGTTGGTGTAGATCGGTCCTACGCCCAGCCCCCAGACAATCACGGTAAACGCCATGATCGCCACCAGTACCACCAGTCCTACGGCCAGTATCGAGCTGGAAAACAGGAAGCCTTCATCCGGGTCGATGCTCATGAAGGTCGGTACGCCGACATACAGCAGGTACACCGTGTAGCAGATCGCCGCAGTGCCCACCACCATGCCCAGCCACATATGCGGGTAGAGCGCCGCCAGCCCGCCGATAAACAGGGGGGTCGCGGTATAGGTGGCAAACGCCACGCACCGCGCCATGCTGGGGTTGGCGTCGTAGGTGCGGGCCATCCAGTGAATGAACGCGCCCATCACCGCCACGCCGCCGAGCATGGCCGCGTAGGACATGAGAGTCATCCACAGCGCACTTTCCTGGGTCAGCATGACCGGTGAGCGGTTGCCGATGACCCAGCCGACCTGGGTGGTACCGATAAAAGCGGATACGGCGGGGATCGCCGCGAGAATCAGGGTGTGAGTGAGGTACATGTGGCCGATGCTTTCTTCTTTATCGCCACGAATTTCCCGCCATTCCTGGTCGGGATGGGTAAAAAGCCCCACGACGTGATGGATCATGCCAGTCACTCCTGTCGTTATTACCATCGCCCCCCATCGGAGCGCCTACGGGCCAAATGGCCACAAAGGTCTGGATATCTGTGTGCGACCTCTAGTCGCAGTATAGGAAGTGATGACCGGAATAACTGTAGGGCCTTTAGAGCAAATTGCGCTGTAAACATGGGTCCTAATCGCGGCGGGGTCTTTTACTGTTAGCCCTTTAGCTGTTTTTTTTGCGTAAAATACCCGGCTTTTCGTCACACACCTCTAGCGGATCCAAGCGCCATGGGCACTCTTACGGTCAACCAGAACAAACTGCAAAAACGCCTGCGCCGCTTGGCCGGTGAGGCAGTCGCCGACTTCAACATGATCGAGGACGGCGACAAGGTCATGGTCTGCCTCTCCGGCGGCAAAGACAGCTACACCATGCTCGACGTGCTGCTGCACCTGCAAAAGGTCGCGCCGATCAAGTTCGAGATCGTTGCCGTCAACATGGACCAGAAACAACCGGGCTTCCCCGAGCACGTGCTGCCGGCCTACCTCAAGGCACTGGGCGTCGAGTACCACATCGTCGAAAAAGACACCTACTCGGTGGTCAAGGAACTGGTGCCTGAAGGCAAGACCACCTGCTCGCTGTGCTCACGCCTGCGCCGTGGCACGCTCTACACCTTTGCCGATGAGATCGGTGCAACCAAGATGGCCCTGGGTCACCACCGCGACGATATCGTCGAGACCTTCTTCCTCAATATGTTCTTCAACGGCTCGCTCAAGGCCATGCCGCCCAAGCTGCGTGCCGATGACGGGCGCAACGTGGTGATCCGCCCGCTGGCGTATTGCAACGAGAAGGACATCCAGGCCTACTCCGACCTCAAGCAATTCCCGATCATCCCGTGCAACCTGTGCGGCTCCCAGGAAAACCTGCAGCGCCAGGTGGTCAAGGAAATGCTGGTGGAGTGGGAACGCAAGACGCCAGGGCGTACCGAAAGTATCTTCCGCAGCCTGCAGAACGTGCAGCCATCGCAATTGGCCGACCGCAACCTGTTCGACTTCACCAGCCTGAAAATCGATGAGACCGCCGCGTCGCGCTTCGTCAATGTTGTGAACCTCTGAGCCCATTCAACGCTCTGACACACGGCGCTTGCGGGCGCCGTTTTCAATTCAATTGCCAGCATTCAACAGCAGGAGAGGGCATGCGTGATTACAAGTGGCTGCACGAATACTGTCTGAACCGCTTCGGTTCAGCGGCCGAGCTGGACGCCCACCTGCCGGTGCCCAAGACTCCGGCGCAGTTGCGCAAGATCAGTGATGATCGCTACCTGTCGACCTTGGCGCTGCGCGTGTTTCGCGCCGGCTTGAAACACAGCGTGGTGGATGCCAAGTGGCCGGCGTTCGAGCAAGTGTTCTTTGGCTTCGACCCGGAAAAAGTCGTGCTGATGGGCGCTGAGCATCTGGAGCGGCTGATGCAGGACACGCGCATCATCCGCCACCTGGGCAAGCTCAAGAGCGTGCCGCGCAATGCGCAGATGATCCTGGATATCGAGCAGGAAAAAGGCAGCTTTGGCGCGTTTATCGCCGACTGGCCGGTGACCGATATCGTTGGGTTATGGAAATACCTGAGCAAGCACGGTCATCAGCTGGGCGGGCTTTCGGCGCCGCGCTTTTTGCGGATGGTGGGCAAGGATACCTTTGTGCCGAGCTATGACGTGGTGGCGGCCTTGAATGCGCAGAAGATCGTCGACAAGGCACCCACCAGCCTGCGCGACCTAGCCACGGTGCAGGCCGCGTTCAACCAGTGGCATGCCGAGAGTGGGCGGCCGATGTGCCAGCTGTCGATGATGCTGGCGTACACCGTCAACCATTGACCGGGGTCTATTACGTGGCGAGCCTGCTCGCCACACAGTTACTCGGCCAACCGGCGGTTCAGTTGGTGCCGCCAGCGCACATACAGCAGCGCCGTGCAAAACACTGCCAGGCTGGCCAGCATCTCCAGCACCCCGAACCACTGCCGGTTCGGGTCATACGCTGCCAGCGCGCCCTTGATGAAATACAGGTTCACCACAAAGCACATCCACGAATGCCCGCGCGCACTGCCGATGATCATCCCCGGCGCGAGCACCAGCAGAGGTACCAGCTCGATCAGCAGGATCACCCACGGACGCGCGCCGTGCAGGTCGGCGACGAACAGGTAGTACCCACATAACAAACCCACCAGGCCGAAAAACGCCAGCAGGCTTAACGCGCGTGCAGCCTTGACCCGTGGCTCCAGCCACGCTTGCGGCGGTAGAACCTTAGGCTTCCTGGCCACGGCCGTTCTCCAGCAGCGTGGCGGTCTTGGCCAGGCGCAGGCCCAGGGCCCGGCACAGGGTGATTTCATGCGGGTCGAGCAGGCGTTTGCCATCCGGGCCGGCATGGTGGCTGGCGCCATACGGCGTGCCGCCGCCCTGGGTGTCGAGCAGTGCCTGCTCGCTGTAGGGCAGGCCAGTGATCAGCATGCCGTGGTGCAGCAGCGGCAGCAGCATCGACATCAGCGTGGTTTCCTGGCCGCCATGCAGGCTGGCGGTGGAGGTGAACACCCCGGCCGGTTTGCCGACGAGCGCGCCGGTCAGCCACAGGTTGCTGGTGCCGTCGATGAAGTACTTCAACGGCGCGGCCATGTTGCCGAAGCGCGTCGGGCTGCCCAGGGCCAGGCCCGAGCAGTTCTTCAAGTCATCGAGGCTGGCATACAGCGCGCCTTCATCCGGGATGCTCGGCGCCACGGCTTTGCACTCGGTGGAGATCGCCGGCACGGTGCGCAGTCGCGCTTCCATCCCGCCTTGCTCGATACCACGGGCAATCTGCCGAGCCATTTCGCTCACCGAGCCATTGCGGCTGTAATACAACACCAGCACATACGGCGACGTCACGGCAGGATCTCCAGCACGTTCTCTGGCGGACGGCCAATGATGGCTTTATCGGCGGTTTCCAGGATCGGGCGTTCCATCAGCTTGGGGTGTTCGGCGATGGCGGCAATCAGTTGCGCTTCGCTGAGGCTGGCATCGGCCAGGTTGAGGGCCTTGTATTCGTCTTCGCCGGTGCGCAGCAGTTGGCGGGCGCTGATGCCCAGCTTGGCCAGCAGTGCCTTCAATTGCGCGGCATTCAGCGGGGTTTCCAGGTAGCGCACCACGGTAGGGGCGAGGCCGCGGGCTTCCAGCAGTTCGAGCGCACCGCGGGATTTCGAGCAGCGCGGGTTGTGATAAAGCGTCAGATCGGTCATGTGCGGGTCGCATCTTGCGTAAGGTGGCGGGTATTCTACCTGCGCTGTGGCCCGTCCTTAAACCGTAAGAGGCGATAGGTCGCAACCAACGTTCATTTTTGCGAAGGATTACCCCATGACAAGGCGACTGATCGGTGCATTGGCGATCATCACAACCCTGCTGCTCAGCGGCTGCGGCAATGACTACGGCGTTGACCAATACGGCCAGAAGGTCGCGTCCGAGCGCCTGGACAAACAGTGGCTGGTGGTCAACTACTGGGCGGAATGGTGTGGCCCGTGCCGTACGGAAATCCCTGAGCTCAACGCCCTGGCGGAACAGTTGAAGGGGCAGGGCGTGGGGGTGTTCGGGGTTAACTTCGACAATGTGCAGGGAGAGGAGCTGAAAGAAGCCAGCGACAAGCTGGGGATCAAGTTCACGGTGCTGGCGCAGAACCCGGATGGAATTTTCGATATTCCGCGCAGCGAGGCATTGCCGGTGACCTACATCATCGATGACAAGGGCAAGGTGCGTGAGCAGTTGATGGGTGAGCAGACGGCGGAAGGGGTGTTGGCCAAGCTCAAGGCCTTGCGCGGCTAGAGTATTGCCCCCGATCAAATGTGGGAGGGGGCTTGCCCCGATAGCGGTGTGTCAGCCGACACACCTGCCAACCATGCCACCGCCATCGAAGCCTCGCTAAAGCTCGACATCTCCCACAGGGGCCCAGCGGTGCCCACGAGATCTACAGCTGAGCAACTTCCCACCTGCCAACCCATCTCATTATTTAAATCTCACCAACCTGCAGATCGGTGGAATCAGCCCTCTTCGAGCCACAGGCGAATCGGCTTGCCTTCGGCCGGCCAGAAGCGCGTCTGTTCGATCGGTGAGATGTCCCAGCGCTGTACGCCTTGCAGGGCCTGGAAGAAGCGCTGTTCCTGCTCCATCAAGGCCTCGGCGCAGAGCTTGCGGGTGCTGCCGATCTTGCCGAAGCTGAGCTTCTCGCCCTCGACGGTGTACGGCGCGAACCAGTGGTTGCAACCGCCATTGCCGTAGGCGCGCCCATCGGCGCCGAGGGTGACGGTCAGGTGTGCGTAATCCATCAACGGCCGCTCACCAATCCACTCCACCACGTAGCTGTGATCCTGCTTGAGCTTGACCGCATCACCGGCGCAGCCACCCAAGGCCGCACCGGCGGCGGCGAGCAGAAGCAGGCCTTTCATTGCCCGGCCTTCTGGCATTTCGGGCAACGGTGCTTGGCGCCTTCGCTGGCCCAGCCCAACTCGGCAATGCGCGCGTTGGCGGCCGGTTGCAGCGGCTCTTTGGTCAGCTTGGTTTCCACCGCGAATTCAAACTCCAGCACAGCGTCGCAGCTGTCGCAGTTGACCTTCCAGGTGTGAATCTCCAGCTCGCCGAACTTCGGCCCCAGGGCCATGGCGACCCACTGGCCCGCCGGGCGGATGGAGTAGCGTGCGTCACCTTCGACGGTGAGTCGCATCGACAGGGTTTTACTGCCGCGCAGGGTGACGATCAGCACGTCGCCATGCTTGATCGAACCACCGTTGCCGGTGACCTGGTAACGGCCCGGCACCAGGGCGCGGCATTCGATCAGGGTGTGTTGCGGGCTCAGCAAGCTGAAGCGGAAATCGTGTTCGGCCATGGATCCTCCAAATAGGCGCGGCATCCTATCACGGGTGCCGGCCCATCATGACCCTGGTATGTGACCGCTGATCATCCTTCGACGAGGTTCTGCGCCCGGCCATCGGCCCATGCCGCAATATTGGCCAACGTGGTGCCGGCAATCGCCGCCAACGCCTCGCGGGTGAGGAACGCCTGGTGCGCGGTGATGATCACGTTGGGGAAGGTCAGCAGGCGCGCGAGTACGTCGTCCTGCAACGGTAGGTCCGAGCGGTCCTCAAAAAACAGCTGGGCTTCTTCCTCATACACATCCAGCCCCAGGTAGCCGAGTTGGCCGTCCTTGAGTGCTTCGATCAGCGCCGGCGTGTCGACCAGGCCGCCGCGACCGGTGTTGATCAGCATGGCGCCGGGCTGCATCTGCGCCAGGGAGCGCGCATTGATCAGGTGCTTGCTGTCGGCGGTCAGCGGGCAGTGCAGGCTGATGATCTGCGCCTGGGCCAACAGCTCCGGCAGGCTTACATAGCGCGCCCCGAGGGCCTGGACCTGCGGATTGGGGAAGGGGTCGTAGGCGAGCAGCTGGCAGCCGAAGCCCGCCATGATCTTGGCGAACGTGGCGCCGATCTGGCCGGTGCCGACCACGCCGACGGTCTTGCCCACCAGGTCGAAACCGGTAAGGCCATGCAGGCTGAAATCGCCGTCGCGGGTGCGGTTGTAGGCACGGTGCAGGCGGCGGTTGAGGGCGAGGACCAGGGCCACCGCATGTTCGGCAACCGCGTGGGGCGAATAGGCCGGGACACGCACGATGGTCAGGCCCAGGCGTTGGGCGGCAGGCAGGTCCACATGGTTGTAACCGGCCGAACGCAACGCGATCAACCGCGTGCCGCCCTTGGCCAGGTGTTCCAGCACCGGGGCACTGAGGTCATCGTTGATAAAGGCGCAGACCACCTCGTGGTGTTCTGCCAGGGCGACGGTGTCGAGGTTGAGCCGAGCGGGTTGGAATTGCAGTTCCAGGCCCTCTGGTAGCGGCTCGCCGAGGAAGCTGTCGCGGTCATAGGTTTGGCTGCTGAAAAGAATCACGCGCATTAAACATGCTCCCTGCCATTTATCAGTTGATCAGTGCCCATAAAAACAGGCTCAGGCACTGACCCGCGCTTCACTGGCCAGCCTGGCGATGGCCATGTCCAGTTCGTCCAATGCGTGCATGGCCTTGGCGTCGTCCTGCTTGAGCAGGGTTTCGGCCCGTTGGCAGGCGGCGCGCAGTTGCGGCACGCCACAGTAGCGGGTGGCGCCGTGCAGGCGGTGGACGCGCTCGATCAGGGCCAGGTTGTCTTTGGCGTCGCGGGCGACCTGAATGGCCTGCCGGTCGGCTTCCAGGGAGGCCAGCAGCATGGCGAGCATGTCGGCGGCCAGATCGGTCTTGCCAGCGGCCAGGCGCAGGCCTTCCTCGTGGTCCAGCACCGGCAATTGCACGCCCGGGCCGAGGCCTTCGACGGCGCGCTCCGGCACTTGGTTGCGCAGGGCCAGGCCGGTCCATTTCAGTACCACTTGGGCCAGTTGCCGTTCGCTGATGGGTTTGGTCAGGTAATCGTCCATACCGCTTTGCAGCAAGGCACGCTTTTCGTTGGCCATGGCGTGGGCGGTGAGGGCGACCACCGGCAACGGCGTGCCATGGCGCTCGCTTTCCCACTGGCGGATCGCCTCGGTGCTCTGGCGCCCGTCCATGCCGGGCATTTGTACGTCCATCAGCACCAGGTCGAAGGTGTCCTGTTTCACCGCGTCGACCGCCGCGTAGCCGCTTTCCACTGCACGGACCTGCGCGCCCATGTCTTCCAGCAGGGTTTGCACCAACAGCAGGTTCGCCGGATTGTCGTCGACACACAGCACACGCGGCGCACGGCTGGACAGCGGCTCGCCCGGCTCACTGCGCGACGGGCGCGGGCTGATCAGGTCGGACAGGGCGCGGCGCAGCTTACGTGTACACGCCGGCTTGGCCTGCAACTGGCTGTTGGGGTTGGGCACCGACTCGTTGAACAGCATCTGTTCGGTGGTGGGGCAGAGCACCAGCACCTTGCAGCCCAGGTGTTCGAGGTCCCATAGATGTTGGTTGAGGCGCTCGGGCGGGATGTCGTTGGCGGTGACGCCGAGTACGGCCAGGTCGATGGCCTGCTCGGTCTGGTGAGCGCTGGTGATGCCGTTGGTCAGGCTTTCCAGGGTATTGAACGGCGTGACTTCCAGGCCGCAGTCTTCCAATTGGTGCTGCAGGGCCTGACGCGCCAGTTCGTGATTTTCCAGCACCGCCACGCGATGGCCCAGCAGCGGCGCGCAGGGCAGGTCTTCGACGTCGTCGCGGGTCTTGGGCAGGTTCAGGCTGATCCAGAACTCAGAGCCTTCGCCCGGCGTGCTGTCGACGCCGATTTCGCCGCCCATTTGCTCGATCAGGCGCTTGGAAATCACCAGGCCCAGCCCCGTGCCGCCGGGTTGGCGCGACAGCGAGTTATCGGCTTGGCTGAACGCCTGGAACAACGCACGCACATCCTGGCTGGACAGGCCGATCCCGGTGTCCTGCACGCTGATGCGCAGTTGCACGTTGTCTTCCTGTTCGTCCTCGACCATCGCTCGGGCGACGATGGTGCCTTCGCGGGTGAACTTGATCGCATTGCTGATCAGGTTGGTCAGGATCTGCTTGAGCCGCAGCGGGTCGCCCACCAGCGCCAGCGGCGTGTCGCGGTAGACCAGGCTTACCAGTTCCAGCTGCTTGGCATGGGCAGCGGGGGCGAGAATGGTGAGGGTGTCTTGCAGCAAATCCCGCAGGTTGAAGGGGATGCTGTCGAGTACCAGTTTGCCGGCCTCGATCTTCGAGAAGTCGAGGATCTCGTTGATGATGCCCAGCAAGTTGTCGGCGGATTTTTCGATGGTGCCCAGGTAGTCCAGCTGGCGCGGGGTCAGCTCGCTTTTTTGCAGCAGGTGGGTAAAACCGAGGATGCCGTTGAGTGGCGTGCGGATTTCATGGCTCATGTTCGCCAGGAATTCGGACTTGATGCGGCTGGCCTCCAGGGCTTCCTTGCGCGCCAAGTCCAGCTCGATGTTCTGGATTTCGATGGTTTCCAGGTTCTGGCGCACGTCCTCGGTGGCCTGGTCGATGCTGTGCTGCAATTCTTCCTGGGCGTTTTGCAGGGTTTCGGCCATGCGGTTGATACCGGAGGCGAGTTGGTCCAGCTCCTGGCTGCCGAGTGCCGGCAGACGGGTTTCCAGGTTGCCGTCCTTGAGTTGGGCGACCGCTTGCTTGATCAGGCCAATCGGCGAATTGATCGTTCGGCTGATGCGCAGGGCGAGGGCTGCGGTGAAGATCAGGCCGATGGCAATCAGCAGCAGGCTGGCGAACAGGCTGCGATAGCCGCGCAGCAACATGCCGTTGTGGGACAGTTCCACCTCGACCCAGCCGAGCAGGCGGTCGGCTTCATCGGGGATCAGGTCGCCAGCGAGGTTGCGATGGCGGCCAAATACCGGCAGCAGGTAACGCGTGGCGTCGTTGCCGGTGCGCTGCAGCAGGTGGGAACTGTTGCCGACCGGCGGTTGGTTGAGCATGGTCGGCCCGGCGTGCGCGAGGGGTGTGCGGTCCGGCGCGAGGAACGCCACGGTGCGCACGTCGGGCTGCTCCAGGGATTGGGTGGCAATACGCTCCAGGAGGTCGGTGTTCTTGCTGCTCAGGGCCGGGGCCACCAGGGGCGCCAGCTGCTCGGCGATCATTTCGCCGCGTTGCAGCAGTTGGGCCTGCAACTCCGAGAGCTGCATCCAGGTGAAATAACCCCCCAACAACAACGCCATCAGGCTGGTCGGTAATAAGGTCAGCAACAGTACGCGGCCTTTTATCCCCATTCTTCTAAGCACGCCACTCTCCTGCTACCACACTGATATCAATCTTCCACGCCGGCATCCGGCCCGCGCCACCTGCGCAGTGTAGCCATTTGCGCGGTCTGGAATCTTGCAAATTAATGACAGGCGTCAATCTTCGGGCTATTTGGCGCCCCGGGGGCGACTGGCTGTGGCGAGGTTATCTTGAATAATCACGCATGGAGAATGCGTGTTTTGAAAGCGATTGGCGTGCGTATCGGTGCTTGTACTGACCTTCAAGCGCGGCGCTGTTTGCGCTTCTTCCATTGGTGCGCGACCCACCAGCGCCAATAGCCCATGGTCAGGCAATAGGCCAGGGCGCCCAACACCAGCCCCAATACCACCGAACCCAAGAGGAAGGGTTGCCACAGCGTGCTCAACTGGCCGCTGATCCATTCCCAGGTCAGGTCATCGGGCAGGCTGCGCGGCGGGACATTCATCAGCCAGGCGCCGGTCATATAGGTGCAAAGGAACACCACCGGCATGGTGATGGGGTTGGTCAGCCAGACCAGGCTGACGGCGATGGGCATATTGCCGCGCACGGTGATTGCCAGTACCGCCGCCAAGAGCATCTGCAACGGGATCGGGATGAAAGCCGCGAACAGACCCACCGCCATGGCGCGTGCCACTGAGTGCCGATTCAGATGCCAGAGGTTCGGATCATGCAGCAATGTGCCAAGAAACTGTAAAGACTTGTGTTCCCTGATACTGGTGGGGTCGGGCATGTACCGTTTGAATAAGCGCCGAGGCATAAGGGGTCCAGGTCAGTTCGAGGGGCAAGTATGCCCGCATTCTATAAACAGAAAATTCAGACTTTGTGACAAAACATCATAGGCCACGCTGGGCACCCGGCTAAGACTGAGTGGATCACTTGAAAAGGAGGGTTCATGAGGACAGGGATGTTCGCGCTGGCGCTGGGGTTGCTTGCCCTGCGCTTTCTACCTGGGTTGCCGACGACCGGGTGGCTGCTGGCCATGCTGGTGCTGGCATTGATGTTATTGCCCTTTCGCACGTTTCCATTGGCATTTTTCCTGCTGGGCTTGAGTTGGGGGTGCATCAGCGCACAGTGGGCGCTGGATGATCGACTGCGCCCGCAGCTTGATGGCCAGACGCGATGGCTGGAAGGCCGTGTCACCGGGTTGCCGCAGCAGACGGATACGGGCGTGCGTTTCGAGCTGACCGACAGCCGCGCGCGCAAAGCCCGGTTGCCCAAGCGCATCCGTGTGTCCTGGCACGGCGGTCCGCCGGTCCGCAGTGGCGAGCGCTGGCGTCTGGCTGTAACGCTCAAGCGGCCGTCCGGGCTGCTGAATTTTCATGGTTTTGATCAGGAAGCGTGGCTGCTGGCCCAGCGTGTGGGCGCCACCGGCACGGTGAAGGATGGTGAGCGCCTGGCGCCGGCTCGTCATGCCTGGCGTGACACTGTCCGCCAACGCCTGATGGCGGTGGACGCCCAAGGCCGCGAGGCGGGCCTGGCGGCCTTGGTATTGGGAGATGGCTCCGGGCTGGCAGCCGAGGATTGGCAGGTGCTGCAGGACACCGGCACGGTGCACCTGCTGGTGATTTCCGGCCAGCACATTGGTTTGCTGGCGGGGTTGATCTACGGGTTGATCGCGCTCTTGGCACGCTACGGTTACTGGCCCCGTAGCTGGCCGTGGCTGCCGTGGGCGTGTGGCCTGGCGTTCGCCGCTGCATTGGGGTACGGCCTGCTGGCAGGGTTTGGTGTGCCCGTGCAGCGCGCCTGCGTGATGGTGGGGTTAATGCTGCTGTGGCGTTTGCGCTTCCGCCATCTGGGGTTTTGGTGGCCGTTGTTGCTGGCGCTCAATGGCGTGCTGATCCTGGAACCATTGGCCAGCTTGCAGGCAGGGTTCTGGCTGTCGTTTACGGCGGTCGCGGTGTTGGTCCTGGCATTGGGTGGGCGTCTGGGGCCTTGGAGTGTCTGGCAGGCATGGACACGCCCTCAGTGGTTGATTGCCATTGGTCTGTTTCCGGTGTTACTGGTACTCGGTTTGCCCGTCAGCGTCACTGCGCCGCTGGCCAATCTGATTGCCGTACCGTGGGTCAGCCTGGTGGTGTTGCCGCTGGCGTTGCTGGGCAGCGTATTGCTGCCGCTGCCGTACCTGGGCGAGGGCATGTTGTGGCTGGCGGGTGGGGCGCTTGACGGGTTGTTCCAGGGCTTGGCGTGGCTCGCCGGGATAATGCCCGCCTGGATACCGGCCGAGGTGCCGGTGGGGTACTGGCTGATCAGCCTGATCGGCGCGGTGCTGGTTTTGCTGCCCAAAGGCGTGCCGTTTCGGCTGCTGGGCTGGCCGCTGCTGTTGTTGGCGGTATTTCCTCCGCGCGAGCCGGTGCCCCATGGGCGGGTGGAAGTGGTGCAATTGGATGTTGGGCAAGGGCAGGCATTGATCCTGCGCACCCGCCATCACACGTTGCTCTACGATGCCGGGCCGCGTTCGGGGACGGCGGACCTCGGTGCGCGCGTGGTATTGCCGGCGTTGAAAAAGCTCGGCATCGGGGCGCTGGACATGATGTTACTCAGCCATGCCGACGCCGATCATGCCGGTGGGGCGACGGCGGTTGCCCGAGGGGTGCCGATCCGGCGTGTCGTGGGCGGTGAAACCGAGGGGTTGCCGGCGTTTCTCGGAACCCAGCCCTGTATCAGCGGTGAGCGGTGGGTGTGGGACGGCGTGTCATTCGAACTGTGGCAGTGGCCTGACGCGACTGATGGCAACCCTAAGTCCTGTGTTCTGC
The DNA here is from genome assembly GCF_001269925.1 of Pseudomonas sp. MIACH. Lineage (GTDB taxonomy): Bacteria > Pseudomonadota > Gammaproteobacteria > Pseudomonadales > Pseudomonadaceae > Aquipseudomonas. Next base: position 102,324 of record NZ_LHVO01000012.1, read on the forward strand.
AGGTCGAGGCCAATGGCGAGCGGCTGCTGCTCACCGGGGATATTGATCGGGCGGCCGAGCGGGCATTTCTCGCCTCATCGTTGGCCGTGCGCACCGATTGGCTGCAATCGCCTCACCATGGCAGTCGCAGTTCGTCGTCATGGCCTTTTCTACAGCGCTTGGCACCCACGTCGGTGCTGATTTCCCGGGGCCGTGGCAATGCGTTCGGCCATCCTCACCCGCAGGTGGTGGAGCGTTATTGGACACTGGGCAGCCAGATCTACGACAGTGCCGAGCAGGGGGCGGTGCGCGTGCAATTGGGGTCTTTCAAGCCACCGACTGTTGCGCGTAGTCAACGCCGTTTTTGGCGCGAAGCGTTACCTTAATCCAGCTTTGCTGAAGGCCGCAGCCCAAGACAGGCGCGTCTGTGGTCGACGAGCCCCGCCGCCGAACCTATATGGTAAAGTGGCGCACTTTTTCGAGGGGACATTCACTGTGTGGGAATTGGTCAAATCTGGCGGCTGGATGATGTTGCCGATCATCTTGAGCTCCATCGCCGCACTCGGCATCGTTGCCGAACGTTTGTGGACCCTGCGTGCCAGCCGCGTTACCCCCGAGCATCTGCTGGGGCAGGTCTGGGGCTGGATCAAGAACAAGCAGTTGGACAAGGAAAAGCTCAAGGAACTGCGCGCCAATTCGCCGTTGGGTGAAATCCTCGCCGCGGGCCTGGCCAACTCCAAGCATGGTCGCGAGATCATGAAAGAGTGCATCGAAGAGGCAGCCGCCCGGGTCATTCATGAACTGGAGCGCTATATCAACGCACTCGGCACCATCGCCGCCATGGCGCCGCTGCTAGGTTTGCTGGGGACGGTGCTGGGCATGATCGATATTTTCAGCTCGTTCATGGGGTCGGGCATGACCACCAACGCGGCCGTGTTGGCCGGCGGCATCTCCAAGGCCCTGATTACGACGGCGGCGGGCCTGATGGTCGGTATTCCGTCGGTGTTCTTCCACCGCTTCCTGCAACGGCGCATCGATGAGCTGGTGGTCGGCATGGAGCAGGAAGCCATCAAGCTGGTGGAGGTGGTTCAGGGCGACCGTGATGTGGACCTGGTTGGGGACAAAGCGTGAAATTTCGCCGCAAGCAACGGGAAAATGTCGATATCAACCTCGCGTCGTTGATCGACGTGGTGTTTATCCTGCTGCTGTTTTTTGTCGTCACCACCACCTTCACCCGGCAGACCGAGTTGCGCGTCGACTTGCCGGAAGCCGTCAGTGGTTCGCCGGCCGAAGACCAGGAAGTCAAGCAACTGGACATCGCCATCAGCGCTGACGGAGCTTTTTCGGTGAATAACCAGTTGCTGGAGAAAAACGACCTCGCCAGCCTGATCGTTGCCCTGGAGAAAGAGTCCGGCGGCGATACCAAGATGCCGTTGTCCATCAGCGCCGATGGCAAGACCCAGCACCAGGCCGTGATCACCGCGATGGACGCCGCCGGCAAGCTCGGTTTCAGCCATTTGCGCATGAGTACTGTCGAGGCGGCGAGCCAACCCTGATGGCCATGTCCGATCGTTTGCTCAAGGCCTGGTACGAGGGCCATCCGGCGCTCGCGTTGTTGCGGCCACTGGAGTCTTTGTATCGCCGGGTGGTGCAGCGCAAACGTGCGCGGTTCCTGGCAGGAGAGGGCGAGATCTATCAATCGCCGGTGCCGGTGGTGGTGGTCGGTAATATCACCGTGGGCGGCACCGGCAAGACGCCGTTGATCCTGTGGTTGATCGAACACTGTCGGCGCAGTGGCCTGCGGGTAGGTGTGGTCAGCCGCGGCTATGGCGCCAAGCCGCCGCAGTTGCCATGGCGTGTCGAGGCCAGCCATAGCGCTGCTGTGGCAGGTGACGAGCCTTTGCTGATCGTGCAGCGCTGCGGCGTGCCCCTGATGATCGATCCCGACCGCAGTCGCGCGGTGAAGGCCTTGCTCGCCAGCGAGGCCCTCGACCTGATCCTCTCCGACGACGGCCTGCAACACTACCGCCTGGCCCGTGACCTCGAACTGGTGTTGATCGACGCCGCCCGTGGCCTGGGCAACCGCCGGTGCCTGCCGGCTGGGCCGTTGCGCGAACCGGTTGAGCGTTTGCGCAGTGTTGATGCGCTGCTCTACAACGGTGCCGGCTCGGATCGCGACGATGGCTTTGCGTTTCGCCTGCAACCCACCGCGCTCGTCAACCTGCACAGCGGCGAGCGCAAGTCGGTGGTGCACTTTGCGGCGGGGCAGCAGGTACATGCGGTCGCCGGTATCGGCAACCCGCAACGTTTCTTCAACACCCTCGAAACGCTACACTGGCAGCCGATTCCCCATGCTTTTGCCGACCATGCGCCGTACAGCGCCGAGGTCTTGAATTTTACGCCGTCATTGCCGCTGGTCATGACCGAGAAGGACGCGGTGAAGTGCCGCGCCTTTGCCCAGCCCGACTGGTGGTACCTTGCGGTGGATGCGGTGCCGTCGCCGGCGTTCGTCGCCTGGTTCGACACGCAGCTGATGCGCTTGTTACCCGCCCGTCTCTTGCCTTAAAACGCTTCTTTCCAGGAAACACTCATGGACACCAAACTGCTCGACATCCTCGCTTGCCCGATCTGCAAAGGCCCGCTCAAGCTCAGCGCCGATAAAACCGAGCTGATCAGCAAGGGCGCCGGCCTGGCTTACCCCATCCGTGACGGCATTCCGGTGATGCTGGAAAGCGAGGCCCGTACCCTGACCACCGATGAGCGTCTGGATAAATGACCACCGCCTTTACCGTTGTCATTCCTTCGCGCTACGCCTCGACCCGCCTGCCGGGCAAGCCGCTGCAATTGATCGGCGGCAAGCCGATGATCCAGCTGGTGTGGGAGCAGGCCTGCAAAAGCAGCGCTGAACGTGTCGTGGTGGCCACGGATGACCCGCGCATCATCGATGCCTGCAAAGGGTTTGGCGCCGAGGCGGTGCTGACCCGTGAAGATCATAACTCCGGCACTGATCGCCTGGCCGAAGTGGCCACGAAGTTGGGCCTGGCGCCCGACGCCATCGTGGTCAACGTGCAAGGTGACGAACCGTTGATCCCGCCGAGCGTGATCGACCAGGTGGCCGCCAACCTGGCCGCCCATGGTGAAGCGAGTATGGCGACCCTGGCCGAGCCGATTGAAGACATCGACACCCTGTTTAACCCGAACGTGGTCAAGGTGGTCAGTGATGTCAACGGCCTGGCGCTGACCTTCAGCCGTTCGACCTTGCCCTGGGCGCGCGACGCCTTCGCCAAGCACCCTGACGTGTTGCCAGAAGGTGTGCCTTACCGCCGCCATATCGGCATCTATGCCTACCGTGCCGGTTTTCTGCATGACTTCGTCAGTTGGGGCCCATGCTGGCTGGAAAACACCGAATCCCTGGAGCAGCTGCGTGCCCTCTGGCACGGCGTGCGTATCCATGTGGGTGACGCTCTGGAAGCGCCGCCTGCGGGTGTCGACACGCCGGAAGATCTTGAGCGCGTCCGTCGCCTGTTGGGGGCCTGATGGAGGTTCTGTTTGTCTGCCTGGGCAACATCTGCCGCTCGCCCACCGCTGAAGGTGTACTGCGCCATAAATTGCGCGAGGCCGGGTTGGCGGGGCAGGTCGAGGTGGCGTCCGCCGGCACTGGCGAGTGGCATATCGGCAACCCACCGGACCAACGCAGCCAGCGTGCGGCGTTGGTGCGCGGTTATGACTTGTCGGGCCAGCGTGCCCAGCAGGTCTCCCGCGCCGACTTTGCGCGCTATGACCTGATCCTGGCGATGGACAACAGCAACCTGCGCAATCTAAAGGCCATGCAGCCCGGCCAGGGCAAGGCGGAGCTGGACCTGTTTCTGCGCCGCTACGACGCTGAAGTGGACGAGGTGCCAGATCCCTACTACGAAGGCGAACAAGGCTTCGAACGGGTCCTGGACCTGATCGAGCAGGCGTGTGATTTATTGGTGATCGAATTGAAGGGGCGGTTATGACCTTGCAAGTGCTGGCGCAGGTGTCGCTCAAGCCATTCAACAGCTTTGGCATTGATGTGCGTGCCCAACTCTTCGCCGAAGCTCACAGCGACGCCGATGTGCGCGAGGCGCTGGCCTATGCGTCGACCCAGGCGTTGCCCTTGCTGGTGATCGGCGGTGGCAGCAACTTGCTGCTGACCCAGGACATCCCTGCTTTGGTGTTGCGCATGGCCACCCAGGGCATTCGGGTGCTGCAGGATGATGGTGTGCAGGTGGTGGTCGAAGCCGAAGCCGGCGAAGCCTGGCACCCGTTTGTACTGTGGACCCTGGAACAGGGCTTCTGCGGCCTGGAAAACCTCAGCCTGATCCCCGGCACCGTCGGTGCTGCACCCATGCAGAACATCGGTGCCTACGGTGTTGAGATCAAAGACGTATTTGCCGGCTTGACCGCCCTGGATCGCCAGACGGGCGAACTGCGCGACTTCAGCCTCGAAGAATGCAACTTTGCCTACCGTGACAGCCTGTTCAAGCACGAAACCGGGCGCTGGCTGATCCTGCGGGTACGCTTCGCCCTGAGCCGTGCCAGCCATCTCAAGCTCGACTACGGCCCAGTGCAGCAGCGCCTGGCGGGGCAGGGGATCACTGAGGCGACACCGAGCGATGTCAGTCGCGCGATTTGCAGCATCCGTAGCGAAAAATTGCCCGACCCGGCAGTGCTGGGCAATGCCGGCAGCTTCTTCAAGAATCCGCTGGTCTCCAGGGCCCTGGCTGAAGAGTTACAGACACAGTATCCGGACCTGGTGGCCTACCCGCAGGCGGATGGGCAGATGAAGCTGGCCGCTGGCTGGCTGATCGACAAGGCTGGCTGGAAGGGCTTTCGAGACGGCGATGCGGGCGTTCATGCCCTGCAGGCGTTGGTGCTGGTCAACTATGGCGGGGCCACGGGGCACGATATTGCCAACCTGGCCCAGCGTATCCAGCGCGACATCGCCCAGCGTTTCAAGGTCGAGCTGGAAATGGAACCCAATCAGTACTGAAACCCTGAAAACAAAAATGCCCCGCATCTTTCGATACGGGGCATTTTTTATGCAGCGAGGAATCAGTCGTCGCGGCTCATGATGCCGAAGATCTGCAACAGGCTGATAAACAGGTTGTAGATCGACACATACAGGCTGACAGTCGCCATGATGTAGTTGCGTTCACCGCCGTGGATGATGGCGCTGGTCTGGAACAGGATGCACACGGAGGAGAACAGCACAAAACCCGCGCTGATCGCCAGTTGCAGGCCGCTGATCTGGAAGAACATGCCCGCAACCACTGCCGCCAGCAACACGAAGAAGCCTGCGGTGATGAAACCGCCCAGGAAGCTCATGTCCTTGCGGGTGATCAGCACGTAGGCCGACAGGCCACCAAACACCAGGGCCGTCATGGCAAATGCCGAGCTGACCACTTCCGCACCGCCGGCCATGCCGAGGTAACGGTTGAGGATCGGGCCGAGGATAAAGCCCATGAAACCGGTTAAGGCAAACGCCGACACCAGGCCCCAGGCCGAGTCACGCAGCTTGTTGGTCAGGAAGAACAGGCCATAGAAGCCGATCAGCACGACAAAGATATTCGGGTAGCCGACGTGCATCTGCTGGGCCACGAACGCCATTACGCCGCTGAATGCGAGGGTAAGGGCGAGCAGGCCATAGGTATTGCGCAACACGCGGCTGACTTCAAGCTGCTCAGCCTGCGCGTTACCATTCACTGCGTAATTCTGTTCGCGCATGGCGACACTCCTTCGGTTTTGAAACGTTCAGTCGCAAAGATCATAACAGACGCTCTGTAACAAGCTATGGCGAGAGTTTGACAGTGTGTTTCATTCGGGTATTATGGCGCCCGCTGAGACAGGATGGGCTAGCATAATCCTGTGACGCACAAGGGAAATTGGCAGAGTGGTTGAATGCACCGGTCTTGAAAACCGGCGAACGTTAATAGCGTTCCCAGGGTTCGAATCCCTGGTTTCCCGCCAAGATTCAAACGAAAGCCTCGCGAAAGCGGGGCTTTTGTGTTTCTGGGGTTTGATAACACCGGCTTCTTAAAGGCTGATCGTTTCCGCATCATTACAATCAGGATGCATGCGCAGCTCGGTGCCACAGTAATTGTCCTACCAAATTTGTGACTTTTCTGACGACCTTTTACTCGTCATCTGTTTGTTTTTTTACTATTATCGTCCATCTGCGCACTCAAGGAAGAGAGGCTGAGCGCCTTGAGGCTGGTAGAAAATTTACACTCGATCATTGAGTGAGTTATTACTTTTACCCAGAACCTAACGACTCAGCCAACCATAATTACTTCTTGGTGAAACCGATGGATAAAATGTGTGGCATCGTTGTAGTGGTAGGACTTGCCCTCTCGGGATGCGCTACGAAAACTCCAGAAAAACCTCAAGTGCCCCCACCTCCTGCCGTCGTCCAGCAAGCACCAGCGGAAGTCGCACCTGCGACGCCAGAAAAATGGTCTGTGCGATACGAGGCTGCACCTGAACACGCCAGTGCTGAGGCCCCAACTCCTGCCTCTCCAGAAGCCGCTGAGCCTGAATCAGAAAAAAACTTAAACCAAAATCGCGCTGAGCAATGCCGTAAAGAGCTGGATGTCTTAAAGGTTTACAACAAAGCGTCTTACACTAAATACGAGACGGAATACCAAGCCATTGCTGCCAAGACTGCCAAATACATGGAAGTTAAAGACTCACTAGGTCCCGATTTAAACTACATGGTTATGCCCGCTTATCAATTTCAAATTCGTGAATTCTGTTTCCGAGTTAAGACCCGTCTGTCGCAGCTTGTGCTTCGCCAAGCCAAATAATGACCCCGCGTTAGGGTGCGTCTTTTGCCAGTTAAGGAAACGCCGAAAAAGACTTCCATCTCTGATGAAATACTCGCCTCACGCGAATTTGCATAGCGGCCTTGAAAACCGGCGAACGTTAATAGCGTTCCCAGGGCTCGAATCCCTGCATCCCGCCAAGATTCCAACGAAAGCCTCGCGAAAGCGGGGCTTTTGCGTTTCCGGTTTCTCCATAGTTAGATAGCCTATTTTCTTAATACCCGTGGAGGAGGGCGCCAGAGTAAGGCCGACTGAGCGCGCTCTTTGCGGTCTCGTACAATGTTGCCGTTTGCCCCATTTATCTAGCGCCTATGCGTCAAGCCATCTCAAGGATCGAGCCCGTGATCAACTCTCCCGAAAAAATCATATTTTTGCCCGGCGCTTCCGGTAACACGCAGTTCTGGCGTCCAGTGTGTGAACTTCTCAGGATTAGAGCTCAGAGGCTTCATGTCGGATGGCCCGGCTTCGGTGATATGCCGCCAATCCCTTCCGTCGCCAGCATGGATGATTTGGTAGCTCGCGTAGTCGCTGAAATAGACCGGCCAACCGCTTTAGTCGCGCAATCCATGGGCGGCATTGTCGCTATGCGCGTAGCGCTTGAGAACCCTGACTTGATCACCCATCTTGTCCTGACTGTCACCTCTGGCGGTGTGGATATGTCCGACCTGGGTGCGCACGATTGGCGCGAGGAGTTCGCCGCAAATTATCCGGAGTTACCCCGTTGGTTCCTCGACGATCGCACCGATCTCACCCACCGACTGCTCGAGTTGCACATGCCCGTATTGCTCATCTGGGGGGATTGCGACCCCATTAGTCCGGTCGGTGTTGGCCAGCGATTGATGCAACTCCTTCCCTCAGCAGAAATACATGTGCTCCCCGGCGGCGGTCATGACCTGGGCTTTACCCACCCCGTAGAAGTGGCGGGGTTGATCGATAAACATCTGGCTCATGGGCTGCCTGAGCCGTCACCAATTTTGACATAAGCGGCGTACTACACGTCGTTGGGTGTAATCCTTTTCCCCCCAATTCAGCGGAACAAAAATCGGATTTCGACATCATTTACAAAAATTGCGCATTTGTAGAGGTTTTATGTCAGCCAAAGACGATTTGATTGAATGGAGCAGCCGATGGCAAATCTCTAAGGACATTATTTCATGCAAGAAATGCCAGGCGCGGCAGTCAGAAAGTCAGGGAAGGGATGAATTCGTACACTCTCCAAGCTGTGCTTTACACGGACAACCGCATACGCCGTGGGAAGAGCTGCAAGCCATTGCGAAAAGACTCCAGAACTCCTGAACTCAACGCGATGGCTCCGGCAGCTCATGCGAGCGGCGACCTCAATGTCTCGGCTTACGAATCAAGGCTCATGCAGTGATGTCGCAATGAAATCACTGCAATTAAGATGTTCCATGGTTGTACAAACGTCCTACTCCGGGTTGTGAGAACTCCATGAATATCCCTTGCCGCCGGGTGCGCCAGTCAGTCCTCTAACGCCGGCCTGGCGAAGATGCAGGAAACCCGCATTACTATTCGTCTTGGAAGATATCAACCGCAATGTGACCGAGATTCGCAACAGCAGTGTTGCGCTGATGGAGGGCATAGAGGACAACGCGGTGACAGCGCAGGAGCTTTTGTTGCTGACGGGGGAGTTGCGTACTGTTGTTTCGCGTTTCCAGCTATAAGGCGACGCAGAGCAGGCTTCAATTTATTAGCTGCGCCGCCCTTTGGCGGCACCGGCTGATCTGGGGTGTCGCGATAGGGCCGGGCAACCCCTACAGCTAAGCCATTACTGAGCATGTGCCTGGTCGGTGCTGGCTGAAACTGCAGGAGTGGTCGTTTGCTCCCGGCCCTACGTCCTGAATCGCAGAACCAAATCGTTCAGGTTGACGGCCAAGCGTGACAGCTCATTGCTTGCAGTCAACGTCTGGCGGGTTCCCTCGCTGCTCTGAACGGCAAGGTCGCGGATACTTATCAGGCTGCGATCAACGTCACGGGCCACGTGCGCCTGTTCCTCGGATGCCGTTGCAATCTGGATATTGCGATCATTGATTTCGAGTACTGAGTCTATGATTTGGCGAAGCGATTGGCCTGCCTGCTCTGCGGTATCACGCGTACTGTAAACCTCCGATGTACTCTTCTGCATCGATGCTACTGCGGCGGAAGAGCCTGCTTGAATTGTCGCGATCATCTGTTCGATTTCTTGAGTTGAAGTCTGGGTGCGGTGCGCCAGCGCCCGAACTTCATCTGCGACCACCGCAAACCCACGACCCTGTTCGCCTGCGCGTGCCGCTTCAATCGCCGCGTTCAATGCCAGCAAGTTGGTCTGTTCAGCAATAGCCCGGATGACGCTGAGCACTTTGCTGATGTCTTGCGCCTGACCTGCGAGCTCTTTTACCTGGTCTGACGAAACTTCGACCAATCCTGTCAGGCCCCTCATGGCAGTCAGGGTTTCGGTGACTTTTTTGTTGCCAAGATCGGCGGCCAGGCTGGACTGCATGGCGGCTTCCGAAGTGGAGTTGGCATTGCGGGCAACCTCTTCCACGGCAACGCTCATCTCGGTGACTGCGGTGGCGGCTTGCTCTATTTCGCTGTTTTGCTGTTGTAATGTGCGATCCGCACTTTCTGTGATCGAGGTCATTTCAACGGCAGCAGTACTCAACTGAGCAGACGCTCCTGAGATTTCCAGGATCGTGTGCCGGAGGTTTTTCTGCATCCTGTTCAGTGCATGCATCAAGCGCGATGCTTCATCCGAACCCGTGACTTCAAGGTCATGGGTAAGGTCGCCTGCGGCAATATCTTCTGCCAACTTCAGAGAGGCACTGATAGGGGTCACAATACTTTTAGTAAACAAGGTGGCCAGAATCAGGGTGAGCGCAAACGCTACAACCAGTACGGCTATCAGTACGTTGACGCTATGGTTATATACGTCTGCCGCATCTTGGCCAGACACCGTGGCCTGACGTGCATTTTGCTCGCGCAGAATAGTCAGCTGGTCTTGATAGGCGCTGGCCCGCTGTGCCTGCTCTGTGTTCGCGTAAGTGACTGCTTGTTCATGGTCAGGTACATCGAGGGCGAGTACTTTTCTCAGTCCATCAATGTAGCTGTTCATTGCTTGGGTGACCTTCTCAAATTGTATTTTATCCTGCTCCCCAGCTATCAAGTTGTCGCGATAAAACGCTGTCTTCGATTGGAGTGTGCCCACGGCCTCCTCGACCTTTGACAGCGACGCATCATGCACTTCTTTGGTGGTACTTGAGAGCATGCGGATACTCTCAAGACGGGCATGCAGAAGGGCGATTTGAATATCGTCAATTACCTGGATGCTGGGCAGTGAATTCAGCTCGATGTTCTGTTCGGCAGTGCGCAGATGGCCGATTTGCAAATACGAGAAGCCTGCCAGGCTGATCAGCAACAGTGTGATTAAGCCAAAGCAGACGAAAGCTCTGCGCGCGATATTCAAGGATCTTAGTGTCATATAGGCCTCCGAGGGCCGAGGTGTCAGGGGAGTGGCCCCCTGCGTCAGTCTGTTGGTCGCAAGCAAAAGCAGCCTTTCAGGCGGCACATTGGCGCTCCATTGCATCCTGGCGGCGATATGTACATTGAGGAATTCAAAAAAATGAATCGAGATGATAGGCGCGCTAAATAATTGCGCACTTAAAAATAAGGCTCAAAGAAATTTTCAGCCGCGCCCTGATGTATCCGTCTGCGTGCGGCGCGCTCAAGCGCCTTGAGCAAACTCTACAGCTGCAGTAATGGCTGCACGGGCTTGGGGGCTGTTCTTCCAGCACGTCGAACCGAGCGCCGCAGATGCTTGAGACAGGATTTCACCCACCTTTGACTGGGCGAGGTCGGGCAGCGATTCGATCCCCATCTGCTCCAACCGACTAACGACAGTGGGGCCTACGCCTTTGAGCGCAAGCAAAGCGTTTCTCTCTTCCAATGAGAATGGCATCTGCAAAATCCGTTTTTCAATGAGTTGATCGGCCCTGAATAGACGGCCATACCTGCCCCCGCCGCCCTTGCAGCTGATATCAAAGGCAGTGACCCATGGCTCAGCAGAAAAGCTGAGCCACCGAAAGCAGGCAAATCACCTGTGCAAAAATCTGAGCTCTGATGGGATGTTTCATCTGCGCGATCCTCCTGTACAGCTGCGTGTGAGAGTGCCGTGCGCGATGTAGATCCTCCCTGGATCGCCAACAACACTCGCAACTGTTCCATGGAGTATAGGCCCTGAAACGAATCTTTCACGATTCGGCCAATTCATTCCCCGGTAGGCTCTGTTTACAACTATCTGCCCAGCCCATCGCACTTTTTTTCATTTTCCCAATCTATGGTTGTCCCAGCCCCTTCGATTTCCCGCGTGGGCAAAAGAATCAGATCGGGTGCCGATGGATCGCACGTTACTTTTATTCAAGACTCGACGCATGCGCCTGCCACTGTGGCTGGCCCTGGTGTTAATGCTCTGCGCCAGTGGGTGCACCCAGCAACAGGGCCGGGACATCGTCAAGCAGTTCAGCAATGGCAAGCCCGATGAGTTCTTCCAGACCAGTGTCGATCGCATGGCGACCCTGGGCATGCGCGACAACTTGCAGAGCCTGTATTTGCTCATGAACAAGCTCTACCTGCGCAACCCCAACCAGTGGCGCCAGTCGGGTTACCCGGATGCGGTAAGCGCTGCGCGGGAGATTCGTCAGGCGATCGAGCAGCGTCGCTCCCTGCCAGCCCTCGGAGACCGTCGCGACCTCGCCGCGTTGAGCTACTCCCTGAGCCCCGAGTTCAAAGGCGACCGGGTCGGCGCCTTCATTTATGCCATCGGCAGCATGATAGTGACCGCCCACGGTGGGCGCACTGAGTTCTACATCAGCGACTCGATCAACCCGCAGTTCGTCAGCAATGCCGCGCGCAATATTGAAAAAGCCACCTGGTTGCTCAGCAAGCGCCAGGACGCAAATGGCGTCTTGCTGTTGTTTTCCAACGAAATATCGGAGGAGGGCAGCAACCTGAGTTTCGCCGTCGAGTTCGGCAAGATTGTCGCGCGTCTTGACCTGCTGACCCAGATGCTCGATGAACGCTACCGCCGTATTGGGCTTAACTATGCACAAAGCCTGTTGTTGATGAATTTCCTGCCGGTGCAGTGAGGCATTTCGTCGGCAGGCACTTAAGCCGCGCTGCCGGTGGCCGATGCAGTGGCAACACGTGTCATCCGCTGCAGCGTTCATTCCGTTGGGCTCTTTGATTTGAGGAGAGCGTTATCAAATATCTAACAGCCGAAGAGTTGGACGCCATCACGGAGATTGAGACTACGTCCAACATTTTGCGACTTACCACGCGTTTGACCGGAATGCGTTTCTCCGCCATTTCCAAGATGACTGACAGTCACTGGGTGGCCTGTGCCGTGCATGACGAATTGCAATTCGGTCTGGAGGCGGGCGACGAGTTGCTGGTGGAAGCCACGCTATGCAACCAGGCTCGCGCCAATCGCAAGTCGATCATCATTGAGCACGCCAGCAAGGATCCGGTGTTCTGGGAACATCCGCTGCCCAAGGCACATGGATTTGAGAGTTACATCTCGTTGCCCATAGTGTTCTCGGATGGCACCGTTTTCGGCACCTTGTGCGCGCTGGATGTGTTGCCCAGGAGCCTTGAAAACCCGCAAATGTTTGAAATTCTGAGCATATTTACGCGGCTTATCGGCACCACATTGGAGTTACAGCGCAATAGAGTCTGAGCCAGGTCTTCTTAAGTGTTGGATTTTGGCCGTTCGGTGTGCTGTTTCTCTTTTGACTGTAGGACGCGGCCTATCCTGCATTCCGATACTTGAAACACCCGTCTTTGCGCAATAGCCTCGGATTTTTCTGAAAAAACGAGGCCCTACCTTGGGTAAGCGAAAAACGGCTTGGCCGACGGACCGCGAAATACGCCTGCGCTTTATCCTCTTCGCTGTGATTGACGCCGCCAGCGTTCAGGGCGTTCCCTCCGAGCTGTTGCTGCCAGCGCACAAACTGCTGCGTGACTCGCCGACAGAGGCGCAGTTGCTCGGTGCCCTGGATGAGATTCTCGCCACTGATGAAATGTACGGGTTCAGGCTGCCACCGGGCTCTGAGGCCGCTGAGTTGATGCAGTCGTTAGGGAAACCCGATGGCTAGGGGGCAGCCGTTAGACCGTTTATTTCCTTACGATTGGACGCTAGTCCTGGATCGAATATCCATCACGCCGATTGGCGCCAGGTAGCGGACATCAACAACGCAATAGCTTCGAAATCCTCGTCATAACGCCTGTCATCGCTGTTTTGTTCGACTAAGCGTCCCTGCGAACATCCATTCCTGCTGCTCCTTCGTCGTCTTGCGCAGACCTCCGGCATCTCTAGAATCGGCGCCAGAACTTAGCCATTTCCTGTCGATTACGGAGTTTCGAACATGATGAATGCAATGCAGATGCCGATGAACACCGCCATGCCAATGATGCCGATGATGGGCATGCCGATGATGATGGCCACCATGAAATGCGAAATGGCCGCTGACGCCATGATGTGCACCATGAAGCCGGCCGCTGGCATGGATATGGCTCAGTTCAAGACCAACGCCGAAATGATGGCGATGATGATGAACTGCGGCATGCCGATGATGATGCAGTGCGCCAATATGTCGATGATGTGCATGTCGGCCGACGCCATGGCGATGATGACCGGCATGAACATGATGCCGATGATGGGCATGCCGATGCCCATGATGAAGTGCGTCATGGAATGCACCATGATGGCCGACAGCATGATGTGCAAAATGATGCCGATGCCAGGCATGAGCATGGACATGATGAACAACTGCTGCATGCTCATGAACAAAATGATGAACGACTGCGCCATGCCCATGATGATGAGCTGCAACGGCATGCCGATGATGTGCTGCACCTGCTGACAGGTCCCGCGCGATAAAAAAACGCCCCGATAAGTCGGGGCGTTTTTTTTTGCCGCAATTAATCCAGCCGCTCGGGGTAGGTGATCACCAGGAACGCCACGGCTTCGCTGTCCGCCGGGTTGCGGTAGCGATGGGGCTGGTCGGCGTAGAACAGGATCGAATCGCCGGTAGACAGCAAGTAGCGTTCGTCATTGACGCTGACTTCCAGCACGCCTTGGGCCACCACCAGGTTTTCCTGGATACCCGGTCCGTGGCCTTTGGACACTTCCTCGCCAAGCGCACGCAGGCGAATCTCGTAGAATTCGGATTGGCGTGCCGTATCGTAGGGAAACAAGGCACGGCTGATAAACGCGCCATCGGCACTCACCAGGCGTTTGCTCTGCTGCGCCGGCAACACCTCAACCCCTTCGAACGCACGGTCTTCCAGGAACGCCGCCACCGACACCTTCAGGCCCTTGGCAATTTTGCACAGCACCTTGATCGACGGCACGCTGCGCCCGGATTCGATCTGCGCCAGCATTGCCCGGCTCACGCCACAGACGCGTGCCAAGGCGTCCAATGACAGGTGCCGTTTGCTGCGCAGGCGTTGCAGGTTATGCGCCACGCACAGGCTGATCACATCGTCATCGGTGTTGGGTTTGGGCAGCGGTTCGGGCGGTTCGGGAATCACCTGCAGGAAATTCATTGGCCTACGCCCGACGTGTATCGCTGGGCGTTGCGGCGTGGGTGGTAAACACCGCCAACCCTGCGCGCGCCGCGTACATCGCCCACATCAACTCGGCCGTTGCACGTGCCTGGCGGCGTTTGCGATGGAGGGTAAAGTCGATGACGGTGGCGGATGCAGGCATGGAGGCGATCTCGTAGGTGACTCGATGGCTCCACAGTAATGCGTGCTGGTTATTTCTTTAAATACTGAGTTTTCATGTATTAATTCGATTTTGGACTTAAAAAATAAATCCGGTCCGACGCTGTTGTGGGAAGGGTCTGGTCCGTTATCAAGGCGTGACTTGGCGAGCATCGTTGCCTTCCCATCACTGTTCGCGTGATGGCCCAGCCTTTCACGCCCCCGAATTCAAAGGACTCGCCCATGCTGCTGCGTTCACCTCCGTTCCTGTTTGCCGCCCTGACCCTAAGCTCGCTGGTGCACGCCGAAGATCTGCAATTGGCGCCGGTCGAAGTCACCACGCCAGAGGCCAGCGCCGGCGAAGTGGCCCAGGAACAGCTCAAGAGCGTGCCCGGCGCCACCAATTACATCGACATGAGCAGCGTGCAGCAGGGGCGGGTGAGCACCAACGAAGACGTGTTCAAGTACCAGCCGGGTGTGTATGCCAAGGCGGCGAATAACGAAGGGGTGAAGCTGTCCATTCGCGGTTCGGGCCTGAACCGCAGCCCAGGCGCCCACGCCTCCGGGCTCTATGAGATGTTCGATGGCTTGCCGTTGACCGGCCCCGGCGGCACCCCTTATGAACTCAAGGACCCATTGTGGCAAAGCCGCGTCGAGGTGTTGCGCGGCGCCAACGGTTTTGATCAGGGCGCGTTGGCATTGGGCGGCGCGGTCAACTACGTGACCCATACCGGCTACGACGCGCCCAAATTACAAGTGCGCTACGAAGCCGGCAGCCGTGGCTATGCCCAGCGCGAAATCAGTTCGGGCCAGGTGCTGGGGGATGCCGACTACTACATCAGCCTGACCGACTCGCAATCCGACGGCTACCAGCGCCAGAGCGCCGCCACCGGCAAAGGCATGGCCGCCAACTTCGGCTACCGCTTCAACCCGGACCTGGAAACCCGCTTCTACTTGCGCTACCGCGAAACCACAAACGACACCCCCGGCAAACTCACCCGCGCCCAGATCAGCCACGACCCGCGTGCTGCCAACAGCCTCAACGCCGCCCGTGACTCCAAGCGCCTGCAACCGGGCTCCACCTGGATCGCCAACAAGACCACGTTGCAACTGGACGACAGTTCGCGCCTGGAAGTCGGGCTGGCGTATCACGATTACCCGATGGACCTGCGCGAAGGCACCAACCGCCTCAAGGTGGCCTACACCGATATCAGCAGCACCTTGAATTACATCCGCCAGGACACGCTGTTCGGCCACGACAGCAAAACCACGCTCGGCCTGCGCACCACCCAGGCGATGCCCAACAACGGCACGTCGGAATACGTGCGCACGCCAGCCGGCAACACCCCAACCTACGCCCCCGGCACCAAGACCCGCGACTACAGCTACCTGGGCTCCGACACCGTGCTGCATATCGGCAATGACCTGGAACTGGTCCAAGACTTGTGGCTGACCACCGGCCTGGCCGCGATCTACACCCGCCGTGAAACCCAGGTCACCTATCCCGAAGGCCAGGCGCCGCTCAGCCAGCATGACTGGGACTACGCACCGCGCATCGGCCTGCGGTATGACTTCAGTCCGCAGCTGCAGGTGTACGGCAACCTGAGCCGCTCGGTCGAGCCGCCGCATGCGTGGTCGATGATCTGGGGTTCCAATAAGTACTTTCCGGCGGGAAGCGGCCCTGCCACTGGATTACAGCGCGAAGGTGTCAGTCTGAAAAACCAGACCGCCACCACCCTGGAAATCGGTGGCCGTGGCGAAGCATGGCTCGGCCAGTGGGACTTGGCGCTCTATCGCTCCGAAGTACGTCACGAACTGCTCACCGTGGAAACCCAGGCCCAGACCTCGACCAGCAATGCCATCGTCGCCGAGTCCAATGCCAGCCCCACCGTGCACCAAGGTGTGGAACTGGGCCTGCTCAGCCCGCTGTGGGACGGCGGCCGCAGCGGTAAGCTCGATGTGCGCCAGGCCTATACCTTCAGCGACTTCCACTACCGCGACGACGACCGTTTCGGCGACAACAACTTGCCGGGCATCCCCAAGCACTACTATCAGGCGCAACTGCGCTACAGCCACCCGACCGGCTTCTACACCAGCCTCAATACCGAGTATTCCTCACAGGTGGCAGTGGATTACGCCAACTCCTATTACGCCGCGTCCTACACGCTCCTGGGCGCGACCTTCGGCTACGACGCCCCCAAGCAGGACTGGCAAGCCTGGGTCGACCTGCGCAACCTCACCAACCGCCGCTACGCCAACACCGTCACGCCGGGCTACGACGACAAGGGCCTGGACGTCGCACGCTCCACCCCGGCCGACGGACGCGGGATCTACACCGGTGTCTCATGGAGCTGGCGCTAAGCCGGAGCTATCCAGCCCCTGTGGCGAGCGGTCTGCGACGGGGAGGGCCTTGCTCCTACATTGTTTTACTGGCATTGTTTGCGCAATTGGTAACTCTTCCCATTTGAGACTCTTTTGCGCATGCAAGATATTCCGGCCGCGCTGGGCGATTCAGTGCGTCAGCAGACCCTTACGGCGATGTACAGCGAGCACCACGGCTGGTTGCACGGCTGGCTGCGCAGAAAACTGGGGTGTTCCCAGCATGCCGCCGACCTGGCCCACGACGCATTCATCCGTGTGCTGATGCTGGCCGAGCCGCAAAATATCAAGGAACCGCGGGCCTTCCTGGCCACCACGGCAGTGCGTTTACTGATCGATGGCGCCCGGCGGCGACGCATTGAAAAAGCCTACATGGAAGCCCTGGTCATCCAGAGCGAGGACGCCGGCATGCCCGATCCGGCCGCGATCCATGTCGCCCTGCAAGCCCTGGAACGCATCGCCGAAATGCTTGCCGGCTTACCCGCCAAGGCCCGCGAAGCCTTCCTGTTGAGTCGCCTCGACGGGCTGACCTACAGTGAAATCGCCACGCGCCTGGACGTGTCCGCCAGCACCGTCAAAAACTACATCTCCAGCGCCCTGGTGCACTGCTACCACAGCCTGCATGCGGCAGACCCGCTGGCATGAACTCCGAACAGATCATCCAGCAAGCCGCGAATTGGCTGACACGCCTGCACGACGAAGAGGTCAGTGAGGCCGAGCGCCAAGCCTTCAACGCCTGGTGCCAGGCAGACCCGCGTCACGCGGTCGCCATCGAACGCATGCGCTCGCTGTGGGGCAGCCTCGACACCTTGCCTGCGCAACCTGCACGCCTGGCCCTGAACCGTGCGTTTGCGCCGCGACGCGCGCGCGGTGCGCAGGTGATGGGTGTGCTCGGCATCGTGCTGTGCGGCTGGCTGAGCCTGGAGCATCTGCCCGTTTGGATGGCCGACCAGCGCACCGGCGTGGGTGAGCGCCGCCAGATCGCCCTCGAAGACGGCAGTCAGTTGCAGCTCAACAGCAACTCGGCGGTGGACGTGAAATTCAACGGTCACCAACGGGTGATCGAACTGCTGCAAGGCGAACTCTGGGTCGACGTGGCCAAGGACGCGCAACGGCCCTTCGTGGTGCGCACCGACCAAGGCACGGCGACGGCATTGGGCACGCGTTACCTGGTCAAGCGTGCGCCAGACGGCACCACGGTGGTGACGGTGATCGAGTCCACCGTGGCAGTCAAAGGTGACAGCAGCGAAGGCGTCAAGGTCGCCGCCGGCCAGCGCTCGATCCTCGACCATGGCCGCGCCCAGCCGCCCCAGGCCAGCGGCAACACCGACCCGGACGCCTGGACCCGTGGCCTGCTCAAGGTCAATGACCAGCCACTTAGCGAGGTGTTGCAAACCCTGGCCAGCTACCGCCACGGCCTGCTGCGCTTCGACCCCCAGGCCCTGCAGAACCTGCGGGTGACGGGGGTGTTCAAGCTGGATGACACCGCCGCGGCACTCTCGACGTTGGCGGATAACCTACCGATCCAGGTGGAGTACTTCACCGACCTGCTGGTGGTGGTCAAGCCGCGCTAGCGTTCGTTCTGGCGCAGGCGCTTGTACAAGGTGTTGCGGCTCACCCCCAGCTCCCGCGCCAGGTGGGAAATATTCCCACCGGCCGCCTTCAGACGCTGGGTCAGGTCGATGCTGTCATCCAGGTATTCGCTGGCGCGCAGCGGCGCTGTCACTTTCAAATCCACAAAAAAATCATCCGGCAGATGTTCCGGGCGGATCGGCTGTTCCTCGGCCATCGCCAGCGCCACCTGCAACACGCTGCTCACCTGGCGCAGGTTGCCCGGCCACGGGTGCTGCTCGAACAGCGCCAGCACCTCGGCGCTGAGCCCGGCCCATTGGGTGGGCTCACGGTGCTGCTGCCACAGCTGCTGGAACAGTGCCCGCTTGTCGCTGCGCTCGCGTAACGGCGGTAATTCAAGGGTCAGGCCGCCGATGCGGTAGTACAAATCCTCGCGAAAACGCCCGGCCTGGACCAGCTCGCGCAAGGCCCGGTTAGTGGCCGAGATAATGCGCAAATCCACCGGGAACAACTCGCTGCTGCCCACCGGTTGCACGCAACGCTCCTGCAATACCCGCAACAGGCGCGCTTGCGTCGGCAGCGGCATATCGCCGATTTCATCGAGGAACAGCGTGCCTTTGTCGGCCTTGCGGATCAGGCCGATGCTGCCTTTCTGGTTGGCGCCGGTGAACGCGCCTTTTTCGTAGCCGAACAGTTCCGATTCCACCAGCTCGGCGGGAATCGCCGCACAGTTCACCGCGATAAAGGCCTGCTGGCTGCGGGAGCTGGCCTGGTGCAAGGCCTTGACGAAGACCTCCTTGCCCACGCCGGTTTCACCGTGGATCAGCAACGGGATGTCCTTCTCCAGCAAACGCTCGCCCTGGCGCACAGCTTTTTCCACGCGCACATCACCAAAGTGCAGGGTCTTCAAACCAATCGCGGCGGGCTTTGGCGCAACGGGCTCGCTGAACACGCGGGCCTGCACCGGCATCTGCTTGGGCCGTTTGAGCAGGCACTGGAAGCGATTACGTCCCGCCGCCTGCAACGAAAAAGGCAGGCCCTCCGGTTGATTGAGCAACTCCAGCAGCGACACCTTGAACAAACTGTCGATCATCACCCGCGACAGACTGATGCCCAGCAAGTTGTCGGCACGACGGTTGGCCGAGAGCACCTGACCGCTCTCATCAAAGATCAGCAGGCCCGCCCACTGGCTGTCGAGGTTGCTCAGGCCGGTGTTGAACGTCAGTTGGAAGTGCTCACCGCGAAACAGGTTGAGGATCAGCCGGTTTTCCACGGTCTGGCTCATCATCTTGACCATGCCCAAGGTGTGGGAGGGCGGCAGGTAGCTGTCGCTGGACACATCCAGCACCGCGATAATTTCGCGCTGGGCATCGAAGATCGGCGCCGCTGAGCCGGTCATGAAGCGGTTGGCCTTGAGGAAGTGTTCGTCGTGTTCGATATGCACCGCCTGGGCACAGGCCAGTGCGGTGCCGATGGCATTGGTGCCGCTGGAGCGCTCCCTCCAACTGGCGCCGGCGCTGAAGCCACGGGCCAGCTTGGGCTCGATAAAGCGCTGGGTGCCCCAACTGGTCAACACCTGGCCTTGGTTGTCGGCCAGCATGATCAGGCAGTTGGAGTTGCTCAGGATGTTTTCGTAATAGGGCAGGACTTCCTGATGCGTGGTCTGCACCAGGGAATGCTGGCTTTCCAGCAATTGGCTGATGCCCTCGGCGGGCAGTTGATCGAAGCTGGGCGTGCTCTGGTGGTCCAGGCCGAAGGCGCGGCAACGGCGCCAGGATTCCTGGATAAGGGTGTCGTGAGCCAGGGGTTCGGCCATGGGGCGACCTTCTTTTTATTGTTTTGGGGTCTTGCACAATCCAGCGGATGTAACCAGATCAATCGGGTTCAAAGAGTGTTGTTCAGAACTGTTCATTGTCAACCCCAGGACTGTTCAATTGTTCAGCCCAATCTGTTCATTTCTGTTCGCTCCTGAACATCACGTTCAGCCCATTGCCTTGTGGATCAAGCACCTGCCGTTTTTGGCATGAAACTCGCTCTGACGACTGGCCAGATTCATTCCAATAATAAAAAAGGTCGTGTCATGTCATTGACCCTGGAACATGTCTCCCGCGTCGTCGAAGGTCAAACCTGGATCGACGACGCCAACCTGCGCTTCGAAGCCGGTTCCTTCAACGTTTTGCTTGGCCGCACCCTGTCCGGCAAGACCAGCCTGATGCGCCTGATGGCCGGCCTGGACAAACCCGACAGCGGCCGCATCCTGATGAACGGCGTAGACGTCACGCAAAAGCCAGTGCGCCTGCGCAATGTGTCGATGGTGTATCAGCAGTTCATCAACTACCCGACCATGACCGTGTTCGAAAACATCGCCTCGCCGTTGCGCCAGGCCGGTGTGTCCAACGAGCTGATCCAGAGCAAAGTGCTGGAAACCGCCAGGATGCTGCGCATCGAGAAATTCCTGCAGCGCCACCCGTTGGAGTTGTCCGGTGGCCAGCAGCAACGTACGGCCATGGCCCGGGCCCTGGTGAAAGACGCCGAACTGATCCTGTTCGATGAGCCGCTGGTGAACCTGGACTACAAATTGCGCGAAGAGCTGCGTCAGGAAATGCGCGAGCTGTTCAAGGCGCGGCATACCATTGCGATCTACGCCACCACCGAGCCTAACGAGGCCCTGGCCCTGGGCGGCACCACCACCATTCTTCACGAAGGCCGGGTGATCCAGAGCGGCAAGGCGGCCGAGGTCTATCACCAGCCACAGACCGTGTTGGCCGCTGAGCTGTTTTCCGAGCCGCCGATCAACCTGATGCCGGGGCGTATCAGCGGTAACGAGGTGAGCTTCGCCAATTTCGTGCACTTCCCGTTGAACGTCGACCTGCGCCCCATCGGCGAAGGCGAATTCCGCTTCGGCGTGCGCCCCAGCCATATCAGCCTGGTGCCGAGCAACGACGACGACCTGGAGCTGGCGGTGACGGTGGAAGTCGCCGAGATCAGCGGTTCGGAAACCTTCCTGCACGTGCGCAGCGAGCACTTTCTGCTGGTGCTGCACCTGCCGGGGGTGCACGAGTACGACGTCGACGCGCCGATCCGTGTGTATATCCCCACCCATAAACTGTTTGTGTTCGATGGCCAGGGCCGTTTGGTCCAGGCCCCCGGGCGCCGCGTCGCGAGGGTTTCCTGATGGCCGAGATCCATTTGCAGAACCTGGCGCACAGCTACAGCCCTACACCGAACGGGCCTGAGGACTACGCCATTCGGGAAATGAACCATATCTGGGAGCAGGGCGGTGCCTACGCCTTGCTCGGGCCGTCGGGCTGCGGCAAGTCGACCCTGCTCAATATCATCTCCGGCCTGCTCAGCCCGTCCGAGGGCCAGGTGCTGTTTGACAGCAAAGTGGTCAACGACCTCACCCCGGAAAAACGCAACATCGCCCAGGTGTTCCAGTTCCCGGTGGTGTACGACACCATGACGGTGTTCGATAACCTGGCCTTTCCCCTGCGGAACCAGGGCATGGCCGAGGCGAAAATTCACAGCAAGGTGCAGGAAATTGCCGAAGTCCTCGACCTGCAAACCCTGCTGAGCAAAAAAGCCCGCAACCTCACGGCCGATGAAAAACAGAAAGTCTCCATGGGCCGTGGCCTGGTGCGTGACGACGTGTCGGCAATCCTTTTCGACGAACCGTTGACGGTGATCGACCCGCACCTGAAGTGGAAGCTGCGGCGCAAGCTCAAGCAGATTCACGAGCAGTTCAATATCACCATGGTCTACGTCACCCATGACCAGCTTGAGGCCTCGACCTTCGCCGACAAGATCGCGGTGATGTACGGCGGGCAGATCGTGCAGTTCGGCACGCCCCGTGAGTTGTTCGAGCGGCCGAGCCACACCTTTGTCGGCTACTTCATCGGCAGCCCTGGGATGAATCTGATCGAAGTGCAGGCCGAGGCCGGCGGTGTGCGGTTTGCCAGCACGCTGCTGCCGTTGTCCGAGGCCCTGCAACAACGCATCGCCGGCAGCCACTACACGAAGCTGCAAGTGGGCATCCGCCCGGAATTTATCCACGTATGGGACGAGCACAACCCTGACGCGCTGCAGGCCGATGTCACTCATGTCGAAGACCTCGGCACCTACAAGATCATGACCCTCAACCTCGACGGCGCCACCCTCAAAGTGCGCCTGGCCGAAGACAAACCGGTGCCCGAGGGCAGGGCGTCCATCAGCTTTCCCGCGCAGTGGCTGATGGTGTATGCCGACGACTACCTGCTGGAGGTGCAGCCATGAACAAGGTGCAGAACAACAAGGCCTGGTGGCTGGTGTTGCCGGTGTTCCTGCTGGTGGCGTTCAGTGCGGTGATCCCGATGATGACCGTGGTCAACTATTCGGTGCAGGACATCTTCGACCAGTCCAGCCGCTACTTTGTCGGCGCCGACTGGTACAAACAGGTGCTGCTCGACCCGCGCCTGCATGACTCGCTGCTGCGCCAGTTCATCTATTCGGCCTGCGTGCTGCTGATCGAAATCCCTCTGGGCATCGCCATCGCCCTGACCATGCCGACCAAGGGCCGCTGGTCGTCGCTGGTGCTGATCATCCTCGCCATTCCGCTGCTGATTCCGTGGAACGTGGTGGGCACCATCTGGCAGATCTTCGGCCGCGCCGATATCGGCCTGCTGGGCTACAGCCTCAACGCCCTGGGCATCAGCTACAACTACGCGGCCAACACCATGGACGCCTGGGTCACGGTGCTGGTGATGGACGTGTGGCATTGGACTTCACTGGTGGCGCTGCTGTGCTACTCCGGGCTGCGGGCTATCCCCGATGTGTACTACCAGGCGGCGCGTATCGATCGGGCCTCGGCGTGGGCAGTGTTCCGACATATCCAGTTGCCGAAAATGAAAAGCGTGCTGCTGATCGCGGTGATGCTGCGCTTCATGGACAGCTTCATGATCTACACCGAGCCCTTCGTCCTCACGGGCGGCGGGCCGGGTAACGCCACCACTTTCCTCAGTCAGACGCTTACCCAGATGGCCGTAGGCCAATTCGATCTGGGCCCGGCGGCGGCGTTCTCCCTGGTGTATTTCCTGATCATCCTGTTGGTGTCCTGGCTGTTCTACACCGCCATGACCCACTCCGACGCCAACCGCTGAGGCCGCCAACATGAGCAAGCGCAAGGTTATTCCGCTGCTGATCTACATCCTGTTCCTGCTGGTGCCGATCTACTGGCTGCTGAACATGTCCTTCAAGAGCAACACCGAAATCCTCGGCGGGCTGACGCTGTTTCCGCAGGATTTCACCCTGGCCAACTACAAGGTGATCTTCACCGACCCGAGTTGGTACACCGGTTACCTCAACTCGCTGTACTACGTGAGCCTGAATACGGTGATTTCCCTGAGTGTGGCGTTGCCGGCAGCCTATGCTTTCTCGCGCTACCGCTTCCTGGGCGACAAACACCTGTTCTTCTGGCTGCTGACCAACCGCATGGCGCCACCGGCGGTGTTCCTGCTGCCGTTTTTCCAGCTGTATTCGTCCATCGGCCTGTTCGACACGCACATCGCCGTGGCCTTGGCCCACTGCCTGTTCAACGTGCCATTGGCGGTGTGGATCCTGGAGGGCTTCATGTCCGGGGTGCCCAAGGAAATCGACGAAACTGCCTACATCGACGGCTATAGTTTTCCCAAGTTCTTCGTGAAGATTTTTATCCCGTTGATCGGCTCCGGCATCGGTGTGACCGCGTTTTTCTGCTTCATGTTTTCCTGGGTCGAGTTGCTGCTGGCGCGCACCCTGACCTCAGTCAACGCCAAGCCCATCGCGGCGGTGATGACCCGCACGGTGTCGGCCTCGGGTATCGATTGGGGCGTGCTGGCAGCGGCGGGGGTGTTGACCATCCTGCCCGGCATGCTGGTGATCTGGTTTGTTCGCAACCACGTGGCCAAGGGCTTTGCCCTGGGCCGGGTCTGAGGAGTCGATGATGGAATGGATGGCCTGGACCACCCCCACTGCACTGTTCTTTGGCGGCATTGCCCTGATTCTCGCGGGCATGACCACCTGGGAGCTGCGCTCGCCGAGCATCCCCCGGCGCGGCTTGCTGCCGATCAGCACCACCCGTGGTGATCGCTTGTTTATCGGTCTTCTCGGCAGCGCCTACCTGCATTTGCTGGTGATCGGCGTTACCGACTGGAGCATCTGGGTAGCGTCCGCGCTCTCCCTGGTATGGCTGTTGAGTGTGATGCGTTGGGGCTAGTGCCCCGACACTTTGTAGGAGCGAGCTTGCTCGCGAAAATCGCCAACGATAACGCGGGCATTCTGGATGTACGCGGTGTCCTCGGGTTTTTCGCGAGCAAGCTCGCTCCTACAGGGGGTTGTGGCGTTTGTAGTCCTTTTTGAAATTAACCAGGAGGTCTCTATGTTGAATAAAAACAATAAGCTGCGACATAGCATTTCATTGGCCGCCGTACTGGCCCTCAGCGGTTTGAGCGCCACGGCCTGGGCCGATGCGTATGAAGATGCGGCGAAAAAGTGGATCGGCAGCGAGTTCAAACCGTCGACTCTCACGGCCGACCAGCAGTTGGAGGAGTTGAAGTGGTTTATCAAAGCCTCGGAACCGTTCCGTGGGATGAAGATCAACGTGGTGTCGGAAACCCTCACCACCCACGAGTACGAATCCAAGGTACTGGCCAAGGCCTTCAGTGAAATCACCGGGATCAAGCTGACCCACGACCTGCTGCAGGAAGGCGACGTGGTGGAGAAGCTGCAAACCCAGATGCAGTCCGACAAGAATATCTATGACGGCTGGGTCAACGATTCCGACTTGATCGGTACGCACTTTCGCTATGGCAAGACTGAATCCATCACCGACCTGATGGCCAACGAAGGCAAGGCCTTCACCTCGCCAACCCTGGATATCAAGGACTTTATCGGCATCTCCTTCACCACCGCGCCGGACGGCAAGATCTACCAGCTGCCCGACCAGCAATTCGCCAACCTCTATTGGTTCCGCGCCGACTGGTTCGAGCGTCCGGAACTGAAAGCCAAGTTCAAGGAAAAATACGGCTATGACCTCGGCGTGCCGGTGAACTGGTCGGCCTACGAAGACATCGCCAAATTCTTCAGTGAAGACGTCAAGGAAATCGACGGCAAGCGCATCTATGGGCACATGGACTACGGCAAGAAAGACCCGTCCCTGGGCTGGCGCTTCACCGATGCGTGGTTTTCCATGGCCGGCGGCGGCGACAAAGGCCTGCCCAACGGTTTGCCGGTGGATGAGTGGGGCATTCGCGTGGAGGACTGCCACCCGGTGGGCTCCAGCGTGACCCGTGGCGGCGACACCAACGGCCCGGCCGCCGTGTTCGCCACGCAGAAATACGTGGACTGGATGAAAGCCTACGCGCCACCGGAAGCGGCGGGCATGACCTTCTCCGAATCCGGCCCGGTGCCGTCCCAGGGCAACATCGCCCAGCAGATCTTCTGGTACACCGCGTTTACCGCCGACATGACCAAGCCGGGCCTGCCGGTGGTGAACGCCGACGGCACGCCGAAATGGCGGATGGCGCCGTCGCCGGTCGGGCCGTATTGGGAAAAGGGCATGAAGAAGGGGTACCAGGACGTGGGTTCCTGGACGTTCCTCAAGTCGACGCCCGAGAAACAGAAACTCGCGGCTTGGTTGTACGCGCAGTTCGTGACCTCGAAAACCGTGTCGCTGAAGAAAACCATCGTCGGCCTGACGCCGATTCGTGAGTCCGACATCAACTCACAGGCCATGACCGACATGGCGCCGAAACTCGGTGGCCTGGTGGAGTTCTACCGCAGCCCGGCGCGGGTCGAATGGACCCCGACCGGCACCAACGTGCCGGACTACCCACGCCTGGCACAGCTGTGGTGGAGCAACATTGCCGCCGCCGCCAGCGGCGAGAAAACCCCGCAACAGGCCCTCGACAACCTGGCCAAGGAGCAGGACGCGATCATGACGCGCCTGGAACGCTCCAAGGTGCAGCCGGTATGCGGTCCGAAAATGAACCCCGAGCGTGATGCGCAATACTGGTTCGACCAACCGGGTGCGCCGAAACCGAAACTGGCCAACGAGAAGCCGAAAGGTGAAACCGTGGCCTATGGCGACCTGCTCAAGCAGTGGGAGGCCGCGCGTAAGTAAACGTGCCCGGGCATGAAACACAAAACGGCACCCAGGTGCCGTTTTGTTTTGGTGCAAACATAAAGCAGCTCTGTGACCGATGACGCGCGTTGGTCAGGCAATCCTGAGTATGGGCAGCTTAGTCTCGTGGCGGCCTTCGGGCCGACCATGTATTTGGAGTTGACCGAGTACATATCCGTTGCTGCGGTAACGGCTGCTTAGGGTTCCGCTCTTACAGCGGGTCACTTTTGGAAGAGCGCCAAAAGTAACCAAAAACGCTTCGCCCCAACACTCGGCACCTCGCCTAGGCTCGGTGTGCCCTCACTCCGGCTTTGGAGCGTGGGCCGCCGCAATGGGCCATCCTTGGCCCAGTGCGGCTAACCCGGCGTCCTGCCGGGTTACCCACGCTCCAAAGCCTGC
>NZ_LHVO01000013.1 GCF_001269925.1 Pseudomonas sp. MIACH
GGTAGCTCAGTCACCTCATCAGTGACTGAACCACCGCTATCGGGAGCAAGCCCCCTCCACATTTTTGTCTGTATTGCCAAATTTGGTATGAAAACGCGACATGTAAATGTCGCTTATCGGACAGTTCGCCCCGCAACAGTGCGTTTGTCAGGCTAATTCTGTACCCTAGCCGCCTCTTTATGCGTCCGCCTCCCAAAAGGAAGCTGCGCGCTAGACCGGCCGGTGCCCATAAGGGCCGGCAGCATTTCCCTCATCCATAGGGAATCCCTCTCTAAATTCCGATTCAGTAGTGTGGTATTTCCTCAAATGAAAGTGTTGAAAAGCCAGGACATCCTGGCGTTGGGCTTCATGACCTTTGCCCTGTTCGTGGGCGCCGGCAACATCATCTTCCCGCCTATCGTTGGTTTGCAGTCCGGGCCTCACGTCTGGATGGCGGCGCTGGGCTTCCTGATCACCGCCGTTGGTTTGCCGGTGGTCACTGTGATCGCCCTGGCCAAGGTCGGTGGCGGTATGGACGCGTTGAGCAGCCCGATCGGCAAGATCGCCGGTGGCCTGCTCGCGGCGGCGGCGTATCTGGCGGTAGGGCCGCTGTTCGCCACCCCGCGTACCGCGACCGTGTCGTTTGAAGTGGGCCTGGCGCCGCTGACCGGCGAAAGCCCGCTGGCGCTGTTCCTCTACAGCTCGGTGTATTTCCTGGTGGTGTTCTTTGTCTCCCTGTACCCAGGCCGACTGCTGGACACCGTGGGTCGTTTCCTGGCGCCGCTGAAGATCATCGCGTTGGCCATTCTCGGTATTGCCGCGTTTGCCCTGCCGGCAGGTGAGGTGGGTGTTGCCACTCCGGAATATGTCGCCGCGCCGTTCTCCCAGGGCTTTGTCAATGGTTACCTGACCATGGATACCCTGGGTGCGCTGGTGTTTGGCATTGTGATCGTCAACGCGATCCGTTCCCGTGGTGTCGAGTCGCCCAAGCTGATCACCCGCTACGCGATCATTGCCGGGTTGATTGCCGGCGTGGGCCTGGCGCTGGTGTATATCAGCCTGTTCCGTCTCGGGGCGGGCAGCCATGAAGTGGCGGCTGGCGCTGCCAATGGTGCCGCCGTATTGCACGCCTATGTGCAGCACACCTTTGGCTCCCTGGGCAGTGGTTTCCTGGCCGTGTTGATTTCGCTCGCGTGCCTGGTCACCGCTGTCGGCCTCACCTGCGCTTGCGCCGAGTACTTCAGCAAAATCCTGCCACTGTCCTACAAGACCCTGGTCGTGATCCTGGCGCTGTTCTCGCTGTTCGTGTCGAACCTGGGCCTGACCAAGCTGATTGCGTTCTCGATCCCGGTACTCACCGCGATCTACCCGCCATGCATCGTGCTGGTGGCCTTGAGCTTCTGCAAAGACTTCTGGCAGGAGCAGGGCCGTATCGTCGGGCCGGTCATGCTGGTGTCGTTCATCTTTGGCTGTATCGACGCGCTCAAGGGTGCCGGCCTCGCGGGCTGGATGCCTTCGCAGCTGGCGAACCTGCCGCTGAGCGAGCAAGGCCTGGCGTGGTTGGTGCCGTCGGTGATGACGCTGGGTGTGGCGGTCGTCATTGATCGCATGCTGGGTAAGCGCAGCGAAGCCATCGCATAACAAGCGGGTTTCATGCAGTACGGAAATGCCTCGTATCAATCGATACGGGGCATTTTTTTTGAGCCGCGGGCAGTGTCTTTTTCTTTGCGCTAACGTCGAACAGACGCAAAAAGTTTTTCAATCTCGTTTCTGCAAGGACCCGCATGTCGTTCGTCGAAGCCAATCAGATCCACCTGCTTGCCGCCCTCTGGTTCATCCTGTGTTGGGGCGGCTACACCCGTTATGCCACTTGGAAAGCCCGAGATACCGCGTGCCTGGCCAGCGTGCTGCATTTGTATCGCGAAGACTGGATGCGCCGCATGTTGCTGCGCGACAACCGCATCGCCGACGCCAGTGTGATCGGCAACCTGGAGCGTAACGCCTCATTTTTCGCCTCCAGCACCTTGATCATTCTCGCCGGTATTCTCACGGTGCTGGGTGCCTCCGAGCGTGCGGTGTCGTTGTTGGCGGACATACCCATGGTGCAGCAAGCCTCTCAGGGGATGTCGGAGATCAAGTTGCTCTGCCTGGCGCTGGTCTTCGTCTATGCGTTCTTCACCTTCAGTTGGTGCATGCGCCAGTACAACTTTGCAGCAGTGCTGGTAGGCTCGGCACCGATGATCGGTGAGCGGCATGTGTCGGAGCAGGAGCGCAAGGCGTTTGCCCTGCGTGCGGCGCGGGTAATCTCAATGGCTGCCAACCAGTTCAACTTTGGCCTGCGCGCTTATTACTTCGGCATGACCATGCTGGCGTGGTTTGTCAGTCCCTGGTTGTTCATGTTGATGAGCGCCGGGGTGGTGTTGGTGCTGTACCGTCGGGAGTTTCATTCCGACGTACTGCAAGTGATGGTGTATACGCAGACGGATACGCCGCTGCCGGAGGCCGTCAAAGAAGCGGCTTAGTGCGCTCCAGCCTATTAACGCGGCGAATAAAAACAGCAGACAAAGTAAAGCCCGCTATCTAAGCGGGCTTTCTTTTTGCAGCAAAGCTATTTCATGCCGCGGTATCAAGAACCGGTGGCAGGGGTAGCAGGTGCTGCTTCTTTTGCGGCGGCTGCGTTCGATTCAGCCTGAGCTTTGGCAGCATCGGCGTTTTCTTTCGCAGCGTCGTTCACTTTATCCTGAGCTTTCGCCATGTCTTTTTGAGCTTGCTCGGAATGTGCTGCGGCGTCTTGGGCTTTGTCTTCGGATTTTTTATCGCAAGCAGCGAGACCGAGGGCAGCGGCCAACATCATGGAAATAGCTAAAGTCTTACGCATGGGGTGTTTCTCCTTAGTGAAGATATCTTCTGGCCTTTCGAGCATGGCAGTTCAGCATTAGTTCCTTTTATTCCACAGATATATAAACCGCAGTCTCAAAGGAACTTTCACCCCTAGCGCCCATTTCGCACATCAACACTAATAAGAGTCTTGAACGAATGACCGGAAATCCCTTGTTAGAGCGCGCGACGCGTTTTGTCTCAGCCTTGCGCCATTGTCAGGTGCTGGGTATCACGGCTCATCGCGCCAGCGAAGACGGCATTACGTTGCTCATGCCTTACGCGCCACAGCTGGTGGGTGATCCCCAGACCGGCGTGATCCACGGTGGCGCGCTGACCTCCTTGATGGACACGGCCTGCGGCATGGCCACCCTGTGTGTCCTGCCGGAGTTCGAGGTGTGCCCGACCCTGGACCTGCGTGTCGACTATATGCATCCCGCCGAGCCCCATAAACCGGTGTATGGCTTCGCCCAGTGCTACCGGGTGACGGCTGACGTGATCTTTGCGCGCGGTTTTGCCTACCAGGACGATCCGCAACAACCCATCGCCCATGTGGTCGGCACCTTCATGCGCATGGGCAAGCGCCTCAGGGGCACACAAGGGCTGGACAGCACGATCAAGGGAGAGCAGGCATGACGCATCGATTCAAGACCCGACTGGAGCAGGCTCATCAGCGGGGCAGCTACGACGAACTGTTGGACCTGATCCCCTACGCCAAACTGATCGGCATCGAATGCACCCGGTTGGGCGATGAGTTGCTGTTTCGCCTGCCGGCACACAAGGACAATATTGGTAACCCTATATTGCCGGCGCTTCACGGCGGAGTGATTGCCGGCTTTATGGAACTGGCGGCGGCGCTGCACCTGCTGGTGTTTACCGGCGCGCCAGGTCTCCCGAAAATCATCGATTTCTCCCTCGATTACCTGCGTGCCGGCCAGTTTCGCGACACTTACGCCAAATGCCAGGTGTGGCGACAGGGCCGACGGGTGGCGAATGTCGCGATCACCGCCTGGCAAAGCACTGCCGCCGAACCGATTGCCACCGCCCGTGCGCATTTCAAGATTGAGGAAACAAGCCGCCCTTGAAATCCTGGTCTTAGCCCCCAACTTTGATGACAACCCGCCGCCAACCCTCAAGGGCGCGGCCACTGCCATCCAATTGGAGTTTGATGACCATGAGTGTGGAAACTCAAAAGGAAACCCTGGGCTTCCAGACCGAGGTGAAGCAACTGCTGCACCTCATGATCCATTCGCTGTATTCCAACAAGGAAATCTTCCTTCGCGAATTGATCTCGAACGCCTCTGACGCTGTCGACAAATTACGTTTCGAAGCCCTGTCCAAGCCTGAACTGCTGGAAGGTGGCGCGGAACTGAAGATCCGTGTGAGCTTCGACAAAGACGCCAATACCGTCACCCTCGAAGATAACGGTATCGGCATGAGCCGGGACGATGCGATCACCCACCTGGGGACCATCGCCAAATCCGGCACCGCCGACTTCATGAAAAACCTGTCTGGCGACCAGAAGAAAGATTCGCACCTGATCGGCCAGTTCGGCGTGGGCTTCTACTCGGCCTTTATCGTGGCCGACAAGGTTGAAGTGTTCAGCCGTCGTGCCGGCCTTGACGCCAGCGAAGGCGTGCACTGGTCTTCCAAAGGCGAGGGCGAATTTGAAATCGCCACCATCGACAAGGCTGACCGTGGTACCCGCATCGTCCTGCACCTCAAGTCCGGTGAAGACGAGTTCGCCGATGGCTGGCGCCTGCGCAATATCATCAAGAAGTACTCCGACCACATCGCCTTGCCGATCGAGCTGCCGAAAGAACAAGCGGCCGCCGAAGGTGAAGAGAAGCCTGCCGAGGAATGGGAAACCGTTAACCGCGCCAGTGCCCTGTGGACCCGTCCGCGTACCGAGATCAAGGACGAGGAATACCAGGAGTTCTACAAGCACATCGGTCACGACTACGAAAACCCGCTGAGCTGGAGCCACAACAAGGTCGAAGGCAAGCTGGAATACAGCTCGCTGCTCTATGTGCCGGCCCGTGCGCCGTTCGACCTGTACCAGCGTGAAGCGCCGAAAGGCCTGAAGCTGTACGTGCAGCGCGTGTTCGTGATGGACCAGGCAGAGTCGTTCCTGCCGCTGTACCTGCGCTTTATCAAGGGCGTGGTCGACTCCAATGACCTGTCGCTGAACGTGTCGCGGGAAATCCTGCAAAAAGACCCGATCATCGACTCCATGAAGTCGGCGCTGACCAAGCGTGTACTCGACATGCTGGAGAAACTGGCGAAGAACGAGCCTGAGCAATACAAGGGCTTCTGGAAAAACTTCGGTCAGGTCATGAAAGAAGGCCCGGCAGAAGATTTCGCCAACAAGGAGAAAATCGCCGGTCTGCTGCGCTTTGCTTCCACCCAGGGTGAAGACGGCGAGCAGGTCGTTTCCCTGGCCGAGTACCTGGCTCGTGCCAAGGAAGGTCAGGACAAGATCTACTACCTGACCGGCGAAACCTATGCCCAGGTCAAGAACAGCCCGCACCTGGAAGTCTTCCGCAAGAAAGGCATCGAAGTGCTGCTGCTGACCGACCGTATCGATGAGTGGCTGATGAGCTACCTCAACGAGTTCGACGGCAAATCCTTTGTCGACGTAGCTCGTGGCGACCTGGACCTGGGCAACCTGGACTCCGAAGAAGAGAAGAAAGAAGCCGAAGAAGTCGCCAAGGCCAAAGAAGGCCTGGTGGAGCGGATCAAGGCGTCCCTGGGCGATGCCGTCAGCGAAGTGCGGGTTTCCCATCGTCTGACCGATTCCCCGGCGATCCTGGCTATCGGCGAGCAGGACCTGGGCATGCAGATGCGCCAGATCCTTGAAGCCAGCGGCCAGAAGGTCCCGGACTCCAAGCCGATCTTCGAATTCAATCCGGCTCACCCGTTGATCGAGAAACTCGACGGCGAGCAGAGCGAAGAGCGGTTTGGCGACCTGTCGCACATCCTCTTCGACCAGGCGGCCCTGGCCGCTGGCGACAGCCTCAAAGACCCGGCCGCCTATGTGCGCCGACTGAACAAGCTGTTGGTTGAACTGTCGGTTTGATACCGTTGTAGAAAAACCCGCTTCGGCGGGTTTTTTCGTTCTATCGCCCCTCAACTGGAGTAAATGATGAGCCAAGTCACTGTGCGTTCCGTGGTCTATCAGATTGATGGCCAGTCGTATGAAAGCCGCCTGGCGTTTGATGCCAGCCAAAAGAACCCGCTGCCCGGCCTGCTGATGGCGCCGAACTGGATGGGGGTGAGTGCGGGGGCCGAAGAAATCGCCAAGAGCGTTGCCGCAAAGGGCTACGTGGTGCTGATCGCCGACCTCTACGGGCAAACCGTGCGCCCGTCGAACGGCGATGAAGCCGGCGCCGCAATGATGCCGTTGAAGAATGATCGCCCGCTGCTGAACAAGCGCATGCAGGCGGCCTTTGAGCAACTGCAGGGCCAGACCGAAGCGGCAGTGGACACCTCGAAGCTCGCCACCTTTGGTTTCTGCTTCGGCGGGTGCTGCTCCCTGGAGCTGGCGCGTACCGGTGCGCCATTGAAGGCTACCGTATCGTTCCACGGTACTCTCGATACGCCGAATCCGGCCGATGCGAAAAACATCCAGGGTTCAGTGCTGGTGCTGCACGGTGCTTCCGACCCGCTGGTGCCGAAAGAGCAACTGCCTGCGTTCGAAGATGAAATGAACGCGGCCGGCGTGGACTGGCAATTGCTGAGCTACGGCGGTGCGGTGCATTCCTTCACTGACCCGGATGCCAATGTGCCGGGCAAGATGATGTACGACGCGAAGACCGCTGCACGGGCCTTCCAGTCGATGCATAACTTGCTGGATGAAGTGTTCAAGGGCTAAATCTTCAGCGCCTGTTCCGACTTGCCTCCGATGAAGCCGGAACAGGCAACTCAATTCTTTCAGTTTCACCCGGCACCGTCGGCCAATCCCCATCGGCCCAGCGCTGCCTGGCCTGCTCGATCTTCAACGGATCGCTAGCGACAAAATTCCAGTTGATCCGCCGCGGCCCATCCAGTGGCGCCCCGCCAAACACCACCACGTGGCAATCGCTGTCGGCGAACAGAGTCATCTCCTGTCCAGTCGGCAATACCACCAGGCTGTGGACCTCAAGCCGCTCGCCCTCCAATTGTGCTTCACCCTCCAGCACATACACTGCGCGTTCCTCGTGCTCGTCGGGAATCAGCAGGGTCGTGGCCGTTTGCATCTGCACATCTGCATACAAGGTAGGGGACAGCACCGGTACCGGTGATTTGAGGCAGAAGCCGCTGCCGGCGATCAGGCGAATTCGCACACCCAGGTTGTCACTCAGCGGCAGGCTCGACGCCGGGTGATGACTGTAATGCCCCGGCCCCTCTTCGTGGTCCTTGGGCGATGCCAGCCACACCTGCAGGCCATGCATACTGAAACCGCGTGCCTTGAGGGCGTCGGGTGTGCGCTCGACATGGGCAATCGCGCTGCCGGCGGTCATCCAGCTGACATCGCCGGCCTCTACCACTTGGTTGGAGCCCAGGCTGTCCTTGTGCTGCAGTGCGCCGTCAAACAGATAGGTGAGGGTGGACAGCCCGATATGCGGATGTTGGCGGATATTCATGCCGCTCCCCGGTTCGTAGCGGGTGGGCAGCATATGGTCGAAAAACACAAACGGCCCGACGCTGCGGCATTCGCGCGAGGGCAGCGGGCGCAGGATCGGCTGGCCTTCGACATCTTCGGGGCGAGGGCGGATCACGGTGAGGGTGGTCATGGTGCGTCCCAGTCTGAGCGGGTTGGATAGTCTTGAGCATAACCCGCTCGACGGGAGGTTGCCGCTATTGACTGAACGCGCCCTCCGAGAGGCGGGTTTCGATGGTGATCTCAGCGGTGGTCATCAGTTTGTGTACCGGGCAGCGATCAGCCACGCGGTGCAACTCGTCGCGCTGCTCGTCGGTGAGTACACCCTTGAGCGTCAGCTTGACGTTGAGCTTGTATTTGCCCTTTTGCTCTTCGGTGGCGTCGTGGGTGACTTCCACGGTCACGCCGGTCAGGGGGATGTCTTTTTTCTGCGCATAGAGCTTGACCGTCAACGCCTTGCACGAAGCCAGTGCGGCATCGAAATAATCGTGGGGGGAGGGCGCTGAATCGTCGCCGCCCAGGCTTTTGGGCAGGTCAGTAAACAGCTCGTGGTTATTGATGTTGACGCTGTGGCGGAAGTTATCAGCGTTCAGCGTATTGACGGTAACAGGCATGGCGAACCTCACAAGGTGGCAGGATGAAGGTCATGCAGTTATAGAGCATGCTGGCACTTGGGTGTTCCGCGTTTTTTCCTGCTGAACCCCGATGTGTGGCGCACGGTCTACCCCTATCAGCCCCTATCGAGGTTTTATCGTGCCCTGGATCCGCCTGAGTCTTGCCCTATTGCTCACGACCGGCAGCCTTGCCGCACAGGCTCGCGACTATGCCTACAGCGATGCGCACCTGCATTACGTGGATTTTTTCCAGGAAACGGCGGGGATGGACAAATTGCTCAAGGCGATGGCAGAAAATCGCATCGACCACGTAATGATTTCCGGTGTCCCAGTGGCCAAGAAATGGCACGAAGACGAACCCAAGCGTCCGCGTTACTACGCCGGTGATGACGCGGATGCCTATTGGTACAGCGCCACTGACGTGATTGTTGCCGCAGCGGTAAATAAACTGACACCTGAACAGCGCCAGCACTTTCATCCGTTTCTGTCCGGCTTCAACCCCAACGACAAGAACTCGGATGCCCATATCCAGCGCATGCTCGACCTCAACCCGGGGCTCTGGCAGGGCATCGGTGAAGTCTTCACCCGTCACGACGACCTCACTGCCCTTACGGCGGGCGACACCCCGCGTGCCAATAACGAAGCCATGACGCGCATCTATCACTTGGCGGCGGAAAACGATTTGCCGGTGATGTTGCACTCCAACATCACCTCCAAGCGCGAGCGCAATCCGCTGTATTTGGCCGAAATCGAAGAGCCGCTGCGCAACCACCCGCACACCCGCTTTATCTGGGCTCACGCCGGCACCAGCAAGGAAATCCACCGCCATCAGGTGCAAATGGACTTTTTGCTGCCCACCTTGAGCCGCATGCTTGAGGCTTACCCCAACCTGTATATCGACCTCTCCTGGAGCATGCTCACGCCGTACTTGTTGGATGAGGCTGGCAAGCCTCGACCTGAGTGGGTAACGCTGGTGGAGCGCTTCCCGGAGCGCTTTATGCTGGGTTCGGACGTCGTCGGGCGTTTCAACAAGCTGGGTAAGGAAATGCACCGCTTTGATGTGTTCTTGGATGCATTGCCTGAAGACGTTGCCCACAAAGTGGCGAGGGACAACTTCCTGGGCATCCTGCCTAAACCTCGTCGCGATGATGGTGCGCGTTGATACTGCATTTTCGTTTTACGCACATGCGGCGCAGCTTTGATAACTTCCGGGAGACCGGCTGCAAGGGGGGCGTTGCGGTCTCAAATCCACGCCCATAAAAAAGCCCCGAACCAGTCGGGGCTTTTTCAGGTGATCAACCTGCGGGGCTTACTTACCCTGCCAGCGTTTCAGCACCAGGGTGGCGTTAGTGCCGCCGAAGCCGAAGCTGTTGCTCATCACGGTGTCGATTTTTGCGTTTTCAACCGTCTTGGTCAGGATCGGCATATCGGCAACGACCGGGTCGATCTCGTCGATGTTGGCCGAACCGGCCATGAAGTTGCCTTCCATCATCAGCAGGCAGTAGATCGCTTCGTGAACGCCGGCGGCGCCCAAGGAGTGACCCGACAGGCTCTTGGTGGAGCTGATCGCAGGGGCCTTGTCGCCGAATACCGCACGCACGCCTTCCATTTCCTTGGCATCGCCGACCGGGGTCGAGGTGCCGTGGGTGTTCAGGTAGTCGATCGGGGTATCTACGGTGGACATTGCCATCTGCATGCAGCGGATGGCACCTTCACCGCTTGGCGCAACCATGTCGTAACCGTCGGAAGTGGCGCCGTAGCCGACGATTTCCGCGTAGATCTTGGCGCCACGGGCGAGGGCGTGTTCCAGCTCCTCGACCACCACCATGCCGCCACCGCCGGCGATGACGAAACCGTCACGCTTGGCGTCGTAGGCGCGGGAGGCTTTTTCCGGGGTTTCGTTGTACTGGGTGGACAGGGCGCCCATGGCGTCGAACAGGAACGACTGGCTCCAATGTTCTTCTTCACCGCCGCCGGCGAACACGATGTCCTGCTTGCCCAGTTGGATCTGCTCAACGGCAGTGCCGATGCAGTGGGCACTGGTGGCGCACGCGGAGGAGATCGAGTAGTTCACGCCCTTGATTGCGAACGGCGTGGCCAGGCAGGCCGAAACGGTGCTGCCCATGGTCCGCGTTACACGGTACGGGCCAACGCGCTTCACGCCTTTTTCGCGCAGGATGTCCAACGCTTCCATCTGGTTCAGGGTGGATGCGCCGCCCGAACCGGCGATCAGGCCGGTGCGTACGTTCGATACCTGGTCTTCGCTCAGGCCGGAGTCGGCGATTGCGTCTTTCATGGCCAGGTAGGCGTAGGCGGCAGCGTGGCCCACGAAACGATAGATCTTGCGATCGATCAGTTCTTCGAGGGGCAGGTCGATGGAGCCGGAAACCTGGCTACGCAGACCCATTTCGGCATATTCCGGGTTGAAGCGGATGCCAGGGCGACTTGCACGCAGGTTAGCGGTGACGGTCTCTTTGTCATTGCCCAGGCAAGAAACGATGCCCAGACCAGTGATAACGACGCGGCGCATGCGGATAACCCTTAAAAGTTGTCAGTGGAAGTGAATACGCCGACCCGAAGGCCTTCGGCAGTATAGATCTCGCGACCGTCGACGCTCACCGAACCATCGGCGATGGCCAGGTTCAGCTTGCCCTTGAGGACGCGCTTGATCTGAATGTTGTAGGTGACTTTCTTGGCGGTCGGCAGGACCTGGCCAAAAAACTTCACTTCGCCCGAACCCAGGGCGCGGCCGCGGCCCGGCAGACCTTGCCAGCCGAGGAAGAAGCCGACCAACTGCCACATGGCGTCGAGGCCCAGGCAACCTGGCATGACAGGGTCGCCTTCGAAATGGCAGGCGAAGAACCACAGGTCCGGGTTGATATCCAGCTCGGCGACCAATTCACCTTTGCCGTACTTGCCACCCTCTTCGCTGATATGGGTGATGCGATCCACCATCAGCATGTTCGGGGCGGGCAGTTGCGCGTTACCTGGGCCGAACAGCTCACCGCGACTGCAGCGCAGCAGGTCTTCCCGAGTAAAGGCGTTTTGTTTGGTCATGCGAGCTCCTCAATAATCCCATGCGGCAGGGTAGGGCAAATCTTCCCGAACCGAATGAAGCGTTCATGCCTCATGTCGGCAGCCTACACATAGACTATTGCGTTGTAGTGAAAGTCACAGCGTTAAGGCACTGAATGTACACTTGTTCACTGAAATTTTAAACCGGGCCCGTTTCAGGTGCCCGTTCGGGTGCCTAAGACTGCCGCACTTTCGTCTTTCACGCCAGTCGCAGTTGGCTGATGGCGCGCCGCTATTGCACCCAGCGCTGCAGGATTTGCTGCAAATCCGTGCGTTTGAACGGCTTGGCCAGGTAATCGTTCATGCCTGCCGCCAGACACGCTTCCCGGTCGCCCTGCAGGGCGTTGGCGGTCAGGGCGATGATTGGCAGGTCGGCGCAGCCCGGCAGTTGTCGAATCTGTCGAGTGGCTTCGTAGCCGTCAATCAGCGGCAGTCGGCAATCCATCAGGATCGCGGTGAAAATCAGGCTCTCGGCACTGCGGATCGCTTCGGCGCCATCGGTGGCCAGGCTGACTTCAAAGCCCAGGCTGCGCAGCATGGCCTCCACCACGGTGCGGTTGACCGGATTGTCTTCCACCAGTAGCACATGGCGCCCCTCACCGGCGCTGTGCTTGCCTTCAGCATCCAGGGCGATCGGCGCCAGGCTTTGCTGGTCGATGGCCAGGGGGATCTCCAAGGTAAACACCGAGCCACGGCCTTCTTCGCTCTGGGCACGCAGGGTGCCCCCCATGCGTTCGGCCAGGGTGCGGGCAATGGGCAGGCCAAGACCGGTGCCGCCGTAACGTCTTGAAATGGAACTGTCGGCCTGCTGGAACGCATCGAACATCAATTCCAGGCGCTCGGCGGAAATCCCGATGCCGCTGTCGCGTACGGTGCAGGTGAACCACACCAGGTCATGATCGAGGGTCTGCCAGTGCGGCTCGACGCTGACGGTACCGTGTTCGGTGAACTTCAGGGCGTTGCCGATCAGATTCACCAGAATCTGACGGATGCGCGTCGGATCACCCTGTACCCGCAGTGCGTCCATGCCCGCCGGGATCGGCAGCTTGAGTGCCAGCCCGCGCTGCTGGGCGCTGTGCTGGAAGGCCTGGGCGCAACTGTTGATCAGGTCGGCCAGGTTGAACGGGATATGTTCCAGTTCCAGGGCCGCGCGCTCGATGCGCGAGAAGTCGAGAATGTCGTTGATCACCTTGAGCAAATGCTCGGTGGATTCGGAGGCCAGCGCCGCGTATTCGGTCTGCTCCTCGGTCATTTCGGTGGTTTCGAGCAGTTGCAGCATGCCCAGTACGCCGTTCATTGGCGTGCGCAGTTCGTGGCTCATCATGGCCAGGAAGTCCGACTTGGCGTTGTTGGCCCGTTCGGCTTCTTCGCGGGTCTGGATCAGCTGGGCGATGGCCTGCTGCTGTTCGCGGCTGGCCTGGTTGAGGCCTTCGGCCAGGTTGTTGATGTGGCGCGACAGGTCGCCCAGCTCGGAGTCATCCACGATCGGCAGCGGCGTCTTGTAGTCGCCTTGCTGGATGGCCTTGACCGCATTGCCCATGGCGCTGATCGGTTGCGACAGGCTAGCGGCCAGGCGTCGGGCGAGCAGGAAGGTAAACAACAGGGCGAACAGCGCCAGGATGCCGGCCTTGAACAGGATTTCCTGCTGGCGCTGACTGAAGGCGTCATTGGACATGCCGACGATCACCCGACCCAGGTAGTCGGCGCGCGGCGCCTTGGGTTCGTTGAGGTTGTCCTGGAAAAAGTCATTGCCCAGCTGGATATGCTGCAGGCGAATCGGCGATTGGAACACTTTCACCGACAGCGAGCGGTCGTGTTTTTCCGAGGGCTGTTCGACGTACACCAAAATGTTTTCGCTGCTGTCCTGAATCTCCAGGAAGCGCACGTGGGGTGTGGCCAACGTGGCCCGCAGCAGGCTGTCGAGCACATCGTTATTGCCCGAGATCACCCCATATTCGGTGGCCGGTGCCAGTTGGTTGGCGATCAGTTGGCCGGTGTGGTCCAGTTCCTGGCGCAGGTCCTGGATACGCACGAAGGTAAAGAAACTGATCAGCAGCAACGTCAGCAACAGCGCCGGGCCCAGGGTGATGAGCTGGGTGCGGGTATTGATGTCCCAACGACGACGCAAGGTCATGGGCGTTTTTCTCCTTCGGCCATTCGGGCGGCGACGTTGGCTTCGTCCACCTGTTCGATGCCCAGTGAGCGTGCGACTTGCGGGTTGCCCACGACTTTGAAGTGGTCCGGGTACAACGCGCGCGGCCATCCGGCCGGCGGCTGGTCCAGCAGGCGGTCGAGTACTGCCAGCCAGTCGGCCTGGTCGCTGTAGGTGCTGGCCAGGCTGCCGGCGCGCACGAACCCTGCGTTGGGCCCGATCAGCGGCAATTGCTGGCCGTAGCTGCTCAGCAGCAGGTTTTTCACGGTTTTCGGGTTGTACAGTTGCGGATCATCAAGGCCGAGCAACACGTCACTGCGCCTGAATAAGGTTTGCAGCGGGCGGCTGTCAGTAATGTTGTCCCAACGCTGAGGCACGACTTCCAGGCCCAGGAGCGTGGCGTGTTCGCGCAGTTCGGGCAGCAGGAATTCACTGTCGGGGCTGTACAGCACGCCAATGCGCTGTGCCTGGGGCAGGATGCTGGTGATCAGGTGCAGTTGGCGCTGCAGCGGTGGGTCGCTCCACAACAGGCTGATCCGCGCGTGCTGTGTGCTGCCCAGGCGCTGGTGGGCCTGTAGCCGGCTGATACGCATGACCAGGGTCGGCGGACCTTGGGCATCCCGCAGGCGCCAGTCGAGGCCGGGCAGGTCCAGCAGGATCAAGCGCGTGCCGGCCGGCAGGCGGCCGGGGGCGGGCATGTCCTTGAGGGGGGTGAACGTGACGTGGTCATGGGGGCGTTGCTGGGCCAGGGCCTGGGTGAAGGCCTCGACGCCGGCGCCGTCTTCGGCGGCGGTCAGCAGGATTTCGGCGCTCCATGCCGGGGCTGCCAGCAGCAGGCAGGCCAGCAGCACGCTGCGTCGGCAGAAGGCATAGAAAGAGAAGAAGGTCATCCGTGACGAGGTGCCCATGTCAGAACTCTAACTCCGCGCTGAAGTAGAGCACATGTCGATGGTCGTAAGTGTTGTCGGCCCAGGTGGTGGGCTGGTTGTCGAGGCGTTGTTGCAACATACCGGCCAGCTCCACGTTGGCTTTGCCCAGGGCAATGCGCTTGGCCACCCGCAGGTCGACCCGTTCGAAGCGATATTGGTTAAGTGCGTCGTCGCCATAGTAGAACAGCGCGCTGGACCACCCTTGGCCCCATTCGCGCAACCAGCCGGCCGAGCCACTGTTACGCGCGGTTTGCGCTTTGTCCAGCGGATTGCTGGTGGTGGCGTCGACATAAGCATAGGTCAGCCGCAGGCGGTCGGCGTTGCTCACGCGCCAGTCAAACTGGGACTCGGCGCCGGTGAACCGTGAGCTGTTGGCGTTGCTGGCGATGTACTGGTTATTGCGCAGCGGCGAGCTGATCATGTCGGTGATTTCATCGTAGAACAGCTTCACGTCCATGTTCAGCCCGATGTCGGCGAAGAAGCCGTTGTAACCCAGTTCCCGCGAGCGCATCAGTTCTTTGTCGAGATTGCCCGGACCACGGGTCTTCACGAAGTACTGCCCGGTCGTTTGCCCATAGGCCGGGGAGCTGAGGTTGGTGACGCGGTAGCTCCAATTGACGTTGTTCTCGAACATGTCCGGTGAGCGAATGGCTTCAGAGTACACCGCACGCAGGCCGTGGCGTGGGTTGATCAAGTAGTTGACCGCCACCCTTGGCGTCAGCGAATGGCCGCTCAGGTGCGTGTCTTCGAACATGGCTCCGCCTTGCAGCAGCCAATGTTCACTGGCGCGCCACTCCAGTTGGCCGAACAGGCGCCAGGTGGTGTCGTCCAGCGTGCCATTGAAGTAGGTGTCGGAGTCGGCGCGGTCGTAGCGGTAGTTCATGCCGCTGACCAGGCGCAGGCTGTCGGACAGGCTGAGGGTGTCTTGAATTTCCACGTCGTAGCGGCTTTCGCGGGTGCTCTGGTCGATGTCGCCGCACACGCTCTGGCTGGCGCCGTTGCGCCATTGGTCCAGGACCTGATTGGCCAAGGCTTGCTCGGCGGCGCTGCCAGCTGGCGCGGTGCCCTGGCTGTAGGTGTCCATGTGCCGGGCCAGTCGTTCGGCATAGTTGGGGTTGAGCTGCCACAACTGGGTCAGCTCCGGGCTGAACGAGACCTTGGCGTCACAGGCCTTCCAGACTTGCTGGCGGTCCCACTGCTGGGCCGAGCCCTGGATATACAGGCTGTGTTCGGGATTGAAGTCGATATTCCAGCGCAGGGAGCCGGCGTAGTCCTTGGCCGCGATGTCGGAGTTGTTGCCGCCTTCGGTAATCCCGGCAAATACAGGGGTATAGGTATAGGGGCGCTGGTTGGTGCCTTCCTTGGCGTCCAGTTGCCAGTCGATACTTTGCTGCGCGTTCAACGTCTGGCTCACCGCCAGGCTGAAGCGGCTGAGGCGGCGACTGTCGCGGCGGTCGGCCCCGGCGGCATCGCTGTCAAAGCCGTCGTCCTGTTGCCCGGACAGGGACAGGCGCAGATCACCGGTGTCCCAGCCCAGGCCCTGGCTGGCATAGAAGTCGTTGATGCCACGTTCGCCACGAATGACTTTCACTCGGGAGCCGTGGCTGTTGGCCGGTGCGCGCGTGAGGATATTGACCACCGCCATCAAGGCATTGGCGCCGTAGCTGACGGTGTTGGGGCCACGGAAGACCTCGATGCGCTCGATATCTTCCATCGCCACCGGAATGTCGCTCCAGTCCACCGTGGCCAAGCCGGCGCGGTACACCGAGCGCCCGTCGATCAATACCTGCATGCGCCGCGCGTCGCTGGCACTGGTGCCGTGGTAGTTCACGGCAGCCTGGTTGCCGGTGGTGTAGCCGACCATCATCCCCGGCACCAGGCGCAGCAGCTCGCTGATATCCCTGGCACCGCTGGCCTTGATCAACTCGCTGTCGATCACCGTCATGCTGCCCGGCACGGCGGCGGCAGATTGCTTGAGGCGCGTGGCGGTCAATACCTGCGGCAGCGGCTGGCTGTCGAGGAACAGATCGTCTGCCAGTACGGGGGCACTGCACAACAGCATCAGCAATAGAGATGAACGGGAAGGAGGGCCCAAATACACGACATGGCCTTGATAATGACGGATAGCCGCCCATGTTAACTGAGGTGGGGCTATTTGCCAGTCGTCGCCCTCGCATTTACGTCACGCGGGCATGGCATTTTCCGACAGGCGCACGATTTACTACGGGGGCTGGCCGCAAGCGGGTCGCCCCGTATAATGCCGCCATCGCCACTGGTATGGATTAACGGATTGCATATGACTGAACAGCGCCCTATTGCGGTCCTGGGAGGCGGAAGTTTTGGTACCGCCGTGGCTAACCTGCTGGCCGAGAACGGTCACGCGGTGCGTCAGTGGATGCGCGATCCCGAGCAGGCCGAGGCCATTCGTGTGCATCGGGAAAACCCCCGCTACCTTAAAGGCATCAAGATTCATCCGGCGGTCGAGCCGGTCACCGACTTGCTGGCCACCCTGACGTACTGCGACCTGTGCTTCGTTGCGCTGCCTTCAAGCGCCTTGCGCTCGGTGCTGGCGCCCCATGCCGAGCGCCTGGCGGGCAAGCTGCTGGTCAGCCTGACCAAGGGCATCGAGGCGCAGACTTTCAAGCTGATGAGCGAAATCCTCGCAGAGATCGCTCCCCAGGCGCGCATTGGCGTGCTGTCCGGGCCGAACCTGGCGCGGGAAGTCGCTGAGCACGCGCTGACCGCCACGGTGATCGCCAGTGAAGACGAGGAACTCTGCGAGCGCGTCCAGGCGGTGCTGCATGGGCGGACCTTCCGCGTGTACGCCAGTGGCGACCGTTTTGGTGTGGAGTTGGGCGGGGCGTTGAAGAACGTCTACGCGATCATCGCCGGTATGGCGGTGGCCCTCGGCATGGGCGAAAACACCAAGAGCATGCTGATTACCCGCGCCCTGGCGGAAATGACCCGCTTCGCGGTGAACCAGGGTGCCAATCCGATGACCTTCCTGGGCCTGGCCGGTGTGGGCGACTTGATCGTCACCTGCTCGTCGCCGAAAAGCCGCAACTACCAGGTGGGTTTCGCGCTTGGCCAAGGCTTGAGCCTGGAAGACGCGGTGACGCGCCTGGGCGAAGTGGCCGAAGGGGTCAACACCCTCAAGGTGCTCAAGGCCAAGGCCCAGGAAGTCGGCGTGTATATGCCGCTGGTCGCCGGGCTGCACGCGATCCTGTTTGAAGGGCGCACCTTGAACCAGGTCATCGAGTTGCTGATGCGCGCCGAGCCCAAAACCGACGTCGACTTTATTTCCACCAGTGGTTTCAACTGAGGAACGCGCCATGAACGATCCGAAAGCAGCTCCCAAGTACGAGTCCATCCTCCTGCGTATCCTGTGGATGCTGGTGTTTGCCCTGGTGTGGCAGGTGGCGCAGTTCCTGCTCGGCGCATTGGTGGTGGTGCAGTTGATTTACCGCCTGATCTATGGCGCGCCGAACCTGGGCCTGATGAAC
Organism: Pseudomonas sp. MIACH; assembly: GCF_001269925.1. Taxonomy (GTDB): domain Bacteria; phylum Pseudomonadota; class Gammaproteobacteria; order Pseudomonadales; family Pseudomonadaceae; genus Aquipseudomonas. The sequence continues at coordinate 17,772 of NZ_LHVO01000013.1, forward strand.
TTTGGCGACAGCCTCAGCCAGTTTCTTGCGCAGATCGGCCGCTTTGGCAGCTTCCACACGGAGCAGAAGCCTTGGCCGTTCGCCGATTGGCCGACCCCGCGTGCACCCGAGGGCGAAGCCGCCCACAGCGTGCCGCCGGCGCCGCACCCGGTGCGTGATGAGGAGCCGAAGCTATGAAGGTGTGGGTCTTGCGTCACGGTGAGGCCGAGGGTCATGCCCGCACGGATGCCGAGCGCAACCTCACCGAGCATGGCCGCGCCGAAGTGTTGCGCAGTGCCGCGCATCTTATCGGCCAGCCGCTCAGTGCAATCATTGCCAGTCCTTATGTCCGGGCGCAGCAGACCGCACAGTTGGTGCGGGCCGCGTTGGGTTTTGAAGCGGACATCCGCACGGTGCCTTGGCTCACGCCGGAGGGCAATCCGCTGGAGGTCCTGACCAAGCTCGACAGCGATGACAATGTGCTGTTGGTCAGCCATCAGCCGCTGGTCGGCAGCCTGATCAGTTTTCTGCAGCATGGTCATCAGCGCCAGCCGCAGCCGATGTGCACCGCCAGCCTGGCGGAACTGGAGGGCGACTTCCCGCTGGCGGGGCTGATGAGCCTGGTCAGCGTGAAGAATCCGTAGGCTATATAGCTGCTTTGTGTGTGCTATATAGTCAACCAAGCAAGTGCTTGGTTGGCTATCGTCGGACCACAAAGGAGCGCGTCCCATGCCCGTCGCTTTTCGTTTGCCGTTGCAGGTCTTTTTCGAACGTGAAGCGCGGCACCCGCGCAAAACCTTTTTGGTCCAGCCCGTTGGCGCGGGTGAGGTACAGACCCTCACCTGGGCCGATGTCGGCCACCAGGCCCGTTGCGCTGCACACTGGCTACGAGCCAGGGAACTGCCCGTCGGCTCGCACATTGCCCTGATCTCGAAAAACTGTGCTCACTGGATCATCGCCGACCTGGCGATCTGGATGGCCGGGCATGTCTCGGTGCCGCTGTACCCCAACCTCACTGCCGATTCCGTCGCCCATGTGCTCAGCCATTCCGAGGCGGCGCTGGTCTTTATCGGCAAGCTCGATGATTGGCCCGCCATGGCCCCCGGCATACCGGCGGGCGTACCGAGCGTCAGCCTGCCGTTGTGCCCGAAGGGCTCCTTCGATTTCAGTTGGGCCGATCTGCAAGCCTGCTCGCCGATCCAGGATGACCCACTGCCGGCCGCGTCCGACCTTGCCACCATCATCTACACCTCCGGCACCACCGGCCTGCCCAAAGGCGTGATGCACAGCTTTGGCGCCCTGGGCTTCGCGGCCACGCGCGGCACCGAATTGTTTGGCCTGGGGGAGGACGACCGGCTGCTCTCCTATCTGCCGCTGTGCCATGTGGCGGAGCGCATGTTTGTGCAGATGGCCTCGATCTACACCGGGCAAACGGTGTTTTTCGCCGAAAGCCTCGACACCTTCCTGGCCGATCTGCGTAGGGCGCAGCCGACGGCACTGTTTGGCGTGCCGCGCATCTGGACCAAATTCCAGATGGGCGTCTACGCGAAGATCCCCGCAAAACGCCTGGACACCCTGCTGCGCTTGCCCTTCATTGGCAAGCGCGTGGGCCACAAGGTGCTCGCCGGCCTGGGCCTGGACGCGTTGCGCATTGCGCTGTCCGGGGCGGCCCCCGTGCCTGAGGCGCTGCTGCGCTGGTATCAACGCCTGGGTCTGGATGTGCTTGAGGTGTATGGCATGACCGAGAGCTGCGGCTACTCCCATGTGTGTCGCCCCGGCCAGCAGAAAATCGGCTGGATCGGCCTGCCGTGCCCAGGTGTGGAAGTGCGCATCGACCCGACCGGCGAAGTCCAGGTGCGCAGTGGCGCGACCATGCGCGGCTATTTCAAGGATCCGCAGAAAACTGCCGAGACCCTCACCACCGATGGCTTCCTGCGCACCGGTGACAAGGGCGAGCAGGATGCCGACGGACGCCTGCGCCTGACCGGGCGGCTCAAGGAAATCTTCAAGACCAGCAAGGGCAAGTATGTGGCCCCCGCACCGATTGAAAACCGCTTGGCCGAACATGCGCGCATCGAGCAAGTGTGCGTGGTGGGGGATGGCCTCACCGCGCCGATAGGTTTATGCGTGTTGTCGGCGGGAGCCCAGGACAGGCAAGCCTTGCGCAGCAGCCTTGAACGCTGGCTGGAACAGGTCAACGGGGGGCTGGATAAACATGAGCGTCTGCGCCAACTGGTGGTGGTGAAAGACAGTTGGGCGGTGGAGAACGGCTTCCTGACGCCGACCTTGAAGATCAAGCGCAACGTCATCGAGTCGACCTACGGCGCTCAGTTTCAGGCGTGGAGCGAGCGCACCGAGGCGATTGTGTGGCAGGATTAGGGTCGTAATAAAACCAATAAGGACAATTTCCATGAGCTTGTGGCGCGCCCAACCGAATATCGAGCAACTCAATGCCAGCCAGAAAAACACCATCGGTGAACTGCTGGATATCCGCTTTGAAAGCTTCGACGATGAGTCTCTCACCGCCAGCATGGTGGTCGACCAACGCACCCACCAGCCCTTCGGCCTGCTGCATGGCGGCGCGTCGGTGGTACTGGCCGAGAGCGTCGGTTCCATGGCGGCTTACTTGTGCGTCGACCCGAGCAAGTTCTATTGCGTGGGCCTGGAGATCAACGCCAACCACTTGCGCGGTGTGCGCAGCGGGCGGGTGACGGCGGTGGCCAAGGCGATTCATATCGGCCGCACCACCCAGGTCTGGGACATCCGCCTGACCAGCGACGACGGCAAGTGCAATTGTGTCTCGCGCCTGACCATGGCCGTGGTGCCCCTGGGCGAGAACCCTCCAGCGCGATAGGCGTGGCGTGAGTGTCATCATTCCTGTCGGTTACGGTCATTGCTGTGCGGCTTGAGGCTGGTGACAATCAATCTCGGTTTTTGTAGATGGATCCGCTATGTCGCAGCACGTGTTTTTTGCCCATGCCAATGGCTTCCCCTCTGCCACCTACGGCAAGCTGTTTGCCGCCCTGGCTCCGGAGTATGCGGTGGCTCACTTGCCGCAGCACGGCCACGACCCCCGGTTTCCGGTGGACGATAACTGGCAGAACCTGGTGGACGAGTTGATCCATCATCTGGAGCAGCAACCGGAACCGGTGTGGGGCGTGGGCCACTCCCTGGGTGGCGTGTTGCATCTACACGCGGCCATGCGCTGCCCACAGTTGTATCGCGGGGTGGTGATGCTCGACTCGCCCGTCTTGACCCGCGCCGACCGCTGGGTGATCCGCGCCGCCAAGCGCTTCGGGTTTATCGACCGCCTCACGCCCGCTGGACGCACCTTGGGCCGTCGTGAGGAATTCAGCGACCTGGACGCCGCGCGCAGCTACTTCGCCGGCAAGACCCTGTTCCGTGGCTTCGACCCCGACTGTTTCGACGCTTACCTGCAACACGGCCTGTACCAGGCGGGGGACCGCCTGCGCCTGCGCTTCGACCCGGCCACCGAAATCAGCATCTATCGCGGCGTGCCTCACACCAGCCCCGGTCAGGTGCGCCAATTGAAAGTGCCGCTGGCAGTCGTGCGCGGTCGCCAGAGCCGCGTGGTGATGCGTCATCACGCCAGCGGGGTCGACCGTCTGCCCATGGGCGAAATGCTCACCATGCCCGGCGGCCATATGTTCCCCCTCGAACGCCCCCAGGACACCGCGACCTTGATCAAGACCCTGTTCGCCCGCTGGCAAGCCCGTGAGCGCAGTTGCGCATGAGTACACCCGTCGAAGAAGTGCGCCTGAGCCTGCCGCATATCGAGTTGGCGGCCCATCTGTTTGGTCCCGAAGATGGGTTGCCGGTGATTGCCCTGCATGGCTGGCTGGACAATGCCAACAGCTTTGCGCGCTTGGCGCCGAAGCTTGAGGGCCTGCGCATCGTGGCCCTGGATATGGCCGGGCATGGACATTCGGCGCATCGTCCAGCGGGTGCCGGTTATGCCTTGTGGGATTACGTCCACGATGTGCTGCAAGTCGCCGAGCAACTGGGCTGGAAACGTTTTGCATTACTTGGCCATTCCCTCGGCGCCATCGTTTCCCTGGTCCTGGCTGGCGCCTTGCCGGAACGGGTGACGCACCTGGGTTTAATTGACGGCGTGATCCCTCCCACTGCCAGTGGCGAGAACGCGGCCGAGCGCCTGGGCATGGCCTTGCAGGCGCAATTGAACCTGCAGGGCAAGCGCAAGCCGGTCTACAGCACCTTGGATCGGGCGGTTGAAGCGCGCATGAAAGGCTTGGTTGCGGTCAGTCGTGAAGCCGCAGAACTGCTGGCCCAGCGCGGTTTGATGCCGGTGCCGGGGGGTTATACCTGGCGCTCCGACAGTCGCCTGACCCTGGCTTCGCCGGTGCGTCTGACCGATGAACAGGCGATGGCCTTCGTGCGGCGCGTGGGTTGTCCTACGCAGTTAGTGGTCGCCGCCGACGGCATGTTGGCGAAACATCCAGAATTGCTTTCCCAGCTACCCTTTACGGTAACCACGTTGCCGGGTGGCCATCATTTACACCTGAATGATGAGCCCGGTGCGGCCCTTGTTGCAGACTGTTTCAATCGGTTCTTCTCCGCGCCTTGACTTGGGGCGGTCAACTGCCGAGGCTGGGCGGATTGAAAGGGAGTCAACCATGAACCAACTCAACACCGCTGCGACCTCCGATGGCCAGGGCTCACCGATCCGATGAGCCTGCGTAAAGGATGTATCCGTGCCCTCGGACTGTGCTGTTTCAGCCCCTTGGTGTTCGCCGCCGATGTGCCGGGAAGCCAGGATTTACCTGGCGTGGCCCGTCAGGTCGACGCGCAGATCGTCGATTACCGCCCCGCTGAAGAAAAGGAACGCATCTACCCCATGGGGGCGATCCGCAAGATCAGTGGCCAGTTGCGTTACGAGGGCCAGGCCACCGCCCGTGGGCAAACCACCGCGATTACCTATGAACTGCCTGCCGAGCACACCTCCAGTGCAGCGTTCACGTCGACGCGCGAAGCGTTGCAGGCCAACGGCGCGCAGTTGTTGTTCTGGTGCCAGGCCCGCGACTGCGGTGAAAGCAGCCTGTGGGCCAATGAAGTCTTCGGCAACGCCAAGCTGGTCGGTGCCGACGGCCAGCAGGAATATCTGCTGCTGCGTCTGGCGGCCCCGCAGGACAATTCCCTGGTGGCCATGTATGGCATCACCCGGGGCAACCGTCGTGCCTACCTGCATGTGGAGCAACTGGATGCCAGCGCACCGTTGGGCGACTTGTTGCCCACCTCGGCCACCTTGTTGCGCGAGCTGAAAAGCACCGGCGAGCTGGATTTTCCCGCGCTGGCCGGCGACCCGGACGACACCTGGCTGACCCTGATTTCCCGGGGCTTGAACCTTGATGCCACCTTGCGCGTCAGTCTGACCGGCCCCAACGCCGAAGCCTGGCGCCAGGCCTTGGTCGACAAGGGCGTGCGCGCCGCGCGCCTGGAAACCGGCAGCACTGAAACCAAAGGCCTGCACCTGCATCTGATACGCTGACCGTAACAGGGCGAACGGACCCGTGCCGTTCGCCTAAGCTCTCTCCTACCGCCTTTTTCTAGAGATACCCCATGCTCAATAACGATCGCCTGCTGGTGCAAATCCTGCTGCTGGTGCTGTTTGGTGCCAGTTTCTGGGTGATGGCGCCGTTCTGGTCGGCGCTGTTCTGGGGGGCTGTGCTGGCGTTTGCCAGTTGGCCGTTGATGGTGCTGCTGACCCGCTGGCTGGGCGGCCGTGAATCCCTGGCCGCCGGCATCCTGACCTTGGGCTGGATGTTGCTGGTGGCGGTGCCACTGGTGTGGCTGGGGTTCAACCTCGCGGACCATGTGCGTGATGCCGTGGCGTTGATCAAGGATATTCAGGTCGATGGTCTGCCCGAGGCTCCAACCTGGTTGGCGGCGATTCCCTTTGTGGGGGAGCGCCTGATCGGGATGTGGAACAGCATCGACGAGCAGGGCGCGGCGCTGATGGTCAGCCTCAAGCCGTACCTGGGGCAGGTGGGCAACTGGCTGCTGGCGCGCAGTGCGCAGATCGGCGGTGGCATCCTCGAACTGACCCTGAGCCTGGTGTTTGTGTTCTTTTTCTATCGTGATGGCCCACGTCTGGCGATGTTCGTCCATCGTTTGCTGGAGCGCCTGATCGGTGACCGCGCCGGTTACTACATCGAACTGGTGGCGGGTACCGTACAACGGGTGGTCAACGGCGTGATCGGCACCGCTGCCGCCCAGGCGGTACTGGCGCTGATCGGTTTCCTGATCGCCGGCGTGCCGGGCGCGCTGGTACTGGGGATCGTCACGTTCCTGCTCAGCCTGATCCCGATGGGCCCGCCGCTGGTGTGGATCCCGGCCACGGCCTGGCTGGCGTGGAAAGGCGACTACACCTACGCGGTGTTCCTCGGTGTGTGGGGTACGTTCATCATCAGCGGCGTGGACAACGTGCTTAAGCCGTACCTGATCAGCCGTGGCGGCAATTTGCCGCTGGTGATCGTATTGCTCGGGGTTTTCGGCGGCTTGATTGCCTTTGGCTTTATCGGCCTGTTTATCGGCCCGACCTTGCTGGCCGTGGCCTACAGCCTGTTGATGGATTGGAGCGCAACCCAGGCGCAGGGGCGGCGCGAAGACAAGCCCCTTTAAGCCCTGGGTAACCACATCACCGCGGTCAACCCGCCGCCTGGCGTCTCTTCCAGGCTCAGGCGGCCGCCGAGGCGCTCCGCGGCTTCCTTGGAAATGGTCATGCCCAGGCCGACGCCGCCGGAGTTGCGGTTGCGCGAGCCTTCAAGCCGATAGAACGGCTCGAATACCGCCTCGCGCTTATCTGCGGCAATCCCCGGCCCGTGGTCGATTACGCGGATGACCAGCGCCTCGCGGCTGTCCTCCAACTCCACGCGTGCCGTGCCGGCATAGCGCAAGGCATTATCGATCAGGTTGTTGAGGCATGAACGCAAGGCCATCGGTTGCACCTGCAAGGGCACGCAGGTGCCAGCAGATTGCACATCGGAGCCCTGGTCCTGGGCGTTCTCACTCATGGATTCCACCAGCGCCTGCACATCCAGCCAATGCCGGGTTTCGCTGGTGCGCTGTTCATGCAGGTAGCTCAGGGTGGCATCGAGCATGCCGATCATGTCGTTCAGGTCTTGGCGCATCTGGCCCTGCAGGCGCGTGTCCTCGATCTGTTCCAGGCGCAGCTTGAGGCGCGACAGCGGGGTGCGCAGGTCATGGGAGACCGCGCCGAGCATGCGCGCGCGTTGGCTGACCTGCTCGCGAATGCGCTTCTGCATCAGGTTAAAGGTCGAGGCCGCCTGTCGTGCTTCCCGAGGGCCGGATTCGTCGAGGGGCGGGCTGTCGAGGTCCAGGCTCAAACGTTCCGCCGCTTCACTCAGGCGCTGTATCGGCCGGCTCAGCAGTTTGGCACCGTACCAGGCTGCGATAATCAACGAGACGAATTGAAAGGTCAGGGGCACCACCGGGCCGCCAAACCAGGGGCGTTTATGCTTCTCGTGCATCGGCGCCAGGGTCCCGTCCGGCAACTCGATAAACCGCTCGGGCGGTGGGGGCGGCGGTTGCCCGTAGTGGTGAAACCAGAAGAACGCCAGCGCATGGGCCAGCACAATCGCCACCAGCAACACGCCGAACAGCCGACCGAACAGCGTGTTGAAGGGCGCGCGCATCAGCCAATATCCCGTGCATCGAACAGATAGCCTTCGCCACGCACGGTCTTGATCAACTGCGGCGCCTTGGGATCATCCCCGAGTTTTTGCCGCAGGCGCGACACCAGCAAGTCGATACTGCGATCAAAGGCTTCAATCGAGCGGCCACGGGCGGCATCAAGCAATTGCTCACGGCTCAACACCCGACGCGGGCGTTCGATAAACACCCACAGCAGGCGGAATTCAGCGTTGGACAGCGGCACCACCAGACCATCGTCGGCCACCAATTGACGCAACACGCTGTTGAGGCGCCAGTTGTCGAAGCGGATATTGGCGCGCTGCTCGGTGCGGTCATCGCGCACGCGGCGCAGGATGGTCTGGATCCGAGCCACCAGTTCACGCGGTTCGAAGGGCTTGGACATGTAGTCGTCGGCCCCCAGTTCCAGGCCGATGATGCGGTCGGTGGGTTCGCAGCGGGCCGTGAGCATCAGGATCGGGATGTCCGACTCAGCGCGCAGCCAACGACACAACGTCAGGCCGTCTTCGCCCGGCAGCATCAGGTCGAGTACCACCACGTCAAAGGTTTCGGCTTGCATGGCCAGGCGCATTGCGGCGCCGTCGGTCACACCGGTGGCAAGGATATTGAAGCGTGCCAGGTAGTCGATCAGCAGTTCGCGAATCGGCACGTCGTCGTCTACGATCAGCGCGCGGGTATTCCAGCGCTTGTCATCGGCGACTACCGCGCCTTTTTGCTCGTCGTTCACAGGGATGGGAGGGGTATGCATAGTGCGATCGTCTGCCTGATTATTGCGCCCAGCATAGGCGCCCAGCCCCATGGCTGGTAGTGCTGGTCGGTGGGTCATGCGGGCGAGACTAGCGACGGGGCGTGTTGTGGGCATGTCGTGAATGTATCAGCTTTGAAATAATTGCCTGAAATGCCCGTCTGATGGCGGTTGGTCAGTATTTACCGATCATCGGATCCCGCAACGGCGCTGCTTGCGCTACAATCCGCGCCGATTTCGACTTGCCTGAGAGCCCATTCCAATGTCCGTCTGCCAGACTCCTATCATCGTCGCCCTGGATTACCCCACCCGTGACGCCGCACTGAAGCTGGCTGACCAGTTGGACCCCAAGCTTTGCCGGGTCAAGGTCGGCAAGGAACTGTTCACCAGTTGCGCCGCAGAAATCGTCGGCACCCTGCGTGACAAAGGTTTCGAGGTGTTCCTCGACCTGAAATTCCACGACATCCCCAACACCACCGCGATGGCGGTCAAGGCTGCGGCCGAGATGGGCGTGTGGATGGTCAACGTGCACTGCTCCGGCGGCCTGCGCATGATGACCGCCTGCCGCGAAGTGCTGGAACAGCGCAGCGGCCCCAAGCCCTTGCTGATCGGTGTGACCGTGTTGACCAGCATGGAGCGTGAAGACCTGGCGGGTATCGGCCTGGATATCGAGCCTCAGGAGCAGGTCCTGCGCCTGGCAGCCCTGGCGCAGAAAGCTGGCCTTGATGGCCTGGTGTGTTCAGCACTGGAAGCCCAGGCGCTGAAGACCGCCCATCCGTCGTTGCAGCTGGTCACCCCGGGGATTCGCCCGGCGGGCAGCGCCCAGGACGACCAGCGCCGCATCCTGACCCCGCGCCAGGCACTGGACGCGGGCTCCGATTACCTGGTGATCGGCCGTCCGATCAGCCAGGCGGCCGACCCAGCCAAGGCCTTGGCGGCGGTCGTCGCCGAGATCGCCTGATCGATCAGCGATCAAAAAGGTGGGAGGGGCGGTGTATCAGTTGACCTTGAGCACCAGCTTCCCAAAGTTCTCGCCGTTGAACAGCTTCATCAGGGTCTCCGGGAACGTCTCCAGCCCCTCGACAATGTCCTCCTTGCTCTTGAGCTTGCCCTGGGCCATCCAGCCGGCCATTTCCTGGCCGGCGGCGGCAAAGTTGGCGGCATGATCCATTACCACAAAGCCCTCCATGCGTGCGCGGTTGACCAGCAGTGACAGGTAGTTGGCCGGGCCTTTCACGGCTTCCTTGTTGTTGTATTGGCTGATGGCGCCGCAAATCACCACGCGCGCCTTCAACGCCAGGCGGCTGAGCACCGCATCAAGGATGTCGCCGCCGACGTTATCGAAATAAACGTCCACGCCTTTAGGGCATTCGCGCTTCAGGGCAGCGGGCACGTCTTCGTTCTTGTAGTCGATGGCTGCATCAAAGCCCAATTCATCAATCAGGAATTTGCATTTGTCGGCGCCGCCGGCAATGCCGACCACGCGGCAGCCTTTGAGCTTGGCGATCTGCCCGGCAATGCTGCCCACGGCACCGGCTGCGCCGGAGATCACCACGGTTTCACCCGCCTTGGGCGCGCCGGTGTCGAGCAGTGCGAAGTAGGCGGTCATGCCGGTCATGCCCAGTGCAGAAAGGTAGCGGGGCAGGGGCGCGAGCTTGGGGTCAACCTTGTAGAAACCGCGCGGCTCGCCGAGGAAGTAATCCTGCACGCCCAAGGCGCCGTTCACGTAGTCCCCGACCGCGAATTTCGGGTTGTTCGAGGCAATCACCTTGCCCACACCCAACGCGCGCATGACCTCGCCGATACCTACGGGCGGAATGTAGGACTTGCCTTCATTCATCCAGCCCCGCATGGCCGGATCGAGGGACAGGTATTCGTTGTGCACCAGCACCTGCCCATCCTCGGGCGTGCCGACCGGCACTTCCTGGTAGGTGAAGGTTTCCCGCGTGGCCGCGCCGACCGGGCGTTTGGCGAGCAGGAATTGGCGGTTGGTCTGGGCGGTCATGGCAAGGACTCTTTAGAAGTGAAGCATGATTGATAGACCCTGAACGGCCCGGGAGCAAGGTCAGCCGAGGGTGCGAATGCTCGTCGATAGGTGTCATTGATAGTGAGCCAGGCTGCCTTATCACTGTGACTCATGCAGCACTAACCGGCCTTCTGATAGTGCTGACAGGTCTGTCTTGGCGTTGGCTAGACTCCGTCCACTGCAATTAACCCCCATAGGACATCTTCCATGAGCATGACGTTTTCCGGTCAGGTCGCCCTGGTCACCGGCGCCGCTGCCGGTATTGGCCGCGCCACCGCGCTGGCGTTCGCCGCCGAAGGTTTGAAGGTCGTGGTCGCCGACCTGGACGTGGCAGGCGGCGAGGGCACGGTTGCGCTGATCCACCAGGCGGGTGGCGAGGCGCTGTTCGTGCGCTGCAACGTCACGCAGGAGGCGGATGTGCAGCAGTTGATGGCACAGACCCTCAGCGCCTATGGGCGCCTGGACTATGCCTTCAATAACGCCGGCATCGAGATCGAGAAGGGCAAGCTGGCGGACGGCAGCCTGGATGAGTTCGACGCCATCATGGGCGTGAACGTCAAAGGGGTGTGGTTGTGCATGAAGTACCAGTTGCCGTTGCTGCTGGCCCAGGGCGGTGGGGCCATCGTCAACACCGCGTCGGTGGCGGGGTTGGGTGCGGCACCGAAGATGAGTATCTACGCGGCCTCCAAGCACGCGGTGATCGGCCTGACCAAGTCGGCGGCCATCGAGTATGCGAAGAAGAAAATCCGCGTCAACGCGGTCTGCCCGGCGGTGATCGACACCGACATGTTCCGGCGCGCTTATGAAGCCGACCCGCGCAAGGCCGAATTCGCCGCCGCCATGCACCCGGTCGGGCGTATCGGCAAGGTGGAGGAAATCGCCAGCGCAGTGCTGTACCTGTGCAGCGACGGAGCCGCGTTCACCACGGGTCATGCCCTGGCTGTGGACGGTGGTGCGACGGCTATCTAGGACTCTGCGTCGCCCCCTGTTCGAAAACGTCAGGGGGGGTGTGGGGCTTTTCCAGAGCTGGCAAAACGCCGCGACCGAATATGTGTCATTAGGTGAATAAGTCAATTAAATCAATACTTTAATAAAATTTCGCGACCGGCAATTCAGGGCTTCTGTGCTTAACTCTTGGGGTTGATAACAGACAGTTGAAGTGAGTGGCTCATGGATTTAGGGATCGATCGACAAGCCCTTGTACCGGTGGTGCAGCAAATCGTCAGTGCAGTGGCGCAATGGATTCGCAGGGACGGGGTCAGCCCCGGTACACGCTTGCCGTCCATCCGCCAATTGGCCCTGGATAATCTGCTCAGCCAGTCCAACGTGATCGAAGCATTCGAGAGGATGGTCGCCCAGGGGGTGCTGGCTCCCCGGCAGGGCTCGGGATTTGTGGTGGCCCAGCCACCGGCGTGCCACGAAGGCAATTGGTATGAGGGGGCGGAGCGCGAGTGGGGCGCCTTCGCCGATAATCCGTTGGGAGAGTTGAAACTGGGCTGCGGCTGGTTACCCGATGCCTGGCGCGAAAGCGATGACATCAGTTACGCGATTCGTGAGGTCGCCCGCACCGACACCGCCGGCCTGTTCAACTACAGCACGCCCTTGGGTTTGCCCGCGCTGCGCGAGCAACTGCTCAAGCGCCTGACCCAGATTCACATCGCCACCAGCCTGGATCGCATCCTCACCACCGCCGGCGCCAGCCACGCGCAGGACCTGCTGATACGCACGCTACTCAGGGCCGGCGACAGTGTGGTGGTCGAAACCCCGGGGTATGGCAATCTCTATCGGCAGTTGGCGTTCCAGGGCGTACAACTGTTGGAAGTGCCACGCACCCGAAGTGGCCCTGACCTTCCGGCGCTGGAGGCGCTGCTGCAACAGCATCGCCCCAAGTGCCTGTTCATCCACAGCCTGTATCACAACCCGACGGGTACCAGCCTGTGTCGCGTGGTGGCCGAGCGTTTGCTGGAGCTGGCGCACCGCGAAAACTTCCTGATCATTGAGGAAGACGTCTATGGTGACCTGCAGCAGGCCAGTTGCACGCGGCTTTCGGCACTCCCCCATGATGATCGAGTGATCTACGTCGCCAGTTTTTCCAAGACCTTGAGCAGCGCCTTGCGCGTGGGCTACCTCTGCGCCAGCAGTACGATCATCGCGCAACTGGCCAGCCTCAAGACCCTGACCGGTTTCGGCACCTCCCGGTTTGCTGAAGCGGTGGTCGCCACGTTGCTGGCCAATGGTACGTATCGCAAATGGGTGCAGCGCCTGCGCAAGCGGTTGAGTAGTGAGATGGCCGTGACCCTGCAAGTGCTGGAGGACGAAGAGTGGGAGGTGTTCGCCGTACCCACCGGCGGTATGTTCCTGTGGGCACGCCCGGGGGCGGCGCAGCCTTCGCGGTTGCAGGCGTGCGCCCGGCACTTGGGCGTATTGTTGGCGCCTGGGGCGTTGTTCAGTCCAACCGGCGGGCACAGTGAGTGGCTGCGCATCAATGTCGCCTATGCCACCGATCAACGTGCCTTGGCGTTATTCCGCACGATGGGTGCCGCCAGATCGACCTCGACCATTCTGAAAACGACGAGCTTGTAGCTTTTTGCCATTATTGTGGCGCCAATGCCTTGTGTTCAGTGCCGTGTGGTTGCGAATCTCGCTGCTTGTCAATCGGGCTTGATGGCATCTGCCATTGCAAGAGGATTCAAGTGCAATGATTTCAGGCGTGCAACGACGTTTCGCCAACCTCGGTATGGCGAAAAAACTCGGCTTGGGGTTCACCCTGGTGCTGTTGCTGACGGCTTTGATAGCCGCTATCGGCGTGTGGTCCCTGCAAACCGTTGGCCAGCGTTTCGAAGGCCTCAACGCGATGTCTTCGCTTAACAGCGGCTTGCTCAAGGTGCGCCTGATCGAGCAGGACTACGCGCTGCACGCCGACCCCAAGGCCGTCGACGCCCTGCATGAAAGCGTCGATGCCCTGGCGGCCCAGGCGGCCAGTCTCAAGGCCCGGTCTGCGGCAAATGTGCCGGTGATGGTCGAGGTCGAGCAGGCCCTCGCTGCCTACCGCAAGGCCTTCGATGAGTTTGTCGAACTGACACAGACCAAGGACCTGGCGCTGGAAATGGCCAGTTGGTCGGTGTCCAGCGTGGCGAATAACCTGGATGTGTTGCAGGCCGGCCTGGCGGACGACGGTGCCTATGGCCTCAAGGAAAGCCAAGGTAAGGAGGGGGCCGAGTTTATCGAGCAGGCAGGCCAGGTCAGTCAGGTTTCACGCTTGATGTTGCAGGCCATGAACGAAGCCCATGTCCGCCTGGACCAGAGCCGCAAGGCGGATGCTGACGAGGCTGAGCAAGGCAAGATCGAGCAGGCCGACCAGGCCCTCGCCCAGGTCGAGCAACTGAAAACGTCGGTCAAGGACGCCGGTTATCAGACGGTGCTCAACGAAGTTTCCGGGCATATCGCCGCGTTCAGCGAGAAGCTGGGGGAATACACCGGTCTGCTGGCCCAGGAAAAAGTCGTCTACAAACAACTGCATGATCGTGCTGACCAAGTGGTCAGCCGAGTCAATCAGGCCTATGACGCCGAAGACCTGTCGATGCAGGCGCAACTGAAGAAGAGCGCGATGCTGATCGTCGGTTCGTCGGCCCTGGCCTTGCTGGTGGGGTTGATAGCGGCCTGGGTGATTACGCGCTTGATCGTCGCGCCGCTGCGCAGTGTGATCGCGGTGGCCCAACAGATCGCCGCCGGGGATTTGAGCGGGCGTATGGAGGTCAGCCGGCGGGATGAAATCGGCCAGTTGATGCAGGCGATGCAGCAGATGAGCAGCGGCCTAAGCCAGATGGTCAGCGGCCTGCAGGCCGGTATCGAACAATTGGCAAGCTCGGCGCAGTCGCTGTCCAGCGTGACCGAGCAGACCAACGTCGAGGTGAGCAGCCAGAAGGAGGAGACCGAGCAGGTTGCCACTGCGATGAACCAGATGACCGCCACTGTGCACGATGTGGCGCGCAACGCCGAAGAGGCCGCGCAAGCCGCGCAGACGGCGGACGAGAAGGTCGACAGTGGCCAACAGGTGGTGCGCCAGAGTTTGCAGCGCATCGAGCTGCTGGCCACTTCCAGTACCCGCGCAAGCACCAGCATCGATAGCCTCAGTGCCGAAATCCAGCATATCGGCACCGTGCTGGGCGTGATCAAAAGCGTTGCCGAACAGACCAACCTGCTGGCCTTGAACGCCGCCATCGAAGCTGCCCGCGCCGGCGAACAGGGCCGAGGTTTTGCGGTCGTGGCCGATGAAGTCCGGGCACTGGCCAAGCGCACCCAGCAATCGACCGAAGAAATCGAGCGGCTCGTCAGTACCTTGCGCAGTGCTGCGCAATCGTCGGTGCAGCAGATTCAGCAAAGTGGCGAGCTGGTGAAACTGGCGGTCAGCGATGCGCTGGAAACCGAGAGTGCCCTGGGCAGCATCGCGGTCGCGGTGTCGTTGATCCAGCAGATGAACCAACAGATTGCCGCCGCGGCCGAGGAGCAAAGCTCGGTGGCCGAAGAGATCAATCGCAGTGTCACCAGTATTCGTGCGAGTGCCGATCAGTCGGCGTTGAGCATGCAGGGCAATGCGGCGTCGAGTATCCAGCTGGCGCAGTTGGGGGCGGAGCTCAAGGGTATGGTAGGGCACTTCCGCCTTTGATCGCCGCACAGAGGCCGCGATCAAAGGGAAGGGCGATCAGGCGTGGTTGGCGAGGAAGGTCAGCAGTGCTTCGTTGACGAAATCCGGGTTCTCTCGGCTGGAGATATGCCCGGCGTCGGGAATCAAGGTCAAGGCACAGCCTATCAGTTCGGCCATCTCCTCGGATTCGGCGGGTGGGCGAGGTTTGTCTTGTTCGCCACACATCACCAAGGTGGTATCGGCATCCAGGCGCGGGAGTTGGTCCAGCACATCGGTGCGGCTGAAGATCAATCGCCCCAGGGGCACGATGCTGTGCAGCAGGCGTTCCCGGGGAAAGTCCTGCAGCGACTTGCGAAAATCCTGGTAGAGCGCTGATTCGCGGTCGATGTCCGGGCGAAAGAAGATCGGCGCGATCACATCCAGCAGCGACTCAGGAATGGCGCCGGCGTCTTCAATCATCTTGAACAACGAGAAGTAATACTGGCGCGTGGCCTCTGGCTCGGCGCCGAGGTAGGTGTCCATCAGCACCAGGCTGTTGATCCGCTCGGGGGCCTGCAGCGCCAGGCGTGCGCCCCACATACCGCCGACCGAGAGGCCTACCAGGTTGATCTGTGCGATCTCCAAGTGGTCAAGCAGGGCCAGGGCCTGGCGCGCGAGGTCGTCGAGGGAGTGGGTGTGCGCGGGGAGTTGGCCCGATTCGCCGTGGCCCCATAGTTCGGGCACGATCACGCGGTACTGTTGCGACAGGGCTTCGATCTGTGGGGCCCACATGTCGCGGTCCCACAGGTAGCTTGAGCCGAGCAGGACGACAGGGCCGGTGCCCTGGTCAACGTAATGCAGCGGTTGTCCATCAATGACGGCGATAGGCATAGCGGGCCTCTGACTTCACGGAGTGAGGGGCACTTTTTTACGCTAGTCGGGGGCGGGGCGATAGATGCAAAGTGATGGCATGTTGTGGTGAGCGGGCCGGCCGATCACCACAGGGGAGGGCGTTGATCAGTCGTAGATGACTTTCTTTTTCCACTCGGCGTCGGCGTCGACTTCTTTCATGCCTTGGGTCAGTTCGTTGACTTCTTCTGCCGCCTGTTTGCTGTTCGCCAGTACCGTAGAGTTGGCGCGCGCCAGTTGGCCTTCCAGCAGTTGCAACTGAGCACTGTAGAGCACCGGCTCAGGTTGCTTGCGCAGGTACTGCACACCACGTTCGAAGGCCAGGCGCGCCTGGCCTGGCTGACCTTGCTGCAAGGCGTGCTGGCCGAGGTTGTTGAAGAATTCTATGTGCAACAGCACCAGGATATGACGGATTTCCTTGATCCAGTGCTTGGCTTCGTTGGTCGGCAGGAAACCGTCCTGGGCAGCGCGGGTGACCTGGCCGTGCAGGGCTTCCAGCAGGAAGCGCACGTCTTTGGCCTTGGCTTCGGTCTGGATCGGCGCCGGCGGGTTGTTGACCGGGATGGATTCACCCTGGGCTATCAGTGCGTTCAGCTCAGTGATACGTGCCTTGAGCGGTGCCCTGGTCTTGTTGAGGTTCAACAGGCGCTGGTTGACGTTGAGTTCCAGGCGGGTCAGTAACAGTTTGAGCGCCGGGGTCATCAACTGGCCTGGGAAGGTCTCGGTGATTTCACCGCAACGACGCAGCCGATCATTAAGCTCGATCTCGGTGCGCTGCTTTTCCAGCTTGTTGTTTTCCACCACGTGGTTCATGTAGCCAATGGCGATCAGTATTACGATCCCGGCTATTACCAGCAGGGTGATCATGAGTGGTGTCACCGGTGTGACCTCTTTGATAGGGTTTACAGTGGAGTGTAGTGACTGGACTTGTCGGCGGATAGGACTGATCGACCAGTTGCCCAGGTAGTTTCTTCTATATAGGTAGCCGCTTACCGCGTAGATGCACATTGCCATCATTTGCTGCAGCGAACTATAGCGTCTTGTCGGGCGCCAGAATATAGGCGCCAAGCCCCGGGCGGCCAGAATGCCCGCCAAGCCCGGTAAACGCGGGCGAAGTCATTGATTTAAATAAATTTATCCTTGGGGGTTGACGACCTTTCAATCCATCCATAGAATGCGCGCCACTTACAGCGTAAAGCACACAGCGAAACGCGGTAGGGAGTGAATGTTGTACGTGTGTCCCCTTCGTCTAGTGGCCTAGGACACCGCCCTTTCACGGCGGTAACAGGGGTTCGAGTCCCCTAGGGGACGCCATATGCGGGAATAGCTCAGTTGGTAGAGCACGACCTTGCCAAGGTCGGGGTCGCGAGTTCGAGTCTCGTTTCCCGCTCCAATTTACAAGCAGTGTGGCTTTCGGGCGGCACTGAGTGAAACCAGGACCAAGTCTTCGGACGAGGCCTCTGGGCACTGAAATACACACCATGTGTTTCAGTAGCGTGTCCCCTTCGTCTAGTGGCCTAGGACACCGCCCTTTCACGGCGGTAACAGGGGTTCGAGTCCCCTAGGGGACGCCATTTGCGGGAATAGCTCAGTTGGTAGAGCACGACCTTGCCAAGGTCGGGGTCGCGAGTTCGAGTCTCGTTTCCCGCTCCATATTCAACAAAAACGCCGATCAGAGATGATCGGCGTTTTTGTTTGTGCTGTTTTTTCGATGATGCACACCCGTTTTGCCGGGCGTTGTTGTACGTTTTGTAGGAGTTTTCTGTAGTTGGAGTGAGGTGGGTGCGTACAGGCCTCGTGATCTTTACTCTGGCGTGCCCGATTTCCCGGCCCATTCCAGAGAGCTGCCTAGATGCTTGAACTCGATTTCTATTCCACGCTGGTCGCCGCGTCACTGGTTCTATTGCTGGGGCGCGGGCTGGTCGCACGTATCAGTTTTTTGCGCATTTACAACATTCCTGAGCCGGTGGCCGGCGGCTTATTGGTTGCCATGCTGCTGCTGGCGTTGCGCGGGCTGGCTGATATCGAGGTGCGGTTCGACCCTTCGTTGCAAACCCCGTTGATGTTGGCATTTTTTGCCACCATTGGACTGAATGCGGACTTCGCCAACCTGAAGAAAGGCGGACGCATCCTGGGTATTTTCCTGCTGGTCGTTACCGCACTGTTGGTGGTGCAGAACGCCATGGGCATCGCGTTGGCTACGGCGTTGGGGCTTGACCCTCTGATGGGCTTGCTTGCGGGCTCCGTGACATTGTCGGGTGGTCACGGCACCGGGGCTGCGTGGGGCTCGGTGTTCAGCGAAAAGTATGCGGTCGCCTCCGCCTCCGAACTGGCCATCGCTTCGGCAACCTTCGGTTTGGTCCTCGGCGGCTTGATTGGTGGGCCGGTCGCGCGCTTGCTCATCAAGCGTGTCCAGACGCCAGGCCTGGAGCACCCGCAACCGCGCCTGCCCAAGGGCTTCGAGCAGCCAAACCAGGAACGCTTGATCACTTCATCCTCGTTTATCGAGACCCTCGCGCTTCTCGCGATCAGTCTGCAGGTCGGCACTTTGCTCAATGGTTTTCTTCAAGGAACAGCGTTCGAATTGCCTACTTTCGTGTGCGTGCTGTTTATCGGTGTAGTGCTGCGTAACGGGTTGTCGGCGCTGGGCTGGCATCAAGTTTTCGAGCGTGAAGTGTCGGTGCTGGGCAACGTCAGTTTGTCGTTGTTCCTGGCCATTGCCCTAATGTCGCTCAAACTCTGGGACCTTGCGGCACTGGCGCTGCCGATAGTGATCCTGTTGGCCGCGCAGGCGTTGTTGATGGCGCTGTTCGCGATTTTCGTCACGTTCCGGGTCATGGGCAGCAACTATGATGCGGCGGTGTTGGCGGCAGGGCATTGCGGTTTCGGGCTCGGCGCCACGCCAACCGCCATTGCCAATATGCAAGCAGTGACTCAACGCTTCGGCCCGTCGCAGATTGCGTTTCTGGTGGTGCCAATGGTGGGGGCGTTTTTCATCGATATCACCAATGCGGTGGTGATCAAGTTGTACTTGGCGTTGCCGTTCCTGGGCGTGGCAGGTTGAGTTTTTTGTTTATCAATGCAAACGCCGATCAATGCTGATCGGCGTTTTTGCATGTGCTATCTGTTGCTGAGCCGTAGCGGGCTCGAACCGCTGTCAGAGCTTCGGCAACTGCCCGATACGCCCCATCATCTCGGTGACGATCTGCAGATCCAGCAAGAACTGTTCGACCGTCTTGAACTCATTGTCGGTGTGTCCGGTGTATTTCACTTCCGGCCGCGCCAGGCCGAATTGCACGCCATTGGGCAGTTCATGCACGGACGTCGCGCCGGCCGAGGTGCCGAACTTATGCTCCATGCCCAGGTTCTCGCTGGCCACGGCCAACAACGCCTTCACCCACTCACCTTCCGGGTTGCGGAACATCGGTTCGGCGACCGAGTAGGTGAAGTCCACGTTGACCTTGGTTTGCTTGTCCCAGGCGCTCAGCTTGTCGGCAATCTCGGTTTTCAGCTTCTCCGGCGATTTGCCCTTTGGTACACGCAGGTTCACCGCCAGCTTGAAGGCTTTGTCATCCAGGCCGACAAAGGTCAACGAGGTGGTCAACGGCCCCATGAAATCGTCGGAGAAACCTACGCCCAATTTGCCGCCCAGATAATCCAGGCCCCAGTTATCCGAGGCATAACGGGCGGCGTCGGTGATGTGGTTATGCTTGAGGGCGATCTTGCCGTCGACAACGTGGATCAACTCCAGCATGCGCGACACCGGGTTGATGCCCGATTGTGGTTCGGAGGAGTGTGCGGAAACCCCGGTCACCGTCAGCTTGACCTCTTTGCCGACCACCTTGGCTGCGACCTCGAAGTCGCCGCCATTGCGCTTGGCATACTCCGCGCCGGCTTTTTGCAGGCTGGCGGCCAGTGCGGCAGGCTTGTCGCTGATAAACGTGGCAACCGAGGCCGATGGAATCTGGTTGGTGGCCATGCCGCCGGTCATCGAGATGATTTCGGCGCCTTTGCCTTCTCCTTTGCGGCGCGGGAAGGTGGCCATGACAGTGCCATAACCTTTCTCGGCAATCACCACCGGGTAGCCGCCATCCAGCGCCAGGTTGTATTGCGGCGTCGGGTTGCGTTCGAAGTAATAGGGGATCGCGTCACCGGAGGTTTCTTCGGTGGTGTCCACCAGCAGCTTGAAGTTGCGGGCCAACGGCAACTTTTCTTCCTTGATCACCTTCATGGCGTACATCGCCACCACGATGCCGTTTTTGTCATCCTCGGTGCCCCGGCCATACATGCGGTCGCCAATCAGCGTGACCTTGAACGGGTCGAGCTTGGTGCCGTCTTTCAGCACCCAGTTTTCCGGCGTTACCGGCACCACGTCGGCATGGGCGTGGATGCCCACCACTTCGTCGCCGCTGCCTTGCAGGGAAATCTCGTACACGCGGTTGTCGACGTTACGGAAGTTCAGGTTGAAGGTCTTGGCCAGGGCCTGGATCTTGTCGGCAATCCGGATGAATTCCGGGTTTCTGTACTGCGGCACGCCGTCGACGTTAAAGGTCGGGATTTCCACCAGTTCGCGCAGGGTGTCGAGGGCAGCCTTGCCGTATTTCACTCGGGTGTAAATACCCAGCAGGCGGTGGATTTCGTTCTGCTGGTCGGCGGTCAGGGTTTTGTTATCGAGGAAGGCGCTGATCGCCGGGCCCACGTCGTCGGCCTTGCCCAGGTCGCCCTTGGCCAGGGTGCCGAGGAAACCACGGAAATCAGTGACCGACGTTTCGCTGAAACTCTTCAGAATCGCCGTGCTTTGCTCTGGAGTGATGTTGGCAAAGGCGGGCGTAGTCATCACCGAAAGGCTGGCCGCGAAAAGTGTGGCAGCCGCCAATTGCTTGAGTGGAAAGTGCATGGTTGAAGGCATTCCTTTGCAGGGGGAAGTAGGGGATTTCTGATCAATATGTCAGAAATATTTCGACACACTACCACTGCCAAGGTGTGCCCGGGACGCGAACAGGAGGCTTATCTAAAAACTCAATAGCACCCTCAGCGCCGCTTTCTACTCCAGGCTGTAACGCACCGACAACGCACCCTTTTTCTCCGAGAGTGCGAGGATCGTGACCTGGCCCAGTTCGCTCAGCGTTTGCACATGGGTGCCGCCGCACGCGTAGGCGGGCAAATCACCGAAACCCACTTCGCGGCTGCCGTCGTCCAGGGTCATATGGCGCGGGTAGTCGGCGGCGATCCATTGGTTGATCTGCTGTTGAATGAACTCGGCGTCCATGGCTTGAGCCGTTTCGCCACGGATAAACGTGATCTTGCCCTCACCTGGCCAGTGATGCGCCTTGATGGGCATCCAGCCCAGGGTTTCGCCGACGTTGCCGATCAAATGTCCGGCGGAATGCAGGCGGGTATGCAGGGTGCGGCGTGGTTCATCGACCCGAGCGGTGATGGGGCCCGGCTCCAGCGGTTGGTTGACGTAGTGCACCACGCGATCAGTTTCCTGGGTGACCCGCAGTACCTGGCTGTCGCCCAGCCAGCCCGTGTCGAACGGCTGGCCACCGCCTTGGGGATGGAAAATCGTCGACTGCAAGACGACCGCAAACTGGCCCTCCCAGGGTGTGCAGCTCAGCACTTCCAGCTCGGCGGTCAGGTGGTCGTGGGTGAAAAACAGGCGTTCGGTCATTTTCTGCATCCGCATCAGGGTTCTGCGGGCAGTATAAATAGTGCTTGGATAGGTGATAATCCGCTCAAATATCAATGGACCTGTGCGTCATGAGCATCAATCTTCCTTTGCCGCTGCTGGGTGAAATGGCGATTTTCGTCAAGGTAGTAGAGACCGGCAGCTTCTCTGAAGCGGCGCGACAGTTGAGCGTTTCGCCGTCGGCGGTAAGTCGCAGTATTTCGCGCCTGGAAAAGGCCCTGGCTACCCGTTTGCTGCAGCGCACCACGCGCAAATTGCGCCTGAGTGAGGGTGGTGAGGAGGTGTTCAAGCGCTGTCAGGAGATGGTCAATGCGGCGCGCTCAGTAATGGAGATCAGCGGCCAGTTCACCCACGAAGCCGAGGGCCTGGTGCGGGTCAGTGTGCCCAAGGCGGTGGGGCGGTTTGTGGTGCACCCGCATATGCCGGAGTTTCTGCGGCGTTATCCCAAGGTGGACGTGCAATTGATCCTTGAAGATCGGCATGTGGATCTGATTGACGACAACGTCGACCTGAGCATCCGCATCACCGACAGCCCACCGCCGGGTCTGGTGGGGCGGCAGCTATTGCCGATTGAACATTTACTCTGTGCCACGCCGCAGTATTTAGTCGAGCACGGTACGCCGGAGCATCCCCACGACTTGCTGGCGCACAGTTGCATCTATCTGGGTGAAACTCCGGGGGACTCGCGCTGGAAATTCCGCCAGGGCGGCAAGACGGTAACGGTCGGCGTGCGTGGGCGTTATGCGGCGAACCACACCGGCGTGCGGCTGGATGCGGTGTCGCAGCATGTGGGAATTGGCAGCTTGCCGTATTTCACCGCGCGGCATGCGTTGGAGGAGGGGCGGTTGGTACAGGTGTTGCCGGGGTGGGACTTTATTGCGTCCTACCATGGCGAGGCGTGGTTGTTGCATTCGCCCACGCGTTACCTGCCGCCGAAGCTGCGGGTATTTATCGATTATCTGGTGGAGTGTATGGCGAGGGAGCCCACGTTGAAAAAGCTGTAGGAACCAAGCGTCTCCCTCGCGCCTATGGATCAGTGTTTGCTTTGGTCTTGCGGCATGGCCAGCAGCTGCTTTTCCTGGTTCCAGTCGAACGGTTCTTCATTCTGTTCGGCTTCAAAGCGACGTTCTTCCAGGGCCTGGTACAGGTCCAGTTCTTCGTCGGGCATGAAGTGCAGGCAATCGCCGCCAAAGAACCACAGCAGGTCGCGTGGAACCAGGTGGGCGATCTGTGGGTAGCGCAGGATGACCTGGCTCATCAGGTCCTGGCCCAGGTACTGGCTTTCGATCGGGTCGATCGGCAGCAGGGCGCGCAGTTCGTCAAAGCGCTCCAGGAACAGGGTGTGGCTTTCCTCGGGCACCTGTTCGGCTTCGCCGACGGCAACCAGGATGCTGCGCAGGTGGTCGAGCAAGACGAGATGATCGGCAACGACGTTGGACACGAGATAAGTCCTCTAAAGCAAAAACGGGCGCGAGAGTATATGCCCCTCGCGCCCGTTTTTATATGACCGCCGGACTCAGCGGACTTTACCCTCAGCGTTTACCAGCTCTTCCTTGCTGAAATCATCCACGTCGATCACCTTGCGCCGTGCCGCTTCGGCGTCACGCAGGGTTTGCGCTTCCGCCGGTTGCAACACACCGGCATGCAGCGCGGCGTCGATGGCATGTTCGCCGGCGGTCGGTTTGACCTGGCCACTTTTGAGCGCGGCATGCAGTTTTTTCTGCAGCGGGTGGCTGGCACCCAGCAGGTCGTAGGCGTGTTGCAGCGCGCCCACGGGATCTTCTGCCGATTGCGGGCGGTAGCAGCCAGCCAGCAATTCTTCCAGGGTCGGATCGCCTTTGGCGCGGCCAATCACCGCGGCCACTTCGGCATCCAGCGCATCGGATGGACCGGTATGGCGACGCCCGAACGGGAACACAATCACCCGCAGCAGGCAGCCCAGCACTTTATTCGGGAAGTTGCTCAGCAGTTCATCCAGCGCACGTTCGGACTCGCCGAGGCTTTCTTCCATGGCCCAGGCGAACAGCGGTTCCAGGTGATCCGGCGAATCCAGGTCGTGGTAACGCTTGAGTGCCGCCGATGCCAGGTACATGTGGCTCAGTACGTCACCGAGGCGTGCCGACAGGCGTTCGCGGCGTTTCAACTCACCACCCAGAAGCATCATGCTCAGGTCCGCCAGCAGCGCGAACGCGGCAGCCTGGCGGTTCAAGGCGCGGAAATAACCCTGGCTCAAACGGTTGCCCGGGGCTTTCTCGAAGTGCCCAACGCCGAGGTTCAGCACCAGGGTGCTGGCGGCATTGCTCACGGCAAAACCAATGTGCTGCATCAGCAGTCCATCGAACTCCTTCAGCGCCTGATCGTGGTCTTCACGACCGGCCAACGCCATTTCCTTGAGCACGAACGGATGGCAACGGATGGCGCCCTGGCCGAAGATCATCAGGTTGCGCGAAAGGATGTTCGCGCCTTCCACGGTGATGAAGATCGGCGCGCCCTGCCAGCTGCGGCCCAGGTAGTTGTTCGGGCCCATGATGATGCCCTTGCCACCGTGCACGTCCATGGCGTGGCTGATGCACTCGCGGCCGCGCTCGGTCAGGTGGTACTTGAGGATCGCCGACAGCACCGAGGGTTTTTCGCCGAGGTCCACGGCATTGGCGGTGAGCATGCGCGCGCTGTCCATCAGCCAGGCGTTGCCGCCGATGCGGGCCAGGGCTTCCTGGATACCTTCGAAAGCCGACAGCGGTACGTTGAACTGCTCGCGTACCTGGGCATATTGGCCGGTGACCAGGCTGGTGAACTTGGCGGCGCCGGTGCCCACGGCGGGCAGGGAGATCGAACGGCCGACTGACAGGCAGTTCATCAGCATCATCCAGCCTTTGCCGAGCATTTCCTGGCCGCCGATGAGGTACTCCAGGGGGATGAACACGTCCTTGCCGGAGTTCGGGCCGTTCATGAATGCGGCGCCGAGGGGCAGGTGGCGACGGCCGATTTCCACACCGGGGGTGTCGGTAGGGATCAGCGCCAGGCTGATGCCCAGGTCTTCTTCGTCACCCAGCAGGTGGTCTGGATCGTGGGCCTTGAAGGCCAGGCCCAGCAGGGTCGCGACCGGGCCAAGGGTGATGTAGCGTTTTTCCCAGTTCAGGCGCAGGCCGAGGGTTTCCTTGCCTTCCCATTCACCTTTGCAGATCACGCCCGTGTCAGGCATGGCGCCAGCATCGGAGCCGGCCAGCGGGCCGGTGAGGGCGAAGCAGGGAATGTCATCGCCACGCGCCAGGCGCGGCAGGTAGTGGTTGCGTTGTTCGTCGGTGCCGTAGTGCAGCAGCAGTTCGGCCGGGCCGAGGGAGTTGGGCACCATCACGGTGGAGGCCAGGTCGCCGCTGCGGGTGGCGAGTTTCATCGCGACCTGGGAGTGGGCGTAGGCCGAGAAGCCTTTGCCGCCGTATTCCTTGGGGATGATGAGGGCGAAGAAGCCGTGGGTCTTGATGTGCTCCCACGCGGCTGGCGGCAGGTCCATGGCCTGGCCGATTTCCCAGTCGCTGACCATGGCGCAGAGTTCTTCGGTGGGGCCGTCGATAAATGCCTGTTCTTCCTCGGTCAGTTGGGCCTTGGGGTAGGCCAGCAACTTGTCCCAATCGGGGCGACCGCTGAACAGCTCGCCGTCCCACCACACGGTGCCGGCGTCGATGGCATCGCGCTCGGTCTCGGACATCGGCGGCAAGACTTTCTGAAACCAGCTGAACAACGGCTTGGTGAAGTATTGGCGGCGCAGGTCCGGCAACAGCAGGGGCGCGGCGACCACAGCGATCAACACCCAGAAAATCAGCAGCAGCCAACCCGGTGCGTGGCTCCAGGCGCCCATCGCCAGCAGGTAAACGGCGACCACGCCCAGGGCGGGCAGCGGGGCGACGCGGCGATGTGCCAGATAGGCAACGCCGACCACCAGAACCAGTATCCACAACAACAGCATATTCAATCCTCCGTGAAACCAGGGGCGAAACCACCAGGGAGCTTAGTCGGCATCCGAACAAGCGGGGTGATCAGGTGTTACAAGTTGTACTGGAAGTTAGGTTGGGAGCGCCTCTCAGCAGGCGCCGACATTTGGCCGATTCGTCGTTATCTCTAGGACAGACCTGTCGTTAAACTCCAGGCTTCCCTCGGAGATCAAGCTCATGGATACGTACCTGAGTCCCAGCCGCTTCATCGATAGTGACCACCCTGCGGTGGTGGAGTTCGCCGAAAAACATCGCGGTCCCAGCGCGGCTTTACGTGACCAGGCGGTCAGCCTCTATTACGCCGTGCGTGAGGCCATTCGCTACAACCCCTACACCTTCAGCCGCGACCCCGACAGCCTGAGCGCGAGCTTTGCGCTGGCCGCCGGCGAAAGCTATTGCGTGCCCAAGGCCACCCTGCTCGCGGCCTGCGCCCGCCACTGTGGCATTCCGGCGCGCATCGGCCTGGCGGACGTGCGCAATCATCTGTCGACGCCACGCCTGATCGCGTTGCTCAAAAGCGATGTGTTCGCCATGCATGGCTACACCGAGCTTTACCTCGATGGCCGCTGGGTCAAGGCGACCCCGGCGTTCAACCGGCAACTGTGTGACGTGTTCGACGTACCACCGCTGGACTTCGACGGGATCAACCACAGCGTATTCCATGCATTCAATCGCCAGGGACAGCGCTCGATGGAGTACGTGGTGGACCATGGCCAGTTCCCGGATGTGCCCGAGGATTTTTTCTTCGCGCATATCCAGGCCTGTTACCCGCACTTGTTTGGCGAGGACATGCCGGCCCTGCTGGGCGATATGCAGAGCGATTTAAGCCGCGCGTGAACCGGCGTATGCTGCTGCGTTCATCAAGCCATGTTCATCAACAATAAGGCGCGGTCATGCTGAAAATCTGGGGTCGTAAAAATTCATCAAACGTCAGGAAAGCACTGTGGTGCGCCGAGGAACTCGGCCTGGACTATGAGGCAATTGATGCGGGCGGGGCTTTTGGTGTGGTCGACACGCCGCAGTACCGGGCATTGAACCCGAACGGTCGGGTGCCGATGATCGAGGACGGTGACTTTGTGTTGTGGGAGTCCAACACCATCGTGCGCTACCTCTGCGCCAAGCACGCGTCGGCGTTTTACCCGAGCGACCTGCAAGTGCGTGCCAGTGCCGAAAAGTGGATGGACTGGACCACCTCGACCCTTGCCGAACCGTTCAAGGCTGTGTTCTGGGGCATTGTGCGCACCCCGGCGGAAAAGCAGAACTGGGACAGCATCAATGCCGGGCGTCAGGCCTGTATTGATGCACTGAGCACCGTGGACAGCGCATTGTCCGAGCAGCCTTACCTGTCGGGAGATACCTTCGGCATCGGTGATATTCCCCTCGGCTGCTTTATCTACGCCTGGTTCGAGATGCCCATCGAACGCCCTTCGATGCCCCATCTGGAGGCCTGGTACCAGCGCCTGCAACAACGCCCTGCCTACCGCAAAGCGGTCATGACCGCGTTGACTTAATACTGACTATTAATACAGGTGACTGTACTTGTGCGGCGCGGGCAAGCACCATGCCTGTCATGCGCCGCCGTTGAACTACGTGGGCTGCGCCCTCATCTACTGTTTCTAATCCTTCTTTGGTGCGTATTCCGATATGAGTTCCGCTCTGTCCATCCGGCAGCTAACCAAAACCTACGGCAACGGTTTCCAGGCCCTGAGTGGTATCGATCTGGACGTTGCTGAAGGTGACTTCTTCGCCTTGCTCGGTCCCAACGGTGCCGGCAAATCCACCACCATCGGCATCCTCTCGACCCTGGTCAACAAGACCAGCGGTACAGTGAATATCTTCGGCCATGACCTGGACAAATCCCCGGCGGCGCTCAAGCGTTCCATCGGCGTAGTGCCCCAGGAATTCAACTTCAACCAGTTCGAAAAGACCTTCGACATTGTCGTGACCCAGGCCGGTTACTACGGCATCCCGGCGAAAATCGCCAAGGAACGCGCCGAGCAGTACCTGACTCAACTGGGCCTGTGGGACAAGCGCGACGTGCCTTCGCGTTCGCTGTCCGGCGGCATGAAGCGTCGCCTGATGATCGCCCGCGCACTGGTGCATGAACCGCGCTTGTTGATCCTCGACGAACCCACCGCCGGCGTGGACATCGAGCTGCGTCGGTCGATGTGGACCTTCCTCACTGAGCTGAACGAGAAGGGCATCACCATCATCCTCACCACTCACTATCTGGAAGAGGCTGAGCAGCTGTGCCGCAACATCGGCATCATCGACCACGGCACCATTGTCGAGAACACCAGCATGCGTAACCTGCTGGGCCAGTTGCATGTGGAGACCTTCCTGCTTGACCTGAAGAACAACCTGTCGGTCCCGCCGCAACTGCTTGGTTACCCCAGCCGCCTGGTGGACAGCCACACCCTGGAAGTCCAGGTGGATAAAGCCATGGGCATCACTGCGTTGTTCACCCAGTTGGCGACCCAGAACATCGAAGTGCTGAGCCTGCGTAATAAAACCAATCGCCTTGAGGAGTTGTTCGTGTCCCTGGTGGAGAAAAATCTGACGAAGGTGGCGGTATGAGTTCTGAGCTGCAACCCAACCTCGTCGCGCTGCAGACCATCGTCTACCGCGAAGTGAAGCGCTTTACCCGGATCTGGCCGCAGACCCTGCTGCCGCCGGCGATCACCATGGTTTTGTACTTTGTGATCTTCGGCAACCTGATCGGCCGCCAGATCGGCGACATGGGTGGTTTCACCTACATGGAGTACATCGTGCCGGGTCTGATCATGATGTCGGTGATCACCAACTCCTACGGCAACGTGGTCTCCAGTTTCTTCGGCAGCAAGTTCCAGCGCTCCATCGAAGAGCTGATGGTCTCGCCGGTGTCGCCGCACACCATCCTGATCGGCTACACCCTGGGCGGCGTGCTGCGCGGCCTGATGGTGGGGGTGATCGTGACGCTGCTGTCGCTGTTCTTCACCCACCTGCAGGTGCATCACCTCGGCGTCACTATCCTGGTGGTGGTGCTGACGGCGACGATCTTCTCGTTGCTGGGGTTTATCAACGCCGTGTTCGCGCGCAATTTCGATGATATTTCGATCATCCCGACCTTCGTGCTGACACCGCTGACCTACCTGGGCGGCGTGTTCTACTCCATCACCCTGCTGCCGCCGTTCTGGCAGACCGTGTCGCTGGCCAACCCGGTGCTGCACATGGTCAACGCCTTCCGCTACGGCATCCTTGGCGTGTCGGATATCAAGATCAGCGTGGCGATCACCTTCATGCTGGTGGCGACGGTGGTGTTGTATATCGGTTGCGCGCGGTTGTTGGTGAGCGGGCGCGGGATGCGTACCTGATAAACGCGGTAGAAAAATGTGGGAGGGGGTTTGCTCCCGATTGCGATGTGTCAGCTACAGATAAGCTGACTGACATACCGCTATCGGGAGCAAGCCCCCTCCCACATTTGGTTTGTGTCAGGTCTTCAGGCCTTCAGTGCCAGCTCGATCAGCGCGTGCAGTTCTTCAACTTTCAGTGGCGCGGTTGAGAACAGAATACGAAACACCGTCGGCGCTGCGAGCAGATTGATCAAGTGGTCCACGCTCGGTGGCGCCGGGTCCGGATAACGATCGACAATCGCCTGAAACTGCCCACTCAAGATGCTCACGCAGTAGCCCGGCGTCACGCTGCATTGCAGGTCGCGCATCATGTTGCGGCCCGGCTCCGAACTCATCTCATCCAGGTATTGCTCGGCCCACGCCCGCAAGTCGCCACGCAGGCTGCCGGTGTTGGCGGGCTCGCTGTCGGGGCGCATGCGCGCCAGGGCCACGTCCGCGAGCAGCACCGAGAGGTCGCCCCAGCGCCGGTAGATAGTCGACGGCGTGACGCCTGCGCGTGCGGCAATCATCGGCACTGTGACACTGGAGCGCTCATGGGCTTCCAGCAAATCACGCACGGCCGAATGGACCGATTCTTGTACCCGGGCACTGCGGCCCCCCGGGCGGAGACCTTCTTTTATCGCCATGCTTGCGACCTTAACACAAAGAATTTGCTTTAAGCGCTGGCGGGTAGCACACTCCGCAAAAGCAAAATATTAGCTTTAGCGGAGCGTGCCCATGTCCAGCCTCACTTCTCATCGTTCCAGCCTGGTGTTCCTTGCGGTCACCTTGCTGACGTTTCTCGCGGCGTCCAGTGCGCCAACGCCGTTGTATCACCTGTATCAGGAAGGCCTGCATTTTTCCGCGGGCATGCTCACGCTGATTTTTGGTGTGTACGCCTTGAGCCTGCTGGCGGCGTTGTTGACCGTCGGATCGCTGTCGGACCATCTGGGGCGCCGGCCGGTGATTTTCACCGCACTGCTTCTGAATATGCTGGCGATGGTGTTGTTTATCAATGAAAGCAGCGTGGCCTGGCTGATCGCCGCACGTACCGTGCAGGGGTTTGCCACCGGCATGGCCACGGCGGTGCTGGGCGCGGCGTTGCTCGACACCGACCGCCAGCAGGGCCCGTTGGTCAACAGTGTGGCGCCGCTGCTGGGCATGGCGTGCGGGGCGATGGGCAGCAGTTTGCTGGTGGAGTTCGCGCCGCTGCCGACGCAGTTGATCTACTGGACACTGCTGGCGCTGATGCTGGTGCAGGCACTGTGCGTGTGGCGCCTGCCGGAAACCGTCCAGCGTATTCCCGGTGCGCTGGCTTCGCTGCGCCCAACCCTGCATGTGCCGCCCCAGGCGCGTCGGGCGTTATGGCTGTCGTTGCCGGTGGACGTGGCGGTGTGGGCGATGGGTGGTTTCTACTTGTCGCTGGCGCCGTCGCTGGTACGGGCGGCGACAGGCTCCACGTCCAACCTTATCGGCGGCGGCCTGGTGGCGGTGCTGACCTTGAGCGGTGCGCTGATGATCTTCACCCTGCGCAATCGCCCGGCCAGCAAGGTACTGCGCCTGGGCGCGATGCTCTTGGCTGTGGGCGTGGCGATGATCCTCACGGCGGTGCACAGCGCCAGCCTGCCACTGTTTTTTATCGCCACGTTGATCGCCGGCAGTGGCTTCGGCGCCGGCTTTCTCGGCGCCTTGCGCAGTGTGGTGCCGTTGGCCTTGCCCCATGAACGGGCAGGCTTGATGTCGGCATTCTATGTGCTGAGTTATTTGGCGTTTTGCTTGCCTTCGCTGCTGGCGGGCAACCTCATTCGCCGCTTTGGCCTGATCGCCACCACCGACGGTTACGGCGCAGTCCTCATTCTGCTGGCCCTCGGGGCGTTGATCGCGTTGCTGCTGCAGGATTCGGCAAAGTCCAAGGCGGCCTGTATATCTGCAAAGTAGATAACAGTTAGAGATATTACCCGTTATATAGATATTCGATCAGGTTCTACCATGGTCTCAACCTCATGCGAGGAAGAGGATTGCCATCATGACCTGCTCGACGACCACCAGCTACAAACCCTTCAGTCACCTGACCCGTCCCCGGGAAGTGATTCGTCAATTCACCCCCAACTGGTTCGCCGCGACCATGGGCACCGGCGTGCTGGCGCTGGCCCTGGCGCAGTTGGCGGCCAATCTGCCAGGTTTGCATGCCATTGCCGAAGGGCTGTGGTGGTTCACCATCGGCCTGTTCATCTTGTTCAGTGCCTTATATGCCGCGCGTTGGGTGATGTTTTTCCACGAGGCGCGGCGGATCTTCGGGCACTCCACGGTCTCGATGTTCTTCGGCACCATTCCCATGGGCCTGGCGACCATTCTCAATGGCTTGCTGCTGTTTGGCCTGCCGCGTTGGGGTGGTGATGTGATCCCGCTGGCCGAAGCCCTGTGGTGGCTGGATGTGGCGATGGCACTGGCCTGCGGTGTACTGATTCCCTTCATGATGTTCACCCGCCAGGAACACAGCATCGACCAGATGACGGCTGTCTGGCTGTTGCCGGTGGTGGCGGCCGAAGTCGCCGCAGCCAGCGGTGGCTTGCTCGCGCCGCATCTTGCGGACGCTCACTCGCAACTGGTGATGCTGGTGACCAGCTACGTGCTGTGGGCGTTTTCGCTGCCGGTGGCGTTCAGCATCCTGACCATCCTGATGTTGCGTATGGCCCTGCACAAACTGCCCCACGCCAACATGGCCGCGTCGAGCTGGCTGGCGCTGGGCCCGATCGGTACCGGTGCCCTGGGCATGTTGCTGCTGGGCGGCGATGCACCGGCCATCTTTGCCGCCAATGGCTTGCCTGGCGTCGGTGAAATGGCCAATGGTCTCGGCCTGGTTGCAGGTATCACCCTGTGGGGCTTCGGCTTATGGTGGATGCTGATCGCGGTATTGATCACCCTGCGTTACCTGCGCGGCGGTATTCCGTTCAACCTGGGCTGGTGGGGTTTTACCTTCCCGTTGGGCGTTTACGCCCTGGCCACGCTGAAGCTGGCGAGCCTGCTGCACCTGGGCTTCTTCAGCGCATTTGGCAGCATGCTGGTGGTGGCGTTGGCGCTGATGTGGCTGATCGTGGCCAAGCGCACCCTGCAGGGCGCCTATAAAGGAGAGCTTTTTGTTTCGCTGTGCATTGCAGGACTAGGGAATAAGTAAGCGGAGTTAGGTAAAGTCGTGGCCTGATAACTATTAGGCCACGCAGGAACACGGACGATGAGCCACCCCTCACAATTCACCTTGCTGCGCACACGGCGCTTCCTGCCGTTTTTCATCACCCAGTTGCTGGGCGCTTTCAACGACAACATCTTCAAGCAATCGCTGATCCTGGCGATTCTCTACAAGCTCACTATCGACGGTGACCGCGCCATTTGGGTCAACCTGTGCGCCTTGCTGTTTATCCTGCCGTTCTTCCTGTTCTCGGCGCTGGCCGGGCAGTTTGGCGAGAAATTCAACAAGGATGCGTTGATCCGCGCGATCAAGATCGGCGAGATCGTGATCATGGCCGTCGGCGCCACGGGCTTCCTGTTCAACCATCTGGAATTGATGCTGCTGGCGCTGTTTGCCATGGGCACCCACTCGGCGTTGTTCGGCCCGGTGAAGTACTCGATCATGCCCCAGGCCCTGCACGAAGATGAGCTGGTAGGTGGCAACGGCCTGGTGGAGATGGGCACGTTCCTGGCCATCCTGGCCGGCACCATTGGCGCCGGGATCATGATGTCGTCCAGTCATTACGCGCCGATCGTGGCGGTGGCGATTGTCGGCGTGGCCGTGCTGGGTTACCTGGCCAGCCGCAGCATTCCGCGGGCAGCGGCTTCTACGCCGCAACTGCGTCTGGACTGGAATATCTTCACCCAGTCGTGGGCCACGCTGCGCATGGGCCTGGGGCAGACGCCGGCGGTGTCGCGCTCGATTGTCGGCAACTCATGGTTCTGGTTTGTCGGCGCGATCTACCTGACGCAGATCCCGGCCTACGCCAAGGAGTGGTTGTACGGCGATGAAACCGTGGTGACCCTGATCCTCACCGTGTTCTCGGTGGGCATCGCCCTGGGCTCGATGCTCTGCGAAAAACTCTCCGGGCGTAAGGTGGAAATCGGCCTGGTGCCGTTTGGCTCGTTCGGCCTGACGGTGTTCGGCCTGCTGTTGTGGTGGCATTCCGGGGGCTTCCCGCAGAACGTTCAAGCCAACGATTGGCTCGCGGTGCTCAGCTATGGCCAGGCCTGGTGGGTGTTGTTCGATATCCTGGGCCTGGGTGTGTTCGGCGGCTTTTATATCGTGCCGCTGTATGCGCTGATCCAGTCGCGTACTGCCGAGAACGAGCGGGCGCGGGTGATCGCCGCCAATAACATTCTCAATGCGTTGTTCATGGTGGTGTCGGCGATTGTGTCGATCCTGCTGCTGAGTGTGGCCAAGCTGTCGATCCCTGAGTTGTTCCTGGTGGTGTCGCTGCTCAACATCGCCGTCAACACCTACATCTTCAGGATCGTCCCCGAGTTCACCATGCGCTTCATGATCTGGCTGCTCAGCCATTCCATGTACCGCGTGGAGCATCGCAACCTCGACCTGATCCCGGACGAAGGCGCCGCGCTACTGGTGTGCAATCACGTGTCGTTTGTCGATGCGCTGTTGATTGGCGGCGCGGTGCGTCGGCCGATTCGCTTTGTCATGTACTACAAGATCTACCGTTTGCCGGTGCTGAACTTTATCTTCCGCACCGCCGGGGCGATTCCGATTGCCGGGCGCAACGAAGATATCCAGATCTATGAAAAGGCCTTCACGCGCATTGCGCAGTACCTGAAGGACGGGGAGTTGGTGTGTATCTTTCCGGAAGGCAAATTGACCAGTGATGGCGAGATGAACGAGTTCCGTGGCGGTGTGACGCGCATTCTGGAAGAGACGCCGGTGCCAGTGATTCCGATGGCGTTGCAGGGGTTGTGGGGGAGTTTCTTCAGCCGCGATCCGAACAAGGGCTTGTTTCATCGAATCTGGTCGCGGGTGGTGTTGGTGGCAGGTGAGCCTGTTGCTGTGGAGGCGGCTACGCCTGCGCAGTTGCAGGCGGTGGTTGGTGTTTTGCGGGGGAGTGTCAGGTAGTTCTGTGCTGGATGTTCCGGACTCATCGGGGGCTTGCCCCCGATGGCGGTAGCAGCCTAAGCGCTGATCTTAAGCCCAACAAGCCCGCAAATGATCAACGCCACACTGGCCAGCCGGAACAACGCCATGGATTCCCCAAACAGGATAATTCCGGCGATCACCGTGCCCACGGCACCCACGCCGGTCCAGATGGCGTAGGCGGTGCCCAGGGGCAGTTCTTTCATGGCCAGCCCCAGCAGGCCGAGGCTGATGGCCATGGCAGCAATGGTCAGGGCGGTGGGCAGTGGCTTGCTGAAACCGTCGGTGTATTTCAAGCCGACGGCCCAGCCGACTTCGAACAGGCCGGCAAAAAACAGAATGATCCAGGACATGATGACCTCGCTTCTATAGGCGGGGTCGTCCCCGGATTGTGCGCCTCAATAGCGTCGCGAGGTCGTCCCCGCGAAGCTAGGTAGAGTGCCGACAATTGATCATGCGATCAAGTTTGCGGCGTGTTCTCCAGTGCGCGGCGGTCTTCTTTCTCGCTCATGCGGCGGAAATACGTCGACAGCAATGCCCCGGAAATATTGTGCCAGACGCTGAACAACGCACTGGGCACCGCCGCCAGGGGCGAAAAGTGCGCGCTGGCCAATGCGGCGCCGAGCCCGGAGTTCTGCATGCCCACTTCCAGCGCCAACGATTTGCGTTGGGCCAATGGCAGTTTGAACACACGGCCGGTGAAATAGCCCAGCAGGTAACCGAAGCTGTTGTGCAGCATCACCACGGCCATGATCAGCAGGCCCGACTCGGCGATTTTCGCCTGGCTGGCCGCCACTACTGCAGCAACGATGATCACAATGCTGATCACCGACACCAGGGGCAGCACGTCTACCGCGTGGCGGACCCGCTCGCCGAGCAGGCGTTGCGCGACCACGCCGAGCACGATCGGCAGCAGCACCACTTGCAGGATCGACCAGAACAACTCCATGAACGACACCGGCAACCAGGCTGATGCCAACAGCCAGATCAGTGCCGGAGTGAGCAGCGGGGCGAGGAGGGTGGTGACGGCGGCGATGGCCACTGAAAGCGCCAGGTCGCCACGGGCCAGCCAGGTCATCACGTTGGAGGACGTGCCACTTGGGCAGCAACCGACCAGGATCACGCCGACGGCAATTTCCGGCGGCAGGTGAAAGGCCTGGCACAGCAGCCACGCCACTCCCGGCATGATCACGAAGTGTGCGACTACGCCCAGGGCCACGCGCCACGGATGGCGGGCGACTTCGGCGAAGTCTTCAAGTTTGAGGGTCAGCCCCATGCCGAACATCACCAGGCCCAGCAGCGGGACGATGGCGCTTTTCAGGCCGATGAACCAGCTGGGTTCGAGGAACGCGACGACGGCGAAAATCAACACCCAGTAGGCGAAGGTATTGCCGACGAAGCGGCTCAAGGCGGCGAGTGCGCGCATGGGGTGTCCTTGTTGTTAGAGGCTTGAAGTGCAACTGCGATCAAATGTGGGAGGGGCTCCTCCCACATTTGATCTTCACACGGCTTAGATGCCTTGCGGGGTTTCTTCGCCGCCGAGGGCGTCGATCAGCGCCGGCAGGAAGTCACCGAAGGTCAGCATCATCAGCGTGAAGCTGGCGTCCAGTTGACCCAGGGCCTCTTCGCCACCGTCCTGTTCCGCCTGGTCTTGCAGCAGGTCTTCGAACTTCAGGCGCTTGACGGTCATCTTGTCGTCAAGCATGAAGGACAGCTTGTCCTGCCAGGCCAGGGACAGTTGGGTCACGACTTTGCCGGTGGTCAGGTGCAGCTGGATTTCTTCGCTGGTCAGGTCCTGACGCTTGCAACGTACGATGCCGCCGTCTTCGTGGGTGTCGCGCAGTTCGCATTCGTCGAGGACGAAGAAGTCATCGGCCGGTTTCTGGGTGGTGACCCAGTCGGTCATGATGGCCGTTGGCGCGGTTTTCACGGTGAGTGGGCGCACCGGCAGGGTGCCGATCACTTCACGCAGGGTGGAGAGCAGGTCTTCGGCGCGTTTCGGGCTGGCCGAGTTCACCAGGATCAGGCCTTGCTTCGGCGCGATGGCGGCAAAGGTCGACGAGCGGCGAATAAAAGCGCGGGGCAGGAAGGCCTGGATGATTTCATCCTTGATCTGGTCGCGTTCCTTTTTATAGACCTTGCGCATTTGCTCGGCCTCGATCTCTTCGACTTTCTCTTTCAGTGCGTCACGCACCACGCTACCCGGCAGGATGCGTTCTTCCTTGCGGGCGGCGATCAGCAGGAAGTCACCGCTGACGTGAACCAGGGGAGCGTCTTCACCTTTACCGAACGGTGCGACGAAACCGTAGGTGGTCAACTCCTGGCTGGCACAAGGGCGCGCCAGTTTGGTGGCCATGGCCGCTTCCAACGCCTCGGCATCAACAGGCAGATCTTGGGTCAGGCGATAGATAAGCAGGTTCTTGAACCACATGGGGTGAGTCTCTCCTTTATACAAAGGGGGGCATTATTCTCTTGATAGCGCCCCAGGCCAACCCTGCCTAAGCCATTGGAAGGCCTCAAAAAAAAGATTTAAGAAAGTGCTTGCCAGACCCAAGGTCGCTCCGTAGAATGCGCGCCACACCGAGACGAAGGGTGATTAGCTCAGCTGGGAGAGCATCTGCCTTACAAGCAGAGGGTCGGCGGTTCGATCCCGTCATCACCCACCATTCGCTTCATGTGTTACGCGCAGCGGTAGTTCAGTCGGTTAGAATACCGGCCTGTCACGCCGGGGGTCGCGGGTTCGAGTCCCGTCCGCTGCGCCATATTCGGTAATCTGGAACGCTGAACGCCAGGTCACCACAGAAAGCCCGCTTAATAGCGGGCTTTTTGCTGTCCGGAATATGGCAAAAAATCGTGCGGTAAACTTTTTTTGAATAAACTGCATTTAAATCAAGACATTACGATTTTTTGGTGTATGATGCGCCCACACCGAAACGAAGGGTGATTAGCTCAGCTGGGAGAGCATCTGCCTTACAAGCAGAGGGTCGGCGGTTCGATCCCGTCATCACCCACCATTCGCTTCAAGTGTTACGCGCAGCGGTAGTTCAGTCGGTTAGAATACCGGCCTGTCACGCCGGGGGTCGCGGGTTCGAGTCCCGTCCGCTGCGCCATATTTGCTTCCGCCAAGGCCCACTGAGCGCCTGGAGGTCACGGAAATAGCGGCCTTGTGCCGCTTTTTTCGTTTCTGGATTCCACTGGAATCCACCTCCAGCCACTTGAAAATTGACCCAAGGCGGATTGCTGATTGTTATCCCGGCAATTGTGGATAAGCACAGCAGCAGTGTCTTGGTGAAGGCTCATCTGGCCCCACCGCATGCAGACGTTGCAATCTGAACGCAAGCCGGCGTCCCGGTTAAATCTTGAATTGCCTCAACAAACCTTCCAGGCGATGACCGATGGCGTACAGCTCATCGACCGTGTGTACGCCGCTTTGCGTCTGGTCGGCGACGTTTTCAATCGCGCGGGCTATCTGATGGACGCTGCGATTGATTTCTTCGGCGACCGACGTCTGCTCTTGCGCGGCGCTGGCGATGTGCGCGTTCATCGTGTTGATGGTGACGATCAACTCGACCGCTTTGCCCAGCGACTGCCCGGCTTGTTCCGCGTGCAGGCTGGCGCCATGACCTGCTGCGCCGGAGTGGCTCATCGCAGTGACGACCTTGGTTGTGGCCTGGTTAAGGCGCTCGATCATCGCTTGAATTTCCTGGGTGCTAAGTTGCGTCCGGCTTGCCAGCGCGCGTACTTCATCGGCAACCACGGCAAATCCGCGCCCCGCGTCCCCGGCGCGTGCCGCTTCGATCGCGGCATTGAGTGCCAGCAGGTTGGTTTGCTCGGCGATCGAGCGGATGACATCAAGCACCGTGACAATGCCTTCTACATCGCCTTGCAGGCTTTTCAATGAGACGCCTCCCGCGGACAGGTCCTCGGTCAGGGTACCCAGCCGGGCGATGCTTTCATTGACGACCTGCCTGGCGTGCTGGGCCTGCAAATCGGTTTCGCCGGCTGCATCCGAAGCGCTCTGCGCACTGACCGCTACCTCTTGCGCCGCGGATGACATCTGATTAATGGCTGCGGCGACCTGATCGGTTTCCTGGCGTTGCTGTTCCATGACCTGATCGATGCATTTGCTCTGTTCGGCCACCTGGGTGACCGATGTATTCAGCTCTCGGGCCATGCCGACGATCTGGCTGACCAGCCCATGAATCTTATCGGCGAAGGCATTGAACGACACAGCCACCTGGCCGAACTCGTCGCGGCTGATGGGTAAGCGCCGTGTCAGATCGCCTTCGCCCGCTGCGATTTCATCAAGGTGCTCGCGAATCCGCGAAAGGGGACGCAGGCTGCTTTTAACCAATAACAATGCGAGCACGCCGGTGATCCCGAGCGCAATCAAGGCGATGACGGTTATCCCGTAGACCAGGCTGCGCACACGCTGATGGATTTCCCCTCGTACTTTGGCCACCTGGCTTTCGATACTGTCGAGGTTAACCGCAGTGACCACCACCATGTCCCAGGCAGGCAGGTAAAAGCTGTAAGCCAGCTTGGGAACGACTTTATCCGTATTGATCAGGGCCCCCGAATAGTTGACGAAGTGGGTGTCGTTCTTCGCTGCGGCAACCATTTCCCGGTTCAGGTAAATCCCGTTCTTGTCTTTGCGGTCACTCATGTTAGTGCCGACGCCTTCGCTGCTGTCGCCACGAAACAGGCGCACGACCTGACTGTCGTAACCGATAAAATAGCCATCGTCCCCATACTTCATTTTCGACAGTCGCGCGATCGCCAGCGCACGCGTTGCGGTGTCCCCCGTCTCGGCCTGCGCATACAGTTGCGCCACTGAGGTTTGGGCAAGGTTGGCGTAGTCTTTCAAGCGTTCCCGGCTTTCATCAAGCAGGCGTTCCCGAGTCACCGTGACTTCCTGCTCGGCGCTCGACAGCAAGGTGGTGCTCGTTGTCAGCGCCAGCACCGTGGACAACAGCACCACCGGGGCCAGCACCAGCATCAGTACTTTATTTTTAAACAGCATGCTTGGGGTTCCTCACCTGAATCTGTATGAAAGCGGCCGCAAGGGCTGCGATCGTCGACTTACCAAAGGGCGATGTCATAGGTGAGGTAGAGGCGATTGCTGTCGCGGCCGCGGGAGAACTCAGAGCGGTAGACATAGTTGCGCATGCGCACGCCCAGCCCCTTGAACGTGCCGGCTTGCACAACGTAAGCCAGCTCGGTATCACGCTCCCATTCCTTGACCGTGGTCGTGGACTTACCGTCATTGCCGCTCAGGTAGCGCGTTGAAAAGGTCAAGCCGGGCACGCCGACGGCGGCGAAGTTGTAGCCGTAGTTGAGCATCCAGGTCTTCTCGTCCTCCTCAATGAATTTGCCGATGCCGGCATTACTGAACGAGTAGACGGTTGCGCCGCTGATGTAGGGTAAACCGGCATCACCACGAAGGGCTTGGTAACCCCCTCCGACGGTATGGCCTGAGATCACGTAGGACAACTGGCCGCTGAACATGTCATTGTCGATTTTGCCTGCGTAGGCAGAGCCGCTATCAACGCTGTTGAAGTAGCGCAGGTCGCTGGTCAGCACGCCACCGGCCAGCGGCAGGTCGTGCTGGATGCCGGCGAAGTTCTGTCGGTAGAAGTTCTCGAGTTCCCCGTAGAAATAACTCAAGCGAAGGTTTTTGCCCCATTTGTACTCAGCCCCGGCGTAGGTGAAATCTCCGGATTTTTCCCCGCTGTAGCCATCAGGCACGATCGGCACGCTGTTGGTGGAGTCGCGCAATTTGAAGCGGTCCAGATGCCCGCCGGTGACGGTCAGGTTTTCGATGTCAGTGCTGCTGACCTGGGTGCCCTGGTAGGTCTGGGGCAACAAGCGTGCATCGTTGTAAATCAGCACCGGTGTCTTGGGCAGCAAGGTGCCGTACTTGACGGTGGTTTTGGCGAACCTGGCTTTTGCGGTAGCGCCGGCGCTGGCAAACTCGTCGGCCGCTCGCCCGTCATCATGCACCGGCATAAGCCCGGTACCACTGCGACCACGCCCTGAATCCAGCTTTACGCCATAGAGTCCCAGGGCGTCCACGCCGAAGCCGAGGGTGCCCGCAGTAAATCCGGACTGATAGTCCAGCAGAAATCCCTGGGCCCACTCGGTACGTTCGCTTTTTGCCGTTCTGGCGGCTCGCGCACTCAAGCCGTGCTCGTCGCGGAAGTTCTCGTTGAAATACACATTGCGCAGTTGCAGCTTGAGTTTGCTGTCATCAATAAAACCTTCGGCGTTGGCCCCTGCGACGGGTACCAGGCCTAACGCGCAAAACAAAGCCCGACGGGTATACACATGGTTCATGGCAAATGACTCGTTGTTGTTATTTGGGGTGCAGGGCGACACGCGCCTCGTGAGTGAGGCGCGATGGAAGACAGCAAAGGTTATGGTTGAATCAGGTGAACAGGCTGATGGCCCCGGTCAACAAGGCCAGCGCGGTGACGACCAGAGAGGTCAGCACTGCCCATTTGACGGTGGCCTTCTGGAAGTCGCCAATATCGCGATCGACCATGCCCACCAGCAACAGGGTCGAGGCCACCAGCGGACTCATGAGGTGAACCGGCTGCCCCAGGATCGAGGCGCGCGCGATTTCAACCGGGTCGATGCCATAAGCGGCGGCGGCATTAGCCAGGATCGGCACCACGCCAAAATAGTAGGCGTCATTGGACAGTACGAAGGTCAGCGGCATGCTGGTGATCGCAACCACCAATGGAAACAGGTGGCCCCAGGACGGCGGGATCCAGTCGACCAGGGTCTGTGCCAGGGCGTCCACCATCTTTGTGCCGGAGAAGATCCCGGCAAAGATCCCGGCGGCGAATACCAGCAACACCACGGTCATGGCGTTGCCCGAGTGCGCCAGGATGCGTTCTTTCTGAATGTCCAATTGCGGGTAGTTGATCATCAGCGCAAGCACGAAGCCGATCAGGAACAGGATCGCGGAATGCATCAGCCCCATCACCAGCGCCGCCATCACCGCTATCACCAGTACCAGGTTGACATAGGCCAGCTTCGGACGTTTGTGGGGCGTGTCCTCGAGAATCGCGTTGATGTAGCAATCGCCGCCGCCGCTTTGCAGTTGCACGTTGCCGATACGCTTGCGCTCTGCGCGACCCAGTATGAAGGCCGTGAAGATCACCCACAGGGCACCGCCGATCATGGTCGGCAGCAACGGCACGAAGTATTCACCGGCATCCAGGCCCAACGCGGCAATAGCCCGTGTCGCGGGGCCGCCCCAGGGTGTCATGCCACTCATGATGCTCAGCGACAGCATGGAGATGGTCGCCAGGATCATCGGGTTCATGCCGATGCGTTTGTACAGCGGCAGCATCGCTGCGCAGGTGATCATGTAGGTCGTTGTGCCGTCGCCGTCGAGCGCCACCAGCAACGACAGCAGGGCAGTGCCCACCGCGATCTTCATCGGGTCACCGTTGACCCGCTTGAGGATTTTGCGGATCAGTGGGTCGAACAGGCCCGCGTCGATCATCAGGCCGAAGAACAGGATTGCAAACAACAGCAGTGCTGCAGACGGTGCGACCATTTTCAGGCCGTCGAGCATCATCTTGCCGGTGGTGCCGCCAAAGCCGCCGATCACCGCGAAGACGATGGGAACCACGGTGAGCGCGACGATGGGCGACAAGCGCTTCGTCATGATGAGGAAGGTGAATACGACCACCATGGCCAAGCCAAGGAAAGCGAGCA
Organism: Pseudomonas sp. MIACH; assembly: GCF_001269925.1. Classification (GTDB taxonomy): domain Bacteria; phylum Pseudomonadota; class Gammaproteobacteria; order Pseudomonadales; family Pseudomonadaceae; genus Aquipseudomonas. Next base: position 59,670 of record NZ_LHVO01000013.1, read on the forward strand.
TAGGACGATTCTCTTGTTGTTATCGTAAAAATGGCTGACGCCGAGGCGCACGAGCCCTGACCCGCCGGGCGGCACAATGGCGCCTGGCGGGGAGGGGGGTTCAGTCAAGTCAGGGGGGAGGCGTTATCCGGTTTTCTCTAGACGCGTTTGGCGACCTTCAAGTCTTTCCAGGCGTTTCCCGGTGCCGCAGAAGATTTTGCGTCGAGCATCCGGTTCAGCGTTTCGCGGTGGCAGGCATTTTCAGACATCGAAATCACTACCGTCGCTACCGCGTTACTGGCCAGGCTGGTCAGGGCGCGCGCTTCAGACATGAAGCGGTCAACACCGATCAGCAATGCCAGGCCGGCCAATGGGATGTCGTGAATGACCGTCAGGGTCGAGGCGAGCGCCACGAACCCGCTGCCAGTAACGCCGGCGGCACCTTTGGAGGACAGCAGCATGATCGCCAGCATGGTGATGATTTGCGTAAAGCTCAGGTCGATGTTGCAGGCCTGGGCAATGAAAATCGCCGCCAACGACAGGTAGATGGCCGTGCCGTCCAGGTTGAACGAGTAGCCGGTGGGCAGTACCAGGCCGACGACGCCTTTTTTGCAGCCCAGTGCTTCGAGTTTCTCCAGCATGCGCGGCATCACAGGTTCCGTGGAAGAGGTGCCAAGTACCACCAGGAACTCTTCCCGAAAGTAGCGCAGCAGTTTCCACAGGCTGAAGCCGTTGGCGCGGCAAATGCTGCCCAGTACCACGAACACGAAAAAGCCGCAGGCGATATACAAGGTCATGATCAACTTCGCCAGCGAACCCAGCGAGGTGATGCCGTACTGGCCGACAGTGAACGCCAAAGCCCCAAAAGCGCCGACCGGTGCGAAACGCATCAGGTAAGAAAAGATCTTGAAGACCATTTGCGAGGCGGATTCGAGCACGTCGAGTACCGGTTTGCCACGCTCGCCCAGCGACGACAAGGCAAAGCCGGACAACACCGCGATAAACAGCACCGGCAACACTTCACCTTTACTGAAGGCGCCGATAAACGTCTCGGGAATGATGTGCATGAAAAACTCCACAACCCCAAGCTTTGCGGCCGACTCCGTGTACTGGGCCAATCCTTTGGTGCTCAGTTGGTTGGGATCAATGTTCATGCCGGCGCCCGGCTGGAATACGTACACCGCGACCAGGCCAATCACCAGGCTGATCACCGTCAGGACGAAGAACAGCAGCATGGTTTTGCCGAGCAGGCGTCCGAGCGAGCGCTTGTCGCTCATCCCGGCGATGCCGGTGACGATGGTGCAGAACACCACGGGCGCAATCATCATCTTGATAAGTTTGATGAACGCGTCACCCAGCGGTTTGAGTGCAATGGCCTGCTGGGCCCAGAAATGCCCGACCACGATGCCCAGCACCACGGCGCAGAGAATCTGGAAGTAGAGCGATTTAACAACTTTCATGGCATCACCCATTTTTAGAATTGTGCGGATGCAAAAATGCCAACGACCGCCGGAATTATCCGGCGAGGCGCTGAGAGTCAGTGGCGTAGACGTAACCGGAAAAAAGCCTGCGCGCGGTGCGTACGACGGACGCTTGAATTGTCTCACCGTTGACGCCGGTGTAGGACAATACGACATCAATTCCGCCGCTCGGGTGTTCGATACGCACTGCTTCAAGGCGCGGCGTACTGATCCCGCCGAGCATCTGCGCGACGATGCTGCCTTCTATCACGCACGCGGTAGCTAAACCAATCGAGCCCGTGATGGCCAGCGCGCGGTGGCAGCTGTGCGGCATGAAATAGCGAACCTGAATCGTACCGCCGGCCTTTGCAGGCGATACCAGGACCGGTTTGGGAATCACCTTGTTGCTGACATCGCCTAAGCCCATGGCCAGGCCGGCCTGAAGCCGCAGAGTCTCAAGGCGTCGCAGGAATTCTTTATCGGCGTCCAGTTCCGCCGGGCTCTCATCGCCACGCTTGCCCAGCTGGCTGGCTTCGACGAGCACCATGGGCATCGCCATGTCGATACAGGTCACCGCAATGCCATCGATGACGTCTTGCGTGTTGCCGGTGGGAAAGAGTTTGCCAGTCTTGCTACCGGCTGCATCCAGGAAGGTCAATTGCACCGGCGCCGCGGTACCGGGCACGCCATCAATGGCGGTATCGCCCTCATAGCTGACTTTGCCGTCCGGTGTGTACACCTCGGAATGGATGAACGTGCCGGTGTTTACGTTGCGAATACGTACGCGGGTGCGCTCTTGGGTGGCTTTGACCAGACCTTGTTCAATGGCGAACGGGCCAACCGCGCACAGCATGTTGCCGCAGTTGGGGGCGCTGTCGACCCTGCGTTGTGAAACCATCACTTGAACGAACAAGTAATCAACGTCCGCATCCGGGTGCAGCGAAGGGCTGACAATCGCAACCTTGCTGGTTTGCGGGCTGCCACCGCCGATGCCGTCGATCTCCAGTTCATGACCGGAGCCCATCAGGTTGAGTAGCAGTTCGTCACGGGCCTCAACGGCTGCGGGCAAGTCCCAGTCGAGAAAAACCGGACCTTTGGAGGTGCCGCCGCGCATCAGCACACAGGGAATTCTTTGCATGATACTGACTCTTGTTGATCAATTGATGTAATTGATGTTCTTGGAGCAAGAGTCTCAAGCTTTAAAAAATGTTTCAAATGCAAAAATTGACGAGATTGTTGCGTTTTACGAATGATAAATTTACGCTGAATTTCCTTTTGACGCCCCCTGCTGATGAGATAAGACATGGAATATGAGCTGAACGACATTCGATCATTCGTGAAAATCGCCGAACTTGGGAGCTTTCACGAAGCAGCTGATGCCTTGCACCTGTCTCAACCTGCACTCAGTCGCCGGATAAAAAAACTGGAAGAGGGGTTGGGCACCTCATTGCTTGATCGCACCACGCGCAAGGTCAGCCTCACGAGCGTCGGCCGTGACTTTCTTCCAAAAGCACGTCGGTTGCTGGACGACTTCGATGAGTCGATTCTCAATATCCGCGAATTGGCCGAACGCCAGATTGGTCGGGTGACCCTGGCGTGTATTCCTACTGCAGCTTTCTATTTCTTGCCGTCAGTCATTCGCCTGTATAACGAGCGCTACCCCAAAATCCGCATCCGCCTGCTGGATTTAAGTGCCAATGAGGGGCTTGAAGCGGTACTGCGCGGGGAAGCCGACTTCGGTATCAATATGATGAGTGGGCAGCATCCGGACATTGAGTTCGTCCCATTGGTCAGCGAACCTTTTGTATTGGCGTGCCGGCGTGATCATGAATTGGCCGGACGCAGTTCGGTCACCTGGTCTGAATTGAGCGATTACCGTCTTATCGGGGTAGGGCGCCTGAGCGGGAACCGGATGCTGCTCGATCACGCGTTGTCTGGCTTGAGTTGGCGGCCGCAATGGTTCTACGAAGTCCAGCACCTCTCTACTTCGTTGGGGCTGGTGGAGGCCGGACTGGGGGTTTCGGCGATGCCGAGCCTGGCCATGCCGGCGGAAGATCATCCCACCTTGGTCAGCGTGCCGTTGATCGAGCCCGTGGTGAACCGCTCATTGGGGCTGGTCTACCGCCGCGGGGCATCGCTCTCGCCGGCGGCGGAAAAATTCGTCTCGATACTGCTTGAACAATGGCCGCAATGATCCATACGGCGAGTATTTTTTCTCAAACACGACGCGGCTCGCCCTCGGCAATCTTGCGCATCAGGCTCAGGTAGCGACTCGCTGCCAGCCCCAGGGGGCGGTTCTTTACCCAGATGATATCGACCCATAACCGCATCTGACTTGGCATGTAGTCAAACACCACCTCCGTCAATGCACCCGCAGTGATCAAGGGTTGTACCAGCGGTTGTGGAAGATAAGCCCAGCCCAATCCTTGCTGCACCAGGTCCAGCGTTGCCAGGTAATTGTCGCTGTGCCAAATGCGCCGTGACAGCACAACACGTGGATCAGAGTCGCTAGGTCCTCCAGTAGCCACGATGATCTGCCGAACGTTGACCAGTTGCTCTTCACTTAAGGGGCTTTTCTTGCCGGCGGCCGCAGGATGATCAGGAGAGGCAACGGCCACCAGCAACTGGCTTCCCGCCTCAAGAAACGTCTCCCGCTCGTCGAGCCCTGGTCGTTCAAATCCAAGTGCCAATTGCACACGTCCCTCATGGAGCATGCGCATCGCCTCCGGATGGGACGCGGAGCGAATCTCGATTTCAAGCGTGGGGAACTCGCTGGCGATAATGGACAGCGGACGATTCCATACACCTGTTTGCAACTCCGGCGCCATCGCCAGGACCAGGCGCTCCTCCAACCCTTGATGAAGCTGGAGCGCATGGGCGTCCAGCAGGTTTAACTGGCTGGCGACCTGTCGTGCCTGGGGCTCAAGTGCTTTGGCGGCGGCCGTAGGAATGGCTTTGCGGGTTGATCGGTCAAAAAGCAATAAATCCAGCTCTGCTTCAAGCTGCGACACCGCCATGTTGATGGCCGAGGGTACCCGGCCCAATTTGCGTGCGGCGGCAGAAAAGGAGCCGCTGTCGACAACCGCAAGGAAAACTTTCAGTGACTCACTGGTAAACGCCATGGTGGTTGTCAGATTTTCTGATGATGATCGTCTTTATTTATCAGATTTATTAGCCTAATTTCCACTTCTATTACAAATTAAGTACGTGGGGAACACCATGTTAAATACTGATTTGAGGGGGCAAGTGGCACTTATCAGTGGTGCCGGAAGTGAAGCGGGTATTGGTATGGCGATCGCACGCAGGCTGGGTGCAGCGGGCGCGAGATTGATCATCACCGCTAGCAGCAACCGCATCGAGGATCGAGTTAAAGAGCTACTCGCAGAAGGGTTTGAAGTTGAAGGCCGGGCAACTGACCTCACCGATGAAAGTCAGGTGCGTGAACTCGGCCTATGGGCCGCGTCAGTCTGGGGGCGGGTCGATATTCTGGTGAACAATGCCGGTATGGCCATGCAAGGAAGCCCGGAAGTTTTCTCGGAATTGGCAACGATGGAACTGCATGAGTGGAATCTTTCACTGGCCAGAAACTTAACGACCGCTTTTCTTCTGACACGGGCCGTTTTGCCCGGTATGAGGGCGAGAAGTTACGGGCGCATTGTCAATATCAGTTCCACCACGGGCACCCGGGGGAGCAATCCGGGGGAAGCCGCTTATAGCGCCGCCAAGGCAGCGATGGTGGGCATGAACATGGGACTTGCGCTGGAAGTCGCCAAGCAGGGGATTACCGTCAACAGCGTGGCCCCCGGCTGGATCACCACGGGCTCAACCACGCCCGTTGAAGCCGAGGCGGGGCGCTTCACCCCGATTGGGCGCGCCGGCAGCCCCCGCGAAGTGGCGGCGGCGGTTGCATTTCTGGCATCGCCTGACGCCAGTTACATCACTGGGGAAGTCCTCGTGGTGGATGGCGGGAACTGTCTGGTCGAGAACAAAGCTCCTCACGGCGAGTGTTAAGTTTGAATACGCTCCAGCGCGCTCAATCCACGATATTGGGCGGGGGGCTATAACCGAGATTTATAAAAGCGCGATGTATCAAAGAACAGTTGAGTTCTTTGAGCCGTATCCGGCTGTCATTCAGCAACGGACTTTTAATTAATTTGATAATTAACATAGGGTATTGATCATGTCGAAAAGTGGAATTAGTGAATCAGCGATTGCTGCTTTTACCGCCTCCGAGCGTGCCCGGTTTATAGAAAACAACCCAACTTCACTGGCGCTGGCCGAGCGCGCCAAGGCGAATCTGTTCAATGGTGTGCCCATGCACTGGATGAGCGACTGGTCGATGCCTTCGCCGCTCTTCGTCCAGCGTGCAAAAGGGGCGCGCTTCACCGACGTTGACGGGCATGAATACATAGACTTTTGCCTTGGCGACACCGGCACGATGTTTGGCCATTCACCTGATCCTATTGTCCGCGCCATCACCGAGCAGGCGAATAATGGCTTGACCACGATGCTGCCGGGCGAAGACGCGGTGGTCTGCGGCGAGTTGCTGGCTCAGCGATTCGAGCTGCCTTACTGGCAAGTGACCGCCAATGCGACTGACGCCAACCGGTATGTGCTGCGCTGGGCGCGCGCTATCACTACGCGCAACGTTTTGCTGGTGTTCGATGGCTGCTATCACGGCACTGTGGATGACGTGATGGTGCGCTACCGCGACGGCAAAACAGTGCACCGTTCAGGTCTTGTGGGCCAAGCCTACGACTTGAGCCAATACAGTCGATCCATCCCCTTCAACGATGTCGCCGCACTGGAGGCGGCGTTAGCCCAGGGCGATGTGTGCGCGCTGATGTGCGAGCCGGCGATGACGAACATTGGCATGGTCCTGCCGGATCCGGGGTTCATGCAAAAGTGCCGAGAGCTGACCCTTAAATATGGCAGCCTGTTGGTCATTGATGAGACCCACACTATTTCCACCGGCCTCGGTGGATGCACTCGCCAGTGGGATTTGAAACCCGACTTTTTCGTGGTGGGTAAACCCATCGCAGGTGGCGTGCCTTGCGCGGTGTTTGGCGTTAGCGAGTCAGTCGCCTCGGCCATGCGCGACGTCCAGAAGACCATCAGCGAGGAGAGCGGCGGGCATGGCCACAGTGGCATGGGCACGACGCTGTCCGCCAATGCCCTGGCGATGCGTTGCATGCGCGTCAGTCTCGAAGAGGTCATGACAGCGTCTGCATACGAGCACATGCTGCCCCTGGCCTCAAGGCTGGCCCAGGGATTTCGAGGGTTGTTCAAGCGGCACCAACTGAACTGGTCTGTCACAGAGTTGGGCGCGCGTTGTGAGTTTCAATTCTGTGCTACCTCGCCAAGAACAGGCGCGCAAGCCGAGGCGGCTTTTCATGACAGCCTTCAAATGGCGCTGCATCTTTATCTCATCAACCGCGGAATCCTGATCACGCCTTTTCACAACATGACCCTGTGCTGTCCGCAAACAAGTGATGCGGATATCGACAGGCTGATCGCAGAGTTGGATAACGCGCTGACCACCCTGCTTGCCCTACCTGGCGCGCGGGTTATCGCTTCATAACTGCACGTCTGAAAACGCCATTGTTCTTAAATACTGCCAGTCGCTTGAATAAGCGCTAAGAGGTTTGACATGCAATTTGCGGATAAAAAAGAGGCCGTAGATTATCTGGCCGCCCACCCTGATGTGCTGAGCATCGAGTTGTTCCTTATCGACGCGAATGGCGTTCCACGGGGCAAACTGTTGCATCGCGACGAACTGCTGGCGATCTACGAAAATGGTCGGCCACTGCCAAGTTCCATTCTCGCCTTGACCGTGCAGGGTGAAGACGTAGAAGACACAGGCTTGGTCTGGGATGTGGCTGACGCCGATTGTTGGACATACCCCTTGGCGGGAAGCCTGACCTTGCAACCCTGGCGCACCAACCCCACCGGTCAAGTGCAGGTGAGCATGCACCCGACCCAAGGGATTCCCGCCGCACCGGCGGACCCGCGCCACGTACTGGTGAACACCATCGAGCGGCTGAAAGCCGATGGATTCCATCCGGTCATGGCCGTTGAGTTGGAGTTCTACCTGCTGGACCGACAACGCGACGTCAACGGTCGGCCGCAGCCGGCGTTGCAGACCAATGGCGTACGGCCTGTTGCTCCACAGGTCTATGGCGTATACGAGCTGGAGCAGCTGCAACCGTTTCTTGATGACCTCTACGCGGCGTGCGCGCTGCAGGGGTTGCCGGTACGTACGGCGATATCCGAGTACGCGCCAGGCCAGGTCGAGTTGACGCTGGAGCATCGTTTCGACGCACTCCAGGCCATTGATGAAGGCGTACGTTACAAACGCCTGGTCAAGGGGGTGGCCAACAAACATGGGCTGCAAGCGTGCTTCATGGCCAAGCCTTTCAGCGATCAGGCCGGCAGCGGTATGCACCTGCACGTCAGCCTGGCCGACGAGCACGGGAATAACCTGTATGCGAGCGAAGACCCACAGGGTACGCCACTGTTGCGGCACTCCATCGGCGGGATGATGGAGACCTTGTTTGACTCGCTGGCGATATTTTGCCCCCATGCCAATTCATATCGACGCTTCCAGACCGGTAGTTACGCGCCGCTGGCTAAAAGTTGGGGCGTCAACAACCGTACGGTGTCGTTCCGCGTGCCCGGCGGCCCTGCCATCAGTCGGCACATCGAACACCGCATTTGCGGTGCCGATGCCAACCCCTATCTCGCCGCTGCCGCGTTACTGGCGGGTATTCACCACGGCATCACTCATCAAAGCGATCCCGGCGCGGCGATTGTGGGGAATGGCTATGAGCAGGCGACCGATTTTCTACCCACCGACTGGCTGACAGCGTTGCACGCACTGCAACGCTCAACCTGGGCACGTGAGGCGCTGGGCGCTGAATTCCTGAAGGTGTTCCTGGCGATCAAGTGGCGCGAGTTCCGTCAATTCAATGCTGAAGTCGGAGAGCAGGACTGGCGCTGGTACCTCACTCACGCATGAATGTCGACCCGTCAGGACGCCTTGAAACGGACCGCTGAGGCTACCTGACCTTTTTCTTGCGTGGCTGGCGCGTGGCCAAGTGCTCGAAGCAAAAAGAGGCGGTGCCGAACACGGCGATTAGGGTCAGTACGATCATGCCTAGGGTTGAGCTTTCCACGATGGGCGTCCTACGTGATGGAGTAGGCGTCCACGGTAGAGTGACGGCGAAAACGCCTCAATAGACCCGACGCAATCCTTACGACGCCGGGCCCATTGTTACGCACTCTTTACGGGGCGTTGCGGCTGTGACGGTAATCGCTGACCGCTTCGTACACCGCTTTGCGCAAGCGATTGATGCCGCCGATGGGGCGATGCTCGGCGACGCCGAACCACGGGTTGAACGACTGGTTGTCACACGCCAGGTTCTGTTCGGGTGTATCGAAGTCCTGAGCCGGGATTCGCACCTTGGCCACGCTCTCGTAGGGCGCATCGCTTTCTTTCCACTCGATGCTGGTGTCTTCGATCGGCATGAATTTCTGCGGGTTCTGCCGCTGGATCTGCAACACGAAACACGCCGGTACGCGGTCGGTGGACAACTGCTGGCTCAAGGCGCTGCGCAGGAAGTTCGGCAGGTCCTGGTTCTGTTTGGGCAGGACGTATTCCGGGCAGCTCTGCGGGTCTGGCGCCACGCGGAACTTGGCATTCGCCGCGCCGAACTTGTAGGGCGATACCGAGAAATACGTCGTTTGCGTCGGGCTCGCCGGGGCTGGTGCCAGGGTTGCCAGGGCGATAAATAGATGGCGCACCTGCCAGCTGCGCGGGTCGGCCTTGGGAAAGAACGCCAGGACTTTCTTGCCATCCGCTTGGGCGCCGATGTTCTGCGCGTACTCCGCCACATCGCTGACAAAGAAATTCGGGTGGCTGAACATCACGAAGTCCTGTTCCGTGCGGGTCTGCTGGTCGGCCAGCAGTTGTTTGCCCGGCACGTCCAACAGCTTGAGCGCCATGCCCCGGGCATCGCGAATGCTGTCGAACTGCGGATAGGCGTTGCCGTTGGACAACCGCATCATGGCTTGCCAGGTCTTGCCCGGTTCGGCGAACACACCCTGGCGCAATGCCGGGTCGAGATCCGCCAGTACGCTGACTTCGGCCTTCACGCAGCCATGGGCCTTGGCATGGGCATCGCGCAGGTAGCGCGTGCCTTCGCGATGTTGGTCAACGATGCGTACTGCTGTCTGGATGATGCCTTGGGTCATGGCCGCTTCACCTGCGGGGATCTGCTCATTCGGCGACACCGCGCCGCTGTGCTGCCAGGCAAACCACGCGGTGCTCGCCAGCCAGCCAAGCAGGCCCAGGCCCACCAGCCACAGCAGGGTCTTGCCGAGAAACGCGCCGATGCGCAGCCACAGGCGGGCGAGCAGGGAAGGTTGGTCGTATCGAGATCGGATCATCATGGCAGTTGTTGCTCCAGCGGGCCGCCCAGCACTTTGAGGTATTCCAGCAGTGCCCAGCGTTCCTGCGGCTGCAAGCTACGGCCGATGACGCCATTGCCCAGTTTGCCGGCACGGAATTCGTGGCCGCTGTTGTGGTTGCCGGTGAGTTTGGTATCGAACAGGAAGGCATTCTTGAACGCTGCGGTCTCAAAGCCCAGGTGACGCGGATCGTAGTTGAAGGTGCCTTTATAGAAAGTGGTGCTGCGCTCGTCCTGGGGCGACAGCAACTGGTAGATCGTCGGCACCGAGCCGTTGTGCAGGAACGGCGGGGTGGCCCACACGCCGGCCAGCGGGCGGGCCTTGTAGGCGCGCAACTCGCGCACGCCAATGGGCAGGCCGTAGCCATCCAGACGCGGGCGCTCGGCCGGGGTGACGCCGGCGGCGCGGTAGGCGTGGTCTTCGACGAAAGCAGTGACGTAGGCCAGGCCCTTGGCGACGGACATTTTTTTCAGGTCCAGCGGCTCGGTGGGGGTGGGGTGCAGTTCGACATTGAGCTTGGCCAGCTCCGCCGGGTCCCACTGCAGGGCGCTGAGGTCATAACGCTGGTCGGCAATATTGCTGGCGGTGCCGGGATCGGTGCCGATGTATTCCACCGGCAGCATTTTCAACTGCTGCACAGGGCGGCCATTTTCCTGGATGACGGTGGGCACATGGCAGCCAGCGCAGTTCTCGGCAAACAGCGCACGGCCTTGGGCGGCGAGGGGCTTGTCGATGGTGCCGAACAAGTCCTCGGGCCAGGTCGGCGGTTTGAGGCGTTGCAGGGTTTCTTCGATCAGGTTGAGGTCACGCACCCTGACGCTCGACGGGTAGCGCGCATCGCCCTGAAGCGGTTGGCCGGCGGCGTCGAAAAAGCTCAGCGTTGCGCCTACACCGAGGGCTTCACCAATATTGCGCGCCATGGGTTGCTGGGCCGAGCCGTTCCATTGCACCCAGTCGAAGGTCCAGATGTCCCACAACTGCGGGTAGTCCACCGGCGCATTGGCGACGCGGTAGTTGTCCGGCGAAATAGCATCGCCAAAGCTGGCATTGGCGATTCGGCCAAAGGCGTCGGTGCGGCCCGGGCCTTCTTCGGTGGGGTAGAGGCCGCGGTGGGTGTCGTTCCAGGCGACCTTGAGGAACTGGTTCAGCGACTGTTTGAAGTCCTCGCGCAACTGGCTGTGCTCGGCGTCGTAACGGTCGCCCAGCACCTGGCGGGCGAACCGCTCGAATTTCCACGGGTTGTAATAGGTCGCGGCAAGGCTGGCGACCAGGGCCTGGCCGAAGCTGCCACCGCGTAGGGTCGGTACGCTGGAAGGCAGCACGTGCTGGGCCGAACCGCCATCGATGCGCAGGGCCTGGCCCTTGAAGTGCAACTCGCCGGTATGGCAGGCGGCGCAGGTGATATCCAGGTACTCGACGTTGCTGCCGGCGTTTTTATGTCGGGCGAAGCCCACGGGCAGGTTGCCGGGGTTTTGTGCGGTGGGCATCTGTTTGGGATCGACCAGGAACCCGAAGCGCGCCAGGTACTCAGGGGTCGCAAAGCGCTGTTCGGAGAACGGCAGTTCCAGGGCGGTGAACCAGTTGTAGTGCAGGCCTTTTACTTGGGTGCCCTGGGGCGTGAAGTAATAGGTCTGGCGGTCGGCGGCACTCCATTGGTCCTGGTAGTGCACCTGCTCCACGGGCACGTAGTCGGGCAGCTTGGGGTTGACGGTGTAGTACAGCACCACGGCCAGGATCAGGCCCAGCGCGATGAGTATCAGCAGTAAAACACGGGAAAAAATGCGCAAGATGGCTATCCTTGTCTCGGCCTTGTCGAGGGGTCACGCTGTTATGCCACTACGCCACGGGTGCGGCAAGTGGCCATGAGCCTGATGAGAGGCGGTCCCGCGATCCGTCGCGGGCTCCCATAATGAATGAAAATGCTTTTAAACACGTGAACTTATCAGAAGTTTCCTGCTCAGATGCCGGTAGCCATTGGTCGTGGCCGCCTGATAAGCTCGCGACTTTATTCGAATGCCCTTTTGGCGCATGAACAAGGAAATAGCATGAAACAGCATCGGTTGGCGGCGGCGGTGGCCCTGGTTAGCCTGGTACTTGCGGGTTGTGATTCGCAGACCAGCGTAGAGCTGAAAACCCCGGCGCAGAAAGCTTCCTACGGCATCGGCCTGAACATGGGCAAAAGCCTTGCTCAGGAAGGCATGGATGACCTGGACTCCAAAGCGGTAGCCCAGGGCATCGAAGATGCCGTCGGCAAGAAAGAGCAGAAGCTCAAAGACGACGAACTGGTTGAAGCGTTTGCCGCACTGCAAAAACGTGCTGAAGAACGCATGACCAAAATGAGCGAAGAGTCGGCAGCCGCCGGCAAGAAATTCCTCGAAGACAACGCCAAGAAAGACGGCGTAGTCACCACCGCTTCCGGTCTGCAGTACAAGATCACCAAGAAAGCCGACGGCCCACAGCCTAAGCCGACTGACGTGGTGACTGTTCACTACACCGGCAAGCTCACCAATGGCACCACCTTTGACAGCTCCGTGGATCGCGGCAGCCCGATTGACCTGCCGGTCAGCGGCGTGATTCCAGGTTGGGTCGAAGGCCTGCAACTGATGCACGTTGGCGAGAAGGTCGAGCTTTACATCCCGTCCGACCTGGCCTACGGCGCACAGAGCCCGAGCCCGGCAATCCCAGCCAACTCCGTGCTGGTATTCGACCTGGAACTGCTGGCCATCAAGGACCCAGCCAAGGCTGAAGCCCCTGACGCACCTGCCGCCAAGAAGTAATCGGCGCTTGAGCACACAACGCCCCGTCTAGACGGGGCGTTGTTGTTTCTGCGACTTGCGCGGATCCAACGGTGGGTGGCGGCAGGTCCCACCGTCGCGCCTGTGTACATCCAAGCGAACGTCGGCAGCTTGTCACAGTCTGATATAAGACCCGCTGACGGGTAGCCTTACGCAAGCGCCAAGTCAATGAAATCTTGGGTTTTTTTGATGTGCGCAAAAAACGCCCGATCTGACTGAAAGCCTTGTAAACCGTGGCTTTCAGCCGGTAAAACAGGCTCTGTTCACAAGGTTATCCACAATTTGTGTGGATAACCTTTCTGTTTGATGGAACTGGAGTGACAGATGAAACCACCGTTCAATTTCACCCGTTTCCTGCCCATGGCTGCACGCTTGCTGGGCCGTGGACGGTTGCCGACCTTGCTGTTCGCTGTCGCTGCCAAGGGCTCCAGCCAGGGCAACCGCCTGGGCAAGCTCAAGGATGATCTCAAGTTGCTTCAATCCCTGTGCCTGGCCTACTGGCGTGGCGAGTACCGGGCGATCAGCCCCAAGGCGCTGATCTCTGTCGTGGCGGGACTGATGTACTTCCTTAGCCCGATTGACGCGATCCCGGACTTTATCCCGATGTTCGGCATGCTGGACGACATCGCCGTACTGGCGTGGGTCATGAAGACCCTGGAGGGCGAACTGAGCGCCTTTCGCGCCTGGCGTGACGCGCAGCGCCCGGAAAAACTCGCGGTGGTTGAGCGTTTGCCTGCGACCCCGGCCTTGCTGTCCAAGGAAAACCCGCAAAAAAACTGATGACGCGGCTATCCCCCTGCGACCTTTGTGGCTGTTAGGATTACACTCCTAAGGAAAGAGCTTACTAAGTAAGTGCAGTTATCCTACGGGGCGGTCATGGATATTCAGATAATTTCACGCAATGGCGAGCCCGAGTACGCGGTGTTGCCATGGGATCAGTACCAGGCGCTGCTAAAAGCCGCCGGTCAGCAACAGCCTTCACCGACGCCTTCTCCTACTGCCCAAGCCGCGCCTGACCAGGATTTGCGCCCGCTCGCAGACCTGCGCGGCTTGCGTGAAGCCAAGGGCCTGGCGATTGAGGCGTTGGCCCGCACCGTGGGCATCAGCCCCTCGTATCTAGGATTGATCGAAAGTGGTGAACGCCAGCCGGATGCCGCGATCCGCCGCAGCCTGGCCTGGGAATTGGGCGTTGCAGGTTGGAGGGATGAATCTTGAGCCTACGTATCAGTCGTCAACACTGGGATGGGTTACTTAATGAACTGGACCAGGCGCGCCGCCAGCGCCATCTGCTGACTTACCGAGCGCTGCTGGAGCGCCTGCAATTTCCGACGCCGGCGATGCAAACCCTGGCCGCTGCCCTGGAGCACCTGGCGGCGCTGGACGCCAAGGCCGAACAACCGTTGCGCAGCTCCCTGGTGATCAGCCAGGGCGCCAGTCGCCTGCCGCGTACCGGGTTTTTTGAATGCGTGGAGCGCCTGGGGCGTTTCAGCGGGCCGTCCGATGGTGTGGCCGCCGCCTCCTGGCATGCCTCGGAAGTGGTGCGGGTGTTCGAATACGAGTATCCGGAGTCTGCCGAGGCTTAAAGCGTCTGGGGCAACATGTCCATGCTGTCGATCACATGGATGCTGTAGCCCGCCATGTCCTTGGCATGGTGCTTGGCCTGCGAGGCCAATTCCGCCAGTTGGCTGGCATCGAGTTGTCCACAGGCCTGTGGATACAAATGCACCACCCCAATCGACAATGACAGCAACGCAAACTCCTGGCGTACGCCCTGGCGGTTCAGTGCCACAAAGCAGCCAGCGTCGAGGTGCTCGGCGCGGTAGAAGCGCCGGCACTGAGTGTGGAAATCGTCCAGCAACTGGTTGAGCCGCTTGCGCCAATCCTGTGGCCCCAACACCAGCAAAAAGTCATCGCCACCGATATGCCCGACGAAGTCGCGACTGGGGTCGACCCGGTCGTTCAGGCACTGCGCCAGGCACAGCAACACCTCATCCCCACGTCCGTAGCCGTAGATATCGTTGAACGGCTTGAAGCTGTCGATATCCACGTAGCAGATCACTGACTCCCGCTGTTGCTGCAGCAGCCGCGTCAGGCACTGCTGGATCGGCACGTTGCCGGGCAGCAGGGTCAGCGGGTTGGCATAGCGCGCCTGCTGGATTTTCAGTTCGGTGATCAACTTGAGCACATCGATCACCCGGCCCAGGCCCAAGTAGTCGCCATTGAGGGTGATGATGAAGTCTTCTTCGATGCGTTGCCGCGCGCGGCTGGTCAGCAGGCGGCTGACCTGTTGCAGCGACTGGCTCAACTCCACCGCCAGAAAATCCGTACTCATCAGCCGGCTGATGGGCTTGCGTGCAAACAGGTCGGTGGCAAACGGTTTGAGCAGCGCATCCGACAGAGAATGCCGGTGCACGATACCCACCGGGTGGCCGCGCCCGTCCAGCACCGCCAGGGAGTTGAGGTTGGCCTGGCGACGGAACGCCTCCAGCACTTGGGCGGTGGCGGTGTCCTGATCGACCGCCGGTTGCTCGTTGAGCAAGGCGCTGAGGTCGCCGGCTTCTTCGCTGAGGGCCACATTGGCCTGGTCGGGCTTGGGCAGCATTTGGCGCGCTTCCCGTGGTGGCTGTTCCTGCGGACGGCAGAGCAGGTAACCCTGGACCAGGTCGACGCCCATTTCGGTCAATACCGCCAGCTCTTCCGGCAATTCGATGCCCTCGGCAATCACCTGGGCCCGTGAGGCCCTGGCGATTTGCAGGATAGAACCGACAAACTCGCGCTTGAGTGCGTCCTGATGAATACCGTCGATAAAGTGCCGGTCGATCTTCACGTAATCCGGGCGCAGTTCCGACCACAGGCGCAGGCTGGAATAGCCGGCGCCCAAGTCATCCAGGGCAATCGAAAAGCCCATGTTGCGGTAATGGTGCAGGGCGGTTTGCAGCAGGTCGAAATCGTCGGTGGGGGTCTGCTCGGTGAGTTCGATCACCACCTGGCTCGGCGGGATCCCGAAGTCGCGCAGCAATTGCAGGGTGCGGCCCGGTTGATGCGCGGTCTCCATCAAGGATTCCGGCGAGACATTCAGGAACAGCTTTCCCGGCAGCTTTTGCTCGCTGAAGCGTCGGCAGGCGCTTTCGCGACAGGCCATTTCCAGTTCGCTGAGGCGCCCGGCATGGCGGGCCACGGAAAACAGGGCGATGGGGGAGTGCAGCGGGCTGTTGGAGGGGCCGCGGCTGAGGGCTTCGTAGCCGAGGATGCGCCGTTCTGACAGACAGATGATCGGTTGGAACAGACTGTGCAAACTGCCTTGAGCCAGGATAGAGCCCAATGCGTTCAGCTGTTCGGTCATAGTCATGGCGATCTCGATCGAAAAAAAAGGACCGCAGGCGTTACGCCAACGGTCCTTCATTTCACGACAGAATGATGTCTATATGATGACACTCCGAGGAGCGATCACATTAAATCGCCATCATTTACTGCTTGGCCACCTGTTTGGTGATTTTCAGGTAGTCCAGCAGGATCCTGCCTGTCTCGGCCAGGTAAGCGTCGTCTTCCGGCTTGGTTTTATCCGCCTCGGTCGGCAGCGCATCTTCGTCTTCTTTCTTCAGCTCCTTGAGTGGATCTTCACCCTTGGCCTTGCGGCGGATGTTTTCCAGTACGAGTTGCTTGTTTTCGATGTCGCTGTGCTGCGCACGACGGTCCACTTCATTGAGGCTGACGGTTTTTTCTTCCATCAACTTCTTGGCCAGGGCCAGCTTGTCGCGGATGAATACGAACTCGGCATCCTTGGCGGAACGGGTATCGTGGTCAGCCTTCAACTGCGCCAGGAACGGCTTGAACGGGTCCGAGGCCGGCTTGATCGCAGGACGGATGGTGTCCCACGGCATGGCTTCCGGCAGGGCGCTTTCGCCGATTTCCTTGGTGTCGATAACCGACGGGAAATCGATGTCCGGCAGTACGCCCTGGTGCTGGGTGCTCTGCCCGGAAACCCGGTAGAACTTCGCCAGCGTCAGCTTGAGCTCGCCATGGTTCAGTGGCTGGATGGTCTGCACGGTGCCTTTGCCGAAGGTCTGGCCGCCGATAATCAGCGCGCGGTGGTAGTCCTGCATGGCGCCGGCGAAAATCTCCGAAGCCGAGGCTGAGAGGCGGTTGACCAGCAACGCCATCGGGCCTTTGTAGAAGGCACCTGGGTTCTCGTCCTCGAGCACGTCGACACGGCCGTCAGCATTGCGTACCAGCACGGTCGGACCCTTGTCGATAAACAGGCTGGTCAGCTCGGTGGCTTCCTGCAGGGAACCGCCGCCGTTGTTGCGCAGGTCGATGACCACGCCGTCAACTTTTTCCTTCTGCAGCTCGGTAAGGATTTTCTTCACGTCACGGGTGGTGGACTTGTAGTCCGGGTCGCCGGCACGGAAGGCCTTGAAGTCCAGGTAGAAGGCCGGGATTTCAATCACGCCCAGCTTGTAGTCCTTGCCATCCTGCTTGAGGTTGAGGACTTTCTTCTGCACAGCCTGGTCTTCGAGCTTCACCGCTTCACGGGTGATGGACACGATCTTGCTGGTCTGGTCGTTCGGTGCATTGGTGTGCGGAATCACTTCCAGGCGCACCACGCTGCCTTTCGGCCCACGGATCAGCTTGACCACTTCGTCCAAGCGCCAGCCGACTACATCGACCATCTCTTTGTCGGCCTGGGCCACACCGATGATCTTGTCGGCAGGCGCAACCTGTTTGGTCTTGTCTGCCGGACCGGCCGGCACCAGACGCACGATCTTCACTTGGTCATTGTCGCTTTGCAGGACGGCACCGATGCCTTCCAACGACAGACTCATGTTGATATCGAAGTTTTCCGCGTTATCTGGCGACAGATAATTGGTGTGCGGATCGTAGGACATCGCGAAGGTGTTGATGTAGGCCTGGAAGATATCTTCGGCACGGGTCTGGTCCAGACGTGCCAACTGATTCTTGTAGCGCTTGGTCAACAGCTCCTGGATAGCCTTGGGCTCTTTGCCGGCGATCTTCAAGCGCAGCACTTCGTCCTTGACGCGTTTGCGCCACAGGTCGTCGAGGGCCGCGGTGCTGGTCAGCCAAGGCGCGTCCTTGCGGTCCACCAGAAGGGTTTCCTTCTGGGTGAAGTCGAGCTTGTCGACGCCTTTGTCCAATTCACCCAAGGCGAAGTCCAGACGCGCTTTGACGCGGTCCAGGTAACGCTTGTAAATGGTGAAGCCGGGCTGCAGGTCGCCGCTCTTGAGGAAGTCGTCGAACTGCGTCTTCCACTTGTCGAACTCAGCGATATCGCTGGCCAGGAAGTAGCTGCGCGACGGATCCAGCAGCTTGAGATAGCTGTCGTAGATGATCACCGAGCGCGCGTCGTCCAGCGGCGGCTTGCTGTAGTGATGACGCTTGAGCAACTCGACGACGTTAAGGCTGGCAATCACCTCATCGCGGTCCGGCTGAAGGTTGTCCCAGCTGTTGGCTGCGAGCGTATTGGTCGACATCGACGCGAAGCCGATACCAATGAAAAGAGCGAGGGCGGTGCTGGGGAACAGATGCTTCATGCTGATTCGACGCGGGGGCAATTGATAACGCATATTAGGCCGTCTTTGAAGTTGCCGGTTCCATAGGGGCCGGTCGCATAATGCAAAAAGCCCGGCGCTACTGCTACGGGCTCAGTCCAGACTCACTATGGAGGCACTGTGAAAGCATTGCAAGGCGTTGAAGGTCATGTGGAGTGGTTGGACGAACCAAGTCCTACATGTGATGTAGGCCAAGTTCGCATTCGCGTGGCGGCTGCGGGCCTAAATCGCGCCGATTTATTACAGCGTGCCGGGCTCTATCCTCCACCGCCTGGCGCCAGTGCTGTGCTCGGCCTGGAGTGTTCCGGGGTGATCAGCGAAGTGGGCCCAGGCGCGTCCTGGCAAGTGGGCGATCGCGTCTGTGCGCTGCTGGCTGGCGGCGGCATGGCCGAAGAAGTGGTGGTGGATGCACGGCATGTGTTGCCGGTACCGGAAGGTGTGTCGCTGCTCGAAGCGGCGGCGTTGCCGGAGGTGTACAGCACGGCGTGGCTCAACCTGTTCCAGTTGGCGGGCCTCAAGCCGGGTGAAAAAGTCTTGCTGCACGCCGGCGCCAGTGGCGTTGGCTCGGCGGCAATCCAGCTGTGCAAGGCATTTGGCAGCCCTTGCTGGGTCAGCGTCGGCTCGGCGCAGCGCCTGGCCTACTGTGAAGACCTGGGTGCCCAGGGCGGCGTAGTACGTACCGACGGTATCGAAGGCCTGCGGGATTTCGGGCCATTCGATGTGATCCTCGACCCGGTCGGCGGCGATTATGCTGCGCTGGACCTCAAGCTGCTGGCGCTGGACGGTCGCTGGGTGCTGATTGGCTTGATGGGCGGCCGCGAGGCGCAACTGGACCTGGCCCAGGTGCTGGGCAAGCGTATTCAGTTGTTGGGCTCGACCCTGCGCAGCCGTAACGATCAGTTCAAGGCAGACCTGTTCAGCGACCTGAGCCAGCATGTATGGCCGTTGTTCGCCGAAGGGCGTCTGAGCCCGCAATTGGCCAAGACGTTTCCGATCAAGGATGCCGAGGCGGCGTTTGCGGAACTGGCGACCAATCAGATCGCCGGGAAGCTGGTATTGGTCATTGACGAAAGCCTGACCTGATCCCGGATTGGAATTGGGTCAATGTGGGAGTCGCACCGCCCCTCCCACAGTTGATTGGATTTCAAGTCGGGATAGGCGGTGTCAGACCCAGTGGTGGATCGGCCAGCCGGCCTTCTCGGCATGCTCGCGCAATACCGGATCCGGATTCACCACCTGTGGGTGATCGACCTTCAACAGCAACGGCAAGTCATTGCGCGAATCCGAATAGAAGTACGCACCGTCCAGCGTTTCGCCTTCCTGCTCCAACCATTCCAGCAAGCGTGTGATCTTGCCTTCGCGATAGGTCAGTACACCCACGGTATGGCCGCTGTACACGCCATGACTCACTTCCAGTTCAATCCCCAGCACCTCATCAATGCCGATACGCGCCGCAATCGGTTTCACCAGGTGAGTACCCGAGGCGGAAATCACCAGGATCCGGTCGCCATTCGCCCGATGGCGGGCGATGGTCTTGGTGGCGTCGCTGTAGATCAGTGGCTCAATCACGTCCTCGACCCACGGTTCCACCAGGTGATCGATTTCCTCCGGGGTGCGGCCGATCATCGGTTCCAGGCTGAAGTCCATGAAGTCCTCCATGGCCAGCTCGCCCCGGCTGTAGGCGTCCATCAGCTCGTTGTTCCTGCGCATGAACGACTCCGGGTCGACCCAGCCCAGGCGACCCATCTGTTCACTCCAGAGGGTGGCGCAGTCGCCATGGATCAGGGTGTCGTCCAAATCAAAAATTACCAATGCCATCCGTCACGCTCTCTCAAAATTTACTGCTGCTCAGGCTACTTCACACAGCGCACTGGGGTCGATGGAAAGTGCCAGGCGCTGGCCGTCCGGGTGCAGATCGTCCGCCGAGCGGTTGAGCACGTCCACCACCAATTCCACGCCACGGGCTTCGATGCGGTAGCGGATCACGTTGCCCAGCAGGCTGTGGCTGCGCACCAGCGCGTCGAGTTCGCCACTGCGGCTCAGTTCGATGGCCTCCGGGCGAATCGCGATGCGCCCGCTGATCGGGCGTTGCAGCAGTTGGCTGGCCTTGTCGGCATCCAGCAGGTTGTAGTTGCCGATGAAACCGGCAGCGAATACATCCACCGGTGCGGTGTAGAGGGTCTCGGCATCGCCGCTTTGCACGATCTTGCCCTGGTTCATCAGGAAGATGCGGTCCGACATGGTCAGGGCCTCTTCCTGGTCGTGGGTCACGAAGATCGTGGTCAGGCCCAGTTCGCGCTGGATCTGGCGGATCTGTTCGCGCAGGTGCTTGCGAATCCGTGCATCCAGCGCCGACAGCGGCTCATCCAGCAGCAACAGGCGTGGGCGGGTGACCAGTGAGCGGGCCAGGGCCACACGCTGGCACTGGCCGCCGGACATCTGGTGCGGGTAGCGGCTGGCCAGGTCCTTGAGTTCCACCAGTTGCAGCACTTCCTGCACGCGCTTGTGGCTGTCATCGGCGTTGACCTTTTGCATGCGCAGGCCGAAGGCGACGTTCTGTTCCACGGTCATGTTGGGGAACAGCGCGTAGCTCTGGAACACCATGCCGATGTTGCGTTTCTGTGGGCTCAGCGGAACGATGTCCTGGCCGTCCAGCAGGATTTTTCCGCTGTCCACCGAGGTCAGGCCGGCGATGCAGCGCAGCAGGGTGGACTTGCCGCAACCGGAGGGGCCGAGCAGGGTGACGAACTCGCCCTTGGCGACTTCGCAGTTGATATCACTGAACACCGGTGTGCCGGCGTAGCCTTTTTGCAGGTGTTGGACGCTGACGAAGCTCATTGGCTTTTGTCCTTGTTCAAGATATTGGCGGCCCAGGTCAGCACCAGCACAAAGAAGAAATAGGAAATCACGACGGCACTGGTGAAGTGGCCGCTGCTGTTGCGCATGTTGTTCAGGTACACCTGCAGGGTCTCGTAGCGGGTACCCACGAGGATATTGGCGAACACGAATTCACCGAACAGGAACGAGAACGACAGCAGCAGCGCCACCATCAAACCTTTGCGCAGGTTGGGCAGCACCACGAAGATCGCGGCTTGCCAGGTGCTGGCGCCGAGCAGTTGCGAGGCGTCCATCAGGTCGCGCAGGTTGATGGCTTGCAGGTTGTTGGTGATCGCGCGGTACATGAACGGCAGCGCCACGGTGAAGTAGCAGCCGATCAGGATCCACGGCGTGCCCACCATCGCAAACGGCCCGGAGCCGTACAGTTGCAGCAGGCCCACCGACGACACCACCGGCGGCACCGCGAAGGGCAGCAGGATCAGGATGTTCATCAAGGCGTCGAGCTTGGGAAAGTGGTAATGCACCACGAACAGCAGCGGCAGGATCAACACCACCGACAGGATCAACGCGCCCACGCACACCAGCAATGACTGCCCGAAGGCCATCAGGAAGCGTGGGTCGCTCCACAGCTGCACGTACCACTTCACGGTGAAACCGGCGGGCAGGATGGTCGCCGACCAACTGCTGGCAATGGAGTAGACAAAGGTGCCGATCAGCGGCAGCACCAGGATCGCGAACAACAGGTACACCACCACGCGGTGGTAGAGGGAGGCCGGGCCGGCTTCAGCGCGAGACATGGTAGCTCCTCTTGAGCAGCAGTTGATGGACCACGGTGACCAGGGTCATCAGCGCCACCAGCACCACGGCCAGGGCGCTGGCCATGTTCGGGTCGAGGGATACATCCCCCGAGACCAGGCCGGCGATGCGGATTGGCAGCACGTTGAAGTTACCGGTGGTCAAGGCGTAGACCGTCGCGTAGGCACCCAGGGCGTTGGCCAGCAGAATCACGAACGTGCCGAGCAGCGCCGGCGTGAGTACCGGCAGGCCGATATGCCGCCAGAACTGCCAGCCATTGGCGCCGAGCAGGGCGGCTGACTCACGCCAGTCTTCACGCAGTGCGTCGAAGGCTGGGTAGAGCAGCAGCACGCCGAGGGGAATCTGGAAGTAGGTATAGAGGATGATCAAGCCGGTCTTGGAATACAGGTTGAAGTCCTGAATGATCCCGGCCTGCTTGAGCATGATGGTGATGCTGCCGTTGAACCCCAGCAGGATGATGAACGCGAAGGCCAGGGGCACGCCGGCAAAGTTGCTGGTCATGTTGGCGAAGGCGGTGACGAAGTTGCGCAGCGGCGAATCCACCCGGCGCAGCGAGTAGCTGCCCAGCGTAGCGATGATGATGCCGAAGATGCTGGAGTAGAAACTGATCTCCAGGCTGAACTGGATGGCTTGCAGGTAGAACTTCGAACTGAAGATACGCGTGAAGTTGTCCAGCCCCCAGCCGCTGTCTTCGGTTTGCAGGCTATTGATCAGCACCCAGACCAGCGGGGCGATCTCGAATACGATAAAGAACAGCGCGAAGGGCACCAGGCATAGCAAGGCCAGCCATTTGCCGCGAGTCATGGCATTCACTTCAACAGCTCCCGGCATACAGGTTTGTCGTGGGGCACGCCCAGCAGTTCGCAGACCGTGCCGCACAGCTCGGTTTGTTTCGGTGCGGCTTTGGCGTCCAGGCTGAAGGCATCGCCGAGGACGAACAGCGGCACTTCGCGTTCTTCCGGCAGCAGGCCGTTGTGGGAGCGGTCGTTGTTCATGCCGTGGTCGGCGGTTACCAGCACCTGGTAACCGGCATCGAGCCAGGTTTGCAGGTAGTCGGCCAGGATGATGTCGGCCGAGCGTGCACTGTTGCGGTACTGCGGCGTGTCGAGGCCGTGCTTGTGGCCGGCGTCGTCGATGTTCATCGGGTGCACCACCATAAAGTCCGGCGCGTGCTTGAGCCGCAGGCTTTCGGCGTCGGCGAACAGGTGGGAATCCGGGTAGTGGTCATTCCAGTAGAAATGCCCGTGCTGGATCGCCAGCGCCTTTTCGTCGGTATGACGATCCCGGGCGGCGAGAAAGGGCGTGCGGTTATACAACTCGCTGACCCAATGGTAAGCCGCCGCCGCCGTGGTAAGACCTGCGTCGGTGGCGTAATGGAAAATGCTGCGCTGGTTGGACAGACGTGAGACCTGGTTGTGCACGATACCGCTGTGGATCGGTGGCACACCGGTGAGGATGCATTCATACAGCGGGCGGGACAGGGCGGGCAGTTCACATTCCAGTTTGTAGAGGGCGGCGCGTCCTGCGCCAACATAAGCCTGCAAGTGCCCCATGGCGTGTCGGGCAACCTCGAAGTTCAGGCCGTCGAGCACGACAAGGATGACTGGGTGCTTCATGGGGGGCGACGCTCCGCAATGATTGACTTGGCTCAATTCCTCTGGAGGAACGGGGTCAAAAATGTGGGAGGGGGCTTGCCCCCGATAGCGGTGTGTCATTCAACGGATTTGTTAGCTGATCCACCGTCATCGGGGGCAAGCCCCCTCCCACATTGGATCTCCACTGGAGCTCCAATGTGGGATAAACCCTTACTTCATCTCTACGATGACCTGCTCGTTCCACAACTGTGGCAGCTTCTTGGAAGTCGCTTCCCAGGCATCGGCATCCTTGATCGGCTGCGGGTTGGCCTTGGTGTATTGCTCGCCCGGGATCAGGTTCTTGGCGATATCAGCCGGCAGTTTCAGGTCGGTTTCAGCGCGGATCGGACGTGCATTGCCACGCGCCAGGTTGAGTTGGCCGGCGTCGCTGAAGATGTATTCGCGGGTCAGCTTGGCGGCGTTCGGGTGCTTGGCGTATTTGTTGATGATGGTGGTGTAGCCGGATTTCACCGAGCCATCCGATGGGATCAGCACCACGTAGTCATCCGGGTTGGCCATCTTGGCTTTGTAGCTCAGGCCGTTGAAGTCCCAGACGATCCCCACTTCGACTTCGCCTTTTTCCATGGTGGCGATGGTCGGGTTGGACAGGCCGAGACGACCTTGCTGGGCGATCTTGGTGAAGAATTGCAGGCCGGGGGCGATGTTCTTTTCATCGCCTTTATTGGCGATGGCAGCGGCGAGTACGGCGTTGGAGGCCTGGGCCGCAGTGCTCACGTCACCCACCGAAACTTTGTATTTGCCGGTTTGCAGGTCAGCCCAACTGGTAGGGACTTCGGAACCGTGCAGCAGCTTCTTGTTGACGATAAACGCGATGGTGCCGGTGTAGGCCAGGGCCCAGTGACCGTCCTTGTCTTTTGCCCAATCCGGCACCGAAGCCCAGGTCGACGGTTTATACGGCTGGGTGACTTCCTGCTTCACCGCGATCGGGCCGAAGGCGGCCCCGACGTCGCCGATGTCTGCGCTGGCGTTGTCTTTTTCGGCTTTGAACTTGGCGATTTCCTGGGCCGAGCTCATGTCGGTGTCCATGTGCTTGAGGCCGTAGGTCTTGGCCAGGTCTTCCCAGGTGCCTTTCCAGTTGGCCCAGTCATCGGGCATGCCGACGCTGTTGACGGCGCCTTCCGCTTTCGCGGCGGCTTCCAGAGTTTTCAAATCGGTATCAGCGGCCATGGCGGCGGTGCACATGGCAATGGTCGAGCCTAACAGTGATGCCAGGAAAAGCTGTTTCATCCGAAGCTCCTTTGGGCGTTTTCAACGCGGCGGTTTTTTCTGCGGTGTTGTTGGTCTAGGTCAGAGCAATACCTGAGCCAATCTAGACGCGATGGATGACAGTTTCATGTCGATGTCGTTTTTAACGCCTCGATGTCGCTCAGCGCAGACTTAGCGTAGACCATGCCCAAGTGCCCGTAGAGACTGGACTTGGCCGGTGTATTGCAGGGAGTGGTGCAGGGACTCGACACGGGCTGTCATCTGTCGGTCATCAGGAGTGCCTAGGCTGGCAAGCAGTCGCGCAAGCCTATTTACACAGCGGTTTGTGCACCTGAACAGTGCTGGTCTAGTCCAGATAGGTAACGTTGATGCGTGATGAGGCAATCAAGGCGGTGACATCCATCGGCCTGGCGCTGCAAGAGCAGATCGACCACGGCCTGTTGCCGCCTGCAAGCAAGCTGCCCGCCGAGCGCAAGCTCAGCGAGTTGTTTGGTACCACTCGAATTACGGTGCGGGAAGCCTTGTTACAACTGGAGGCCCAAGGGCAGATTTATCGTGAGGAGCGTCGTGGCTGGTTTGTCTCGCCGCCTCGGCTGGCCTACAACCTGATGCAGCGCAGCCACTTTCACGCCATGGTCAACGACCAGGGGCGGGTGGCATCCACCGAAGTAATCAGTGCGCGGCTGCAGCCGGCCTCGGCCGCAGTGTGTGCGTGGTTGCAGTTGCCGGCGTTGTCCAGCGTGATCCAGATCTGCCGGGGTCGGCGGATTGACGGGCGGCTGGTGTTGTATGTGGAGCACTACCTGAACCCGCAGTATTTCCCGGGGATTCTTGAGTGCGACCTGAATCAGTCGATGACCGAGTTGTATGCGCGCAAGTACGACTTGCACTACGGGCGGGTGCGCTTCGAGATCGTGCCGACCTCATTGCCGGTGGAAGCGGCGGCGGCATTGCGCGTGTCGGTGGGCAGCCCGGGCTTGCGGATCGCCCGGGTCAATTATGACCAGCACCAGCGCTTGATCGACTGCGACCTGGAGTTCTGGCGGCATGATGCGATTCATGTCGGCGTCGATGTGGTGTGATCAGGGGGCTTCCTGTAGGAGCGAGCTTGCTCGCGAAAGATGTCAACGATGACGCGGGAGACCGGGCTCCCCGCAACGCCCTCAAGTTTTTCGCGAGCAAGCTCGCTCCTACAGTGAGTGCACCGTGAGTGCCTTGATCACCTGGTCCACATTGGTTTCCAACTCCGATACCGGGTCCGCGCCGTCTACGTTCAGCACCAGCAACGTTGAACCGCCCGCCGTGATAGCGGCCTTCACCGCGTCACTCGGCTGGCGATGATGCAGCACCACGGCAACATCGTTGTCCTTCAGCTCGGCACTGAGTTTCTGTAATGCCTCAGGCGTCCAATCGGCGTCGGGCCGGGCATCGGTGCTGAGCAGTTCCAGATTCAAACTGCTGATCAGATACGCAAAGTGATCGCTCAAACTGACCACGCTCAGGTTGTCCGCCTTGGCCAGTCGCGCCTCGCTGTCGGCGCTGAGCTTGAGCAGGCGTTGCTTGAGGGCAGCCAGGTTGGCGTCGATCTTCGCCTTGGCGCCCGGTGCCAGCCGGCTCAGGTCGGCGGCCAGGACATCGGCCATGCGCCCCAGGTTGTTGCTCGATTGCCACGGCTGACTGTTCAAACCGTCAGCCACGCCAGGTTGCACGGCAATCCCCGGCAAGCCGCCATCCACCGGGCGTGCTGCGTCGATTTCGACAATGCGGATATTGCTGCGCCGGGCCACGGGGTAGAGCGGGTCATCGGCCCACAGCGAGCGCAGGCCGATGGCGGCGTCGGCGTCCTGGGCCAGTGTGTTCAGTGCCGGCGCGCCACGGCCGGTGAAGTACGACACCTGTCGCGAGCCCGGTAGGTTGGCGGGGGCCGCGCGCTCAAGCTGCACATCGGAGCCCTTGAGTAACACCTCGGCCAAGCCGTAGGTGATCGGCAGGGAGGCCAGGACTTTGACCGGTTTGGCCGCGTGAGCAGCCGGTTTGCCCACGTCGGCCGCCATCAGCGGCGTGGTGATCAAGCAAGCGATGGCCAGGGCCAGAGGCTGAAGAACGGAGCGCATTATCCAAGGTTCCCTTTAAGGCTGGGCACGGTGCCGCGCGCGATGGCGGCAAGGGCGAAGGCGATACCGGCCATCAGGATGATCGCGGCACCGGAGGGGATGGGCAGGTCGAAGATGATCGGCAACAGGATCCCGCACAGGGTGCTGACGGTGGCGATCACCACCGAGATCCAGAAGAAGCCTTTGAGCGATTGGCTCAGCAAGCGTGCCGCCGCCGCCGGAATCACCAGCAGCGCACCCACCAGGATGGCGCCGATGACCTTGACTGCGGCCACGGTGATCAGCGTCACCAGGATCACGAACAGGTAGTCCAGGGTCTTCACCGCTACGCCACGCACCGCCGCCAATTGCGGGTTGAAGCTGGCGAGCATGATGCGGTTGTACAGCGGCAGCGCCAGGGCCATCACCAGAGCGCCGACAATCGCCAGTACCAGCAGGTCGTTGCCGTTGACCGTCAGCACGGAGCCGAACAACACGTTTTCGAGGATATGCACGTTGATCTTGCCCGCCAGGATCAGCAGCAGGCTCGCACCCAATGCCAGGGATACCGACAGGAACACGCCGATCAAGGTGTCTGGCGCCAGGCCGGTGCGGTTGCGCAGGTAGTTGAGCAGGATGCCGAACAACAGGCAGTAGCCAAACAGGCTGCCATAGGGCCCGGTGTAGGGCTCACCCAGCAGAATGCCCACGGCCACGCCGGTCAGCGCGGCATGGCCGACCGCTTCGGAGAAAAACGCAAAGCGCTTGACCACCACCAGCGTGCCCAGCCCGCCCAGTACCGGGCCGATCAGCAGGCCGGCAAGCAGGGCGTTGACCACAAAACCATAGGCCAGCGCTTCCGGCAGATAACCGGAAGAAGCCCAACCTTGGACCATCAGGCGAAACGCTTCATAACTCATGGCGCCGGGCTCCGAGGGTGGGTAGAGAACAGGGTCAGCAGGCGGTCCGGGGTCAGCGCCTCTTTCGGCGTGGCGTCGAACAGCAGGCGGCGGTTCAGGCCGGTGACGCGGTCGGCCAGGCGGCCCACGGCTTCCAGGTCGTGCTCGATCCACAGCACGGTGATCCCGGCGAGGCGCCAGTCATTGAGCAGGCGTTCGAACACCTGGATACCGGCCTCATCGAGGGCCGACATCGGTTCATCCAGCACCAGCAACTGCGGCGCCGGGATCAGTCCTTGGGCCAACAACACCCGCTGGCGCTCACCGCCGGACAGCGCGCCCATGCGCCGCGTGCGTTTGTCCTGCATGCCGACCCGTTCCAGCGCCTCGCCAATCGCGGCGGCGTAATGTTTGGACAAGCCCAGAAACGCCGGGCGCCGCTGGCACATGGCAGCCATGAAATCATCCACGGTCATCGGCAAGCCACGGTCGAACTCCAGCGCCTGGGGCACATAGCCGATGGTGCCAGGTGTGCTCGGCCACTCCAGGCTTAACCGGCCCTGGTGCGGCGTTTGCCCCAGCAGGGTCTTGATCAGCGAACTTTTGCCGCCGCCATTCGGGCCCACCAGCGCATGGATGCTGCCCGGCTGCACCTGGAAACTTACGCCGTCGAGGATCACGGTGCGGCCCAGGGTCAGGGACACCTTGTCGAAATCGAGGGTCGGGCCGACGCTGGCGACCTTCAAGTGTTCCGCCGCCGTCATGCCCCTGACTCCTGAATCGCCCGCACCACGGTGTTGAGGTTGCCGGTCATTTCCACTTCGTATTTTTCAGCGCTGTATTCGCCGTAGGAAATATGCGACAGCGGGTACAGCTTGACCCCGGATTCGCGCTGGATGGTGTCGACATAAGTCGACGGGAAATCCATCTCCGAGAAGATCACCTTCACGTCCAGGGCGCGCAGTTCGTCGATGGTCTTCTTCAACTGGCTCGGGCTCGGCTCGATCCCGTGGGCCGGCTCGACCACGGCGGTGACTTCCAGGCCGAACTCGCGCAGCAGGTAATCGTAGGCCGCGTGCACGGTGGCGACGCGCAGGTCCGGGTTGGGCGCGCCGGTCAACTTGGCCAGGGCATCGGCGCGCATCTGCCGCAGGCGTTTGCCGTAGGCGCGTGCGTTCTGGGTGTAGGTCTTGGCGTTGTCCGGGTCGAGCTTGCCCAGTTCGCGGGCGATGTTGTTGACCTGGGCAATCGACGCACTGATCGACAGGAACGTATGCGGGTTGACCACCTTGCCGGCACCGCGCGCGGCATTGCCGGTGGCCGCCAGCAGCGGCACGTTGGCGTTGGCTTCGATCACCGGGATGTCCGGGCGCTCGCTGGTGGCGATCATGCGGTCGGCGAAGTCGTCATGGCCGACGCCATTGAGCACGATCACATCCAGGGTGCCGATGCGCTTGATGTCTTCGGCGCGTGGCTCGTAGGCGTGGGGGTTGAAGCCGGCCGGGATCAGTGGCACCACTTCGGCCTTGTCGCCGACGATATTGGCCACGTAGCTGTAATACGGGTGCAGGGTGATGCCGATACGCAGGCGTTTGGCCGCTTCGGCATGGGCGAGGGGAGCGAGTATCAGGCTGAACAGGCCAACCAGAAACACGCGCAACAGGGGGGATGAAATAGACATGGGCAATCGGTCTTCTCGTTCAGTGACGGTGCTGGCGGGTAACGCCGGCATCGAATTGCGCGACCACCTGCTGCCAGCCGGCTGCGATCAGCGCCTGGTCAGTGAGGTCGGAGGGGGCGGCCAGGTCTTTGCTGCGGTTGAGCCAGATATCCGGCTCGCTGCCCTGTACGCGCATCAGCAGTGAACCGCTGGTGGCCGGCGTCTGGCTCAGTCCCAGGTAGGCCGAATTCGCCAGCAACTGCCAGCGATGGTTGCCACGGCTGACCGAACTGGCGTCCTGGGCAAACGGCGCGAAGCCTTCTTCGGCCAGTTGCTCGGGGCCAGGCAGGGCGCTTTGCTCTTGTTGCAGCAGGTGGATTTCATCCAGCGTGACCCGCAGGTCGGCGTAGATGCCTTGTTCGGCGGCGCTCAGGTCACGGCGGGCGTCCAGTTGATGACTGGGCACCGCCTCGACTTCCTGGGTTTCACCGTGCAGCGCCACCACGGTTCCCGCCACCGCCAGGATGATCAGGCACAGCAGCAGGACGTAGAGGGTTTCGTGGCCGGCACCGGCGGGGCGTACAACCTGTGTGGTACTCATTGAGGCTGGATATCCGCTTGGTCGATTTCCACGACGTGACCGGGCCCTGCATCAAACAGCACGTAGAACTCGGACGCGGGCTTCTTGAAGGTCAGGGTCGAGTCCTGGCCGAGCTTGCCGGGCACCAGGATGGTTTCGTCGTAGCCGATCACATCCAGGGTCACGCCGGGGGCGCCGCTGCCATCGGAGAAACCGCCTTTGCACTGGATCTGCTCGCCGGGGATTTCCTTGCATTCACACATCGGGTTGTGGGCAAAGGCGGTGGTACAGAAACCGGCGCACAACAACAGTGCGGCGCGGGACAGGCGCTTGAAGGTCATGGTTTAACTCCTTGCTTGTTCAACCAGGCAATGGTGGCAGGCGAGGCCTGGCTCAGCGGGATGGAACCCTGGTGCACGGTGCCGTCCCAGCCTTCCATGGTGACCCACAGTTCGGCGTCGACAGGCGTGCGTTCCGGTATCGGCAGACCGGCGCCCATGCGGTACGGGGTGCCGAAGAAAATCACCCCGGCGGCGCGCAGGCTGCGTGGTTTGCCGATGCGCAGGTAAGTGGCCTTGACCTGCTCGGTACAGGTTTCGCACAGCGCGGCATTGAAGAACTTCATCGGGCCGGCCGGGTTCGGGCGTGGGCCTTCGTTGCGGAACTCGGCCAGCTTGAGGCTCCAGGGCCCTACCTGCACATCACCCGCCACGCGCTCACCGATACCGGTGTCGCCGCGAAACAGGGCGGCCTCGGAAAAGTACTTGGGCATGAAGCCCAGGGGCACCAGCAACAGCAGTACGTTGATATGGAAGCGCCATTTCAGCCAGAAGGCCCGCAGCGGCGAAGGCGGTGCAGCGGCAGTGACCTTGCTCATCGGTTGGCCTCCGAGGTTTCAGCCTGCATGGCTGGGATGGACGCCGGCGCACGTTGCACCTTGGCTTCGCGCTTGAGGGCGTTAAGGGTGGCGAGGGCGGTGCGCTTGGTCCAGATCAGCAGGCCGCTCAGGACCATCATGCTCAGCACCAGGCCAAAGAATGCCCAGATGAGCTTGATCCATATGCCACCGAAGTCGCCGGTGTGCAGAGGGCGCATGGATTCGGTGACAAATTCCAGCTTGGTGCGGTCGGACAGCAGGTGAGCCGAGGCGACTTCACCGTCATACGGGTTGATTTGTGCGGTCTGGTACATCAACGGATACCAGCCTCGGCCGCCGATCTGCAGGTGGCTGTAGGCGTTGAGGGGCAGGCTCACGAAACTTGCCTCGAGCCCCGGAATACGCTGGGTCGCGATTGCGATCGCTTCGTCCACGGGAATCATCGGCGCCGGTACGCCGGGCGCCGACGTCGGGACTTTTTCGCGGGCGATCACCGGCACGATGGGCTCGCTGGAAATTGAAATCTGGTTGTCAAACAGGATCGCCTGGATCAGGAACCAGGTGCCCGTAATGGAGATCACCGCGATAAACCAGATCGACCAGATGCCGCTCAGGCGGTGGAAGTCGCCCCAGAAGATTCGCGCGCCATGGCGGACACGCAGGGTCGGCCTGAGAAAGCCCTTCCAGAATTTCTTGTACACCACCAGCCCGGTGACCAGCGAAGCCAGTAACGGTAGGCCGAGCAGTGACACCAGGTACCAGCCCCAGCTGAAGCCATTGGTGAACGGCACCAGCCACCAGCCGTGGAGGGCGCGGGTGAACTGGCGGAAGTCGAACGACGGGCTGATGCCCTGGATCGCGCCGGTGTAGGGGTTGACGTAGACCTCGACCGAGCGGCCGTCGGGGTAGCTGAGGTCGACACTCAGGGCGAAGTGCGATTCATCCGGGCGGTTCAGCGATTGCACGATCACCTGGGGCTCGGCGCGCTTGATCGCGCTGATCACCTGGTCGTAGCTCAGCAGCTCGGCATCGTCCGACGGTTTGCTTGCGCGTATATCCGGGTTGGCCAGCCAGACGATTTCCTGGCTGACCACCGCCAGGGTGCCGGTGACGCAGACGATCAGTACAAAGAACCAGATGGGCAAGGCCAGCCAGCTATGTACGAGAAACCAGAGTTTGGAGCGTGACTTCTTCGACATGTGAATGAGGGTCTTGATCAGAGTGGGGCGAGGGAGGCCCGGAAAAAGGCCAGTCGTAGCTTTTGCTTACGCGACGGGCTGTATCTGAATTAAGACGGATGAGAATGAGAAATCCCCAAGGCGAATATGAAAGAAAATGTTTCAGGTTCAAATTCAGCGTGTTTTTACGGCGTGGGGGGATTCATTGAATCGGGTAGGAGCCGGCGAACCGGCCCCGATGCTCAGCCTTGCTGGAACATTGCCATGGCGCGTTGGCGGATCTGTTCTTCGCTGAGGTCTTCCTTGCGGGTGGCGAGGTACCAGAGATGACCGTAAGGATCTTTCACACTCCCTGAGCGGTCGCCATAGAAGCGGTCCTCGGGTTCGGATACCACGCTGGCGCCGGCTGCAACGGCTTGTTTGAACTGCGCGTCTACGTCGTTGACATACAGATGCAAGGCGACACTCGTGCTTTCAGCCGGATTGCTCAGGGACATTTCATCGCAGGGCGTGGCCAGCATGATCGCTGAGTCACCAATACGCAGTTCGGCATGGCCGACCCTGCCATCAGGCATGTCCAGGCGCATGATCTGGGTGGCGCCGAAGGCTTTTTGGTAAAACTCGATAGCCTCAGAGGCTTTGTCGATGCCCAGATAAGGCGTGACGCTGTGATATCCCTCGGGAATGGGTTTAACGCTCATATCGTTCTCCTTGATTGGGGGGAGGCGCGGCCTTTTCACTATAGGTCACGCCTATCAAGGGGCCTGTCGGGACCGACGAGGGGATGTTCAACTGGGCTCCAGCAACTGAGCGCCCGGCCCGCGTTCACCGAGTTGGTCATCCTGGTTGCGCAGCGGGCACGCGTCCATCGACAGGCACCCGCAACCAATGCAGCCATTGAGCTTGTCGCGCAGCAGCATCAGTTTATTGATGCGCTCATCCAGGTCTTCGCGCCACAGCGCGGACAAGCGCTCCCAGTCTTGAGCGTTGGGCGTGCGTCCATTCGGCAGTGTCTGCAATGCCTCGCCAATCGTCGCCAACGGAATCCCCAGGCGCTGGGCGATCTTGATCACCACCACCCGCCGCAGCACATCCCGTGGATAGCGCCGCTGATTGCCGGCATTGCGATGACTCTTGATCAACCCCTTGGTTTCGTAGAAGTGCAGGGCCGTGACGGCCACGCCGCTGCGGGCAGCCAGTTGGCCGACGGTGAGTTCCTTGGTAACCATGAAAACTCCGATTAAGTGCTTGACCTTGACTTAACTAGAGGTTTTACCCTGCGTGGCATCTAGTCGCAAGATTCTGCCTACAGATAAGAGGGAGTGTTCATGCAGGTATCAGAGAAGAATCTCAGCTTCACGCAACTGATCGAATTTCACATCGAACCCCAGCAGCAAGTGGCGCTGGTGGCGGCCTTGTCCACCCAAAGCGAGCGCCTGGCCCAGGGCCATGGCGGCTTTATCAATGCGAGTGTGCAAGTCAGCGAGGATGGGCGGCGGGTACTCAATTACCTGCAATGGCGCTCCCGCGAGGACGGCGAGGCGGCGTTCCAGTGCTTTGAGCACGGCGAGGAAGATTTCTGGACGCTGATCCGCGCGCACCAGGCCACGGCCGTGACCTTTGGTTCGTTCCAGGTGCTGCGCAGTTTCGAGCGCAGCCATGACAATGCGTTGCACTGCCGGCTAAATGGATAGGTGCAGCATCCGTTCCCCCTGCACATTTTCCCCAGGGCGGCGCTTGTTCACCGCCAACTCGCCGATCTTGATCAGGCGTGTGCGCGTGACGTTGCGGCTCAGGCCCAGCAGGTTGGCGGTGTGCACCTGGTTGTAATGGCTGAAGCGGTAAGCGGCGCGCAATAGCGCGTCTTCGACCTTTTCGTGCAGGGCGCCGGCCTGTTCTTCGAACAGCTTTTGAAACGCGCGCTCCAGCAAGGCCTCGGCACTGTTGTCGGTGCCGTGCTGGCTGTCGTCCTGGCGCTCGATGCGCATGTTCGAGAGGCGCAGGTCGTCGCGTTCGATCACGCCGTTACGGCAGATCAGCAGGGTGTGGTGAATCACGTTTTCCAGCTCGCGGATATTGCCCGGCCAACTGTAGCTTTTGAGTTTCTGCTCGGCCTCGCGGCTGATGGTGATCGGGCCGTAGCCGAGGCGCTGGCTGTAGGCTTCGATAAAGTGTCGGGTCAGCGGCAGGATATCGCCGGGGCGCTCGCGCAGCGGGCTGAGTTCCAGGCTGACCACGTCGAGGCGGTAGTAGAGGTCTTCGCGGAAATGCCCGGCGTTGATAGCCTTTTCCAGTTGCACGTTGGTGGCGGCCAGTACGCGCACATCGATCGGAATGCTCTTACGCGAACCCAGGCGCACCACTTCGCGCTCCTGTAGGACGCGCAGCAGTTTGACCTGGATGGGCATCGGCAAATCGCCGATTTCATCGAGGAACAAGGTGCCTCCATCGGCCTCTTCGAACCAGCCAGCCTTGGCGCTGAGGGCGCCGGTAAACGCGCCTTTTTCATGCCCGAACAGCTCGGCTTCCACCAGGGATTCGGAGAACGCCCCGCAGTTCACCGCCACGAACGGCCGGTTGCGCCGCGCACTGAGGTTGTGGATGTGGCGCGCCACCAGCTCTTTACCGGTTCCGGTCTCGCCGATGATCAGAACGCTGGCTTCGCTGGGCGCCACTTGCTGGATGTGGTCGAGCAGCGCCTTGGATTTCGGGTCTTCGAAGACCTGGGCCGTGGCGCGGATCGACGTCGCAAGGGCGGGCGAGGGCGGTAAGGTTAGAAGCTGCATGGGCACCTCTTTTTATGAGTAGAACGTCGGAATCGGCAGGGATTGGTTCAACGCCCAGTCCCCCAGTTCGTGGAGCTTGTAATCCACCGGGTCGTGCAGGGTTTGTGTGCGCAGGTTGCGCCAGTGTCGATCCAGGCGCAGGGAGGCGTGGGTGGAGCGCGCGCCGGTGACTTCAAACAGGCGGCTGCACAGGTCCAGGCCTTGGCGGGTGGCGGCGACCTTGGCGGTGGCGATGGCAATCGCCAGTTGGCCGCGTTCGTGTTCGCTGAGGTTGGGGCCTTTTGCCCAGGCCTGGTCGAGCAGCTCGGCAGCGCGTTCCACCAACAGGCGCACACCCTCCAGGGCTACCCAGAATTCGCCGTAGTGATGCAGCACGTAAGGGTCCTGGCGCACGTCTACGGCCGAGGATTTGTGCCAGGAGCGGGTTTCGGTGAGCGTGTAGTTGCGCGCTTCTTCGAAGGCACCTTCGGCGATGCCGAGGAACATATGGGTGAAGGTCAACTGGGCGATCAGCGGGCGCAGGCAGGCAAAAGGCGTGCTCAGCGGGCCCGGGTCGAGCAGCAATTCCGACTCCTCGACGCGCACCCGTTCGAAGCTGGCGCTGCCGCTGTCGGTCTGGCGTTGGCCGATATTGTTCCAGTCGTTGTGCAGGGTGATGCCACTGCGCCCGCTGGGGATAGCGGCGATCAGCAGCTTGCCGCCGGCGCTTTCATCCACTGCGGAGGCGATCAGCATTTCCGAGTCGCTGGCGCCGGAGCAGAAGCTCTTTTTGCCGGAGAACTCGCGCCAGCCGCCGAAGTCCTTGACTACCGTGCGTGTGTCCAATGGGTTGAGGGCGTTGCCCCAGAACCAGTTTTTGCGCGCGGTCTGTTCGAACCACGGTTGCCATTGGTCTGGTCGAGAAAACAGGCGCACGGTGGCGAGCATCAGGTGATGGAAGCCGAAGACGTGCGCAATGGAGCTGTCGACCTTGGCGAACTCGCGCACGATGGCCAGGGTGTCACTCCAGGGGGCGCCGAGGCCGCCGTATTGAGTGGGAATGCTCAGGGCCAGCAGGCCGCTTTGGCGCAGGGCGTCACGTTCGGTCTTGGGGGTGCCACCGCGCTCGTCGCGCTCGACGGCAGTGAGGGCGAATTCGGCGGCCAGCAGTCTGGCGGTCTGCAACGGTGATGGCAGGACGCTGTGGGGTTTGGCTGTCACGGGTTTTCCTCTTTATAAGCGGGAGCGACCAACGCCGCTCCCGCCGCTGCGCCGATCAGGCCTTGGCTGGCAGAACATCGTTGGCAATCATTTCGCCGAACGGGCCAGTGAGGTTGGTGATGCCGCGTCCGGCCAGGCTGGCATAGGGCTCCGGCAGCAGCGGGAACACCAACTCGGCAAAGCGATAGGCTTCTTCCAGGTGTGGGTAGCCGGAAAAGATGAAGCTCTCGATGCCCAGGTCGGCGTACTCCTTGATGCGTTCGGCCACTTGCTGCGGGTTGCCCACCAGCGCGGTACCGGCACCGCCGCGTACCAGGCCGACACCGGCCCACAGGTTGGGGGCGATTTCCAGGTTGTCGCGGCGCCCGTCGTGCAAGGCCGCCATGCGGCGCTGGCCTTCGGAATCAAAGCGCGAGAAGGATTTTTGCGCGGCGGCGATGGTTTCGTCGCTGATGTGCTCGATCAGCTTGTCGGCGGCTTTCCACGCGTCTTCTTCGGTCTCGCGCACGATCACGTGCAGACGAATGCCGAACTTCACCGTGCGCCCGTGGCGGGCAGCGCGTTCACGCACATCTGCGAGTTTTTCGGCGACAGCGGCGGGTGGTTCGCCCCAGGTCAGGTACACATCCACCTGTTCGGCGGCGAGGTCGTGGGCGGCATCCGAGGAACCGCCGAAATACAGCGGTGGATAAGGCTTTTGTACCGGTGGGTAAAGGGCCTTGGCGTTCTGTACGCGCAGGTGTTTGCCTTCGAAATCGACTGATTCGCCCTGCAACACGCGGCGCCAGATTTGTAGGAATTCGTCGGTGACTTCGTAGCGTTCGCTGTGGTCGAGGAAGCTGCCGTCGCCGCGGTTTTCGTCGGGGTCACCGCCGGTGACCACGTTGATCAGCAAGCGGCCGTTGGACAGGCGATCCAGGGTGGCTGCCATGCGGGCGGAGACGGTGGGCGAGATGATGCCTGGACGAATCGCCACCAAGTAGCGCAGGCGTTCTGTCAGCGGAACCAGTGCCGAGGCGATGACCCAGGAGTCTTCGCACGAGCGGCCGGTGGGAATCAGCACGCCGTGGTAACCCAGGCTGTCAGCCGCCTGCGCGACTTGCTTCAGATAATTGAGGGTGACCGGCCGCGCACCTTGGGTGGTACCCAGGTAATGACCGTCACCATGTGTTGGCAGAAACCAGAAAACATCCATGACCAATCCTTAAGCGATTTTCAGCAGAGAGGGGGAGTGCGCTGCAAACAACGGCGCTGCGCGTTCTGCCGCAAGGCGTATCCGGCCCTTCAGGGGCTCACTGGTTATTTGGTAGTCGGTGAAGTCGGCCTCGGTGGCGTACACGCCGATCGGTAGGGTCAGGGCTTGGAAGAAGCTGAACAGCGGTCGTAGCTGGTGATCGAGGACCAGTGCGTGGCGTTCGCTGCCACCGGTGGCTGCGAGCAGCACCGGTGTATCGATCAGGGCGTTGAGGCGGACCAGGTCGAACAGGTGCTTGAGCAGGCCTGGGTAGGAACCGCGATAGACCGGTGCGGCGACGATCAGCAGGTCGGCCTGTTCGATGGCCACCAGTTGGGCTTCGACCTCGGCGGGCAATTCATCGCGGGACAGGGCGCCGCCCAGGGGCCGCGCAATGTCGCCCAGCTCGATCAGGGTGGTCTGGATCGGCAGCAATGTCGCCAATTCAGCCAGTACGGCTTGAGTCAGCACGAGGGTACGGGACGGGCGCCAGGTTCCGCCGGAGAGGGCAACGACATTCAGGGGACGGGTCATGAACAGTTCCTTTATCAACAGTGGTTCATAGCAAGTGGAGTGCAACGTGTTGAGCAAGAGCTGTACCAACGGGTGCAGGCCTTGATTGGCGTGGGTTGCAGGTTCACTGCTGAAAAATGCTGCTGTTGTCTGACTGGTGATTTGTTGAATGGCTGTTGCCTGGCAAACAGTTGCGTGGCGAACAGTGCGGGTTCGGTGTAAGCCAGTTATAGAGGGTTATGGTTATTCCGTAAATGAACGTATTTCCATATTTATAGATCATAAAGAAATATGCGTGCCTCGCTATCGAGGGTGCCTTGGCGGTTGATAGCGACTATCACGGACGATGATTTTTCACTGCTCAAGGCCGGGAGTAGCCTGTGTTCATTGACTCGAAACCATCTTCCCAGGGCCACCGCCATGAACCGATTTCTCGCTGTTTGCTTATTGATTGTCAGCTCCGTACTCGCCGGCTGTGCGGGCAGTCCTTCGCCAGAACTGCGTCCCTACACGGCCGAAGAGAGCAAGCAATTGGCCCTGGAAGCGCTGAGCCGTCGCGGCTTGTCGTTTGATGAATATCAACAGCAGCGCGCGGCCCTGACGGGTCAGCCACACAAGTCCTTCGGGTTTGATCGCCAGGGCGAAATGAACGCCGAGCGCAACGTGGTTTTGCATGGTCGTCCCAGTTGAGTCGGCACTGCGCAGCAAAAAGCCCGAGGCTTCCCTCAAAGGAACCTCGGGCTTTTTGTTTTCCATGGCATGACTTCAGCCTGTTAAGCTGAATTTCAGGAGCGTTCCTACGCACATTTACTTAAAGTTGTTCTTCTTTAATGGCATTCGATCCGGTAAACCTGACGACCTCTGTTCCGGCCGATGCCCCTGAGACGCTGCTCTCGGGAACCTGCTCTGCGAGTCTTAACTGTCATGAATAAACGTCCGCTGTATTTCGACTACGCTGCCACCACTCCGGTGGACGAGCGCGTCATCCAGGTGATGGTCGAGTGTCTGGGCTTCAACGCCAATTTCGGTAATCCCGCGTCCAGTTCCCACGCGTTCGGCCAGGCGGCCCGGCAAACGGTTGAACGGGCGCGTGGCCAGGTGGCCGAGTTGGTTGGCGCACAGCCTGGACAGATCGTCTGGACCTCCGGCGCCACTGAATCCAACAACCTCGCCATCAAGGGCGTTGCCCAAGCGCGGGGCGTGGCGGGCGGGCATATCATCACCAGCCAGATCGAACACAAGGCCACGCTGGACACCGCGCGGCAGTTGCAGGAAGCCGGTGTGGCCGTGACCTACCTGGTGCCGGATGCCGACGGGTTGATCAGCGCCGACGCGGTCAGTGAGGCGTTGCGCGAAGACACCTTTCTGGTCTCGCTGATGTTGGTGAATAACGAATTGGGCACCCTGAATGACATCCCGGCCATCGGCGCGCGGGTACGTGAGCATGGCGCGTTGTTGCATGTCGACGCGGCGCAAGGGGCGGGCAAGGTGGCGATCGACCTGGCACAGTGGCCGGTGGATTTGATGTCGTTTTCCGCGCACAAGCTGTATGGCCCCAAGGGCATTGGTGCGCTGTATGTCGGCCCCCGAGCGCAACAGAAAGTGTTGGCACAAATTCATGGCGGCGGTCACGAGGGTGGATTGCGCTCCGGGACGCTGGCCACCCATCAGATTGCGGGCATGGGTGCGGCTTTCGCCCTAGCGGCGGCGTCTTTTGCGCAGGAGAAGGCTGTGATCGTGGCCTTGCGCCAGCGCCTGCTGGACCAGTTGGATGCGGTCGGTGGCGTGCGCCTCAATGGCAGCGCTGAACAGCGTATTCCTCACACCCTCAGCCTTACGTTCAACGAAGGTGAGTT
Source organism: Pseudomonas sp. MIACH (assembly GCF_001269925.1). GTDB lineage: Bacteria > Pseudomonadota > Gammaproteobacteria > Pseudomonadales > Pseudomonadaceae > Aquipseudomonas. The sequence goes on from NZ_LHVO01000013.1 coordinate 99,331, forward strand.
TGACGCTGCGGCGTTGAGTGCGGGCATCGCTTTTTCGGCGACCTCGGCGTGCAACTCCGCCAGCAATGCGCCTTCCCACGTGTTGCTTGCGTTGGGCCATGACGCACGTTCTGCTGGTCGCACCATACGTTTGAGCCTGGGCCGGTTTACCACCGAGCAGGACATCGACCAGGCCGTGCAATTGATTAAGGCTGCACTGGCCAGCGCCCCGGCGTTCTGGGCCGTCTGATTTTTTCATAACAATTATTAGTGGTTAGCAGGAGACACAATGAGTACGCAGCCCTTGACCCATGGAACGGTGCCCCAGCGCCTGGCGCACACCCGCGAACTGATGAGCCGCGAGGGTATTCACGCCCTGCTGGTGCCGTCGGCTGACCCGCATTTGTCCGAATACTTGCCGGGTTACTGGCAGGGGCGCCAATGGTTGTCGGGGTTCCATGGTTCGGTAGGCACGCTGATTGTCACTGCGGATTTCGCCGGTGTCTGGGCCGATAGCCGTTACTGGGAACAGGCGACCAAGGAGCTCAAGGGCAGTGGCATTGAGTTGGTCAAGCTGCAACCGGGTCAGCCCGGGCCGCTGGAGTGGCTGGCCGAGCAGACGCCGGAAGGCGGCGTGGTAGCGGTGGACGGCGCGGTGATGGCGGTCGCTTCGGCGCGTACCCTGGGCGCCAAGCTGGCAGAGCGCGGTGCGCGCCTGCGTACCGATATCGACGTACTCGATGCGGTTTGGAAAGACCGTCCGAGCCTGCCGAACCAGCCGATTTATCAGCATCTGCCACCGCAAGCGACCGTCAGCCGTGGCGATAAGCTCGCCGCACTGCGCGCCAGTCTGAAAGAGAAGGGCGCTGATTGGCACTTCATTGCGACCCTGGATGACATCGCCTGGCTGTTCAACCTGCGCGGCGGCGATGTTTCGTTTAATCCGGTGTTTGTTTCGTTTGCGTTGATCAATCAACAACAGGCCACGTTGTTTGTGGCGCTGAGTAAAGTTGATGCAGAGTTGCGCGCGGTGCTTGCACAGGAGGGGGTGACGTTGCGCGACTACAGCGACGTGGCGGACGCCCTGCGGGCAGTTCCATCGGGGGCCAGCTTGCAAGTTGACCCCGCCCGCGTTACCGCCGGCTTGCTGGAAAACCTGGATGCCGGCGTCAAGCTGATCGAAGGCCTGAACCCGACCACATTGGCCAAATCCCGCAAGAGCCTGGCGGACGCGGAACATATCCGCCGGGCCATGGAGCAGGACGGCGCGGCCTTGTGCGAGTTCTTTGCCTGGCTGGACAGTGCGCTGGGTCGTGAGCGCATCACGGAGCTGACTATCGATGAACACCTGACTGCTGCGCGCAGCCGTCGTCCTGATTATGTGTCGCTGAGTTTCAATACCATCGCAGCATTCAATGCCAATGGGGCGATGCCGCATTACCACGCCACCGAAGAAGAGCATGCGGTGATCGAAGGCGATGGCTTGCTGCTGATCGATTCGGGTGGGCAGTACCTGGGCGGTACCACGGATATCACCCGGATGGTACCTATCGGTACGCCGAGCGATGAACAGAAACGTGACTGCACCCGTGTACTGAAGGGCGTTATTGCACTGTCCCGCGCTCATTTCCCCAAAGGCATTCTATCGCCGCTGCTGGACGCCATTGCCCGCGCGCCGATCTGGGCCGAAGGCGTGGACTACGGCCACGGTACCGGGCACGGCGTGGGTTATTTCCTCAATGTGCATGAAGGCCCGCAGGTGATCGCCTACCAGGCTGCCACTGCGCCACAAACCGCGATGCAGCCGGGGATGATCACCTCCATTGAGCCGGGTACCTATCGTCCGGGACGCTGGGGCGTGCGTATCGAGAACCTGGTATTGAACCGCGAAGCAGGCAAGACCGAGTTTGGTGAGTTCCTCGCGTTTGAAACCTTGACCTTATGCCCGATCGACACCCGTTGCCTGGAGCCGTCGCTGCTCACTGCGTATGAGCGTGAGTGGTTCAATGCCTATCACGCCCAGGTGCGTGAACGCTTGAGCCCGTTGCTCAGCGGTGCCGCGCTGGAATGGTTGCAGGTGCGTACGGCGGCTATCTGATCGGTTGCAGTCGTCGTGGACCGGGTTGGGAGCTGCAATAGTTGAGTTGCAGCACCGCCAAGGGATGGGGTTGTGTATATGAGCAGTCGCTGGTGACTGCTCGGGGGATATTACTTACAGATGACGATCATGCTGCGGCTGGTGTAGCCGGCAGGGTTGATGCCGAAGGGGTAGTCCCCAGGCTCCTCGGAGTTGTCACCGGACTTGGCGATAACCCGGTAGCCCTTGGCCCCGCAAGAGTTGGTCGCACTGGTGTAGCACTGGTCCCAGGAAGACGACAGGCCGGAACAGTTGATATGCAGCCCTTTTTTGCCCCGTTTTACCTCTGTCTTGGTAGTCGCGGCACAGCCAGCAATGGCCACGACCATTAACAGTATCAAGATTCGCTTCATTCCCATCCTTAATAGCCACTTCGCAATGCTTGAAGTCGGCTCTACTCGCTCTCGAGTGTAGCGTTCGCGCTGTCCTTGTCGAAAAACTCCATGGATGACATTCGTTTGCAGTTTTAAACATGGCCTAAATACGCGGCAAATACCAGAGCAACCTTCAAAGATGATTCAATCCGCTGGAACCAGCGGCTTTGCGTCATTGCGCATGGTCAGCGTCGCGCCTACCGAGGCTAGGATAATGCAACTTATGGCCAGCCATTGCGGTAGGGAAAGGTGTTCCTGCAAGAAGAAAAGTCCCGACAGCGCACCGAATGCAGGCTCGATGCTCATAAGCGTGCCGAAGGTGCGTGCGGGGAGGCGTGTCAGTGCAACCATCTCCAGCGTGTAGGGCAGGGCGGTGGACAGAATGGCGACGCCAATGGCGATGGGAATCAACGCTGGGGTCAGTAAGGCGGTGCCGGCATGTACGATACCGATGGGCGCGACAAACAGGGCCGCGATCATTACGCCGAGCGCGGCGGTCTGGACGCCGTTGTCGTTACCTGCTTTCTGTCCGAACAGAATGTAGAGTGCCCAGCAGACCCCCGCGCCTAACGCATAGGCCGCGCCGACGAGGTCGATTCCACTGCTGGCCTCACCCATGGGAATCAACAGGAGCAGGCCGACGATCGCGAGGGCTATCCACAAGAAGTCTACCGCTCGGCGAGAGGCGTAGATTGCTACGGCGAGCGGTCCGGTGAATTCGAGCGCTACGGCTATGCCCAGGGGGACGCTGCGCAAGGACATATAGAAGAGGAAGTTCATGCCGCCCAGAGCCATCCCGTAGACCACCACTGTGCGCAGGGATTTTGCGGTCAGCCTGGCACGCCATGGTCGCAATATAAGCAGCATGATCACGCTGGCAAAGATCAGGCGCAGGGTTGTGGTGCCTTGTGCTCCGACAATCGGGAACATGCTCTTGGCCAGTGAGGCTCCGGACTGGATGGAGGCCATAGCGATCAACAGTAGGCCGACCGGAAACAATGCCGAGGCCAAACTGCGGGAGGAGGTGGTCATTGGGGTGTTCGTCCGAGGTCATATTTGAGAAGCAGGGGCCGCTATGATGCTTAACTGATTCGGGTTGAGCAATATATTGCTCAACTTTGTCTGGGGGCTGACTATATATAGAGGAAGTTGAAGGTTGATAGGCGGTTTGATAGAAAAACCAAATTATTAGTTGACGGCAGATTCTGAGAGCCTATAATTCGCCCCACTTCCGGCGCAGTCGAAACGTAAAACTCCTTGGTAAACAAAGAGTTATGCGGGATTAGACAGCGGTTTGCTTCAGTTCATCGAAGCCCAGAAGGAGTTGATAGCGTCGTGTTATTTGGCACTATTAACGATTCGATCTTCTCGGTCGAAAGCGGAGAAAAAGAGGTGTTGACAGCAGCGTGTAACGCTGTAGAATTCGCCTCCCGCTAACGAGAGATCGGAAGCGCAAGTGGTTGAAGTTGTTGAAGAAATCTTCGAAAGCTTCTGAAAATAATCACTTGACAGCAAATGAGGCTGCTGTAGAATGCGCGCCTCGGTTGAGACGAAAGATCTTAACCAACCGCTCTTTAACAACTGAATCAAGCAATTCGTGTGGGTGCTTGTGGAGTYAGACTGATAGTCAACAAGATTATCAGCATCACAAGTTACTCCGCGAGAAATCAAAGAATAACCAACGATTGCTGAGCCAAGTTTAGGGTTTCTTAAAAACCCAAAGATGTTTGAACTGAAGAGTTTGATCATGGCTCAGATTGAACGCTGGCGG
>NZ_LHVO01000014.1 GCF_001269925.1 Pseudomonas sp. MIACH
AGAATATTAGCTTATATCAAAACAGCATTATATTTTCAAAACCCATTCCGTTATGTTTGATCGCAACAGCCTACCCCTGACCTCGGATGGTACCCAGCGTAATCAAGATTCTGCGCGCCATAACCGGGTGATCATCCCCGCAGCAGAATCGTTGGAAGGGAGTTCAACGTATGTTGCCAATTCAAACCCAGCGCCACACCTAGTCCCCAATCGCCGCAACCCCCCTGAAAAAAACCGAGCACCGCGCCCGCCCGCGTGACTGCCCGACTTCGCGATTTGGAATGTCTGGAGTGGCTATGAAGCAAGTCTTACAACCGACCGCCATCCTGGCGCTGGCGATCCTGGCCAACACCGCCCAGGCCCAGGACGACAGCACCCTGTCCACCGTGGTGGTCACGGGTAACCGTGGCGCCGAACAACGTACGGTCACCAGCAGCCCGGTGCCGATCGATGTGGTCAGCGCCAAGCAACTGCAAAGCACCGGCAAGCCCGGTTTGATGGAGGCGTTGAGTGCGGTGATCCCGTCGCTGACCCTGCCGGAAAAAACCGGTTGGGACGCCAGCGGCATCGCCCGTGCGCCGAACCTGCGCGGCATGAGTGCCGCCGAGGTGCTGGTGCTGGTCAATGGCAAGCGCCGCCACACCGCGGCCACCCTGAACATCAACGGCATCAACACCGGCGCCGCACCGGCCGATCTGGATTTGATCCCCATCAGCGCCATCGACCACGTCGAAGTCCTGCGCGATGGCGCCGCTGCCCAATATGGCTCCGATGCCATCGCCGGGGTCATCAACGTAATCCTCAAGGCCGACACCAGCGGCACGTCGGTGACCAACGTCGGCCAGGGTTACGACGGCAAGAAACAGACCGTGCAGCAAAGCCTCAACAAGGGCTTCGAGATCGGCAACGGCGGCATCGTGCAGTTGGCCCTGGACGCGCGCAGCCAGAACGACGACAACAAGGCCAGCGCTAACGGCTACACCTACGCCCAAGCCTTTGAGCAGGCTGGCCGCTCCACCTACGGCGGCTATGGCACACCGAAGACCAACTTGCTGACCTTGGGCTACAACGCCGAATTGCCGATCGACGACAGTTTCAGCCTGTATTCCTTCACCACCTATTCGCGGCGCAAGGCCGAGCAGGGCCAGAACTTCCGCCTGCCGACCATCACCAACACCATTACCACCGGGCCTAACGGTTACCCCGGCGGCTACACGCCGACCTGGTATATCGACGAGGACGACTTCCAGGCCGCATTCGGCGGTAAAGGCACCGTCGGCGAGTGGGACTGGGACCTGTCCACCACCTACGGGCGCAACGAGGCGGAGCAGGGCACCACCCATAACCAGAACCCATCCCTGGGCGAGGCCACGCCGAACAGCTTCACCTCTGGCACCTGGATTTCCACCGAGCTGACCACCAACCTCGATTTCAAGCGCGGCTTTGACATCGGCCTGCAAAAGCCGTTGGACCTGAGCTACGGTTTCGAACATCGCCGCGACACCTATGAGGTGCAGGCCGGTGACTATGAGTCCTATGCCAACGGCGGCTACTGCGTGGCACCGGGTAACTGTGCGTCGTCCGGGGCCCAGGTCACCAACGGCATCTCGCCGGATGAAGAAAGCAGCGCCTCGCGCAACAGCCTCGCCAGTTACGTCGACGTGGGCTTCAACCCGGTGCCGGACTGGTACGTGGGCACCGCGTTTCGCTACGAGCATTACAACCAGGGCGTGGGCGCTACCCGCAGCGGCAAGCTGACCACCCGCTACGACTTCACCCCGCAATTCGCCGTGCGCGCCACCGTGAGCAATGGCTTCCGTGCACCGTCCCTGGCCAATAGCCTGTTCAGTGCGCGGTCCACCACCTATGGCGTGGTCGACGGCGTGTACCAATCGATCAACTACGGCGTGCTGCCGGTAGGTTCGGCCGCTGCCCAGGCCTTGGGTGCGCAGGAACTGAAACCCGAGCGTTCCACCAACTTCAGCCTGGGTTTCACCCTGACCCCCACCGATCGCCTGAGCTTCACCGCCGACGCCTACGTGATCAACCTGCGCGATCGCATCACCCTCACCGGCACCTTGCTCGGCCCGGAAATCACCCAGGTGCTGCAAGGCAATGGCATCACCTCCACCTCCGGCGGCCAGTACTTCATCAATGGCGCCGACACCCGCACCAAAGGCCTGGACCTGGTCAGCAACTACAGCCAGGACCTCGGCCCCTATGGCGCGCTGAAATGGACCGCCGCGTTCAACTGGAACCAGACCAGAATCCTCAACTACAAGGAATCCACCACGATCCTGGGCACGGCCTATGACCTGATGGACCGCCAGGCACGCAACCTGATCACCGGCGTGCAGCCCAGCACCAAGCTGATCCTCGGTGGCGACTGGAGCATCGAGCGCTTCAACCTCAACCTGGCCCTGACCCGCTACGGCTCTTACAAAGAGGTCAACGTCTCCGCCGACCGCAGCCTCGACCGGGTCTACAGCGCCAAATGGATCACCGACCTCGACCTTGGCTACAACCTCACCAAAGACCTCAACGTGGCCATCGGCGCCAAGAATCTGTTCGACGTCTACCCGAAAAAACAAGGTGTACCGAGCAGCACCATGGTCAGCAGCTACGGCACCTATTCGCCCTACGGTTTTACCGGCGGGTACTACTACACCCGCTTGACCTATGCCTTCTAGGCCGAGGAAAACACCATGCCCATCGTTGCCAAATCCTATGACCTGATTGACACGCCCAGCGCGGTGCGCCAGGCCCGTGTGTCCACACCGATCAAAGCCCTGCAGGTGGTGCCCGCGCGGCACCCCTGGCGCTGGGCCGGGTCGATCTTTGCCGCGCTGGTGCTGCTCGGCATCGCCCATTCCCTGGCCACCAACCCGCGCTGGGAGTGGGGCGTGTTCGGCCAGTGGTTCTTCTCGCCGTCGGTGCTGCGTGGCCTCGGCCAGACGCTGTTGCTGACGCTGCTGAGCACGGTGTTCAGCGCCATCCTCGGCACTGCGCTGGCGTTGGCGCGGCTGTCGGGCTCGCCGCTGCTGGCGGCCCTGGCCTGGGGCTACATCTGGTTTTTTCGCTCGATGCCGGCGCTGCTGGTGCTGATCATCCTCTACAACTTCGCCTACCTGTACGACCACATCGTCCTCGGCGTGCCGTTCACCAGCGTGGTGTTCGCCGAGTGGTCGACGGTGGACGTGCTCAGCCAATTCACCGTGGCCGTACTGGGCTTGAGCCTGATGCAGGCGGCGTATGCGGCGGAGATCATTCGCGGCGGCCTGATCGGTGTGGATGCCGGCCAGCACGAAGCGGCGGCAGCCCTGGGCTTGCCGGCCTCGCGGCGCATCTTCCGGATCATCCTGCCCCAGGCGCTGCGTTCGATCCTGCCGTCGGGGTTCAACGAAATCATTGGCCTGGTCAAGGGCACCTCCATCGTCTACGTGCTGGCCCTGCCAGAGCTGTTCTACACCGTGCAGGTCATCTACAACCGCACCCAGGCGGTGATCCCGCTGCTGATTGTCGCCACCGTCTGGTACCTGATCATCACCACCGTGCTCACCAGCGCCCAGTACTACGTCGAGCGTCATTTCGCACGGGGTACGGCGAGGGTGCTGCCGCCCACGCCGTTGCAACGCGTGCGCCGCTGGCTGAAGGAGAAAACCCATGAGTGAAGCCCGCGCCGGCCGTATCCAGATCCAGGGCGTGGGCAAGCGCTTTGGCAATCAACAGGTGTTGAAAGACATCGACCTGACCATCGATCCAGGCAAGGTCACGGTGATTCTCGGACCGTCCGGCTCGGGTAAATCCACGTTGCTGCGCACCATCAACCACCTGGAAAAGATCGACAGCGGGCACATCACCATCGACGGTGAATACGTCGGCTATCGACGCAAGGGCGACCTGCTTTACGAGCTCAAGGAACGCGAGATTCTCAAGCGCCGTATAGACGTCGGTTTTGTGTTCCAGAACTTCAACCTGTTCCCGCACCTGACCGCCTGGGAAAACGTCGCCGAGGCGCCGCTGGCACACAAGCGCTGGAGCAAGGCCGACGCCCAGGCCAAGGCCACCGCACTGCTGGCCAAGGTCGGCCTGGCGGACAAGGTCGATGCCTACCCACGCCAGCTTTCCGGCGGCCAGCAACAGCGCGTGGCGATTGCCCGCGCACTGGCGCTGGACCCCAAGGTGTTGCTGTTCGATGAACCCACTTCAGCCCTCGACCCGGAACTGGTGGGCGAAGTGCTCGACGTGATCAAGGGCCTGACCCAGCTGGGCGTGACCCTGGTGATCGTCACCCACGAAATCGGTTTCGCCCGCGAAGTGGCCGACCACGTGGTGTTCCTCTGCGACGGCCAGTTGATCGAAGAAGGCCCGCCCGAACAGATTTTCCGCCAACCCCGACATCCCCGCACCGTGGCCTTTCTCGGCAAGGTGCTTTAGTTCAAGGAGTGACTGCCCATGTTCATCAACACCACCCGCGTGGCCCTGCTGGCGCTGGCCGTCAGTGCTGCGCAAAGCGCATTCGCCGTGCAACAGGTCGACCTCAGCCCCGACCGCCCGCGCATCCATGTGCCGCGTAACGAAGCGGCCATTGCGCAGATCCCGCCGGGCTTCAAATTCGCCCAGCCGGGCAAGTTCACCGTGGCCGTGTCCGGCGTGGCCGGGCCGCCGCTGGCGCTGCTGGCCAGCGACGACAAGACCACCATCGGCAGCGAAGCCGACACCGCGCAACTGGTGGCCGACAGCCTCGGCCTGCAACTCAATGTGGTGCAGACCAGCTGGGAAGACTGGCCCCTGGGCGTCAGCTCGGGCAAGTACGACGCTGTGATCAGCAACGTCACCGTGACCGAGGCGCGCAAGAAGCGCTTTGACTTCGCCACCTATCGCCAGGATGTGCTCGGCTTCTACGTCAAGACCACCAGCAAGATCAGCGAGATCAAGCAGGCAGCCGATATTGCCGGGCTGAAGATCATCGTCGGCTCCGGCACCAACCAGGAAAAAGTCCTGCTGGCCTGGAACGAGGCCAACGAAAAGGCCGGCCTCAAACCCGCGCTGTTGCAGTACTTCGACGACCAGGCTGCCGCACAACTGGCGGTGCAGTCGGGGCGCAGCGATGCGCTGTTCGGGCCCAACTCGGTGTATGCCTATTCGGCGGCGATTACCGGCGGCATCAAGCGCGTCGGCACGGTGAACGGTGGCTGGCCATTGCAGGCGGACATTGCCGTGACCACCCGCAAGGACAACGGCCTGGTCAAGCCGATCCACACCGCCCTGGAAGGCGCGATTGCCGGCGGCCAGTACGCGCAGGTGCTGCAACGCTGGGGCCTGGATGTGGAGCGCGTCGACAAGTCGCTGATCAACCCACCGGGCCTGCCGAATTAAGGAGCAATCGACATGGGACTGACACGACGTGAAGCGTTGTCGAGCATCGCTGCGGTAGGCGGCGAAAAAGCCGTCAAGGATGCACTCGCGGTACTCGGCCTCGGGCCGTCATCGCACCGCCGACCGCAACCGTTGAAGCTCAAGGACGGCCTGGGGCAGGGCACGCATGTGCTGGTGCTGGGCGCCGGGATTGCCGGGCTGGTCACCGCCCTGGAGCTGACCCGCGCCGGGTTCAGCGTGCAGGTGCTGGAAGCCCGTGAGCGGGTCGGCGGTCGCACCTGGACAATCCGCCATGGCGACCGCGTGGACTACAAGGATGGCCGTACGCAAACCGCCGCGTTCGAGCCGGGGCATTACTTCAACGCCGGGCCTGCACGGATTCCCAGCCAGCACCGTACGATCCTCGACTATTGCAGTGAGCTGGGGGTGCCGCTGGAAGTGCTGGTCAACAGCAGCCATGGCGCCCAGGTGCGGCCGGATGTGAACCAGCCGGCCTTCACCGTCGGCCAGGCGATCAACGATGCGCGCGGGCATTTGTCCGGATTGCTGGCCAAAGCGGTGCAGCGTGATGCCCTCGACGATGTGCTGAGCGCTGAGGAACGCACGCGCTTGCTGGCGTTTTTGCACGTGTATGGCGACCTGTCCCAGGAGCTGGCATTTGAGGGCACGATCCGTTCGGGGCACCTCGAATCCCCGGCCCATCCCGGCGCCTTGCCAGCCAGCCGCAGCCCGTTGGCACTGGACCAACTGCTGCACCCCGAGCTGTGGGGCGCCTTGCTGCACACTGAATTTCCGGAATTCTCGGCGACCATGTTCCAGCCGGTGGGCGGCATGGACCGCATCACCGACGCCTTCTACCGGCGCGTCAGCGATCACGTGCAACTGGGCGCCCAGGTGCGCCAGATCCGTCAGTTGGAACACGGCGTGGCCGTGACCTACCACGACCAACGCAGCGGTCGCGAGCAGGTGGTGCGCGCCGACTATCTGGTCTCGACCTTGCCGCTGCCGCTGCTGGCCAAGCTCGACACCGACTTCAGCGACCCGATCAAGGCCGCCTTGCTCAGCACCCGCAGCGACCAGGCCACCAAAGTGGCGTGGCAGTCCCCACGCTTCTGGGAAACCGACTACCGCACGTACGGCGGCCTGTCTTGGATCGAACACCCGGCGCGCCTGCTCTGGTACCCGAGCAACGACCTCAACACCCGCGAGGGCTTGTTGGTGGCCGGCTACGTGACCGGGGAGGGCGCCGATGTGTTTGGCGCGCGACCGTTCGACCAGCAATACGCTACCTCCAAGGAGGCCGTGGAGTTGCTGCATCCGGGCTATTCCAAACACCTGCGTCACCCGCTGGCGGTGTCTTGGGAACAGATCCCCTTCAGCGAAGGCCCGTGGTTGCAACGCGAACACTTCCCGGCCGATGCCAGCGCCTTGCTCGAACAGGGCCACGGCCGCGTGTACTTCGCCGGCGACGGCCTGGTGCAAAGCGGCGTAGGCATCTGGCAGGAATCGGCGGCCAACTCGGCGCGGCATGTGGTCGCGCAACTGGCTGAACGCGTGACCCGACAAACACACCTCGCGGCAGTGGCCGCCTCATAAGGAACACACCCATGAGCGACAGCATTCAACGCACCAGCGTCGGCGATTTTCCGATCTCGCAGACCGTCACCGTGCCGGCGTCCGCCAGCCTGATCTTTGTCAGCGGGACCTTGCCGGACCCGGTTGATCCAACGGTTCCCGGGGTGTTTGGCAACACCGAAGTGCAGACGGTTTCGGTGTTCAACAAGCTGCGCCAGATCCTGCGCCAGCAAGACCTGGACCTGGGCGATATCGTGCAATTGCGCGTGTTCCTGGTTGGCGCCGAAGAGACCGATGGCAAGCTGGATTTCGCCGGGTTGCAGCGTGGGTATACGCAGTTCTTCGGCACCCCCGAGCAGCCGAACAAGCCGGCACGCACCGCGTTGCAGGTCGTGGCGTTGCCATTGCCTGGTGCACTGGTGGAAATCGAAGCCATCGCCGCCCGAACCGCCTGATTCACGCGGTTGAACAGTGTGGGAGGGGGCTTGCTCCCGATAACGGTGTGTCAGGTGATGCAGAAGGTGACTGAACCAACGCTATCGGGAGCAAGCCCCCTCCCACCAGTTGATCCGTTTTTTGCCAGTTAGTCCTCATGTTCATTATGGAGAGATCCCTATGTCCACAGCACCCCGGCAACTCAAATTCGGCGCCATCCTGACCGGCGTCGGCACCGCGCAAAACGAATGGCTGCACCCGCAAATTCCCGGCGATGCCAGTGTGGATATCGATTGGTACCGCGCCCAGGCGCAGCAGGCGGAAGCGGCGAAGTTCGACCTGGTGTTCATCGTCGACAGCCCCTACATCACCCCGGATTCGGCGCCGCATTTTCTCAACCGCCTGGAGCCGCTGACCCTGCTCTCGGCCGTGGCCGGTGCTACCTCGAAGATTGGCCTGGTGGCCACGCTGACCACCTCCTATACCGAACCCTTCAACGTCGCCCGCCAGTTCGCCTCCCTGGACCTGATCAGCGGCGGCCGCGCCGGTTGGAACGTGGTCACCACCGGCCTGGAAGGCGCGGCCGGCAACTTCGGCCGTGAGCAGCATATCGACCACACCGAGCGCTATCGCCGCGCGGCCGAGCACCTGGAGGTGGTGCAGGGGCTGTGGGATTCCTACGAGGACGACGCCTTCGTGCGCGACAAGGCCAGCGGCGTGTTCCTCGACCCGCAACGCCAGCATCGCCTGGATCACCATGGCGAGTTCTTCTCGGTGACCGGGCCGTTGAATATCGCGCGTTCGGCCCAGGGCCAGCCGGTGATTTTCCAGGCGGGCATTTCCGAATCCGGGCGCAGCCTGGCGGCTAACTATGCCGAGGGCATTTTTGCCGGCGTGGGCAACTTCGAAGACGCCCAGGCCTATTACAGCGACATCAAACAACGCACCGCCGCCGCCGGACGCAACCCCGATCACGTGACCATCCTGCCGGGCATCTCGCCGATCATTGCCGACACCGACGAGCAAGCCCAGGCCATCGACCGCGAACGCAATGGCGAGCTGGATTTGAATAAGGCACTGGTGCAGTTGGGGCGGCCGTTCAATTACCACGACTTCAGCCAGTACCCGCTGGACGAACCCTTCCCCGAACTGGGCGATCTGGGCAGCAATGGCTATCGCGGGCATGCCGAAAACATCAAACAAGTCGCCCGCGACCAGCAGTTGACCCTACGCCAGGCGGCGTTGCGTTTTGCCAAGCCGTTCTCGAGCTTTGTCGGATCCCCCAAGACCGTGGCGGATGAGATTGAACGTTGGTTTGTCGAAGGGGCGGTGGATGGTTTCAATATCCACGTGGGCGCGCCGGATGACTTTGCGCGGTTTACCGACCAGGTGCTGCCATTGTTGCGCGAGCGCGGGTTGTTTCGCAGTGAGTACAGCCACAGCACCTTGCGTGGGCATCTGGGCTTGCCGGTGCCGGTGAATCGGCATACGGCGGCAAGGAGCGAGGCGGCTTGAGGATTACCACCATTTCCAGCGGCCCTGTTGTTTCAGGGTCGCGATAACGCCGTTGCGTTTATGCCTGATTTCCAACATCTCTCGGCGCATTTGTCGTTGGCGTTTGCTGTTCAGGCATAGAAGCCCGATCAACGGACTCAGTAAGGCAAGGGTAAATAGGAGGTGATCGGGGCTGTAAAGGATTGTCGGCACTACGAGCAGTAAGTAGATGATGAACACACCAACCTGAAGCCACACCCATCGTGGATATCCGTGAAGGACCAAGCTCTGCGCGACGCCGAATACCGCACACGCAATCCCGCCTGCGATGAAGAACGCATTACGGGTCAGTTCATCGGATGCGTGGGCGAAGTAGGTGAGATTCATCAGGGTGCCGGTGGTGGCAATCGAAAGGCACAAGGCTATAAGACCGCCAAACAACGCCAGTCTGTGACGCGCCCAAAGGGAGCGAGGGTCTATAAGGTAAAGGGGTTCCTGGCGGTTTTTCATTCGCTGAACTCTTCGTAGATACCGATGGCCAGCGTCTTGGTGTTTCCGGACATACCGCTGCTGGCGAGGCCCAGTGCTGCTGCAATGGCATCATTTCGATGGGTCGCGATGATTGGTTTTATCTTTGTTGTTGGAATGCGTTTTGGCGCGTTACGTGCGGCTTGCTTGAGCTTGAGGAGCTTGGGTGTCAGGCGCGGGTCTTGGATTCTCAGGAGCTCATTCGTTAATTTTGCCCGTTCCTGTCGACTCAGCCCACGCAATACTTCTCTTAGTGGTTTACCTGTTGCGCGCTTGGACAGGTTGATTACTTTCACTGTCGTTACGGCAGAAGAGGCGACACCAAGTAAAGACACAGCATCCAGAGCTGCCATCATCCCTTCGTACCAAGCATTACTGTCCAGGTAGTCATTCATCTGCGGATCCCAAACTTCGTTTACCGTTCGATAGACTCCGGCGGCGCACTGGAACAACCCCGCTACTGCTGCTGCGGTGCCAATGAATGAGACAACAACACTTGCGCCACCCGTAAAAGGCATCAAGGCGATTCCGCTGTAAATAACATGCCAACACAACAGCGCCCCGGTACACGTCACCGTCGTCCTCAAAGCCTCCGCTACCCATTCCGACTCCCGAGGCTCATGCTCCAACATCCGCTTGAACTCCACCGGCCCCACATACCTCGGCGCTTCCCGCAGCACCACCTTGATCGGCCGCACACTGCAAATTGCCTGGAATTCGCGCAGCGTGACAACGTTGAAGTCCTCATCGATGTACACCACGCCCGCGCCAATCAGCACCGGGTCGCTGTCGATGGCGAAGAACAGTCGATGCAGGTCGATGATGCTTTCAATGCGTTGGCGGGTGGTGCGGTGGGCCGAGGGGAATCCATCCTTGAACAAGGCGGTCGTCATTCCTTAACTCCTGGGTTTTTGGGAGTCGAGAGGGTAAAGACGTAGTGGCGCAAATTAATGTCGGACGTTTCGTCATTTCAAGACAGGCACTTCCCGATCCCGCTTTGCCATCTTGTGAGCACCGTCTCGATTCGGGAAAAGTGCGCCCCACGTCACTCCCGACGCACAACAGGACAAGGAACCAACATGGCAGTCGATATGTTTTTGAAACTGGGCGATATCAAGGGTGAATCACGGGACCAGGCCCATCGTGACGAGATCGACATTACCAACTGGGGCTGGGGTTTATCGCAAACGGGCTCGATGCATTCCGGCACGGGAGGCGGTTCGGGCAAGGCCGACTTTGCCAATCTGAACCTGACCAAACCCCTGGATAAATCCAGCCCCAACCTGATGATGGCCTGCGCCACCGGCAAGCATTACCCCGAAGCCAAATTGGTGGTGCGCAAGGCTGGCGGTTCAAGCCCGGTGGAGTACCTGGTGATCACCTTGAAGGAAGTGATGGTGGTGTCCTACGGCACCGGTGCGCAAAGTCAGGATGATGTCCTCTACGACAGCATCGCGTTGAATTTCGCCACCGTCGAGGTCAGCTACCAACCGCAGAAAGCCGACGGCGCCAAGGACGGTGGGCCGGTGAAGTTTGGCTGGAATATTCGGCAGAACGTCAAAGCTTGAGTAAGTGAGTCTCAGGGGGGAGCGCTGTTGTTGTCGACAGCGCTGTTTCAGTTAGTCCAACTGAGTCATTTCTGATTATTGGATTTCCAGACGAGTCCTATGAAGTGTTTAGACAGCAGATGGTGTTGGTGCGCGGTGGCTCTCTTGAGCGTGAGCACAGGGCTTCAGGGTTATCTAATAATTGATGGGCTGATTCGAGGTGTGATAGTGGCTCATAACCGCGTCGGGCCTTCCATTACTTACACGCTTGTAGGGCAGCCAAAGCACTATTGGTTCACCATTGCCTGGCTGGTGATTACTGAAATTATTCTAATGGTGCTGACCTTTTGTATGGCCTGGATTACCAGGCAGTTGCATAAAAAGAAATGATCTAACTGAAGTGTTTTGGCGTTTTAGGCACGGCCAACCGGTATAAAGATCACCACCACTTCCAGCGACCCTGCTTTTTCATAGTTGCGATGATGGCTTGGCGTTTATGGCGCAGTTCAAGTGATTTTTTCCGCAGTTCGCGGCAGCGGTTGCTGTTGAGAATGAGCAGGCCGACAAGTGGGCAGAGCAGGGCCAGTGCATAGAGATAGGTGTTGGGGCGCCAGAGGATGGCGGGGAGGGATATCAGCAGGCAGAGGAGGTAGATCGCGACGTTTATCCATACCCAATGGATGCGGCCGTAGAGCACTTCGTATTTGGCCAGGGCGAATACAGCGCCCAAGCCCGCGGCGCTGAAAAAGCATGTCTTGGCGACAAAATCTACGGAGTGAGTAGGCAAATACGTAAGCATCGCCAAGATCGTTGTCAACGCTATCGAGAAACACCCTGCCAATGCATCACCTCCAATCACGGGCATGAACCGCTTGAGGAGTTGCCAAGGATCCTCAATAAAGAGTGATGAGTAATATTGGCCTTTTATCTTCCGTTGTTGGCTCACTGGTTAACTTCCTCGTAGATGCCCAACGCCAGAGTTTTTACGTTTCCAGAGACTGTACTGCTGGTAAAGCCGAGCAAGGCCGCAGCTATATCCATTTTGTGCGCGGCAGTTGCACGCTGCATTTGAATAGCGCTGATACGTTTGGCCACATTGCCGGAGGCTTTTTCCAGCTTGAGTAACTTGGTCGTTAGTCTTGGATCTCGGATTTTAAGCAGCTCATTGTTCAATTTTTTCCGTTCTTGCCGTGTCATCCCTCTAAGCACTTGCCTAGCTGTTTTTCCGGTTACTTTTGTGGTCGTTGTGACGACTTTCACGGTGACGAATGCCGAGCTGGCAACACCCATCAAAGCAATACCGTCCAACACTGCTGTTGCGGCCTCATACCACGTCTCGTTATCCAAGTAGTCATTAACTTCCGGAAAGGCTAACTCTGATGCTGTACGTAAAGCTCCACCGATGCATTGAACTGTACTTGCAACGGCAGCAGCTTTACCGATAAACGAAATTATCGAGCTAGCCCCAGCTGTAAAAGGCATCAGCGCAGCCCCACTCGCAATGACCATCCAACTCAACACTACTCCGGTGCATGCAATTGCCGTATTTATAGCTTCCACCGCCAACCGCGACTCCCGAGGCTCATGCTCCAACATCCGCTTGAACTCCACCGGCCCCACATACCTCGGCGCTTCCCGCAGCACCACCTTGATCGGCCGCACACTGCAAATCGCCTGGAATTCACGCAGTACCACCACGTTGAAATCCCCATCGATATACACCACCCCCGCGCCGATCAACGCCGGGTCGGCGTCTATGGCGAAAAACAACCGCCGCAGGTCGAGGCTGCTTTCAATGCGTTGGCGTGTAGTGCGGTGGGCTGATGGGAATCCATCCTTGAATAGGGCGACGGTCATTCCGGAACTCCTTTTTTTGGGAGTTGGGAGAGTAAAGACGCCTTCGCTGGGATGAATGTCGGAAGCTTCGCCATTTGCAGTCGGTCACTTCCTGAAGCGAGTTTGACGTCTTGTAAGCCTGCTCCCGATTGAGGAAAAGGGCTGATGGCACCAAGGACGGTGGGCCGGTGAAGTTTGGTTGGAACATCCGGCAGAACGTCAAAGTGTGATGCGCTGAGAGGGCATAGGTATCCACACAACTTTTCAAACCCTGACATATCTCTCTGTGGCGAGCGGGCTTGTCCCGCGTTGGGCTGCGA
>NZ_LHVO01000015.1 GCF_001269925.1 Pseudomonas sp. MIACH
GCAGCAGCCCCAAAACCAGCCTCTACAGAGTGTCTGATACACCGCGTTCTTCTTGACTGGGGCTGCTGCGCAGCCCAACGCGGGACAAGCCCGCTCGCCACAGGGAGATTTGTCAGGGTCTGAAAATTTGTGTAGATACCCGAGTTTCAGTTGACATCTACTTAACTGATCCACCGCCATCGGGGGCAAGCCCCCTCCCACATTTTTAACCGCGTTTCAGGCAGTTGATGGAGCGATCCACAGTGGTTTTGGCAATTTCCAGCAAATGCCACACCGCCAAGATCTTCGCCCGCTCCGGGCTTTCCAGTTGCTCCCCACAATCCAACGCAGTCGCCGACGCACTGTCGAGCAAACTGGCGGTGTAGAGCAGGGCATCTTCAAAGCTCAGGTCTTCGTTGACGGAGTGAAAGCCTTGGGTGGGGAGATAGTGATCGATGGCGCGGTTGAAGGCGGCGCGGTCTTTGGCGGGATCGTGGGGTGGATCGGGTAGGACTTTGTTCATTGTGCAACTCCTATTGAACTAAGGAGCTACCGCCAACGCTGCTAAACGAGGGTGGCAGCTGTACGCGGGTTAGCAGACCGGTCAATAGGAAAACCAGCGCACCCGAAGGTGCCCCGCGCACAGCCACCATAAACGCAGATGTGAACCGTGTGCCTATTGACGTCAGGCTGCTAAACCCGATCACTGATGAGCAGTGACGGACCGCAGACTAGCCACCGATTCCAGCAGGCACAAGGCGGCCAGGATTGTCTAGGAAACGTCCTGCAATTAAAAGGGACCGGCCTTGCTGGCCCTTTACAAACCATGACAAAACGCCACCCGCCCAACAATGGAACGCGGTCGATGTGGGAGGGGGCTGACATAGCCATCCATTGATTGGTTTTTATCTGTACGAGCGGTCTGACATGACGGATTTTGACGGTAACGCTGACGAGCTTTCGCTTCTAGCCGGTACACCGGAACGCGTTAAATAGCGGCCCTTTGCTTCCACCGCCGAGCCCCATGGACAACTCCGACATCGCCATCACCCTCGTCTTGATCTCCGCCTTCATGCACGCCACTTGGAATGCCGTCGTCCGCGCCGGCAGCAGCCGCTTCATGACCTTGGCCATGGTCGACGGCACTGCATTGCTGATCTGCCTGGCGGCGTTGCCGCTGGTCAATGTGCCAAACCCGCAGGTGTGGTGCTATGTGCTGGTCTCCGTGGTGCTCAATACGGTCTATCGATTGTTCTTGATAAAGGCCTATGAAACCGGCGATTTCGGCCAGGTCTACCCCGTGATGCGCGGCGTGCCGCCGGTGTTGGTCGCGCTGTTTTCCTACTTCTTGCTGCATGAGCAGCTGTCAGTCCAGGCCATGGCGGGGGTGCTGTTGATTTGCGGGGGGATTATCAGCCTGACGTTTGTGCGCAAGATGACGGCGCAGATGTTCAAGCCGATTCTGATGGCCGTGTGTGCGGGGGTGTTTATTGCGTCCTACACGGTGGTGGATGCCAAAGGGGTAAGAGCCAGTGAGACCGTGGTGCAGTACATCATTTATCTCACGGTATTCCAGAGCATTCCGATCCCGTTGCTGGCGTTTTTCAAGGAGCGGCCGGCACTCGCTCAGGCTGTACGCAGTCATTGGCGGGTGGGGGTGATGGGCGGCGTTTTGTACTTGGCGTCCTACGGCCTGGTGCTGTTTGCGCTGTCGCTGGACGCGGTGGCCAAGGTCTCAGCGCTGCGGGAAACCAGTGTTATTATCGGCGCCATCATTGCTGCGCTGTTCTTCCATGAGCGGTTCGGCTGGCGACGGATGCTTTCGGCGTTCGTCATTGTTTGCGGGATCATCCTGATCAAAGTGAGCACCTGATGGCCCAGCGCCCGCCACCCACGCCGATGCTTCAAGCCTTCGTCAGTGCCGCCCAGACCGGCAGTTTTGCGCGTGCTGCCTCCGAGTTGAATCTCACCGCCAGTGCCATCAGCCATCAAATTGCGGGGCTGGAAGAATGGTGGGGTGTGCAGTTGTTCGAGCGGCATTCGCGGGGTGTGAAACTCACTGCCGCAGGGCACGCGCTATTACCGGTGGCCGAGGATTTTTTCAATGCGCTTGAAGTGGTATTGCAGACACTCAATCCGAATACTCCCCAACCGCTGAGTCTCTCTTGCACCTCCTCGCTCTGTGCTGCGTGGCTGATTCCCAGAATGCACGGTTCGCACGCCGAGGCCTCACTCAACTTGGACCTGGTACTGACCAGCGCCGATATCAGCAGCACTCAGCTTGCGGCGCATCAATTTGACGTGGCGATCGTGATGGGGAATGGCGACTACCCGGACCATCACGTCGAACTGCTGATGCGAGATGCGGTGTTCCCGGTGTGCTCGCCGCAGTTCCAGCGGGTAAATGGCGATATTGCATGGGCGCAGATCGCGCAATATCCGTTGATTCACCGGGCCGACGATCATGTGTGCCCGGGGTGGGAAAGCTGGTTTGCCTTTCAGGGGCTAGCACCGCCGCCGTATCACCGTGGGCCGCGCTTTCCGGATTCCAGCCTGGCCATCAGCCTGGCGGCTAAGGGTGGCGGGATTGCCTTGGGTCGCACGGCGTTGGTCTATGACGCCTTGAAGGACGGCTCGTTAGTCGCTCTGCAGGCTCCGGTGATGATGTCGCCCGTCGCGTACTACATCATTTGTCGAAGCGGACGACAGTCCGAACCGGCGATTGCCCGACTGTTTGAATGGCTCAAGGCCCAGGCTGAGGTGTTTGTGCGTGAGGTGGCGGCCTTTCAGGATCGCTGATCAATTGCCCTCAGCCTCCACTGTTCTCCGACGTCACAATCTGCGGCGCGATATGCACCCGATGCCGCCCCGGATCAAACCCCTCGGCACTCTGCAATTCCACCAGCAACTGCACCAGCGCGTTCGCCGTCTGCCTGGGCTGTGAATCCACCACCACATCGATCAACCCCTGGCTCAGCGCCTGGCGTGACAGCGCCGTGGACTCCTGCAAAATGCAGCACAACGCCGGGCGCTTGGGCAGCTGCGCCAGGGCGCTGATGATGCCGTCGCCGCCGCCGCCCACCACACACAGGCCGCGCAGGTCGGTGTGGCGGGTGAGCAGGTCGAGGGTGGCTTCTTCGGTGATGTCGCAGTTGTCCAGGTTGATCAGCGGCTCCAGCGGTTTGAGACCGGGGGCGTGTTCGGCGAGGTAGCTGTGCAGGCCTTCGACCCGTGCCTGGTGACCGAGGAAGCGATGGCCGCCGAGCAGGATCCCCACGCTGCCTTTGCGGGCGCCACAGGTGCGGGCGAGCAGCCAGCCCATGGTGCGGCCGACCACGTGGTTGTCCTGGCCCACGTAGGGTTCTAGGGCTTGCTCATGAATATCCGAGAGCAGGGCCACCACCGGCACGCCGGCCTCGCGGATTTGTGCCAGGCACGCGTTGATCAGCGGATGGGCGAAGCTGACCACGGCGAGGGCATCGCACTGCACGGCCAGTTGCTCGATCTGCGCGACGATGGCGCTGGGTGTGCGGTCGTTGATGTAGTCGAATTGGCAGGTCAGGTTGGCGGTGGCGTGATGCTGGGCGGCATCGGCAATCGACTGCGCCAGGTGGGCATAGAACGCTTGGGCGGTGCCCAGCAGCAGAATGCCGAAGCGATAGGTCGGCCGGCGTTCGCGTATGCGTTGGCCGATCAGCCGCGCCGCAAAATAGCCCACGGCTTCGGCGGCCTGGAACACCTGCTCGGCCGTCTGCGGATTGACTGGCGCACGCGCATTCAGCACGCGGTCGACGGTCGCCACGCTGAGGCCCGCATGGGCGGCGACGGTGGCGATGGTCGGGCGTTTATTGTTGTTCATGACAGCCCCCTTGAGCGTCTTGATAGAAAACTATCAAGCCCCGCTGGGCCTGGATGATAGCTTGATAGGGAATGGATTCAAGGCCTTGAGGGTGATTTAGCCGCGCTCTATCGTTGGTTTCGCAAAGCACCTGAAACCTCTCGCTTGCGGAGAACAATAACAATGCCTGAACACACCGCTCACACCGCTCGGCGCGACTACAGCCTCACCGGCCCCGAAGCCGCCCGCGCGGCGGAAAAAGGCCTGGTCTCGGCCAGTTGGTACCAATCGCCGATTTCCCGTAAACGCATGAAAGAACTGATGCAACGCCGCGACGCCCCGGCCTTGCGCGACACCGCTATGTGGGTGAGTGCGCTGTTCGCCACCGGCTTCGGCGGCTACTGGTTCTGGGGCACGTGGGCCTGCGTGCCGTTCTTCCTCGTCTATGGCGTGCTGTACGGCACCGCGTCCAACCCGCGCTGGCACGAAACCGGCCACGGCACCGCGTTCAAGACCCGCTGGATGAACGACGCGCTGTACCAGGTCGCAAGCTTCATGTGCATCTTCGAACCCCACGTGTGGCGCTGGAGCCATGCCCGGCACCACACCGACACCATCGTCGTCGGCCGTGACCCGGAGATCGTCGAGCCACGCCCGCCGAGCCTGCCGATGATGTTTCTCAGCCTGTTCAACCTGCCCCTGGCCTGGAAGACCTTCAGCGGTGTGGCGCGCCATGCCATCGGCCAGATGAGTGCCCAGGAGGCGGACTTCATTCCCGAATCCGAGTGGCCCAAGGTGTTCCGCGCCGCGCGTATCTGGGTCGGCATCTATGCGCTGGTCATCGGCACCGCGTTGTACCTGCACAGCTGGTTGCCGCTGATGCTGGTGGGGCCGCCAAGTATCTACGGCGCCTGGCTCGGTTACGTGTTCGGCCTCACCCAGCATGTGGGCCTGGCCGAAGATGTGCTGGACCACCGCAGCAACTGCCGCACGATCTACATGAACCGCGTGCTGCGCTTTATCTACATGGACATGAACTACCACCTTGAGCACCACATGTACCCGATGGTGCCGTACCACGCATTGGCGCAATTGCACGAAGAGATCCGCAACGACTGCCCGCCGCCATACGCCAACCTGTTCGAGGCGTACAAGGAAATCATTCCGACGATCTGGAAGCAGCGCAGCGATTCGACTTACTTCGTCCAGCGTCCTATCCGCCCCAGTGCTGAACCGGCCGCCAGTGCGCCGATGCATGCAGAAGCCACTGCCGGCTGAACCCCACCCAAGAACACGAGAAAACGCCATGAACGATCAATGGATCGACGTCTGCGCCGTGGGCGAAATAGACGAAGAAGACGTGCTGCGCTTCGACCACGGGGCGCACACCTACGCGGTGTTCCGCTCGGCGGACAATGAGTTTTTCGCCACCGCCGGCCTGTGCACCCACGAGAAAATCCACCTCGCCGACGGCCTGGTGATGGACCATGTGATCGAGTGCCCCAAGCACAACGGGCGCTTCGATTACCGCTCCGGCAAGGCCCTCGGCGCGCCGGTATGCGTCAACCTCAAAACCTACCCGGTGCGGGTCGAAGCGGGGCGGGTGTTGCTCGCCGTCACGGCTTGATGATGAACGCCGCCCTGATCATCGTCGGCGCCGGCCATGCCGGTGGCCGCGCGGCATTGACCCTGCGTGAAGAAGGCTACAGCGGGCGCCTGATCCTGATCGGCGACGAGCCGCACTTGCCCTACGAGCGGCCGCCCCTGTCCAAGGGCTTGTTGCAGGGCAGCATGGACCTGGCCGGCTGCAGCCTGTGCGACAGCGCCCGGCTCGCCGAGTTGGGCATCGAACATATCGCCGGTAACCCGGTCCGCCAACTGGACCCGCCGCAGCACCGCCTGCAATTGGCCGACGGCCAGTGGCTGTCCTACGCCGGCCTGTTGCTGGCCACCGGGGGCAGGGCGCGGCGTCTGCCCCAGGAGCAGGCCAACGTGCTGTACCTGCGCACCCACGATGAAGCGTTGGCGCTGAAATCCGCGTTGCGGCCCGGAGCGCGGCTGGTGATTGTCGGCGGCGGGTTTATCGGCCTGGAAGTCGCTGCCACGGCGCGCGGCCTGGGCTGCGAGGTGACGGTGCTCGAAGCCGGGCCTCGATTGGCGGGCCGGGTGCTGGCGCCGGTCATCTCCGAGGCGCTGCTGCAGGTGCATCGTCAACACGGTGTCGACGTGCGCTTAAATGTGGCGCTGGAGTCGGTCCATGCAGAGGCGGTGCAACTGGTGGACGGGCAGTTACTGCCCTGCGACCTGGTGGTGGTCGGCATCGGCATGCAGCCGAATATCGAGCTGGCGGTGGCGGCGGGGCTGGAGGTGGGGCAGGGCATTCGCGTCGACGCGCACCTGCGCACCAGCGCGCCGGACATCTACGCGGCAGGTGATGTTTGCGAGTTTCACCTCGGCGGTGAGTACCAGCGCCAGGAAACCTGGCGCAATGCCGAGGCGCAAGGGCGGCATGCGGCGCTGAACATGCTCGGGCGCGAGCTGGTATTCGAAACGCTCCCCGGTTTCTGGTCCGACCAGTACGACTGGGGCTTGCAGACCGTGGGCGTGATCACGCCGCTGAGCGTCAGCCGCGCATTGCCGGGCGCGGGGCTGTTGCTGTTCTACCTCGACGCCGACCAACGTTTGCAAGGCGCCTGCGGCTGGGCCCCCGGCAATAGCGTGGCCAAGGACGTCAAGCTGTGCGAACGGCTGATCAGCGCGCGCATCGCCCTGAACGCGGCCAGCCTGGCCGACCCCAACGTGTCCCTCAAACACCTGCTGCGAGGCTGATATGCGCCAATTCCTGGTATTCCAATCCCTCTGGGCGATGCACACCGAGCCCGGCCCTATGGAGGCCCAACTCGACCGCATCAAAGCCGCCGGTTTCGACGGCATTACCGATCACTATTGGCAAGCCGCCGATGTCGCGCGCCTGCACGCCGCCGCCACGGCGCGGGGCTTGCAGATCGAGGGCCAGTTGTTCCCGCAAAGCGTCGACGACCTGGCGGCCGCACTGGATGTGATCAGCCGCCATGGCTGCCACCACCTCACCCTGCAAGCCGATGTGCGCCCGCGCAGCCAAACCGAGGCTGCCCGTTTGATCGAAGGCTGGCAACGGCTGGCCGAGCAGGTGGACTTTCCGGTGCTGCTGGAAACCCACCGCTATCGCCTCACCAACGACCTGTTGTTCACCCTCGACCTGCTGGCGCAGATGCCCGATCTGAAGCTGCTGGCGGACCTTTCTCACTACGTGGTCGGGCGCGAGCTGCCCGAGCCCGGCGCCGTTGAGGACGATGAACAGATCCGCACGATCCTGCGCCACAGCTGGGGCTTTCATGGCCGTGTGGCCAGCAGCGAACAGGTGCAGGTGTCGCTGGCGTTCCCCCAGCACCAGGCCTGGGTGCAGCGCTTTGCCGCGTGGTGGCGCTACGGGATCGAAGACTGGCTGGCCCGCCCCGACACCCCGCACAGCCTGTCCTTCACCTGCGAACTGGGCCCGCCGCCCTATGCCATCACCGGCGCCGACGGGCGTGAAATCAGTGACCGCTGGGGTGAGGCGTTGAAGCTCAAGGCCTTGATTCGCGGCGTGTGGCAGGAGTGTCGGAAATGATCTGCTAATCTGCGCGGGTTCACTCCCGCCCTTAGCCTGGATTTGCCCCATGCCGACTTCCTCCGTTCAGCCGCCTCTTGAACCGCAGTCCGTCTGCCACCCGATCACCAGCAGCGCGATCTTTATGGTCGCCACCATCGCCCCCGGCAGTGAAGACGGCGTGCGCGCCTGGTGCGCAGACATCGCCGGGCTGGTGCGTTCGGTGGGCAAGCGCGTGCCGGCGGGCAACCTCACTTGCGTCTGCGGTTTTGGCTCGCAGGCCTGGGACCGCTTGTTCGGCGCACCGCGCCCGGCGGCGTTGCACCCGTTTCGGGAGTTCGGTGTAGAAGGGCGCATGGCGGTGTCGACGCCCGGCGACATCCTGCTGCATATCCGCGCCGAGCAGATGGACCTGTGCTTTGAACTCGCCACCCAGCTGATGACAGCGCTGGGCGATAGCGTGAAGGTGGTGGATGAAGTCCAGGGTTTCCGCTACTTCGACATGCGCAGCATCATTGGCTTTGTCGACGGCACCGAGAACCCG
Organism: Pseudomonas sp. MIACH; assembly: GCF_001269925.1. Taxonomy (GTDB): domain Bacteria; phylum Pseudomonadota; class Gammaproteobacteria; order Pseudomonadales; family Pseudomonadaceae; genus Aquipseudomonas. The sequence goes on from NZ_LHVO01000015.1 coordinate 7,990, forward strand.
GTTGGGCGCAAGGCCGTGGGCTTCACCATCATCGGCGACGAAGACCCCGGATTCGAAGGCGGCAGCTACGTGCTGGTGCAGAAGTACCTGCACAACATGACCGCCTGGAACAGCCTGACGGTGGAAGCCCAGGAGAAGGTGATCGGGCGCACCAAACTGTCGGATATCGAGTTAGGCGAAGACGCCAAGCCGAGCAATGCCCACAGCGCCCTGACCGTGATCACCGACGAGAACGGCGAAGAAGTCAAAATCCTGCGCGATAACATGCCCTTCGGCCGCCCCGGTGCCGGGGAGTTCGGCACCTACTTCATCGGTTACGCACGCTCGCCGCAGCCGCTGGAGCTGATGCTGGAAAACATGTTCGTCGGCCGCCCGGCAGGCAACTACGATCGCTTGCTCGACTTCAGCACGGCGGTCACCGGCGGGTTGTTTTTCGTGCCGTCGGCTTACCTGCTCGAAGCACTGGCGGAGCGTACGGGCGGGCTATAAGGCAAGGCAGTTCAAATGTGGGAGGGAGCAAGCCCCCTCCCACATGAGATTTATGCCGGGTTGAGACGAGGGGGGGTATATCAACTCAACAGCCCGGTACTGACCGCCACAATCAGGAACACCCCCAGCAGCGCGCGGTAGATCACAAAGGGCCAGGTGGAGAACCGCTCCAGGAACTTCATCAGGCCCCAGATTGCGAAGAACGCCGAGACGCTGGCCACCACCAGCCCGAACAGTAAATGCGGCCAGGCATGGGCGGGCATATCGGCGTGCAGCAGTACCCACAGCTCCTTCAAGCCGGCGAGGGCGATGGCGGGCAGGCCCAGCAGGAAGGAAAAGCGTGCGGCTTCTTCACGTTTGAAATTGAGGAACAAGGCGGCGGTGAGGGTCGAGCCGGAACGCGATACGCCCGGAATCAACGCGCCGATCTGCGCGACTCCGACGATCAGCGCATCGCGCAGGCGCATCTGGCTGACCTCGCGTGTATGCCGGGCGCGCAGCTCGGCCGCCGCCAGCAATACCGCCATCACCACGCAGGAAATCCCGATCACCATCAGCCCGCGCAGCGGCGAATTGCAGGCGTTCAGGGTCGACGACAAGGCCAGCCCGGCAATCCCGATCGGGATAGTCGCCAACACAATCGCCACGGCCAGCTTGAACCATTGATCGTTGTAGTCGCCCCGGCGCACCGCGCCGATGCTGCCAGTGGTCACTTGGCGTACATCGCGCCAGAAATAGCTGACCACCGCCGCCAGTGCCGCCAACTGCATGGCCGCTGAAAACGCCGAGCCGGGGTCTTGCCAGCCGAGCAGGGCGGGCACTACGCGCATATGCGCGGTGGAGGAGACCGGCAACAGTTCGGTAATGCCCTGGATCACGCCCAGGATGAAAATCTGCAAGTAATCCAGGGAGGCGAAGCCCACATCCAGGCCGGCGGTACAGACGTTCGTCAAAATACGTGTCCTTGAGGAAAGGTAGAGATCGGCGAAGTTTATTCGAAATGTTTCAAGAATTTGGCCAAGGCAATCGCTAACTGCAATCGGTTCAGCAAGTAGAAAGGTTCGCGGCGCTATTGGACTGCGCCGAGGTTTTGTGAACAATGGCGCCCTGCGTTTTTTGACCGAGAGCCCAATGCCTGAAACTACCGTGGAACTGATCCAGACCGGCCCTGAAGAATCCGAGTTGATCCGCAACCTCTACCAGTACTACGCCTATGAGTCGTCGGACTGGGAGCAGGAAGATGTCGAGGCGGACGGCCGTTTCTACATCCATGACGAACACCTGACGCGCTACTGGCACGACCCGCAGTGGAGCGCCAACCTGTTGCTGGTCGATGGCTATATCGCCGGCTTCCTGCTGATCGAAGGCAGCGAGTTGCCGGGCATCGACGCTCTGGAACTGGCCGACCTGTTTATCCTCAAGCGCTATCGCCGCAAAGGCATCGGCCGCGCCATCGCCACCCAGGTGCTGTGCAGCGGCGAGGCGGATTGGCTGGTGCGGTTTTATGACCAGGACGAAGTGTCCCAGGCGTTCTGGCGTACGGTGCTGGATAACCTGCCGCGCCCGGTGCAGGCCCTTGAGCTGGCGGATGATCCGCAGTTGATGAGTTACCTGGTTACGCGGGCGGTGTTGCATTAAAGGTTTGCTGCATCGCCTGCGGCGGCTGCCCGAACGCCCTTAAAAACGCCTGGCGCATGCGTTCGCGATCACCGAAACCGGTTTCGCGGGCCACCACTTCCACCGGGTGCCGGCTGGTTTCCATCATCGCGCGCGCAGCTTCGACCCGCAGGGATTCGATGGCCTTGGCCGGGGTTTGCCCGGTTTCTTCGCGGAATACCCGGCTGAACTGGCGCGGGCTCAGCCGGGCCACGTCGGCCAAGGCGTCCACCGACAGGTCGTGTGTGAGGTTTTCGCGGGCGTAGGCCAGGGCCAGTTGCACGCGGTCAGACTTGGGGTCCAGTTCCAGCAATGCCGACAATTGCGACTGCTCGCTGCCCCGGCGCTGGGCGATCACCAGCTTGCGCGCAATGCGCCGGGCGAGGTCGCTGCCCAGGTCGTTCTCCACCATGGCCAGCGCCATGTCCACCCCGGCACTCATGCCGGCGCCGGTCCATACCTGGCCGTCGACGATAAACAGCTTGTCTTCTTCCAGGCGGATGTCCGGGTAGCGCTTGCGAAAGGCCGGCGCGTGGATCCAGTGGGTGGTGGTGCGCTTGCCGTCGAGCAAGCCGGCTTCGGCCAGCACGAAGATGCCCATGCACAACGAGGCGACACGCCGCGATTGAGCCGAGGCGGCCTTGACCAGTTCCAGCAGGTTGGCCTCGGGCAGGCGAAACTCCAGGTAACCGCTGACGATCAGCGTGTCATAGCCTTGGGGCCGCAGGGGCGAGGTGTTCACCGAGAAGCCCTGGGACGTCATCACCGCGCCGCCGCTTTCCGACACCAGGTGAAACTCATACGCCGGCTCACCGCGCAGCAGGTTCGCGCATTCGAACACCGAGCCGAGGCTGAGGCTCAGGGATTGGAAGTTCGGGTAAACCATCAGCGCAACGCTGTGCATCGCATGTCTCCAGGGCGTGGGAGGGTGGATTGTCGGCGCGTGCCGGGTAAACGGCAACCCACTTCGGGCCATGTCCGGAATCCTTGCGCATATGACATTGTGAGGGTTTGGCGCCGCCCCTAACATTCCCTCAACGAACTAGACGACTGGTCTAATCGGACGGAGTGAAGCATGAACAGCGAAACTAAAAGTGCACGGCAGACCATTCTCGACACGGCGCAGTTGATTGTTGGCCGTAAAGGATTCTCTGCGGTGGGCCTGAACGAAATACTTCAAGCCGCCGATGTGCCTAAAGGTTCGTTCTATCACTACTTCAACTCCAAGGATGGCTTCGGTGTCGTGTTGCTCGATACCTACTTCGATAATTACGTGCACGGCATGCAGCAACTGTTCGACCAGCCCGGTTTATCCCAGCACGCCAAGTTGATGCGCTATTGGCAGGCCTGGATCGACAACCAGACCGGCTGCACCGATGCGGGCAAATGCCTTGCCGTCAAACTGGGTGCGGAGGTGTCAGACCTTTCAGAGCCCATGCGGTTGGCGCTGCTGCGTGGCACCTCGCGCACCATCGATTTACTGGCTATCGCCATACAGCGCGGCGTCGACGACGGTTCCCTCAGCGTCGATCAAGCCCCGGAAAGCCTGGCTCGGCGCCTGTACGCGTTGTGGCTGGGGACCAGCGTCATGAGCAAGATCACCCGTACATCCGCGCCGTTTGATGAGGCGTTGCTGCTGACCCGACAGCTGTTGGGTCACCCTGAACACACAGACATTCACTGATCGAGGCACTGGAAAATGAAAGTATTAATGGTACTGACCTCTCACGACCAGCTTGGCGACACCGGCCGCAAGACCGGCTTCTGGCTCGAAGAGTTTGCTGCACCCTATTACGTGTTCAAGGACGCCGGCGCCGAACTGGTGCTGGCTTCCCCGGCCGGTGGCCAGCCGCCGCTGGACCCGGTGAGTGATGAGCCCGACGCGCAAACCGAGCAGACTCGCCGCTTTGCCGCCGACCCTGCCGCGCAACAGGCCCTGGCCAACACGGTCAAGCTGGACACGGTCAACGCCGCCGACTTCGACACCGTGTTCTACCCAGGTGGCCACGGCCCGCTGTGGGACCTGGCAGAGTCGCCGGTGTCCATCGCCCTGATCGAGTCCTTCGAGCGTGCCGGCAAGCCCATTGGTTTTGTCTGCCACGCACCGGGCGCCTTGCGTCACGTCAAGGCCGTCAATGGCGAGCCGCTGGTCAAGGGCCGTCGTGTCACCGGCTTCTCCAACTCGGAAGAAGCGGCGGTGGGCCTGACCGATGTGGTGCCGTTCCTGATTGAAGATGATTTCAAGGCACTGGGCGGCAACTATCAGAAGGGCGCCGACTGGCAATCCTTCGTGCTCGAAGATGGTTTGCTGATCACTGGACAGAACCCTGCCAGTTCCAGTGACGTGGCCAAGGCGCTGCTGAAACTCACCGCATAAGTTAATTAACCCTTCTAATCATTGGCGACTTGCAACAGTCGCCAATGCTTTTGTTCGTCCCGAATTTGGATTACCCCAATGACTAACAGCGTTTTAAGTACCCCGGTAAAACTGGGTCATCACACCTTGAACAACCGTATCGTATTGCCGCCGCTGACGCGCCAGCGCAGCGCACAACCCGGCGACATCGCCACCGACCTGATGGCCGAGTATTACCGCCAGCGCGCTACGGCCGGTTTCATGGTCAGCGAAGGCACACAGATCGAACCGCGTGGCCAGGGTTACGCCTGGACGCCGGGCATCTACACCCCGGCGCAGATCGACGGCTGGCGCAAGGTCACCGACGCGGTGCATGCCGAAGGCGGGGTGATCTTTGCCCAGCTGTGGCATGTGGGCCGTGTGTCCCATAACGCCTTGCAGCCTGACGGCGCCGCACCGGTGGCACCGTCGGCTATTCAGGCCCAGCAAGCCAAGGCCTTTATCGAAACCGCCCCTGGCGCGGGTGAATTGAAGCAACCGCCGGTGCCTCGCGCCTTGAGCGTGCTGGAGATTGAAGAACTGGTCGGGCACTACGCCCAGGCCGCACGCAATGCCCTGGACGCCGGGTTTGACGGCGTGGAAATTCACTCGGCCAACGGTTACCTGGTCAACCAGTTCATCTCAGCCCATTCCAACCAGCGCGACGATGAATACGGCGGCTCGCTGCACAACCGCCTGCGCTTTTTGCGCGAGATCGTCGAAGCGGTCAGCAAGGTGGTCGGGCCGGAGCGCCTGGGCGTGCGGTTCTCGCCGTTGTTCAGCGGCACCGACCAGGACCGTGTGTACATCGGCCTGGTGGAAGAAGACCCGCACCACACCTACATCGAAGCGATCAAAGTGTTGGAGCAGTCAGGCATCGCCTACGTGTCCATCGCCGAAGCCGACTGGGACAACGCCCCCGTGCTGCCCGACACCTTCCGGGAAGCCGTGCGCAGCACCTTCAGCGGTCGGATTATCTATGCCGGTCGTTACACCGCTGAACGCGGCGCGAAACTGGTGGAAGCCGGGCTGGCGGATTTGATTGCATTCGGACGGCCGTTCATTGCCAACCCGGACCTGCCGCAGCGGCTATTCAAGGGCTGGCCGTTGAACCCGCTGCGGGAGGAGGGGATGTATGGTGGGGGTGAGGTTGGCTACATCGACTATCCCACTTACTCCGAGTAAGAACGGGGTCAGTGTGTGGGGCTTGTTTCCGTGGCGGCCTTCGGGCCGACCATGTCGTTGGGGTTGGAATGAGTACATATCCGTTGTTGCGGTAACGGCTGCCTATGGTTCCGCTCTTACAGCGGGTCACTTTTGGAGGGACCCAAAAGTAACCAAAAAGTCCTCGCCCCAACACTCGGCACCTCGCCTAGGCTCGGTGTGCCCTCACTCCGGCTTTGGAGCGTGGGCCGCCGCGATGGGCCATCCTTGGCCCAGCGCGGCTAACCCGGCGTCCTGCCGGGTTACCCACGCTCCAAAGCCTGCGTTCGGCCAGCGTGTTTGACGGGGCGATTTGAGATCAAAAGCCAAAGCGCGGCGGCCTTAGAGCCGACCGGAGTTGGGTCTGCTGTACTCGGTAAATGTGGGAGGGGGCTTGCTCCCGATAGCGGTGAGTCAGTCAACCCAAGTATCACTGACCCATCCTCATCGGGAGCAAGTCGAATCGTCGCACCGCCCCTCCCACATTTGCTTTGTGTTGCCTGCTGATTACCCCACCCGCAACACAATCTTGCCGATGTGGTCCCCACCTTCCATCCGCGCATGAGCCTGGGCCGCGTCGGTGTATTCGTACACCTTGTCGATGATCGGCAGGCAGCGCCCGGCCTCCAGCACCGGCCACACATACTCGCGCAACTGTTCGGCAATCGCGGCTTTTTCAGCCTTGCTGCGCGCTCGCAACAGTGAGCCGGTGATCACCGCGCGTTTGCCGAGGATGCTCAGCAGGTCGACGTCATTGGCCTTGGCGCCGCCGAGGAAACCCAGCATCACCAGGTGGCCGTCCATGGCCAGGGCCTTGAGGTTGTTGTTGAGGTACGAGGCTCCCATGATGTCGAGGATCACATCCACGCCCTGGCCGTCGGTCTTCTGGGCGATAACCTCGGCAAAATCCTGCTCGCGATAATTGATCGGCTCGCCGCCCAGCTGGGCGATGGCCGCGCATTTGTCGGCGCTGCCGGCGGTGGCGAAGGCCTGGATGCCGAACTCGCGGCACAGCATCAGCGCGGTCGTACCGATGCCGCTGGTGCCGCCATGGATCAGCACGCGCTGGCCGGTGTGCGCATCGCCGAGGCCGAACAGGTTGGCCCACACGGTGAAGAAGGTTTCCGGTACGGCGGCGGCTTGAATCCAGTCCATGCCTTCGGGGATCGGCAGCGCCTGGCTGGCGGGCACCGTGCAGAACTGCGCATAGCCGCCGCCGTTGGTCAGGGCGCAGACCTTATCGCCCAGCGCGTATTCGGTCACGCCGTCGCCCAGCGCGGCGACTTCGCCCGCCACTTCCAGGCCCGGCAGCGGGTTCATGCCGGGTTTCATCGGGTACTTGCCGGCGCGTTGCAGGGCGTCGGGGCGATTGACCCCGGCTGCGTGCACGCGAATCAGGATCTCGCCGGGGCCCGCCACCGGTACCTCCGCGCGGCGCGGCTGCAACACCTCGGGGCCACCGGGGGTGGTGATTTCGATCAGGGTCATTTCTTTAGGAAGCGTCATTTCAGATTACCTGCAGCGATGAGCGTATGGGTTGGGACCGTGTCGGACGGTCGACGGTTCAGCAGGCGCATGCCCAGTTCCAGTGCCAGGGCGACCACTATCGCCCCGGCAGCGATCATGAACAACAGCGCATGCTGACCACCGCTGAGGTTGAACAGGGCGGAATAGGCAAACCCCGAGAGCGCCTGGAAAGTCGCAAAGGAGACCGTGGCACGGCTCCACGCGACCTGCTGCTGATGATGGTTGGGGATCAGTTCGTGGACCCGCGCCAGCGCCAACGGCACGATGCCCGGCGGGAACGAACCGAGGATCACCGCGAGGACCGCCAGGCCAGCCAACGAGCCGGCAAACGGCACCGCACCGACGGCAATCGCCTGCACCACCAGCACCACGCGGATGCTCAAGCGTGCCCCCAGTTTGTCTGCCAGGAACCCGTAAGTGACCGGCCCCACAATCGACCCCAGGCCGTACATCACCCAGATCATCGCGCCGATATGCGCCCCGGCCCCCAGGCCACGGGCTACGTAATCCACCAGGAACACCATCGCCGGTACCAGCCCCGCAGCCATAAAGGCGTATTGGGCGAACAGCAGATACACGCCGGAAGGCGTCGCTACGGCCGCGCCGGATGGCGGCGCGTCTTCATGCAGCGTGCCCGAAGGCCAGGCGAACCAGCTGGCGGCGGTCAACACTACGGCCAGCAGGCCCAGGCCGAACCAGGTCTGCTGCAAGCCCAGGCTCAGCAGCGGCGGCACCAGCGTGCCGGAGCCGGCGATGCCCAGGCCGATACCGAGGAAGATCGCGCCACTGGCCAGACCCCGGCGTGCGGCCGGTACATGGGGCAACACGGTCGCTGCTACCAGCACCATGATTGCGCCACCGGCAATCCCCGACAGCAGGCGCCAAGCGAAGAACCACACCACCGACAGCGGGAAGCCGCAGGCGAAGAACGCCAGGGTCACCGCCACCATCATGCTGCGCAGCGCGGTCTTGTTCGAGGTGCGCTGGGCGATGGGCCGCCCGATCAGCGCGCCGATCAAGTAACCCACCAGGTTGGCGGCGCCGAGGTACACCACGTCATTGGCGCTGAACCAGTGGGCCTGGATCAGCGACGGAATCAACGGCGTGTAGGCAAAGCGCGCCAGGCCGATGCTGACCAGGCTGGCGCACAGGCCGGCGAAGATCGGCAGCCACACGGAGTGGCGGGGTGGGGCATGAGTGTCGAGCATGATGGCGGTCCTGGGTATTTTTCTCTGGTGCCCAGCATATCCAGGTTTATCGATGCAATAATGCAGCGATTACACGTCATGGCGATGCATATATGCAGCGCAAGGAGTCAGCATGAATTGGGATGATGCACGGGTGTTCCTGGCAGTCTGCCGCGAGTCGACACTGCGCGGTGCCGCACGGGTATTGGGCGTCGACCAGGCCACCGTGGGCCGACGGGTCAATGCCCTGGAAAAGTCCCTGAGTGCAACGCTGTTCCTGCGCACCTCCGAAGGCTACGCACTGACCGCCGTCGGCGAGGCCGCGTTGCTCTCGGTGGAAAAAATGGAACGCTCGGCGCTCGACCTGGAGCGCCAGATCCAGGGCCTGGATGACCGCCTGACCGGCACCGTACGCGTCAGCACCACCGACTCCCTGGCCACCGACTTCCTGATTCCCGCGATTGCGCGCCTGCACGCCCAGCACCCCGATGTGCGCGTGCAGCTGGATGCGTCGACCCAGTTCCTGAGCCTGGCCAAACGCGAAACCGACATCGCCGTGCGCAACACGCGCCCGGACAGCCCCGACCTGATTGCCCGGCGTCTCGCGCGCTGGCCGGTGGGGTTGTTTGCGTCCCAGGCTTATATCGATCGCCAGGGCGCACCGGAGCCGGGCAGCCTGTTTGAAGGGCATGACCTCGTGGTCTATCAACCGTACCTGCAAACCCAGAAGGACATGACCCTGGTCTCCGAACCCCTGGGCCGTGGGCGCATCGTTGCCGCCCTGAGTTCCAGCCTGCTGGTGCGCCGCTCCATCGCCGCCGGGATCGGCATCGGCGAAATCCCGATCCTCACCGGCGAGCGCGACGGGCTGGTGCGCCTGTGGCCCGCGCGCACGCGGCCGTTGCCCTACGACGTCTGGCTGGTGACCCACGCCGACCTGCGCCACACCGCGCGGGTACGGGCGGTGATCGATGAAATCGTCGCGGGGTTTGCCGGCACCGGGGAGTGAGGTCAGCACACGGTTGCAAGCGTGCGTACCGCTCTGTGGACACAATCGACGTCGATAACGTGTCAACCAACCGGAGCGCATATGAACGAATCAAGACACCAGGACCTGGGGCTGCTGTTTCTGCGGGGCAGCGGGGCGTTGTTCCTGCTGTGGGTGCATGGCTTGCCCAAATTGCTCAACTACAGCGAGCAGTTGAAGCTGATCGAAGACCCGTTTCACCTCGGCGCCCATGTCACCTTGCTGCTGGCGATTTTCGCCGAAGTGCTGTGCCCGCTGCTGATCATCGCCGGGGTGCTGGTGCGCCTGGCGTGCCTGCCGATTCTGGCGGTGCTGTTGATCGCGATGGTGGTGGTGCATCCGGAGTGGACGTTGCTGGAAGGGCAATTCGGCTGGCTGCTGTTGATCATTTTCACCAGCATCCTGATTGCCGGACCAGGGCGCCTGGCACTGGAAAAAAAGGCCGGGTAAACCAACCCCTTTAGGAGCGAGCTTGCTCGCGAAGAACTCGATAGCGACGCGTTAAATCTGATTTACTGCGTCATCGTTGACGATCTTCGCGAGCAAGCTCGCTCCTACAGGGGGAGTGGCGTGCCGGCCAAAGGAGCGGGTGTTTCAGCGCTGCAGGAACGCCAGCAGGTCTTCGTTCAAGGCCTGAGCGTGGGTCACGGCAAAACCGTGCGGCGCATCCTTGTACACCTTCAGCTCGGCGCCCTTGATCATCTCGGCGGCTACCTTGCCGGTGGTCTCGAACGGCACGATCTGGTCGCCGTCACCGTGGATCACCAGGGTCGGCACGTCGATCTTGGCCATGTCCGGGCGGAAGTCGGTCTCGGAGAAGGCGGTGACGCAATCCACGGTCGACTTGAGGGACGCCAGCATGGCGATCTGCAGGGTCTGGGTCAGCGTACCTTCGGAAACGACCTGGCCCTTGTTGATGCCGAAGAACGGCGTGTTGAAGTCCGCGATGAACTGCGCACGGTCTTTCAGCAACCCGGCCTTGATGCCGTCGAACACTTCGGTCGGCACGCCCTGGGGGTAATCGGGCTTCTGGCCGAAGATCGGCGTCACTGCGCCCAACAGCACCAGGCCGGCCACGCGTGCACTGCCGTGGCGTGCGATGTAGCGGGCCACGTCGCCGCCGCCCATGGAGAAACCCACCAGGGTCACGTCCTTGAGGTCCAGGTGTTCGATCAACTGCGCGATGTCGTCGGCGAAGGTGTTGTAGTCGTTGCCGGTCCACGGCTGGTCCGAGCGACCAAAGCCACGGCGGTCGAACGCGATGGTGCGAAAGCCACGGCTGCTCAGGTATTCCATCTGGTATTCCCACATGTCGGCATCCAGCGGCCAGCCGTGGCTGAACAGCACGGGCTTACCGCTGCCCCAATCCTTGAAGTAGATCTGGGTACCGTCTTTGGCAACGAATGTGCTCATGGAAAACTCCTTGATTTGAGGGACTGAAAAACCAGCCTCACTATTGCCCGAAACCGGGCCGGGGGCTTGTACGGGTGTGCTTGCCTGGGGTCACCAACTGAACTTGAGCTCGACCCCCAGGTAATTGCTGTCATCGCCGCCGGCATCGCGCAAGGTGCGGCCGACCGCGTAGTGCACTGCTTCAACCGCGCCGGTGAGGTTCGGCGTAAACACATAATCGGTACGCAGCTGACCATAGGCACCGGTCCAGCGTTCACCCTGGCCTGCGGTGCCTGCGACCGGCAGGTTTGGCTGGGTGTACACCGCGTCGCTGGTGGTCTGGCGCCACAACAGGCCGACGGCGGTCTGCACGCTGAGCTTGTCGATGGGCTTGACGGTGATCGACGGTTTGACGTGAATCAGGTTGCTGTAGCCCGTATAGCCGGCCAGGGAAAAATAGTAGCCGTTGGGGAACAGCGGGTTGAACGTGCCGACGGTGCCGTCCCCGGTCTGGCGGTCGCCCGAGGCAATGTCCAGCTGCAGGCCGATGCGCGGTTTCCACGCCAGGCTGTCGAAGGTGTAGCCGGTGCGGCTGCCGCCGGCCCAGGCGCGAATATCCTTGCTGCCCACCGAGCCGCTTTGCAGCATGGCTTCAATGTCCCAGTCGAACCCCTCGGCCGCACCGCCCAGGCGTGCGTCGAACAGATGGCGGGTTTCATCTCCGTCCGCATCCAGATAGTGCGCGGCGCTGCGCTCGTACACGCCGTAGTAGGCCGACAGCTCATTCTTGCCCCCCACCAGCCGCTCGACCCGCAGCATGTGGAAGCGCGCGTCACTGTTGGATTTGTCGTCGAAGTGCCGCCCGTCCTGATACTGCACCGGCTGGCTGGCAATCCCGATAAAGCGCCAGTTGGACGTCTCCCAATCGGCCCACAGCGCATCGAAGGATTGCCGCACATTCGGGCCGTCCCGCGATGAGATGAAACGCTGCAAGTCGAAGGCGAAGTCCTGGCGCCCGACACGCGCCTTGAGCGTGCCACTGGCGAAAGCGTTGACGTATTCGGCAAAGGCCAGGCGCAAATCGACGCGGTTCTGATCGGCGCCGCCGACCGTGGTCTTGTCGTAGGCGCGTACATCTTCGAGTTGGGTGAAGAGCCGCCAGTGTTCGTTCAAGTGCAGGTCGGCGTGCACCTGGAAGCGCTGGATCAGGTAGCGATCACGCTTCACGTCCTTCACCCCAAAACCACTGGCATCGTTCATCTCGAAGCGCTCGCGCAACGTCGCCCCCAATGACAAATAGGTGAACGGGTTGGCGCTGGACAGCGGGATGTACTTCAAGCTGTCCAGCGGCTGCGTGCGCAACGCCGGATCCTTGAGCACCGACCAGTCCTCCTGCCAGCGGTTGGTCTTGATGGCCGGGCGTGTCGGTTGATCGGCGGCGTGGGCGCTGCCGAGCAGCAGCGGCCACAGCACGGCCAGGCCCCAGCCTGTGCGGCGAATCATTTTGCGGCGTGGAGCTGGTGAATTTCCGCGACGTAGCCGCCGGGGAATTCAACCACGGCGCTGCGACGACCCTTGCTGTCAAAGGCCGGCACCAAGACCTTGGCGCCCGAGCCGGTGGCCTTGCCCAACGTTGCCGTCAGGTCAGGCACTTGATAACCGGTGGTCTCGTGGCCGAAGGGGTAGGGCAGTTGGCCGTTGGTGACCAGCACCGCCATGCGCCCAAATGGCGACTCGATATCGACGCGACGGTAAGTGCCAGTGGCTTGACCCACATCGACGCCGGGCGCGTGTTTGTCATCGGCCAGGACCTTGCCGTGGGAGAAGCCCAGGAACGCTTTGATAAAGGCGTCAGCGCGATCGGTGGACAGGTACACGCGGTTTTCCGGCACGGTCTGGAATGCCGCGTAGTCCGGGGTCTTGGTATGCCAGTAGAGCTGCATGTTCACGCCACCCGGCCATTGCACCACGGCGTCACGCCCGATCGGGTCCGGGAAGTCGCTGACGATAACGGCGGCGCCGTTTTCTCGCGCGGCTTTGAGTGCCGCGTCCATGTCCTTGACCAGGTAGCCGTTGCGTTCCTGGCCGAAGGGGTGCGGGATGGGCGTGGTGAAACCGAACAGCGACACCGTGCCCGCCGGCGTCTGCAGCAGTTGCGAGGTGGTACTGCTCGGCACCGGCAGCACGTTCACCACCACTTGGGGCGTGCTTTTGCCGCCAAAGGTGGCGAGGAAACTCTGGGCGAAACGGTCCACATCCGCCGGGGCCACATAGACGTGGCTGGTGTCGTATTGCGGCGCCACGGCCACGCTCGGGGTCGCCGCGAAGGCATTGCCCATCATTGCGCTCGCCAGCAGCGTCAATGCCACAGATACCTTGATTGCTTTGCTACGCATGCCCACTCTCCAACACTTCTACGTGATTGAAGCCGTGAGGTTAGGGGCAGGGACGCGATGGAAATTGTATAGGCGTGCTCGGTTGAACGGTTCAGCGTCTATGCTGGTCCACTGACCTCTACCGTCAGATCACACAGGTGAACGAAATGGCCAAGACTTACAGCTACGCCGCCCAGAACGCCAAGGATGCCCTCAAGCCGTTTACCTTCGAGCGCCGCGCGCCGGGGGCGGACGATGTCCAGATCGACATTCTCTATTGCGGCGTGTGCCACTCCGACCTGCACACCGCGCGCAACGAGTGGAACAACACCCTTTACCCGTCGGTCCCCGGCCACGAAATCGTCGGTCGCGTGACGGCGGTGGGTGGCAATGTTAAGAAATTCAAGGTCGGCGACCTCGCCGGTGTCGGCTGCATGGTCGACAGCTGCCAGCACTGCGCCTCGTGCGCCGAGGGCGAGGAGCAATACTGCGAGAGCGGTTTTACCGGCACCTACAACGGCCCGGTGTTCGGCGGTGAAAATACCTTTGGTGGTTACTCGGACAACATCGTGGTCAAGGAGAAGTTCGTGCTGCGCATCTCCCACGACGATTCCAACCTGGCCGCCGTCGCGCCGTTGTTGTGTGCGGGCATCACCACTTACTCGCCGCTGCATCACTGGAAGGTCGGGCCTGGCAAGAGGGTCGGTGTGGTGGGCCTGGGCGGCCTGGGGCACATGGCGGTGAAGATCGCCCACGCCATGGGCGCCCATGTCACGCTGTTCACCACCTCACCCAACAAGCGCGAAGACGGCCTGCGCCTGGGCGCCGATCAAGTGGTGGTGTCGAAGAACCCGGACGAAATGGCCAAGGTCGCCAACAGCCTGGACTTCATCCTCAACACCGTCGCCGCACCGCATAACCTCGATGCGTTCCTCAACCTGCTCAAGCGCGACGGCACCATGACCCTGGTCGGCGCCCCCGACAGCCCGCACCCGTCGCCAACCGTATTCAACCTGATCTTCAAACGCCGCAGCCTGGCCGGCTCGCTGATCGGCGGCATCCAGGAGACCCAGGACATGCTCGACTTCTGCGCCAAGCACGGGATTGTCTCGGACGTGGAAATGATCGACATCCAGGGCATCAACGAAGCGTATGAGCGCATGCTCAAGGGCGATGTGAAGTATCGGTTCGTGATCGATATGGAGAGCTTGAAAAAGGAAAGCCACGCGGCTTGAAAACTGCTCCGGGAAACACTGGGGGCAATGTAGGAGGGGGGCTTGCCCTAATGCCAGTCAGTCAAGGAGAAACACTGTAACTGTGGCGAGCGGGCTTGCCCCGCGTTGGGCTGCGCAGCAGCCCCAGGAAAGAAGAACGCGGTGTATCAGACACTCTGTAGAGGCTGGTTTTGGGGCTGCTGCGCAGCCCAACGCGGGACAAGCCCGCTCGCCACAACAGCCCTATCTGCCCAGCGTTCAGCCAACGGTGCGTAGATACCTATGCCCGATAGCAGTGTCGACTGGCACACAGCTATCGGCGGCAAGCCCCTCCCACATTAGGATCTCGGGTGGAGTCGATATTGTGGTGTTCAGTTAGGACGCAACCGCAGTATCTGCGCCCCATCGAACGGGTCCGTCAGGTAATGCGCCTGCACCCCGAATGTCTCCCGCAAGCGCTCCGGCGTCAGCACGTCCAGCGGCTTGCCCAGCGCTACCAGGCGCCCACGATCCAGCACGGCCAGGCGATCACAGGTCAGCGCTTGATTCAGGTCATGCAGGGCGATGAGGGTGGTCACCGGCAACCCTTGCACGCCTTTCAAAATCGCCAGTTGATGCTGGATGTCCAGGTGATTGGTCGGCTCATCCAGCAACAGGATCTGCGGCCGTTGCGCCAGGGCGCGGGCGATGTGTACGCGCTGGCGCTCGCCGCCGGAGAGGCTGCGCCAGGCGCGGTGGCTCAGGTGGGTGGCATCCACATCATGCAGGGCCTGGCGCACGATGGCGTCGTCTTCGCCGGACCACGGGCTCAGCGCTGACAGCCACGGTGTACGGCCCAGCGCGACGGCGTCGAACACGCGGATGGCGTCGTCGGTGTCGGCCTGTTGTTCCACCACCGCCAGCTGTTGTGCGATGGCGCGGCGGGACAGGTCGCCCAGGCGTTGGCCGCCCAGGCGCACGTCGCCGCTGGCCGGTGTGCGCAAGCCGGCGAGCAGTTTGAGCAGGGTGGATTTGCCGGAGCCGTTCGGCCCGACAATCCCCAGGGTTTCACCCAATTGAACCTCCAGGTGAATATCGCGCAGCAACTCGGCCTCGCGCACCTTGAAGCCCAGGCCGGTGCAACTCAGTACGCTCATCGCGCATTCCTCCGGCCAATCAGGATCAGTGCAAACACCGGCGCGCCCACCAGCGCCGTCACCACGCCGACCGGAATCACCTGGCCCTTGATCAAGGTGCGCGACAACACATCGGCCGCAATCAAAAATAACGCGCCGCCCAGCGCACTGGCCGGCAGCAGGCGCGAATGCCCGGTGCCGAGCAACAGGCGCACCGCGTGGGGGATCACCAGGCCGACAAAACCGATGGAGCCGACAATCGACACCATCACCGCCGTCACCAGCGCCGCGCACCCCACCAGCACAAACTGCACGCGGCGCACCGGGATGCCCAGGGACGCGGCCGAGTCGGTGCCGAAGGTGAACGCATCCAACGCGCGCCGATGCCACAGGCACACCACCAAGCCCGTGACCGCCACCGGCACTGCCAGCCACACCGACGGCCAGCGCACGCCGCTGAGGTTGCCCAGCAGCCAGAACATGATGCCGCGCGCCTGTTCGGAGCTGGCGGACTTGGTGATCAGGAACGCCGTGAGCGCATTGAACAGCTGTGACCCGGCGATGCCTGCGAGGATGATCTGCCCGGTGCCGCTGGACGAACCGCTGGCCCGCGCCAGCAAGATCACCAGGGCGAACGCCGCCATCGCGCCGACAAAGGCACCGGCCGAGAGTGAAATCAGCCCGCCGCCCACGCCCATCAGCGCCACCAACACCGCGCCGGTCGAGGCGCCGGCGCTGATACCCAGCAGGTACGGATCGGCCAGCGGGTTGCGCAGCAATGACTGCAAAATCACCCCGCAGGTGGCCAGCCCTGCACCGCAGGCGGCGGCAACCAGGGCGCGGGTGAGGCGGTAGTTCCACACCACGCCTTCATCGATCGGGTCCAGCACGTAACCGGCTGCCCACAGTTTGTTGGCGAGCACCTGCAGCACCACCAGCGGATCGATGGCGGTTTCACCAATGGCCACGCCGGCGAGCACGGCGATCAGCAATAGCGCCAGGGCGAGTAAGGTCCGGATCATTTCGGCAGGTCGTAGCCGTCGATGGCCGTGGCCAGTTGTTCCAGGCCATCGAACGTGCGGATGCTGGCCTGCAGCGCCAGGGCGTCGAGGATGATGATGCGGTTGTTTTTCACCGCGTCCATGTTGCGCGTGACCGGGTCGCTGCGCAGGAAAGCGAGTTTCTTTTCATGGTCGTCGGCGGGATAGCGGCGGCGGTCCATGCGGGCGATCACCAGGAAGGTCGGGTTGGCCTTGGCTATGGTTTCCCAGCCGACGGCGGGCCATTCTTCATCGGATTGCACCACGTTGTGCAGGCCGAGGGTTTCGAGCATGAACTCCGGAATACCCTTGTGACCCGCCACGTACGGGTCGCTGGCCATTTCGGAACTGGAGAACCACACCAGCGCGCTGGCCTGCTTGAGGCCTTTGCTCTGCACGGTGGCCACGGATTTGGCCAGGCGCGCCTTGAGTTCGTCGTTCAGGTGTTGGCCGCGATCCTGTACGTCGAAAATCTGCGCCAGCTGGCTGATGCTCTTGTAGATCGTCTCGATACGGAACGGCTCCAGCCGCGTGCCGTCGGCGCCCACCAGGTTGTCCTTGCCTTCGCAGTCGGAGGGCAGCAGGTAGGTGGGGATCTTCAGGTCGTGGAACTGCTCGCGGGTGCCGACCACGCCCTGCGGGCCCACCACCCATTCCAGCTCGGCGGCCACCAGTTGCGGGCGCTTGGCGATTACCGCTTCGAAGCTGGGCTCGTTGTTGGCCAGGCGCTCGATGCCATCGTTCTGTGCTTTGTACTGTGGCAACACGTTGTTGAACCACAGCGAGGTGCCCACCACACGGTCGCCTACGCCCAGGGCATAGAGCATTTCCGTGGCGGCCTGGCCAATGGTCACGCTGCGCGCGGGGGCCTGCTGGAAGGTGAGGGTGCTGCCGCAGTTTTCCAGGGTAAGCGGGTACTGAGTTGGCGCGGCTTGGGCCAGGGCGCAGAAACCCAGGGCACTGATCAGGGCGGTAACGCGTGGCAGCATGAGGCAATCTCCGTGTGAACCGTACGTGGGAACAGGGGAGGTACAGTTCGGAAATACGCCCTCGAACACTGCCGGTCGGGCAGGTAAGGATGTCCTTCCCGGACACCCCGCCGGTTAGTGATTTTGCTGGGCCGGCAGGTCTCCTGACTGATGCGTCGTCGCCACGCTCCGGCCTTCCCGGACGTGGTCCAGTGGCAGTGGGGAGCAGGCTCGGCATCTACAGTTGCGGGGGCAGTTCCGATTGACGCGGCATACCGCGCTTCGGATTCCCTATTAGTCCCGTTTGGGAACCGGCGCGGTATGGTAGTTGATTAGGGCGAGGCGATACAGCCCGAGGGGCGCCCAGTCAGACACGAATATCCTCAGGGCCCTGGATCAGCGCTTCAATTCGCGTCCCGGTGGCGCGCTCCTCGTTGCTGAAGCCGTCGTAGTCCGCCAGGTTGGCGAAGCGGATACCGGTCAATTGTTCGATCTGGATCACGCTGCGCTGGTAGGTCCTGACCTGGCCGAACATCAGGTCGAGCTGACCCAGTTCGCGGCTTTGGTCGATCATGTAGGCACTGGCGCAGGGCTTGCCGTCGTCGCTGAGGTAGGCCACCACTTTCCAGAACGCCTTGGGGATTCGGATGCCACGGTAGAGGCGATCGTCGTCGGCGAACACCGGGCCGCTGAACACCGTGGCCCGGGCTTTCCAGCGTTGCGTGTTATCGAGGATGTAGTCTTCCAGTTCCAGCCAGGTCTTCTGGTTGAACCCGCTCATCTGCGGCGAGCAGTTGGTGAAGTGGAAGGTGTCGAGGTTGGCGGTTTTTGCCTCGTCGCCCCAGTTGGGGTCTTGGCGGCGCACCAGGTGCCCACGATCCAGGCCGTTGTTGGTGTAGAGCGCTTCGCCCACCTGCGCGCTGATCGGCAGGCGACCATCGTAGGCCCACGTGTCATTGCTGCGGATAATCTCCACATGCTGCCCGCCGTCGATATTCACGCCGACGTAGAGCGCCAGTCGTCGGGAACGCGACATCGTCACCGAGAAATGCGTGTAGTCCAGGCGCAGGGGTTCTACGTCATCCGCCAACGCCTCGTCTGCCGTGGGCCAGGGCACCACGAAGCTGCTGAGAAAGTCTGCTGCATAGCCGCGCCGGTCCTTTAGATCCTTGGCGGCGGTGACACGGGGCGCCGCCGCCCGGGCCTCCATCAGCGTGGGGGGGGGCGCGATCAACGGGCGCAGATCGGCGAGTCTTGGGCGGTGCGCAAGGTCGATTTTGGCTTTACGGGCTGGCATGGGTAAGTCCTCCTTGGATAAACACGACTGCAACATAGGTTGATGACAATTGATGACACGCGTTAACCCCCTGGGGGCTATCCTCAAGCGGTTACCTGGAGCTTCACCACACGCCAAAAATGGAGCCAGCCCATGTGTGATCGCCACTACCGCAATCCGATTTTCTGCCTGATCCCGCCGTACATGCTCGACCAGATCGCGCGTCACGGTGATAAGGCCCAACGCGAAATCGCGCTGCGCACCCGCGCCAAGGACAGCACGTTCCGCTCGCTGCGCATGGTCGCAGTGCCTGCCAAGGGGCCGGCCCACATGGCCCTGGTCATGGGCGCTGGTAAACGGCGCTCGATCTACAGCGCCGAAGGCACCGACAGCCTGCCGGGCAAGCTGATCCGGGGTGAAGGCCAGCCCGCCAGTGGCGACGCCGCCGTGGACGAAGCTTATGACGGCCTGGGTGCCACGTTCGATTTTTTCGAAGAGGTGTTCGACCGCAACTCCATCGACGATGCCGGCATGGCGCTGGACGCCACCGTTCACTTTGGCCAGAACTATAACAATGCGTTCTGGAACTCGACCCAGATGGTGTTTGGTGATGGCGATGAGCAGTTGTTCAACCGCTTCACCGTGGCCCTCGACGTGATTGGCCATGAATTGGCCCACGGCGTCACGGAGGACGAGGCCAAGCTGATGTATTTCAATCAGTCCGGCGCGCTCAACGAGTCGCTCTCAGACGTGTTCGGCTCACTGATCAAGCAGTATGCGTTGAAGCAAACGGCCGAAGACGCCGATTGGTTGATCGGCAAAGGGCTGTTCACCAAAAAGATCAAAGGGTCTGCGCTGCGTTCGATGAAGGCCCCCGGTACCGCGTTTGATGACAAGCTGCTGGGCAAGGACCCTCAGCCGGGGCATATGGATGATTTTGTCCAGACCTACGATGACAATGGCGGGGTGCATATCAATTCCGGGATTCCCAACCATGCGTTCTATCAAGTGGCGACCAGGTTGGGCGGGTTCGCCTGGGAGCGAGCAGGGCGTATCTGGTATGACGCGCTGCGCGATGCACGGTTGCGGCCGAACTCGGGGTTTTTGCGTTTCGCGCGTATAACCTACGATATAGCCGGTCGTCTCTACGGCGCGAATAAGGATGAGCACAAGGCGGTCAAGGAGGGCTGGAAAGCGGTTGGCATTAACGTCTGACGTGAGGAACAGCCATGAAAATATCGATCAAGGAAAACGGCGGACCGGCGTTTTTTCCGGGTTTGGCCACACCTCGTACGGTGGAGTTGAATACGTTGCCCGAGCCGGACCAGCAAGAGTTGCGGCAACTGATCGAGGCTTCAAACTTCTTTCAGTTGCCGCAAAGCACCGCGCCAGAACCCGGAAAGCCGGGCCAGGTGCATTACACCCTGACCGTGAAAGAAGGCCAGCAGGAACATACGGTGTGCGTGCTCGCGCCGGTGAAGTCGCAGGCGCTGGATGGGCTGGTGCAGTGTGTGCGCCGGCATATCCGCAGTTGAGGTCACGCCAGCAGATCCTTCACCTTGGTAATGATTTTGTCGATGTCGAACGGCTTGTCCAGCACCGCATCGAACAGGTCCGAGCGCTGCATGCCGATATGGGCCTGCGCGCCGCTGATCAGAATAATCGGCAGGTGCTTGACGGCCGGCAGTGCACGCACCGCTTCGGCGAACTCCTCACCGTCCATCACCGGCATCATGAAATCGGTGATGATCAGCGACGGCCGTTCTCGCTCCAGCACCTCCAGCGCTTTTTTCCCATTGCCAGCTGTGACGACCATGAACCCCTCATCTTCCAGTGCATAGGCAAGGATATCGGCGATCAAGTACTCGTCATCGACGACCAGGATAGTGGCCATGTCAATTCAACCTACCCGAAGACTTAAAGAGCTGAACCAGGCAGCGCTGAATTGGATGCAACTGAGGGGGCATTTGTTGAGACCTTTCTTAAGTCAACGGCTTGGTCACGGATTACCACCTCCAACAATGAGGGGTCATAAAAGCTGTCTCTGACCTTAAGAATGGAAAGCGTCCTTCTAAGTTCAGACTGAATCTCGAAGAAACGCATAAGCATGAGGTTGTCGGCAATGCTCGACAGTTCAGACGCGGGGGAAGTGACCTCCGAGCCGAACAAATCATGCATCTCCCACGTGGCAAAGACCGTGACGCCCCTGGCGCGCAGCTCGTTCATCAGGGCGCTGTAGAAATCGGTGATTCGCGCCGGGTTGTTAGAGACGCGGGTCATGCCGCTCAAGCTGTCGATGAACAGGCGCTTGATGCCCTTTTCCTCGACAAGGCGCAGCAATCGCGCGCCAAGGCCGTCCAGCAGGCCTTCGGTGGTGGGCTGCCAGGCGATGGTCAGTGCGCCGCTGTCTTCCATCTTCTGGATATCGATGCCCAGGGATTGGCCTTTGAGCCGCAGGCGCTGAGGGCTTTCGTAGAAGCCGAAGTGCAGGCCGGGGGCGTCTACCGTCGATTCCGAGAGGAACTTGAGGCCCAGGGTGGTCTTGCCGATGCCCGACGGCCCCATGACCAGGGTCACGCTGGAACTGTGCAGCCCGCCACCGAGGATGCCGTCCAACGAGCCGATACCGCTGGCGATGCGCGTCAGGTCGGCGCTGTCGGGCGCGGACGGACGGCCATAGAGGCTTTCCAGGCGCGGATACACCACCAGGCCGTCGTCGTTGATTTCACACTCGTGCAGGCCGGTGAGCGCGCCGCTGCC
Source organism: Pseudomonas sp. MIACH (assembly GCF_001269925.1). Classification (GTDB taxonomy): domain Bacteria; phylum Pseudomonadota; class Gammaproteobacteria; order Pseudomonadales; family Pseudomonadaceae; genus Aquipseudomonas. Next base: position 29,614 of record NZ_LHVO01000015.1, read on the forward strand.
GCGGGTCTTGCGCAACTGGATACGGCGCACGGAACGGGTACCGAACAGTTCCTCGCCCATTTCGATCACGCCATCGACCATGGTGTGCTCGGGGCTGCCGTCGTCCAGGCGTGAGCTGGTGAGGAACAACACCGTGCAACCGGCGAAGGCGGCATGCCCTTGCAGTTCGGAAATGAATTTTTTCGTGTCGATCGGCGAGTCGGCCTTGGAACGCGCGTTCAACAAGCCGTCCACCACCATGACAGTGGCCCTCTGCCTGCTGATCTCACGCCTGAGCAGCTTGACCACTTCATCGAGGCCTTCGTTTTCCAGGGTGTCAAAGGCGCTGACAAACTGGATTTCGGCGCCCACACGGGAGGCGTCAAAAAAGCTCAGGGTAGAGAGGAACTGGAAAAGGCGGTCGTGGGATTCCGCCAACAGCGTGGCAACCAGGACTCGGCCTCCATTGCGCGCGTGATTAAACCCCAGCTGGTTGGCAAGGATGGTTTTACCTGAGCCGGGGCGACCCTGAATGATATAGGACGCCCCAGACACCAGCCCTCCCTTGAGCAGAGCGTCCAGCCCTTCGATTCCGCTTTGAAGGCGATTTAGCTTTTCCACAGTGCGATCCTGACCCTAAAAACATGCTGTTAAGCCGAGTGGACAGAATGCTAACGCCATTTGTTCACTGCTGCTACTTGCGATCCAGCCACACGGTCTGTGCATTGCAGAATTCGCGTACGCCAAAATGCGACAACTCGCGCCCAAACCCGCTCTTCTTCACGCCGCCAAACGCCACCCGTGGGTCGGACACGCTGAACGCATTGACGAAGATCCCGCCGGTTTCCAGCTGGTTGGCGATGTCGCGGGCCTTGGCCGGGTCGGTGGTGAAGATGCTGGCGGTGAGGCCGAACTCGCTGTCATTGGCCAGGGCCACGGCGTGGTCGGCGTCGCGGGCGGTGATGATCGAGGCCACGGGGCCAAACAGTTCCTGTTTGAACGAGGTCATCTGGTCGGTGACGTCGGCCAGTACGGTCGGCGCATAGTAGTTGGCGGCACCGGCGACTTTGTGGCCGCCCAGCAACAGGGTGGCGCCTTCTTCGAGGGTGGCCTGGACCTGGCCGTGCAGCTCGTCGCGCAGGTCGAAGCGCGCCATCGGGCCGACGTAGGTGCTGGCCGATGTCGGGTCGCCCATCACCAGCGCGCGGCTGGCTGCGACGAACTTGGCCGTGAAGGCGTCCACCACGCCCGCTTCGATGATCAGGCGCTTGGCGGCGGCGCAAACTTGGCCGCTGTTCTGGAAGCGGCCGATCACGGCGGCCTGCACGGCGGCGTCGAGGTCGGCGTCGTTGAGCACGATGAAAGGGTCGGAGCCGCCCAGTTCCAGCACGCATTTCTTCAGCGCGGCGCCGGCCTGGGAGCCAATGGCCATGCCGGCGCGCACGCTGCCGGTGAGGGTCACGGCGGCAATGCGCGGGTCAGCGATGGCCTGGGACACGCCGTCCTGGGTGACGTTGATCACTTCGAACAGACCTTCAGCGAAACCGGCTTTCTGCAACGCCGCTTTCATCAGGTAGGCGCTGCCCATCACGTTCGGCGCGTGTTTGAGCACGTAGGTATTGCCAGCGAGCAGGGTTGGCACGGCGCCGCGCAGCACTTGCCACACCGGGAAATTCCACGGCATCACGGCGAGGATCGGGCCCAGCGGGCGGTATTCGATCTGGGCGCTGCCGTTGTCTACCAGAGTAGGCTCCGGGGCCAGCATGGCCGGGCCGTGGGTGGCGTACCACTCGCTGAGCTGGGCGCATTTTTCGATTTCGGCACGCGCCTGGGTGATGGGCTTGCCCATTTCCAGGGTGATCATCTGCGCCATTTCTTCGGCTTGATCGCGCAGGGCGCCGGCCAGGGCCTGCAGCAATTCGGCACGCTGGCTGACCGGCTGGCGGCGCCAGGTGCGGAAGGCTGCGGTGGCACGGTCGAGGGCGGCGTCCAGTTGCGAGGCGGTTTCGTAGGGGTAGCTGCCGACTGTTTCGCCGGTGGCGGGGTTGATCGACAGGGCGTGGGTCTGGTGAGAAATAGCGTTCATGGCACCGTCCGGCTGAATGTGTGGAATAGGGTCAGCCTACGGGGATGTATGTTTTCTGGAAACTGAATAATATTAAGCAATACGTTCACGATTGGAGAATGATTTGGATCTGGTGCAGCTGGAAATCTTCAAGGCCGTTGCCGAGCAGGGCAGCATCAGCGCCGCCGCGCAGTTGATTCATCGGGTGCCGTCGAACCTGACCACGCGCATCAAGCAACTGGAGCAGGATTTGGGCGTGGAATTGTTTATCCGCGAAAAGAGCCGCCTGCGCCTGTCGCCCGCCGGATGGAATTTCCTCGGCTATGCGCGGCGCATTCTCGACCTGGTGCAGGAAGCCCGCGCGACGGTGGCGGGGGAGGAGCCCCAAGGCGCGTTTGCCCTCGGCTCCCTGGAAAGCACGGCGGCGGTGCGGATCCCGGCGCTGCTCGCGGCTTACAACCAGAAGCACACCAAGGTCGAGTTGGACCTGAGTACCGGGCCTTCAGGCACGATGATCGAGGGTGTGTTGTCGGGACGCTTGGCGGCGGCGTTTGTCGATGGGCCGGTATTGCATGCCACCCTGGAAGGCGTGGCGGTGTTCGAGGAGGAGATGGTGGTGATTGCGCCGCTGCATCACGGGCCGATCACGCGGGGGCAGGATGTGAATGGTGAGAGCATTTATACGTTCCGTTCCAACTGTTCCTACCGACACCATTTCGAGCGCTGGTTTTCACAGGACGGCGCGGTGCCGGGGAGGATCTTCGAGATGGAGTCCTACCACGGCATGCTCGCCTGCGTCAGCGCCGGGGCTGGCCTGGCGCTGATGCCACGCAGCATGCTGGAAAGCATGCCGGGGTTTACCACGGTGAGCGTGTGGCCACTGGCGGACGGTTTTCGCACGCTGCACACCTGGCTGATCTGGCGCCGGGGCACCGTGTCGCAGAGTTTGAACAGTTTTGTGAAGTTGCTGGAGGAACGCGCTCTTCAAAACACCGCCCCTCCCACATTTTGATCTGTATCAGCCGCCGAATTGCAGGGTGCCCATGGCCAGTTTCGCCATGAGTGCCGTGGCGCCCAACTGCACCAGCCACAACGCCAAACCGCCCAGGAATACCCCCAGCGCCACTTGCAGTACCAGGCTTTTCTGACGCTTGGTTTGGGGCGCGCGCGGGGTGTAGTCGTGCAGTTCGTCGCGGTCGGCGCGCAGGTCCAGGTCGTCGTTTCTCATAAGGCTCTCACAGCAAGGGGGCAGTCGGGATTCAGTCTAGTGTGTTCGCCAGCAAAAAGGGGGAAGCCATTGGCTTCCCCCTTGGTAGAACGCTGGCAGGCTTATAGAACCTGAACAATCGCCTTTGTTACCGCAGCAATGTTCGATTGGTTCAACGCCGCCACACAGATACGCCCGGTATCGAGGGCGTAGATACCAAACTCGCTGCGCAGGCGGGTGACTTGCTCAACGGTCAGGCCGGAGTAGGAGAACATCCCACGCTGGCGACCGACGAAGCTGAAGTCGTGGCCCGGCGCAGCCTTGGCCAGCTCGGCAACCATCTGCTCACGCATGCCACGGATGCGCAGGCGCATCTCGGCCAGTTCGGCTTCCCACTGCGCGCGCAGCTCAGGGCTGTTCAACACCGCGGCAACAATCGCGGCGCCGTGGGTTGGCGGGTTGGAGTAGTTGGTGCGGATCACACGCTTGACCTGGGACAGGATGCGCGCGCTTTCTTCCTTGGAGTCGCCGACGATGGACAGCGCGCCCACACGCTCGCCGTACAGGGAGAACGACTTGGAGAACGAGCTGGAGACAAAGAAGGTCAGGCCCGATTCGGCGAACAGGCGCACGGCAGCGGCGTCTTCGTGGATACCGTCGCCGAAGCCTTGGTAGGCCATGTCGAGGAACGGCACCAGGTTCTTGGCCTTGACCACGTCCAGCACGTGTTGCCAGTCGGCCGGGCTCAGGTCGACGCCGGTCGGGTTATGGCAGCAGGCGTGCAGCACCACGATGGACTGGGGCGGAAGGGCGTTGAGGTCTTCGAGCAGGCCGGCGCGGTTCACGTCGTGGGTGGCGGCGTCGTAGTAGCGGTAGTTCTGCACCGGGAAGCCGGCGGTTTCGAACAGGGCGCGGTGGTTTTCCCAGCTCGGGTCGCTGATGGCGACGACGGCGTCGGGCAGCAGCTGCTTGAGGAAGTCAGCACCGATCTTCAGCGCGCCGGTGCCGCCAACGGCTTGCACGGTCACTACGCGGCCCGCTTCGAGCAGAGGCGACTCGGTGCCGAACAGCAGGGTTTGTACGGCCTTGTCGTAGGCGGCGATGCCGTCGATCGGCAAGTAGCCACGGGCGGCGTGTTGCGCCACGCGAATGGCTTCCGCTTCGGCAACGGCACGCAAGAGTGGAATCTTCCCCTCCTCGTTGCAGTAAACGCCCACGCCAAGGTTGACCTTGGTGGTTCGTGTGTCGGCGTTGAATGCTTCGTTGAGGCCCAGGATTGGATCGCGTGGTGCCATTTCGACAGCGGAGAACAGGCTCATTTTGCGGCAGCTCTATGGGGGAAAGGAGGGACGTGTCGCGCTCCAGCCGAATGCACTAGAGCGGTGCACAAACGGGGAGCTAGTATAGAGGCCATCACGGCTGAGGGCGACAACCGAAACGGCTTTTCGGCCAAGTTTTTCGGTTTATTTGCCGACCGTTAGTCTTATTGCAACATTGATCAACCACGGCAGACAGGACGATTGCCTTGAAACCCGTCACATTCGCCACCACTTCTACAGCTATCATGGTTTTTTCCTACGACCCGCTCTGAAACTTCGCGGGTTGTGGTCTTTTTCGTCCCCGACGGGTTTACAGTCTGGGGTGACTTCAAGAGGTACGTTATGTCGGATTTCCAACTAGTCACCCGCTTTGAACCTGCCGGCGACCAGCCCGAGGCCATTCGCCAGATGGTCGAAGGTATCGAGGCCGGCCTGGCGCACCAGACGCTGCTCGGGGTGACCGGTTCGGGCAAGACCTTCAGCATCGCCAACGTGATTGCGCAGATCAACCGCCCGACGCTGGTGCTGGCTCCGAACAAGACCCTGGCCGCGCAGTTGTACGGCGAGTTCAAGGCGTTCTTCCCGAACAACGCGGTGGAGTACTTCGTTTCCTACTACGACTACTACCAGCCCGAAGCCTACGTGCCGTCCTCCGACACCTTTATCGAGAAGGATGCGTCGATCAACGACCATATCGAGCAGATGCGGCTGTCGGCGACCAAGGCGTTACTGGAGCGCAAAGACGCGATCATCGTCACCACGGTGTCGTGCATCTACGGCCTGGGCAGCCCGGAAGCGTATTTGAAGATGGTGCTGCATGTTGATCGCGGCGACAAACTTGACCAGCGCGAGCTGCTGCGCCGCCTGACCAGCCTGCAATACACCCGCAACGACATGGATTTCGCCCGCGCCACCTTCCGCGTGCGTGGCGATGTGATCGACATCTACCCGGCCGAATCCGACCTGGAAGCGATCCGCATCGAGCTGTTTGACGATGAAGTCGAGAGCCTGTCGGCCTTCGACCCGTTGACCGGCGAAGTGATCCGCAAGCTGCCGCGTTTCACCTTCTACCCGAAAAGCCACTACGTGACGCCGCGCGAAACCCTGATGGGCGCCATCGAGGGCATCAAGGTCGAACTGGCCGAACGCCTGGAGTACTTGCGCGCCAACAACAAGCTGGTGGAAGCCCAGCGTTTGGAGCAACGCACGCGCTTTGACCTGGAGATGATCCTTGAGTTGGGCTACTGCAACGGCATCGAAAACTACTCGCGCTACCTCTCGGGCCGTGAGTCCGGGGCGCCGCCGCCGACCCTCTACGACTACCTGCCCGACGATGCGCTGCTGGTGATCGACGAGTCCCACGTCAGCGTGCCGCAAGTCGGCGCCATGTATAAGGGCGACCGCTCGCGTAAGGAAACCCTGGTGGAGTACGGCTTCCGTCTGCCGTCGGCGCTGGACAACCGGCCGATGCGCTTCGACGAATGGGAAGCCATCAGCCCGCAGACCATCTTTGTGTCGGCCACGCCGGGCAACTACGAGGCCGAACATGCCGGCCGTGTGATCGAGCAGTTGGTGCGCCCCACCGGCCTGGTCGACCCGGAAATCGAAATCCGCCCGGCGCTGACCCAGGTTGATGACCTGTTGTCGGAGATTCACAAACGTGTGGCTCTGGAGGAGCGGGTGCTGGTCACCACGCTGACCAAGCGCATGTCCGAAGACTTGACCGACTACCTCGCCGACCACGGCGTGCGCGTGCGCTACCTGCACTCGGATATCGACACCGTGGAGCGCGTGGAAATCATCCGCGACCTGCGCCTGGGCACCTTTGACGTGCTGGTGGGCATCAACCTGCTGCGCGAAGGCCTGGACATGCCGGAAGTGTCGCTGGTGGCGATCCTCGATGCGGACAAGGAGGGCTTCCTGCGCTCCGAACGTTCGCTGATCCAGACCATCGGTCGTGCGGCGCGTAACCTCAATGGCCGGGCGATTCTCTACGCGGATCGCATCACCGGTTCCATGGAGCGGGCGATTGGCGAGACCCAACGCCGTCGCGACAAGCAAATTGCCTTCAACCTGGAAAACGGTATTACGCCCAAAGGCGTGTTCAAGGACGTTGCCGACATCATGGAAGGCGCCACCGTGCCGGGCTCGCGCAGCAAGAAGCGCAAGGGCATGGCCAAGGCCGCCGAAGAGAGCGCCAAGTACGAGAACGAACTGCGCTCGCCGAGTGAGATCACCAAGCGTATCCGCCAGTTGGAAGAGAAGATGTATCAGTTGGCGCGCGACCTGGAGTTCGAGGCGGCGGCGCAGACGCGCGATGAGATTGGCAAGTTGCGCGAGCGGTTGCTGGCTGTCTGATCTGCGGTGGCTGGACTGGCCTCGGTTTTCCAGAAATCCCCCAGGCTGTTACCATCCGCCCCTTGTTTCAATTTTCAGTTATATCGCCCATTCGAGACCTGCCATGACCACCGTCCGCACGCGCATCGCGCCATCGCCTACTGGGGATCCCCACGTCGGCACTGCCTACATCGCCTTGTTCAACTACTGCTTTGCCAAGCAGCATGGCGGTGAATTCATCCTGCGGATCGAAGACACCGACCAGTTGCGATCGACCCGTGAGTCGGAACAGCAGATTTTCGATGCCTTGCGCTGGTTGGGTATCACCTGGGCAGAAGGCCCGGACGTCGGCGGACCGCACGGCCCGTATCGCCAGAGCGAGCGCAGCGATATCTACAAGCAGTACACCCAGCAATTGGTCGACATGGGCCATGCGTTCCCGTGCTTCTGCACCGCTGAAGAGCTGGACCAGATGCGCGCCGAGCAACAGGCCCGTGGCGAAACCCCGCGTTACGACGGTCGTGCGCTGCTGCTGTCCAAGGAAGAAGTGGCCCAGCGCCTGGCTGCCGGCGAGCCTCATGTGATTCGCATGAAGGTGCCGAGCGAAGGCGTGTGCGTGGTGCCGGACATGCTGCGCGGTGACGTCGAGATCCCGTGGGATCGCATGGACATGCAGGTGCTGATGAAGACCGACGGCCTGCCGACGTACTTCCTGGCCAACGTGGTCGACGACCATCTGATGGGCATCACCCACGTGCTGCGCGGCGAAGAGTGGCTGCCGTCGGCGCCCAAACTGATCCTGCTTTACGAGTACTTCGGTTGGGAACAGCCGCAGCTGTGCTACATGCCGCTGCTGCGTAACCCGGACAAGAGCAAGCTGTCCAAGCGCAAGAACCCGACTTCGGTGACGTTCTACGAGCGCATGGGCTTTATGCCTGAGGCGATGCTCAACTACCTGGGCCGCATGGGTTGGTCGATGCCGGACGAGCGCGAGAAGTTCTCGTTGCAGGAAATGGTCGATAACTTTGACCTGTCCCGTGTGTCCCTGGGTGGGCCGATCTTCGATATCGAGAAACTGTCTTGGCTCAATGGCCAGTGGCTGCGTGACTTGCCGGTGGAAGAATTCGCCAGCCGCGTGCAGCAATGGGCGCTGAACCCTGAATACATGATGAAGATCGCGCCGCTGGTGCAGGGCAGGGTGGAGACGTTCAGCCAGGTTGCACCGTTGGCCAGCTTCTTCTTTGCCGGTGGTGTGAACCCGGATGCCAAGCTGTTCGAATCCAAGAAGCTCTCGGGCGACCAGGTTCGTCAGTTGATGCAGTTGATCCTGTGGAAGCTGGAAAGCCTGCGCCAATGGGAGAAGGATGCGATCACTGCAACGATCCAGGCGGTGGTTGAATCCCTGGAACTGAAGCTGCGCGATGCCATGCCGCTGATGTTTGCCGCGATCACCGGGCAGGCCAGTTCGGTGTCGGTGCTCGATGCGATGGAAATTCTCGGCCCGGACCTTACCCGTTTCCGCCTGCGCCAAGCCCTTGATTTGCTTGGTGGTGTGTCGAAGAAAGAAAACAAAGAGTGGGAAAAACTGTTGGGCGCTATCGCTTAAGCAGCCCGTTGCAGCGACGAAACCCAGGTTTTCCGGGGTTTCGTCGGTAAGTGATTGTTATCCCGGCAAAAAATTTTGGAAAATGTTGAAAATAAATTTGACACACTTCCAAACCGCCATTAAGATTCGCCCCGTCCTCACCGATGAGGGGCTATAGCTCAGCTGGGAGAGCGCTTGCATGGCATGCAAGAGGTCAACGGTTCGATCCCGTTTAGCTCCACCAATTTACAGGTTCAAGGTCTGGCCACACCGTCCTTGAATCGATCAGGTCTCAGCTCTGATCAGATGTACAGAAGGTTTTGTCCCCTTCGTCTAGTGGCCTAGGACACCGCCCTTTCACGGCGGTAACAGGGGTTCGAGTCCCCTAGGGGACGCCAGTTTCAACAAGCAGTTCGAAAGGTCTGCTGCGCCGCGAGGCGAAAATCCGGGGCTATAGCTCAGCTGGGAGAGCGCTTGCATGGCATGCAAGAGGTCAACGGTTCGATCCCGTTTAGCTCCACCAATTTACAGGTTCAAGGTCTGGCCACACCGTCCTTGAATCAGATCAGGTCTCAGCGCTGATCAGTTGTATAGAAGGTTTGTGTCCCCTTCGTCTAGTGGCCTAGGACACCGCCCTTTCACGGCGGTAACAGGGGTTCGAGTCCCCTAGGGGACGCCACGATTACCCGCTCTGCGGGATTTTTAAGGGTCATTCAATTATTGAATGGCCCTTTTGTTTGTCTGGCGTTTGGCCAATTCTCTCCTCTATTCCCTTCTTCTGTTCTGACCAATGGTCATGCCTGTCGCTTGCGAAATATTATTATGGTAATAATATTCAACCCATGAAAGACGGAGGCAACGATGAACGATAAAAAAGCGCAAACCCGCGAACGTATTCTGCAAGCCGCCAGCGCCGCGTTGATCCAGCGCGGCCCGGCCGAGCCGAGCGTGGGTGAAGTCATGGGCGCGGCGGGGCTGACCGTCGGTGGTTTCTACGCGCACTTTGAAAGCAAGGACGCGTTGATGCTGGAGGCGTTCAGCCAGTTGCTGGCGCAGCGCCGCGCATCAATCGACGACATGGACGACCAACTCACCGGCGAGGAGCGCCGTACCCTGGTGGCGGCTTTCTATCTTTCCCGCAAACACCGTGATTCCACTTCCCAGGCCTGCCCCTTGCCGGCAACGGTTGGCGAGATGGGGCGCTTGCCGGATGCGTTTCGCGAGGTATTGAGCGAGCACGTTGAGTTGATGGCCGCACAATTGGCCGGCAGCCCTGAAGACACCGATAAGGCCCTTGCGGACATGGCGTTGATGGTGGGTGGTCTGACTCTGGCGCGGGCGCTGGGGCCTGGCGAGTTGTCGGATCGTGTAATACGTGCGGCCAAGTCAGCGGTGCGTTAACGGAGGGTTTGCATGATGGGTGCGCTGACTTGGATTCGTCGCTTCAACGGCACTGTTGGCCGTCTGGCCCCGCACGCGGTCGCCAACAAGATGCGTCGTGCCTTCATGACGCCACGCGAGCTGCCACCACGCGACTGGGAACTGCCGCTGCTGGCGCAATCGGAGCGCATTACCTTGCGTTTCGGTCTGTCGGCGCTGCGCTGGGGCCAAGGCCCTGCGGTGTTGTTGATGCACGGCTGGGAAGGCCGGCCAACCCAGTTCGCCAGCCTTATCAGTGCGCTGGTGGACAACGGTTATTCCGTGATCGCCCTGGACGGTCCTGCCCATGGCCGCTCGCCGGGACGTGAAGCCCATGTGCTGCTGTTCGCCCGTGCCATGCTGGAGGCGGCTGCCGAACTGCCACCGCTGCATGCGGTGATCGGCCATTCCATGGGCGGCGCCAGTGCGATGCTGGCGGTGCAGCTGGGACTGCGCACTGAGGCGTTGGTGAGCATCGCCGCACCGTCGCGCTTTTTGGATGTGCTGCGCGGTTTTACCCAGATGGTCGGTCTGCCTGCGCGTGCACGCTCGGCGTTTATCCAGGAGGTGGAGTTGACCTTCGGAATGCCGCTCAAGCACTTGGATGTGGCTCACTACCAGATGAATATCCCCGGGCTGATCGTGCACGCCGAAGACGATACCTTCGTACCCGTCAAAGCTGCGCAGGCCATCCACGAAGCCTGGTTCGACAGCCGCCTCCTGCGCCTGGAGCAGGGCGGTCACCAGAAAGTGCTGGCTGATCCCCGGGTGATCGAGGGGGTGCTGGCGCTATTGGCCGGCCGTCGTTTACAGGACCGGCAAACCGCCTGATACACTCCCCAGCCGACATTAATCGACTGGGAGCAAGGCATGGGCTGGGATTTGGCAACGCCGTTTATCATCGATCTGCAGGTTGCCCCTGAAGACATCGACGGCCTGGGGCACGCCAATAACGCGGTGTACGTGTCCTGGCTGGAGCGCTGCGCCTGGCGTCATTCCCAGCGCCTGGGGCTGGACCTCACCGAGTACCGCCGCCTGGACCGCGCCATGGCGGTGGTGCGTCATGAAATCGACTACCTGGCGGCGGGCTACGAAGGCGACGAGCTGCAGCTGGCCACCTGGATCGTCGATTGGGACCAGCGCTTGAAGATGACACGTCGCTTTCAACTGGTACGCCCGCGTGACGGTGCGACCTTGCTGCGCGCGCAAACCACCTTTGTCTGCATCGAACTGTCCAGCGGTAAACCCAAACGCATGCCAGCGGAGTTTCTCGACGGTTATGGTCCCGCCCTGACAGGGGGTTAACGGTTGCCGTGGGAAACCCAGTAAACTGCGCCACGATTTTTGTTGAGTGTTTTCCATGCAAATTGCTTTGGCGCCCATGGAGGGGTTGGTCGACAACATCCTGCGGGACGTGCTGACCCGCGTGGGCGGTATCGACTGGTGCGTGACCGAGTTCATCCGCGTCAACGACCGCCTGCTCACCCCGGCGTATTTCCACAAGCTCGCCCCGGAACTGCTGCACGGAGCCCACACCGCGGCCGGCGTACCGTTGCGCGTGCAACTGCTCGGCTCCGACCCGGTGTGCCTGGCGGAAAACGCTGCCCTGGCCTGCGAGCTGGGCTCCGAGGTCATTGACCTGAACTTCGGTTGCCCCGCCAAGACAGTCAACAAGTCCCGTGGCGGTGCAGTGCTGCTCAAGGAGCCGGAGCTGCTCAATCAGATCGTCGAGCACGTGCGCCGTGCCGTGCCTGCGCATATCCCGGTGACCGCCAAGATGCGCCTGGGCTTCGACAGTCCGGATGGCGCGCTGGTGTGTGCAACGGCCCTGGCCGAAGGCGGCGCCGCGCACATTGTGGTGCATGCGCGGACCAAGACCGATGGCTACAAGCCGCCCGCCCATTGGGAGTGGATCCCGCGGGTGCAGGACGTGGTCAAGGTGCCGGTGTTCGCCAACGGGGATATCTGGAGCGTTGAGGACTGGCGCCGGTGCCGGGAAATCAGTGGCGTTGAAGACATCATGCTTGGCCGTGGCCTGGTGGCGCGCCCCGACCTGGCGCGGCAGATCGCTGCTGCTCGGGCGGGCGAAGAGGTGGTCGAAATGACCTGGGCGCAGTTGCAGCCGCTGCTTCAGGACTTCTGGGTTCAATCGGTGGCGCAATTGACTGAGCGTCAAGCGCCCGGCCGTTTGAAACAGTGGTTGGCAATGTTGACGCGCAACTATCCGCAAGCCGTAGAGTTGTTTACCGCTCTGCGTCGCGAGACTGATCTGCGGCAAGTTAGTTGTCTGCTCGGTATAAAACATCCTGAGCGGGTTTAAGTTAGAGTTGGATAGCGTCTAAGTAGGCTCTGGTTGTATGAAATAACTGCTGTGAACGGTAGATAAGTACGCGCCTCTAATCATTTTAGTTAAAGGTGTTAGTGCAGAGTTAATCAGGAACTCTTTTGACGCGGTTGTTACTCAGGGGGTAGGCGGAATACAGTGACTCTATGCTGAACATTCAACAGTCATACGGACTTCCGCTTAAAACCCAGTCACTAAAGGATCGTTCCTATGTCTGACGTATCGCCGAGCAGCCGCTTTGTGCCCATGCCACTCGTAGACCCTTTCAAGGGGGTAGAAGGGAATCAACACTCCGGCGCTTCAGTTGTATCTCAAAGGATTACTTTTGGAGAGCCGGCTCAGGCGGGAGTGCAAACTTTATCTTGTTACCCCGGCCCTCCGGCTTGTTCCACCCATCCGCCCGCTTGTTCCGCCCCAGCCCGACCTGTAAAGAAACAGGGGTTTTTTTCCAAGATCGGCGGTTTTTTTAAAAAGGCTTTTGGAAAGGTTGGCGAGGTATTCAGTGGAATCGGTAATGTACTCAGCGGAGTCGGTAACGTCCTCGGTACAATCGGCAAGATGTTGTGGGGGGCAAAATAACTGAACTCCTGATCGAGAAACATCACTTCAATAGTCGCCTGAAGTCTTCAGGTGGCAGGGGCTTGCTGTAAATGAAACCCTGGTACAAATGGCAGTCCAGCGCTTGCAGGAATGCCAGTTGTTCCGGGGTTTCCACGCCTTCGGCGATCACTTCCAGATTCAGGCTGCGGGCCATCGCCACAATCGCGCGGATGATTTCCGCATCATTGGGGTCGTGGGTCGCGTCGCGCACAAAGGACTGGTCGATCTTCAGCGCATCTACCGGCAGGCGCTTGAGGTACGTCAGCGATGAATAGCCGGTACCAAAGTCATCCATGGCGAAACTGACTCCGAGCTTTTTCAGGCGGCGCATCTTGGCCACGGTGTCGTCCAGGTTCTGAATCACGATGCCTTCGGTGATTTCCAGTTTCAGCAGGCCGTAGGGCAGTTGATGGCGCTTGAGGCTGCGCTCGACACGCTCTACAAAGTCGTTCTGGCGAAACTGCCGGGGGCTGATGTTCACGCACAGGCTGAAATTCAGCGGGTCCACCAGGCCTTCAGCAATAAACTTCGCAAAGGCGGCGCAGGCCTCATCAAGGATCCAGGTTCCCACTTCGAGGATCAGGCCGCTGTCTTCCAGCACCTTGATGAATTCGGACGGCGACTGCGCGCCAAGCTGCGGATGCTGCCAGCGCACCAGGGCCTCGGCGCCGACGATCTTGTTGCCGCGCGCATCCACCTGGGGTTGGTAATGCACGCTGAACTCGCCGCGCGACAGGGCCAGGCGCAGGTCGGTTTCCATGCGCAGGCGCTCGCTGGCGGCTTTTTGCATGCTGTTGTGGAACATCTGCGTGGCGTTGCGCCCCGAATCTTTGGCCCGGTATAGGGCGATGTCGGCACGCTTGAGCAGGTCCGCCGGGGTGGTGCCATGGTCCGGAATCAACGCCACGCCGATGCTCGGAGTGACCTGCAGGCGATGGCCATCGAGGAACATGGGTTCCGAGAGCAATTCGCGCAGGGTGTCGGCCAGTTCCTGCACCTGGGCGCTGACTTGCGCGCGGGTGCCGTCCAGACCGCTGAGCAGGACCACGAATTCGTCGCCGCCCAGGCGTGCCACCGTGTCCTCCATGCGCACGCTGGCTTCCAGGCGCGCGGTGACGATTTTGAGCACGGTGTCGCCCACCGGGTGGCCAAGGGAATCGTTGATGTGCTTGAAGTGGTCGAGGTCAAGAAACAGCAAGGCGCCGCGCAGGTTATGACGCTTGAGCAGGGCTATCTGCTGGCTCAGCCGATCCATCAGCAGTGCACGGTTAGGCAGGTTGGTCAGCGGGTCGTGATAGGCCAGGTGACGGATCTGCGCCTGGGCGTTTTTCAACAGGCTCACATCCCGCGCGGTCAGCAGCAGGCATGGGGTTTCATTGAGGGTGATCGGTTCGACCGACACTTCCACCGCCAGCACTTCGCCACGCTTGTTGTGCCAGAGCATTTCCAGGTGATGGATGCGCCCCTTGATCTGCAATTCGGCGAGCAGCGCCGAGCGCTGGTTTTCATCGGCCCAGATGCCAATCTGGTACAGCGTCAGGCCGATGGCTTCTTCGGCGCGGTAGCCGGTGAGGCGGCAGAAGCCGTCGTTGACCTCCACATAACGGCCGGTATCACGCTCGGTGATGGAGATGGCGTCGGGGCTGGAATGGAAGGCTTTGGCGAATTTCTCTTCGCTGGCCTTCAGCGCGGCCTCCGAGCGTTGTTGCTGGGTAATGTCGCGCAGGGTGGTGACGATGCACGGTTGATCGCCCACTTTGATCAACCGGCTGGAAATCATGCAGGTCAGGGTTTGGCCGTTCTTGTGGTGCACCACGATGGCCACATTGCTCAGCGCCTGATCGCGGATCACCTGTTCGATGCGCTGCAGGCGCTTGCTTGACTCGTCCCACAGGCCGATCTGCTCGGCGCTCTTGTCGATCACCTCGGTCGCCGTCCAGCCAAACGTCTGGGTAAAGGCAGGGTTGATCTCGATGAACGCGCCGCTGTCCAGGCCAGTGACACAGATGGGATCGGGGCTGGCCTGGAACAGGCTGGCGAATTTTTCTTCGGAGGCGGTCAGGCGTTGCTCACGCTCCACCTGGTCGGTGATGTCCAGCAGGGTGCCGGCCATGCGTATCGGAGCGCCTTGCTCGTCCCGGTAGAGGCGGGCGCGGCTTTCCAGGTAGCGCGAGCTGCCGTCTTCCAGTTGCACGCGGTAAGTCAGCTGATAATTGCCGGCCGGGCCTTCGCGCAGGGTGCGATAAGCGTTGCGCATGTTCTCGCGCTCTTGCTTGGGCATGCCCTCGAAAAACGCTTCGAAGGATTCATGGAACGGCTCGGGTGGCAGGCCGTGCAGTTGCGCGGCGCGGGCCGAACCGTAGAGCATGCCGGTGGGAATATGCCAGTCCCAGGTGCCCAGTTGCGCCGAGTCCAGGGCCAGGTCCAGGCGCTCCTGGCTGTCCTTCAGGGCCTGCTCGGCGTTTTTCCGTTCGGTCGTGTCGAGAAAGGTGCTGATCAAGTAGGCCTCGCCGTCCAGCTCGACCTTTTGCGCACTGAGGGTGCCATCGTGGATCTGGCCGTTGCTGGCGCAGAACTGCACTTCCATGGTGATGGGTTCGCCCTTGCGCTGGGTCGCCTTGACCAGCAGGGCGCGCTGTTCGGGGTGCCGCCACAGGCCCAGGTCCAAGGTGGTGCGGCCGATCGCATCGGTCACCGGCCAGCCGAAGAGCATCTCGAAATACTGATTGGCTTCGCTGATCAGTCCGTCGGACTGGCGGGTCAGCAACACCATGTTCGGGCACAGGTGAAACAACGTGGCGAAGCGTTTTTCGGAATGGCTGAGGGCGTGTTCCCGCTCGCGTTGGCGAGTGGTCTCGCGGATCACGCCGATCATGCGGCGTCGGCCAGCCTTGTCCGGTGCCAGGCTGCCATTGATCTCCAGCCAGTGATGAGTGCCGTCCGGCCATTGGATGTGATGGTGCATGGCCTGCTCGAACGGCTCGCCGGCCAGCACCGCATGAAAGGCTCGCACTACCCGGGCCCGATCCGACGGCGCCAGCAGGTCGAGGTAATCGAGGTCCTTGGGCAGCGGTTGGCGCGGGTCGAAGCCGAACAGCGCCTGGGTACCCCGTGACCAGCTTATTCTTCCGGTGTCGATTTCCCAGCACCACGCCCCCAGCCGCGCAGCATTGAGGGCTGCCAGCAGTTGCGGGGCACTGTCCCAGCTTTGTTCCGCCTGTTGAGGGTCCAGGGCGTAAATGCGGGGCAGGGGTGGCACAGGGTCGACGGGGTTGCGCATTATCAAAGGGCCTTGGCTCGATGGGCAAACAACGCGGTTTTACTCACAACCTGAGGCCGCACAGCGTCATGCCGGTACCGCTGGCAGATCCTCCTGTGCATCCAATAGGCTCATGAAGGCCCGCGCAGCGTTCGACAGCGTCCTTTCGGTGTGCACGATATAGCCTAGCTGGCGACTGAGTTGTATGCCTGGCAAAGCGATACTTGCCACCTGATCATCAAGCATGGTGCGCGGCAAGACGCTCCAGGCCAGGCCGATGGAGACCATCATCTTGATGGTTTCCAGGTAGTTAGTACTCATCGCGATGTTTGGCGTAAGGCCCTGGGCCTCGAACAGTCGGCTGACAATATGGTGGGTGAAGGTATTGCCGCCAGGGAAAACCGCCGGGTGGCCGGCAATATCGGCCAGGCTGACGCTGCCGTTGCCGGTGAGGCTGTGCTCCGGCGCCACCACGAAATCCAGCGGGTCGTCCCACACCGGGGTGGCACGCACCAGGTTGTGCGGATCGGGCGCCAGGGTGATCACTGCCACCTCGGCGCGGCCGTGGAGGATTTCTTCGTAGGCCACTTCTGAATCAAGAAACTGAATATCCAGCGCCACGTTCGGGTATTGCCGGGTGAAGGTGCGCAGGACTGGTGGCAAACGGTGCAGGCCAATATGGTGGCTGGTCGCCAGAGTGAGGCGGCCGCTGACTTCGCCGGTAAGGTTGGTGAGGGCGCGGCGGGTGTCATCCAGCACGTTAAGGATCTGATAAGCACGCGGCAGTAGGGCCCGTCCCGCTTCGGTCAAGCCGACCTCGCGGCCCAGGCGATCAAACAGGCGCACCTTCAATTGTTGCTCCAGGCCGGCAATACGTTTGCTGATGGCCGGTTGGGTCAGGTGCAGGCGTTCACCCGCGCCGGAGAAACTGCCGGTCTCGGCGATGGCAATAAAGGCGTTGAGGTTGGCCAGGTCCATGGTGGTATTCCAGTTGGTAATCCAAAGCATAAAAAATATGAATTTGAGTTATTTAATGTAGCGCCATACCATCAGCCTCACAAGCCAAAGGGTTATTGAAAAGCCCGGCGCATAGAAATACCGCTGATGAGGACCGACTGATGGCCGGCAAAACGCTTTACGACAAGCTTTGGGATTCCCATGAAGTGAAACGGCGCGACGATGGTTCGTCGCTGATCTATATCGACCGTCACATCATCCATGAAGTGACCTCGCCCCAAGCGTTCGAAGGCCTGCGACTGGCCGGGCGCAAGCCTTGGCGCGTCGACTCGATCATCGCCACCCCGGACCACAACGTGCCGACCACCCCGGAGCGCAAGGGCGGGATCGACGCCATTGTCGACACCGTGTCGCGCCTGCAGGTGCAGACTCTCGACGATTACTGTGACGAATATGGCATCACCGAATTCAAGATGAATGACGTGCGTCAAGGCATCGTGCATGTCATCGGCCCGGAGCAGGGCGCCACCTTGCCGGGCATGACCGTGGTCTGCGGCGACTCCCACACCTCCACCCACGGTGCGTTCGGCGCCCTGGCCCACGGCATCGGCACCTCCGAGGTGGAACATGTGTTCGCCACCCAGTGCCTGGTCGCCAAGAAGATGAAGAACATGCTGGTACGCGTCGAAGGCAAGTTGCCGTTCGGCGTGACCGCCAAGGACATCGTGCTCGCCGTCATCGGCAAGATCGGCACCGCCGGCGGTAACGGCCATGCCATCGAATTCGCCGGCAGCGCCATTCGCGACCTGTCCATCGAAGGCCGCATGACCATCTGCAACATGTCCATCGAAGCCGGTGCCCGCGTGGGCATGGTGGCAGCGGACGAGAAAACCGTTGAGTACGTAAAAGGCCGTCCTTTCGCTCCGGCTGGCGCCGATTGGGACGCTGCAGTTGAAGCCTGGAAAGACCTGGTGTCCGACGCCGATGCGGTGTTTGACACCGTGGTCGAACTCGACGCTGCCCAGATCAAGCCGCAAGTCAGCTGGGGCACCTCGCCGGAAATGGTCCTGGCCGTCGACCAGAACGTGCCGGACCCGGCGCAGGAGGCCGACCTGGTCAAGCGCGGTTCCATTGAGCGCGCCCTGAAGTACATGGGCTTGAAGGCCAACCAGGCGATCACCGACATCCAGTTGGATCGCGTGTTCATCGGTTCCTGCACCAACTCGCGGATCGAAGACCTGCGCGCGGCGGCGGTGATCGCCAAGGGCCGTAAAGTCGCCTCGACCATCAAGCAGGCCATCGTGGTCCCGGGCTCAGGCCTGGTTAAAGCCCAGGCCGAAGCCGAAGGCCTGGACAAGATCTTCCTCGAAGCCGGTTTTGAATGGCGTGAGCCGGGCTGCTCGATGTGCCTGGCGATGAACCCGGATCGCCTGGAGTCGGGCGAGCATTGCGCGTCCACCTCCAACCGTAACTTCGAAGGGCGTCAGGGCGCCGGTGGCCGTACCCACCTGGTCAGCCCGGCCATGGCCGCTGCGGCTGCCGTCAACGGTCGTTTCATCGACGTTCGCGAATTGATCTGAGGAAAACCCGATGAGAGCTTTTACCCAACACACCGGTTTGGTCGCGCCGTTGGACCGTGCCAACGTCGACACCGACCAGATCATCCCCAAGCAGTTCTTGAAGTCGATCAAGCGCACCGGTTTCGGCCCCAACCTGTTCGACGAGTGGCGCTACCTGGACGTGGGCTACGCCTACCAGGACAACTCCAAGCGCCCGCTGAACAAGGACTTCGTGCTCAACGCCGAGCGCTACCAAGGCGCCAGCGTGTTGCTGGCCCGGGAAAACTTCGGTTGCGGCTCCAGCCGCGAGCACGCGCCGTGGGCCCTGGAAGAATATGGCTTTCGCAGCATCATCGCGCCGAGCTATGCCGACATCTTCTTCAACAACAGCTTCAAGAACGGCCTGTTGCCGATCATCTTGAGCGATGCGCAAGTGGATGAGCTGTTCAAGGCGGTGGAAGCCGATGTGGGTTACCAACTGACCATCGACCTGGCCGCGCAAACCGTGACCCGTCCGGACGGCAAGGTGTACCACTTTGAAGTGGACGCCTTCCGCAAACACTGCCTGATCAACGGTCTGGACGATATCGGCCTGACCTTGCAGGACGGCGATGCGATTGCCGCGTTTGAAGCCAAGCACCGGGCGAGCCAGCCTTGGTTGTTTCGTGACGCCTAAATTGATGTAGGCAGGACCGCCGCCATCGAGGGCAAGCCCCCTCCCACAGGGGAACGCATTCCAAATGTGGGAGGGGGCTTGCCCCCGATGAGGCCAGTGTTAACAACACACACCCAGGGGAAACACCATGACCAACACCGCCCACACCCAAGTCGTGCAAAAACAATTCGGCGAGCAAGCCTCGGCCTACCTGGGCAGTGCCGTGCACGCCCAAGGCACCGAATTCGCGCTGCTCCAGGCCGAGCTGGCCGGGCAGGGCGCTGCGCGACTGCTGGACCTGGGCTGCGGTGCTGGTCATGTGAGTTTCCATGTGGCGCCGCTGGTCAAGGAAGTGGTGGCCTACGACCTGTCCCAGCAGATGCTCGACGTAGTCGCTGGCGCCGCAGCGGATCGTGGCCTGGACAATATCCGCACCGTACACGGCGCGGCCGAGCGCCTGCCGTTCGCCGATGGCGAATTCGACTTCGTGTTCAGCCGTTATTCGGCGCACCATTGGAGCGACCTCGGCGTGGCCCTGCGCGAAGTGCGCCGCGTGCTCAAGCCGGGCGGCGTGGCGGCGTTTGTCGATGTCTTGTCACCGGGCAGCCCGCTGTTGGACACTTACCTGCAAACCGTCGAAGTGCTGCGCGACACCAGCCACGTGCGTGACTACTCCGCCGCCGAGTGGATGCGCCAGCTCAGCGAAGCCGGTTTGCATGTGCGCAGCAGCAGTCGCCAGCGCCTGCGCCTGGAATACACCTCGTGGGTCGAACGTATGCGCACACCGCCAGCGCTGCGCGCCGCGATCCTGGAGCTGCAGCAGGCGATGGGCCAGGAAGTGCGTGATTACTACGAGATTCAAGCCGACGGCACCTTCAGCACCGACGTGCTGGTGGTATGGGCCGAACGCTGATTAATTTTCCCGACCTGCCCACGGGCAGGTCGCTCGATGAAATGAGGAACCCATGAGCAAGCAGATTCTGATTCTCCCTGGCGACGGTATTGGTCCGGAAATCATGGCCGAAGCGGTCAAGGTCCTGGAACTCGCCAACAGCAAGTACAGCCTGGGCTTCGAACTGAGCCACGACGTGATCGGCGGCGCTGCCATCGACAAGCACGGCGTGCCCCTGGCCGACGAAACCCTGGACCGCGCCCGCGCCGCCGACGCGGTACTGCTGGGCGCCGTGGGTGGCCCGAAGTGGGACAAGATCGAGCGTGACATCCGCCCTGAGCGCGGCCTGCTGAAAATCCGCGCGCAGTTGGGCCTGTTCGGCAACCTGCGCCCGGCGATCCTCTACCCGCAACTGGCCGATGCTTCGAGCCTCAAGCCGGAAGTGGTCGCGGGCCTGGACATCCTGATCGTGCGTGAACTGACCGGCGGCATCTACTTCGGCTCGCCACGCGGCGTGCGTGAGTTGGAGAATGGTGAGCGCCAGGCCTACGACACCCTGCCGTACAGCGAGAGTGAAATCCGCCGTATCGCCCGTGTCGGTTTCGACATGGCCCGCGTGCGTGGCAAGAAGGTCTGCTCGGTGGACAAGGCCAACGTCCTGGCGTCCAGCCAACTGTGGCGTGAAATCGTCGAGGAAGTGGCCAAGGACTACCCGGACGTCGAGCTGAGCCACATGTACGTCGACAACGCCGCCATGCAATTGGTCCGTGCGCCGAAGCAGTTCGACGTGATCGTCACCGACAACCTGTTCGGCGACATCCTGTCCGACCAGGCCTCGATGCTCACAGGTTCCATCGGCATGCTGCCGTCGGCGTCCTTGGACACCAACAACAAGGGCATGTACGAGCCTTGCCACGGCTCGGCGCCGGACATTGCGGGCCAGGGCATTGCCAACCCGCTGGCGACCATCCTGTCGGTCTCGATGATGCTGCGCTACAGCTTCAACCTGAGCGACGCCGCGGACGCGATCGAGAAGGCCGTGAGCCTGGTACTGGACCAGGGCTTGCGCACCGGCGACATCTGGTCGCAGGGCTGCACCAAGGTCGGTACGCAAGAAATGGGCGACGCAGTAGTCGCCGCGCTGCGGAATCTGTAATCTCTCGGGCCCGCTTGCAGTTGTTGCTGCAAGGCGGCCCACTTTTTAACAAGGTGTAGTTGCGATGAAACGTGTAGGTCTGATCGGTTGGCGCGGTATGGTCGGTTCCGTGCTCATGCAGCGGATGCTGGAAGAGCAGGATTTCGATCTTATTGAGCCGGTGTTTTTCACCACTTCGAACGTAGGTGGCCAAGGGCCGTCCGTGGGCAAGGATATCGCCCCGCTCAAGGACGCCTACAGCATTGAAGAGCTGAAAACCCTCGACGTGATCCTGACCTGCCAGGGTGGCGACTACACCAGCGAAGTCTTCCCCAAGCTGCGTGAAGCCGGCTGGCAGGGTTACTGGATCGACGCCGCCTCGAGCCTGCGCATGCAGGACGACGCCGTGATCATCCTCGACCCGGTCAACCGCAAGGTCATCGACCAGCAACTGGACGCCGGCACCAAGAACTACGTCGGCGGCAACTGCACCGTCAGCCTGATGCTGATGGGCCTGGGCGGCCTGTTCGAAGCCGGCCTGGTCGAGTGGATGAGCGCCATGACCTATCAGGCAGCTTCCGGCGCTGGCGCGCAGAACATGCGTGAGCTGATCAAGCAGATGGGCGCGACCCACGCCGCTGTCGCCGATCAACTGGCTGACCCGGCCAGCGCGATCCTCGACATCGACCGCCGTGTGGCCGAAGCCATGCGCAGCGATGCCTACCCGACCGAGAACTTCGGCGTGCCGCTGGCCGGCAGCCTGATCCCGTGGATCGACAAAGAACTGCCGAACGGCCAGAGCCGCGAAGAGTGGAAGGCCCAGGCCGAGACCAACAAGATCCTCGGTCGGTTCAAGAGCCCGATCCCGGTGGATGGCATCTGTGTGCGCATCGGCGCCATGCGTTGCCACAGCCAGGCGCTGACCATCAAGCTGAACAAAGACGTGCCGATCGCCGATATCGAAGGGCTGATCAGCCAGCACAACCCGTGGGTCAAGCTGGTGCCGAACAACCGCGACATCAGCATGCAGGAGCTGAGCCCGACCAAGGTCACTGGCACCCTGAATGTACCGGTAGGCCGTCTGCGCAAGCTGAACATGGGCACCCAGTACCTGGGCGCGTTCACTGTCGGCGATCAGTTGCTGTGGGGCGCGGCCGAGCCGCTGCGTCGCATGCTGCGGATTTTGCTGGAGCGTTGATCGCTTGAGGCAATAAGAGAAACCCGCGTTCTGGTGACAGGCGCGGGTTTTTTATTGTTCTTTCGGGCGCTATCGGGGCAAGCCCCCTCCCACAGTGAACAGCATTTCAACGTTGGAATTCGGTCGAATGTGGGAGGGGGCTTGCCCCGATAGCGCCATCAGCCACACCACAAGCCCCAGGTTAATTGCCTCACCCCCAGTCACCCGGTAAAGTGCCGCTCCCCCCGCAATGCCCGAGGCAGCCCCCATGACCCAGACCTTTGAAATTGCCGTGATCGGCGCCACCGGTACGGTGGGTGAAACGTTGGTGCAGATCCTCGAAGAACTGGCTTTTCCGGTGGGGACCCTCTACCTGCTGGCCGGTAATAATTCGGCAGGGGCTTCGGTGCCGTTTCGGGGCAAGAACGTGCGGGTCAAGGAAGTCGATGAATTCGATTTCAGCAAGGCGCAATTGGCCTTCTTCGCAGCAGGCCCGGCGGTTACCCTGAGCTTCGCGCCGCGCGCCGTGGCGGCGGGCTGTTCGGTCATCGACTTGTCGGGCGCCTTGCCCGCCGAGCAGGCCCCCCAGGTGGTGCCGGAAGCCAACGCCCATATCCTTAAAGGCATGAAAAAGCCCTTCCAGCTCGGCAGCCCGAGCCCATCCGCCACCAACCTGGCAGTGGTGCTGGCACCGTTGCGCGGCGTGTTGGACATCCAGCGGGTCAACGTCACTGCCAACCTGGCGGTGTCTGCCCAAGGCCGCGAAGCGGTCAGCGAATTGGCCCGTCAGACTGCCGAGCTGTTGAATGTGCGCCCTTTGGAACCAGCATTCTTTGACCGGCAAATGGCCTTCAACCTGTTGGCACAAGTCGGCACGCCAGACGCCCAAGGTCATACAGCCCTGGAGAAACGTCTCGTACACGAACTTCGCGCGGTGCTGGAAACTCCTTTGCTAAAGATTTCCGCAACTTGCGTTCAAGCCCCGGTGTTTTTTGGCGATAGCCTGACTGTGTCATTGCAACTGGGCGCGGCGGTCGATCTTGCCGCCGTCAATCGCGCATTGGAGGCCGCACCGGGTATCGAGCTGGTCGAAGAGGGCGATTACCCGACAGCCGTGGGCGATGCGGTGGGCCAGGATGTGGTGTATGTCGGTCGGGTTCGCGCCGGAGTGGACGACCCGGCGGAACTAAATTTGTGGCTGACGTCAGATAACGTACGCAAGGGGGCGGCCCTGAATGCCGTGCAACTGGCGCAGTTGTTGATAAAAGGCCTTGTGTAAAAGATACTTGGCGGCAATTTGTAGATTGATTCTAACCAAGCGCTATGCTTGGCCCCAAGCAGGAACAGTTGCGCGTCGGTGACCTATCGGCTCGCCATGCCTTATGGCAAGCGGTTACCAACCTTCTCGCAGGCCGGGGAGTGTTCAAACAAAGGATGAGGCTATGGTTCAAGTTCGCAAACTGGTGTTAGCAATAGCGGCCGCCTCGGCGCTGTCCTCCGGTATGGCGCAAGCGCTGCAGCTGGGGGAGATGACCCTCAAGTCGAAGTTGAACCAGCCGTTGTCGGTGGAAATCGAATTGCTCGATGTCGGTGGTCTCACGGCGTCCGAGATCACCCCGAGCCTGGCTTCATCCCAGGCATTTGTGGATGCGGGCGTTGATCGCCAGGCGTTTCTCAATGACCTGACGTTTACCCCGGTCATCAATCCCAGTGGTCGCAGTGTGGTGCGCGTCACCTCCAGCAAGCCGCTGCCGGATTCCTACGTACGTTTCCTGCTGCAAGTGCAATGGCCTAATGGCCGTTTGATGCGCGACTACAGTGTGTTGCTCGACCCGGCCAAGTTCGACCAATCTGCGTCCACCCCAGCAGCACCTGCACCGCGTGTGGGAACGCCGGCCAGCCAGGCGCCGGCGGTGAGCAAGCCGGCGCAGCACACCACCACGTCGCGCGACACCCTGTGGGAAATTGCCCAGAAGCATCGCAATGGTGGCTCGGTGCAACAGACCATGCTGGCCATCCAGGCGCTCAACCCCGGCGCCTTTGTCGACGGCAATATCAACCGCCTGAAAACCGGCCAGGTGCTACGCCTGCCAGACACGGTGCAAAGCACAGCGTTGCCGCAACCTCAAGCAATCGCCGAAGTGACTGCACAGAATGCTGCATGGCGCCAGGGTCGACGCGCGGCCACCAATCAGGCGGCGGGCAAGCAGCAACTGGACGCCACCCGGCGCACCCAGGCCGGCAACGCACCGTCGACCACCAATACCCAGGACAATTTGAGCCTGGTCTCGGCCGAAGCGGCCAAGAAGGGCGGCAAGGGCAAGGCCGCTGACAGCCAGGTCCTCAGCGACAAGCTGGCGATGACCCAGGAGCAACTGGACACCACTCGCCGTGATAACGACGAACTCAAGAGCCGTGCGGCAGATCTGCAAAGCCAGTTGGATAAACTGCAGAAGCTGATTCAACTGAAGAACGATCAATTGGCCCGTTTGCAGGCCGAAAAGGCTGACCCGGCCGCCCCGGCGACGGCGGCGATGCCCGCACAGTTGGCCGCCGCTCCGGCAACCGCTCCGGCGGCGCCTGCCGAGCCGGCCACCGCGCCAACGCCGGCCGCCCCGGCCGCGCAAGCAGCGGAGGAGGCCAAGCCGGTCGCAGCACCTGATAGCACGGAAGGCAAGTTCAATGACCTGCTGACCAACCCGGTTGTCCTCGGCGTGATCGGCGGCGCGGCTGGCCTTGTAGTGTTGTTGCTCCTGCTGCTGTGGGCGCGCCATCGCAACGCCCGCCGTGAACAGGAAAAGCACTTGCGCATGGCGCGGGCGCTGGCTGAAGAACCGGAATTTACCTCAAGTATCGAACAGGACCTGCCGTCGGACAGCTTCGAAGGCCTTGAAGTGCCGCCGCCGAACGTCAAGCTGGCAGCGACTCCGGCACCTGCTCCGGTGGTTGCGCCGGCAGTGGCGGTTCCGACGGTTGCCTCCGTGCTGGCACCGCTGGCCGCTGCCGTGGCCCCGCAAAACGCCAACGACGCCCTGGCTCAGGCCCAGTCCCATATCGATCGTGGCCATCTGAACCAGGCTGCCGACGTGCTCGAACAAGCGATCAAGCATGAGCCCAAGCGCAGCGACCTGCGTTTGAAGCTGATGGAAATCTATGGCCTGCAAGGCGACAAGGACGGTTTCGTCACCCAGGAGCGCCAACTGGTGGCCAATGGTGAAAACCATGCCCAGGTCGAGCAGCTCAAGTCGCGCTTTCCTGCGATGGCCGTATTGGCGGCGGGCGTCAGTGCAGCGGTTGCCGCAGCAGCGCTTGACGCTCAATACGTCAAGGACCTGCTGGAAGACAAGCCAGCGGCCCCGGCCCCGGCCCCCGAGCCTGCTGCACTCGACACCGATTTCGATCTGAGCCTGGATGAGCTGGAAGCGGCTTCACCGGCCAACCTGGATGACGAGAAGACGTTTGCAGCCCTCCTGGCGCAGCAATCCGCACCCAAGGCGGACGAGGAAAGCCTGTCGGACTTCGACCTGGATCTGCAGCTCGATACCCCGGCGTCCGGGCAATCCGACGACGATTTCCTTTCCGGTCTAGAGGACCAGATGAAGGATGCGGCGGCGGTCGAGCCACCGACGCTGACACCGGCGGCACTGGATGACTTCGATTTGCCGGAGGATTTCGATCTGTCCCTGGCGGACGAACCGGACGCAGCCGCCAAGCCTGATGCCTTTGCTTCGGAGCTGGACGATGTCAACGCCGAGCTGGATCGCCTGTCCCAGAGCCTGGAGCATCCACCCATCGAGCCGTCTTTCACTGCTGAAGATGCGGCCTTGGACAGCGATGAGCCGGAGTTCGATTTCCTGTCTGGCACCAATGAAGTCGCCACCAAGCTGGACCTGGCCCAGGCCTATATCGACATGGGCGATGTTGACGGCGCGCGAGACATCCTTTCGGAAGTGCTGACTGAAGGCGACGAGGTACAGCGCGGCGAGGCCAAGGAAATGCTCGGCAAAATCTGAGGGTTGGTGCAAGTCCAGTGTGGGAGGGGCGGTTGGCGTGAATCTCTAACAAAAGCGCACACCCCGCGACTGCCGCACTTATAATGGCCGCCTTTGCGTAACTCATCAGGCTCTCAGTTCTTGGCAAATATAGATAACCCGGCCGCCGAAATGGCGGCCGCTGGCTTTTACCGCATCGCCCTGGGCGTGGAATACAAGGGTTCGCGCTATCGCGGCTGGCAGCGCCAGGCGTCGGGCGTGCTGACGGTGCAGGAAACCCTGGAAAAGGCCCTGTCCAAAGTCGCCGATTCGCCGGTATCGCTGATGTGCGCCGGGCGTACCGATGCCGGCGTGCATGCCTGCGGTCAAGTGGTGCACTTCGATACCCAGGCCGAACGCACGATGAAGGCGTGGGTGATGGGCGCCAATATCAATTTGCCCCACGACGTCAGCGTCAGTTGGGCCAAGGTCATGCCGGCGCACTTTCACGCGCGCTTCAAGGCCATCGCCCGGCGTTATCGCTACGTGATCTACAACGACCAGATCCGCCCGGCGCACCTTAACGAAGAAATTACCTGGAACCACCGCCCGCTGGATGCCGAGCGCATGGCCGAAGCTGCGCAGCACCTGGTAGGCGTGCATGATTTCAGCGCCTTCCGTGCCGGCCAGTGCCAGGCCAAGTCGCCGATCAAGGAAGTCCATCACCTGCGGGTGACCCGTCACGGCAAGATGATCGTGCTGGATATCCGCGCCGGGGCTTTCCTGCATCATATGGTGCGCAACATTGCCGGTGTTTTGATGACCATCGGCACTGGCGAACGCCCGGTGGAGTGGGCCAGGGAAGTGCTGGAAAGTCGTGTCCGCCGTACGGGCGGCGTCACGGCGCATCCCTTTGGCCTGTACCTGGTGGATGTGGAGTACCGCGACGAGTTTGAACTGCCGCAACGCTTCATCGGCCCACACTTCCTCACAGGTTTCAGCGAACTTGGCGGCTGACGCCCGGAAAAGCTTTTGTTACCATCCGGGACTTTCTCGGTCCCACCCCTGAGGTTTCTACGACATGTCCGTCGTTCGCAGCAAGATTTGCGGGATTACCCGCATAGAAGACGCGCTGGCGGCAGTCGAGGCGGGGGCGGATGCCATCGGTCTGGTGTTTTATGCCAGGAGCCCGAGGGCAGTGAATGTGTTGCAGGCGCGGGCGATCATCGCCGCATTGCCGCCATTCGTGACCACCGTGGGTTTGTTCGTCAACGCCAGCCGCTGCGAACTCAATGAAACCCTGGATGCCGTGCAACTGGATATGCTGCAATTTCACGGTGACGAAACCCCCGACGAATGTGAAAGCTACCAACGCCCGTATATCAAGGCGCTGCGGGTCAAGGCGGGTGATGATATCGCGGGTGCCTGTGCTGCCTATTCCAGCGCGCGTGGCATTCTGCTGGACACCTATGTCGAAGGCGTACCCGGTGGTACCGGCGAAGCGTTCGATTGGTCGCTGATTCCCGCGCAACTGAGCAAACCGATCATCCTTGCCGGTGGGCTCAATCCCGCGAATGTAGCGGCTGCCATTGAGCAGGTTCGGCCGTATGCCGTGGATGTCAGTGGTGGGGTGGAGCAAGGCAAGGGCATCAAGGATCACAGCAAGATTCGCGCATTCATGCAGGCCGTGCGCAACAGCAGTGGCGGGATGTGACGGCTGGCAGTCTGCCGCCGTCCATAACTACCACTGTGTAAAACAGCCCGGCGTCGCCTGAGGGAGGCCCGGAAATGAAGTGGCAACCTGCACTGGCAGGCTGTCTGGAAGGCTGAGGATGCAGGCTGGGAATGGCAGGTCGAACGTCTGACCCCGTCCAACCTGCGTCATCGCCACATATGAATTTAGCTCAAGGGCATACGCGGGGCTGTGTTCAAGCCACCGGTACTGGAGAAAGAAAGCATGAGCAACTGGTTAGTAGACAAACTGATCCCTTCGATCATGCGTTCCGAGGTGAAGAAAAGCTCGGTTCCTGAAGGTCTGTGGCACAAGTGCCCATCCTGCGACGCGGTGTTGTACCGCCCCGAGCTGGAAAAGACCCTGGACGTTTGCCCCAAGTGCAACCACCACATGCGTATTGGCGCCCGCGCCCGCATCGACATCTTCCTTGACGCCGACGGCCGCAACGAGCTGGGCGCTGACCTGGAGCCGGTGGACCGCCTCAAGTTCCGCGACGGCAAGAAGTACAAGGACCGCCTGACCGCTGCACAAAAGCAGACCGGCGAGAAAGACGCGCTGATCTCGGTCAGCGGCAAGCTGCTCGGCATGCCGGTGGTGGTCTCGGCGTTCGAGTTCTCCTTCATGGGTGGTTCCATGGGTGCCATCGTCGGCGAGCGCTTCGTGCGCGCCGCCAACTACGCCCTGGAAAACCGTTGCCCGATGATCTGCTTCGCCGCCTCCGGTGGTGCGCGCATGCAGGAAGCCCTGATCTCCCTGATGCAAATGGCCAAGACCTCTGCGGTATTGGCGCGTCTGCGCGAAGAGGGCATCCCGTTCATCTCCGTACTGACCGACCCGGTCTACGGCGGCGTTTCCGCCAGTTTGGCAATGCTGGGTGATGTGATCGTCGGCGAACCAAAGGCCCTGATCGGCTTTGCCGGCCCGCGCGTGATCGAGCAGACCGTGCGCGAAAAGCTGCCGGAAGGCTTCCAGCGCAGCGAGTTCCTGCTGGAACACGGCGCAATCGACCTGATCATCCCGCGCGGCGAGCTGCGCCCACGCCTGGGCAGCCTGCTGGCACAAATGATGGGCCTGCCGACACCGGTTTACGTCGCGCCTAAAGTCGAGCCAATCGTTGTGCCGCCGGTGCCTGCGAACCTATGACCCAACGTACCCTGGGCGAATGGCTCGCCTACCTTGAGCAGTTGCATCCGTCCGCCATCGACATGGGCCTGGAGCGCTCGCAACAGGTAGCGGCCCGCCTTGGGTTGGGCCGGCCCGCACCGCGCGTGATCACGGTGACCGGCACCAACGGCAAAGGCTCTACCTGCGCCTTTGTTGCCGCGCTGCTGCAAGCCCAAGGGCTGAAAGTCGGCGTGTACAGCTCGCCGCATCTGCTGCGTTACAACGAGCGGGTGCAACTCAATGGCGTCGAAGCCACTGATGAGCAGCTCTGCGAAGCCTTCGCCGCACTCGATGCCGGGCGGGGCGAGATTTCCCTGACTTACTTCGAAATGGGCACCCTGGCGGCGTTCTGGCTGTTCGAGCGTGCGCAACTGGATGTGGTCGTATTGGAAGTGGGCCTGGGTGGGCGCCTGGACACGGTCAACGTGGTCGATGCGGATCTGGCGCTGGTCACCAGTATTGGCGTGGATCATGTTGATTACCTGGGTGATACCCGCGAGTCCGTGGCCTATGAAAAGGCCGGGATCTTCCGCCAGGGCAAGCCTGCGCTGTGCGGTGACCTGGATCCGCCACAGCCCTTGCTGGACAAGGTGCGTGAGCTGGACTGCGGGTTTTTCCTGCGTGGCCGCGAATTCAATCTTGAGATCGGTGATCAGCACTGGCAGTGGCGCGGTCGGGATGCGCGTGGGCTGGCTGTAGAGCTGCGCGATCTGCCCTTGCTGAATCTGCCGATGGAAAACGCCGCGCTCGCGCTGCAAGCCTATCTGTTGCTGGACTTGCCTTGGCATGCTGAGCAGATTGCGGCGACTTTGCTCGCGACCCGAGTGGTGGGGCGTCTGGATCGTCGTGCGTTCGACTGGCACGGCAAGCGCCTGAACCTGTTGCTGGACGTGGGGCATAACCCCCATGCGGCGCAATACCTGGTACAACGCCTGACGCGCACACCGCCGGTGGGGCGTCGTCTCGCTGTATTCGGTTTGCTCGCCGACAAGGACCTGGAGGGTGTGGTTGCACCGCTGCTGGGCAGCGTCCAGGCTTGGGCGGTCGCGCCGCTGGATACGCCCCGTAGCCGTCCGGCCCATGAGCTTGAGATCGCGTTACAGAACCTTGGTGCGCCCGTGACGTCGTATGCAAGCGTGACTGCTGCCCTGGAAGCCCAGTGTGCGGTGGCGACGGCCGAGGACGAGATTCTGTTGTTCGGATCATTTTATTGTGTTGCCGAGGCGCTTGAGTGGTTGGCCCGGCGCTCCACGGAGGAAGCTGCACATGGCATTACTGGATAGCGCATACAAGCAGCGAATGGTTGGAGCCCTGGTGCTGGTGGCATTGGCGGTGATTTTCCTGCCGATGCTGTTTTCCCGCCAGGACGAGCAGCGTCAGGTGGTCGTCGAGGCTCCGGCTACGCCCCAGGCGCCGGCGGTGCCGCAGGTGCAGGTCGAGCCGGTGGTGGTGCCTGAGCCGCAGGCGTTGCCGGAAGAAGAGCCGGTGCCGACCGATGATGAGGTGGCCGCGCAGCAGGCGCCGTCGATGCCGGTGCAGCCAAGCGTGCCGGTGGTCAAACCGACACCTGCTCCGGCGGTCGCCGCCAAGCCAGCGACGCCTGCGCCTGCGCCCAAGCCTGTAGCGCCACAGCCTGCCGCGCCGGGCAAGCCGGACGTGGGGCAGAGCCGTATTGATCCGAATGGCTTGCCGATCAGTTGGTCGATCCAGGTGGCCAGCCTGGGCAATCGCGAAGGCGCCGACGCTTTGCAGAAGAAGCTGCGTGCCCAGGGTTACAACGCCTACATCCGTAGCGCCGACGGCAAGAACCGCGTGTTTATCGGGCCGCTGATCGAGCGCGCCGAGGCGGATCGGCTGCGGGATTTGCTGGACCGTCAGCAAAACCTGAAGGGCTTCGTGACCCGCTTCCAGCCTGAGCGCGGCTGAGTCCGTGGAATGCAATCCAATGTGGGAGGGGGCAAGCCCTTCCCACATTGGTTTTGCAGTGGGGTTGAAATCGGGCTGGCTCGCCACAAACTATTGATTTGCAAAGCAGCCGCAATCACAGCTTACCGACAGCCCGACGCTCTGCTAAAATGCGCCGCCTTATCCGTCCGTAGGCTCAAACGTGCCATTTACCTGGGTTGACTGGGCGATCGTTGCAATCGTCGCCATCTCCGCTTTGATCAGTCTAAGCCGCGGCTTCGTAAAAGAAGCACTGTCGTTGCTGACCTGGATCATCGCAGGAGTCGTAGCCTGGATGTTCGGCGGTTCATTGTCGGTCTATCTGGCCGGATACATCGAGACACCTTCGGCTCGCGTCATCGCGGGCTGCGCCATCATGTTCATCGCCACGCTGCTGGTGGGGGCAATGGTCAATTATCTTATTGGCGAGTTGATACGTGTTACCGGCCTCTCCGGGACCGATCGATTTCTCGGCATGGCCTTCGGCGCTGCGCGTGGCGCGTTGCTGGTGGTCGTGGCGGTCGGGCTGTTGAGCCTGGGGCCGGTACAGCAGGATTCGTGGTGGCAGGAGTCGGTACTCGTGCCAAAATTTCTATTGGTTGCAGATTGGTCCAAGAACCTCATATTGGGGTGGAGCAGTCAGTGGCTGGCCAGCGGAATCAGCGTACCCGCTGATCTTCCGTTCAAGGAACACCTCTTGCCGGCCAAAACGCCGCAGTAAGCTGTGTTCAGTCAAGATTCATTAAGTAGGGGTTGCGTCGCATGTGTGGCATCGTCGGTATCGTCGGTAAGTCGAACGTCAATCAGGCGCTGTATGACGCGCTAACCGTCCTCCAGCACCGCGGCCAGGACGCTGCCGGTATTGTGACCAGCCACGACGGCCGGTTATTCCTGCGCAAGGATAATGGCCTTGTACGTGACGTGTTCCATCAGCGTCACATGCAGCGCCTCGTCGGGCACATGGGCATTGGCCATGTGCGTTACCCGACTGCTGGTAGCTCGACTTCGGCCGAAGCTCAACCGTTCTACGTCAACTCGCCTTACGGCATTACCCTGGCGCATAACGGTAACCTGACCAACGTTGAGCAACTGGCCAAGGAGATTTACGAATCTGACCTGCGCCACGTCAACACCAGCTCCGACTCGGAAGTGCTGCTCAACGTGTTCGCCCACGAGCTGGCCCAGCGCGGCAAGCTGCAGCCGACCGAAGAAGACGTGTTTGCCGCCGTGATCGACGTGCACAATCGTTGCGTCGGCGGTTACGCCGTCGTTGCGATGATCACCGGCTATGGCATCGTCGGCTTCCGTGACCCGCACGGTATTCGTCCAATCGTGTTCGGCCAGCGTCACACCGACGAAGGCGTCGAGTACATGATCGCGTCCGAAAGCGTGTCCCTGGACGTGTTGGGCTTCACCCTGATCCGCGACCTCGCCCCGGGCGAAGCGGTGTACATCACCGAAGACGGCAAGCTGCACACCCGTCAGTGCGCCGTAGCGCCGAAACTCACCCCGTGCATCTTCGAACACGTCTACCTGGCGCGTCCGGATTCGATCATCGATGGCGTTTCGGTGTACAAGGCGCGCCTGCGCATGGGCGAGAAGCTGGCCGACAAGATCCTGCGCGAGCGTCCCGAGCACGACATCGACGTGGTGATCCCGATCCCGGACACCAGCCGCACTGCTGCGCTGGAGTTGGCCAACCACTTGGGCGTCAAGTTCCGCGAAGGCTTCGTGAAAAACCGTTACATCGGTCGTACCTTCATCATGCCGGGCCAGGCTGCGCGTAAGAAGTCGGTGCGTCAGAAGCTCAACGCCATCGAGCTGGAATTCCGCGGCAAGAACGTGATGCTGGTGGACGATTCCATCGTGCGCGGTACCACCTGCAAGCAAATCATCCAGATGGCCCGTGAAGCCGGTGCGAAGAACGTGTACTTCTGTTCCGCAGCGCCTGCCGTGCGTTACCCGAACGTGTACGGTATCGACATGCCGAGCGCCCACGAACTGATCGCACACAACCGCACCACCCAGGACGTGGCCGATCTGATCGGCGCCGATTGGCTGATCTACCAGGACCTGCCGGACCTGATCGAAGCGGTCGGCGGTGGCAAGATCAAGATCGAGCAGTTCGACTGCGCCGTGTTCGACGGCAAGTACGTGACCGGTGACGTCGACGAGGCCTACCTGAACAAGATCGAGCAGGCGCGTAACGACTCGTCGAAGATCAAGACCCAGGCGGTCAGCGCGATCATCGATCTGTACAACAACTGAGTAGACACCGGCCCTGAGGGGCCGGTTTTGTATCTTAAATAAAGAATTGAGTAAGGAGTCGCAGCATGAGTCAGGAATGGGATGCCGGTCGGTTGGACAGCGACCTCGATGGCGTAGCTTTCGATACCCTGGCTGTGCGCGCCGGCCAGCACCGTACCCCGGAAGGTGAGCACGGTGACCCGATGTTCTTTACCTCCAGCTACGTGTTCCGCACGGCGGCCGACGCTGCTGCGCGCTTTGCTGGCGAAGTGCCGGGTAACGTTTATTCCCGCTACACCAACCCGACTGTACGCGCGTTTGAAGAGCGTATTGCGGCGCTGGAAGGTGCAGAGCAGGCGGTGGCAACGGCCACCGGCATGGCGGCGATCCTGGCGGTGGTGATGAGCCTGTGCAGTGCCGGCGACCACGTGCTGGTGTCGCGCAGCGTGTTTGGTTCGACCATCAGCCTGTTCGAGAAGTATTTCAAGCGCTTCGGTGTTGAAGTGGACTACGTGCCCCTGGCGGATTTGTCCGGCTGGGATGCGGCGATCAAGTCCAATACCAGGTTGCTGTTTGTCGAGTCGCCGTCCAATCCGCTGGCCGAACTGGTGGATATCGCCGCATTGTCCGAAGTGGCTCACGCTAAAGGCGCGATGCTGGTGGTCGATAACTGTTTCTGCACGCCTGCCTTGCAGCAGCCGCTGAAGCTGGGCGCGGACATTGTGGTGCACTCGGCCACCAAGTTCATCGACGGCCAGGGTCGTTGCATGGGCGGTGTGGTTGCCGGTCGCAGCGAGCAGATGAAGGAAGTGGTGGGCTTCTTGCGCACCGCCGGCCCGACCCTGAGCCCGTTCAACGCCTGGATCTTCCTCAAGGGCCTGGAAACCCTCAGCCTGCGGATGAAGGCCCATTGTGCCAACGCCCAGGCACTGGCTGAGTGGCTGGAGCAGCAGGACGGTATCGAGAAGGTGCATTACGCCGGCCTCAAGAGCCATCCACAACACGAACTGGCCCAGCGTCAGCAGCGGGGTTTCGGCGCTGTGGTGAGTTTCGAAGTGAAGGGCGGCAAAGAGGGCGCGTGGCGCTTTATCGATGCGACCCGCCTGATCTCCATCACTGCCAACCTGGGTGACAGCAAGACCACCATTACCCATCCGAGCACCACGTCCCACGGACGCCTGGCGCCGCAGGAACGTGAAGCCGCCGGCATCCGAGACAGCCTGATCCGTATCGCGGTAGGCCTGGAAGACGTCGCTGATCTGCAGGCTGACCTGGCTCGCGGGCTGGCTGCCTTGTGATCGAGTGGTCCATGGAGGCCGCAACGGCCAGTAATGGGCGCGTCGCTCTGGTGACGGGCGCGGCGCGGGGCATTGGCCTCGGGATTGCCGCGTGGCTGATCAGCGAAGGCTGGCAGGTGGTCTTGACCGATCTGGATCGCGAGCGTGGCTCCAAGGTGTCCAAGGTGCTGGGCGAGAATGCCTGGTTTATCACCATGGATGTGGCTGACGAGAAACAGGTGGCCCAAGGGGTCGCCGAAGTCCTGGGGCAATTCGGTCGTTTGGACGCGTTGGTCTGTAACGCTGCGGTGGCCGACCCGCACAATATCACCCTGGAAAGCCTTGACCTGGCTTACTGGAACCGCGTGCTGGCCGTTAACCTCAGTGGGCCGATGTTGCTGGCCAAGCACTGTGCACCTTACCTGCGGGCCCACGGCGGGGCGATCGTCAACCTGGCGTCGACCCGGGCTCGTCAGTCGGAACCGGATACCGAAGCCTATGCGGCGAGCAAAGGTGGGTTGTTGGCGCTGACTCACGCCTTGGCGATGAGCCTCGGGCCGGAAGTGCGGGTGAATGCGGTCAGCCCTGGCTGGATTGATGCCCGTGATCCAGCTGCGCGGCGTGCCGAACCTTTGACTGATGCCGATCATGCCCAGCATCCGGCGGGCAGGGTGGGTACGGTAGAGGACGTGGCGGCGATGGTGGCATGGTTGCTGTCGCGCCAGGCCGGCTTTGTCACCGGGCAAGAGTTTGTGGTGGACGGTGGCATGAGCAAGAAGATGATTTACAGCGAGTAGGGCAGGTAGCCGTCTTGAAGCTATTTTGTCTTTTTCAGAAAAACTTCAAGCAGGCTATTGACTTAGGTCCGCTACCTGCGTAAATTTCGCGGCCTCAACGAAGCAAAGGGTGATTAGCTCAGCTGGGAGAGCATCTGCCTTACAAGCAGAGGGTCGGCGGTTCGATCCCGTCATCACCCACCACTTCTTGAGAGTTTTGCCTTCGGGTAAGACGCAACGTTAAAGGTTGCACCGACGCGCAGCGGTAGTTCAGTCGGTTAGAATACCGGCCTGTCACGCCGGGGGTCGCGGGTTCGAGTCCCGTCCGCTGCGCCATATTTTCCAGGTTCGATTCGTCGGGCTTGAGATTGAACAGCCAAGCTGATCGATCAGATGTTAAAAGACGGTTGAGGCGGTTTGCTCGGCCGGTCAAGCGATACGCAGCGGTAGTTCAGTCGGTTAGAATACCGGCCTGTCACGCCGGGGGTCGCGGGTTCGAGTCCCGTCCGCTGCGCCATATCTGCCTCAAGGCCCACTGAACGCCTTGAAGCACAAAGAAAGCCACTGGCTGCTTTGATCCGATAGCAAAGACCCTGGTCGAAAGACCGGGGTTTTTTGTGTCTGCGATTTGGCTATTTTTTGCGAGAGCCGGCGAACCGGCTCCCATTGATTTGTCAGAAGCCCAGCTTATCCCGCAGCCCGTAATACCAAGCCCCCAGTGCCGCAAACGGTGTGCGCAACAGTTGCCCGCCTGGGAATGGGTAGTGCGGCAGGTCGGCAAACGCATCGAAGCGCTCTGCCTGGCCTCTCAGCGCTTCCGCCAGGACCTTGCCCGCCAAGTGGGTGTACGTCACGCCATGGCCGCTGCAGCCCTGTGAGTAGTAGATGTTGTCACCCAGGCGCCCGACCTGCGGCAAGCGTGACAGGGTCAGCAGGAAGTTGCCGGTCCAGGCGTAGTCGATCTTCACATCCTTGAGTTGCGGGAAGGCCTTGAGCATCTTCGGGCGGATGATTGCTTCGATGTTCGCCGGGTCGCGCGCGCCATACACCACGCCGCCGCCGAAGATCAGGCGCTTGTCGCTGGTGAGGCGATAGTAGTCGAGCAGGTAGTTGCAGTCCTCTACGCAGTAATCCTGCGGCAGGAGGGTCTTGGCCAGCTCATCCCCGAGTGGCGCCGTCGTGATCACCTGGGTGCCACAGGGCATCGACTTGGCCGCCAACTCCGGCACCAGGTTGCCCAGGTAGGCATTGCCCGCGACGATGATGAACTTGGCCCTGACCTTACCTTCGGCCGTATGTACCACCGGATTGGCACCCCGCTCGATGCGCACCGCCGCCGATTGTTCGTAGATCGTACCGCCCAGGGACTCCACGGCTGCCGCTTCACCCAGCGCCAGGTTGAGTGGATGGATGTGGCCGCCACTCATGTCCAGCAGTCCGCCGACATAGTTGTCACAGGCCACTACCTCGCGAATGCGGCGCTCGTCCAGCAACTCCAGCTGTGTATGGCCGTAGCGTTCCCACAAGCGCTTCTGCGACTCCAGATGGCCCATGTGCTTGCTGTTGAGTGCCGCGAACACGCCGCCGTCCTTCAGGTCGCACTGGATCTGGTATTTGGCCACCCGCTCGCGAATGATCCTGCCACCCTCGAACGCCATCTGCCCCAGCAACTGCGCCTGCTGGGGGCCGACGCTGCGCTCGATCACATCAATGTCACGGCTGTAGCTGTTGACGATCTGTCCACCATTGCGGCCCGACGCGCCAAAACCCACCTTGGCAGCTTCCAGCACCGTCACGCGAAAACCGTTCTCCAGCAGAAACAGCGCGCTGGACAGGCCGGTATAGCCGGCGCCAATCACGCACACATCGGTTTCGACGTCCCCTTGCAACATTGGGCGCGGCGGAACGGCATTGGCGGAAGCGGCGTAATACGACTGGGGGTAGGGGGTGTTCGCCATCCTGGAACCTCTGTTTTATATTTTTTACGAGTGCTCCGATCCTACCTGAGTTGAAAATTGCCTGCCAGCCACCCGAAAAAGCGCGGCGCACCGGCCACAAATAAAAAATTCGCATATTCATAGGCTTAGCTGCAAAAAAGATGTTGACACCCCTTCGGAATTCCGTAGAATGCCGCCTCACAGCAGGCACGTAGCTCAGTTGGTTAGAGCACCACCTTGACATGGTGGGGGTCGTTGGTTCGAGTCCAATCGCGCCTACCAAACAAAATCCGCTCTGCTGGGCGGTCTAGAAGGGCTCACCGAAAGGTGGGCCCTTTTTTGTTGTTCGCAATTTACGGCTATCAAAAAATCAACACGCCCCTAAAGTAATCGACGCCCAGGCCGATGCAGTCGCAAATCTTCAACTCTCGGACATTTGGCATGCTTATCAACATCAGCACTACCTCTTCCGTAGTAAGTACTCCCAGCCTTGTCAGCTCGACTGATACCACGGCCACGGCCAGTACGAACAGCGCAGGCGGCATGACCGTCAACATGAAAGCTGACTCCAATAGCGCGGCAGGCGTGGGTGGCGGTAGCCAAGCCTCATCGATCTCGAAGGAGTCCGATACCGTCAAGGCGTTGAAGAAGCAGATCGAGCAGTTGCAAAAGCAGCTTCAAGCGCAGCAGCAGGCCTTGCAGGAAGTCCAGTCCCGCGACCAGAGTGCAGAGGCTAAAGCCGCGGCAGTAGCAGCGGCGCAAACACAGATCGCGGGCACTGCGGCAGCCTTGCAAACGGTGACTTCCGCGCTGTTGCAGGCGGTAACGGATGAGGGCAACAGCACCTCCGGATCGATGGTCAATACCACCGCCTGATAGCCGCAAAAGTGTGTTGAACGGCAGCCGTCAGCGTCGATTCAACACACTTTCTCCCGCTCCTACCGGCAACCGGTACACATCCACCAGCGCCAACACCCCCAGCAACGCCACCCCGATGAACGCCACGCGAAAATCCGCGACCTGCGCCTGAATCTCATGCCCTTGTACGCTCATGGATGCCCGCAGCAGCAGCGCCGCGACCGTCACACCCATCCCCATGGCCATTTGGAATGACAGGCTGAACAGCGCCGACGCCTCGCTCATGCGTGCCTTGGGTACGTCCGCAAAGCCGATCGAGTTGTAGCAAGTGAACTGCATCGAGCGTGAAAGGCCGCCCACGAACAGCACGCTGGCGATCAGTGCAAATGGCGTCTGCGCGGTGAAAAACGCGCAGGCTGCAATCGACATCACCCCCATCACCCCATTGACCAATAACACCTTGCGAAAGCCGTAGCGCTGCATGATGGCTGTGGTAAAGGGCTTCATCGCCAGGTTGCCGGCGAATACCGCCAGTACCAGCAGGCCGGCATCCACTGGTGACAAGCCGAACGCTACTTGAAATAGCAGTGGCAGCAAGAAAGGCAGTGCGCTGATGGCCAGGCGGAAGAGCGACCCGCCGTAGACGCTTACGCGAAAGGTCGTGATGGACAGGGTGTCGAGCGGCAGTAATGGCTCACTGTAGCCCTTGCAATGATGCACGGCCCATACCGTCAGCAGGAGTCCCGCCGCAACCAGCATGCCGCCAGGAATGAGCATTTCGCCTGACTGGCTGCCCAGCCATTCCAGCCCGCCCAGCAGCGCTACGCAGGCGCCTGCCAGCAAGACAAACCCCTTTGCATCGAACCTGCGCACGTTCGTCTCGCGGCCTTCCGGCACCAGCCATAGGGCGGCGATCAAGGCCAGGGCGCCGAGTGGCAGATTCACGTAGAAGATCCATGGCCACGACGCATGGGTCACGATCAAGCCGCCGGCCAATGGCCCGAGGATAGGCGCCACCAGGCCGGGCCAAGTGATCACCGCGATCATCTTCACCAAGTCTTTCTTGTCGGTGTTGCGCAGCACCGCCAGGCGCCCGACGGGCACCATCAGTGCGCCGCCGATGCCTTGCAGGACACGGGCAACTACGAACATCTCGAGACTCTGGCTAAGCCCGCAGAGCAGTGAGGCGAGGGTGAAGACGATGATCGCGCCGGCAAATACGCGGCGTGCGCCAAAGCGGTCGGCGATCCAGCTGGACAGGGGGATGAAGATCGCTACGGCGAGGATGTACGCGGTGATGCCGATGTTCATGTCAACCGGCGTCACCCCGAAGGCGGTCGCCATGGTCGGTAGTGCCGTGGCGATAACGGTGGCGTCAAGGTTTTCCATGAAGAAGGTGACGGCGACCACCAGGGCAATCAGGCGGGTTTGCAGGCTGAGGCTGGTTTGCGCGGCTGAATCTGGAGTGGGTGAGGTCACCGATGCAGCCCCTTCCGATGCCGATGATGACGTGTCGTCAGTGCGCGAACCGATCGGCGCGCCGGTTTCAGTCCGGTGCGGGAGCGTGCGCTGAGGGTTTTTTCGGTTTTCACTGAATGTCCGTATCCACAACAGTGATGGGGAGCCTGGTCAATCGGCGACGCTACGATGCGCGAATCCTGCGCAGCCTGTCTACACCTTGTTACCTGCGCCGCCTTCAATTGCCCACAAGATTTATTGGTTTGCAGCAACAATTTTTCTTGTTGGACACCTCCCGCTTCCACACAGCAAAGTTGCCGCCACTGACGCTCGCCCTGACGGGTCAACAATAAAAAACCGAGCCGACTGCACGCCACTTCCTGCTGTGAACCCTTTGTTCACATCCTGCTGTAATGGCGCCGCAGCGCGCACTTAAGGACCTTTCCGCCATGCAAACTGTTGTGAACTTATGGCCGTTAATCGGCGTACTTCTGATCGTGGTTGGCTTTGTTTTGCGCTTCAATCCGTTATTGGTGGTTACCGCCGCCGCTATCGCCACAGGGTTTGCCGCCCATTTCCCGCTGGAAAAAATCCTCGCCACCATGGGCAATGGTTTCCTGCAGACCCGCGCCCTGCAATTGATCCTGTTGTTGCCCCTGGCGGTCATCGGCCTGCTGGAACGTCACGGCTTGCGCCTGCATGCGCAGAACTGGATTGCGCGGTTTGAGCGCGCTACGGTCGGGCGCCTGTTGATTATCTATCTGTTTGTGCGTGAAACCACGGCTGCCATGGGCTTGACCAGCCTCGGCGGGCACCCACAGATGGTACGCCCGCTGCTGGCACCGATGGCCGAAGGCGCGGCGGAAAAACGCTACGGCAAACTGCCGGATAAACTACGTCACAAGGTGTTGGCCATGTGTGCCGCCACCGACAATGTCGGCCTGTTTTTTGGTGAAGACATCTTCGTCGCCTTCGGTGCGATCGCGTTGATGCACACCTTCCTGCTGGGGTCGGGAATCGACGTAGAGCCGCTGCACATTGCGATGTGGGGCATTCCCACGGCTATTTGCGCGTTCATCATTCACGCGATCCGACTTCATCGCTTTGACCGAAGGCTGACCCGCGAGATGACGTCCGTCGCCACCCCAGTGGAGGTCGCGCAATGATCATCTCGATTCAATACCTGTACTGGCTCGCCGGGGTTCTGCTGCTGATTACCGCGGGCATGATCCTGTTGGATCGAACCCACCCCAAGCGTTGGTCCAGCGCACTGTTCTGGCTGCTGTTCGCCATTCCATTCCTGGTGGGGGAGCGCCTGCCATCGGTGGTGGTCGGTGTGGGGGTAGTGGTGATGGCGCTGATCGCAGGTTTGGGCGGCGTTGGTCGTGGCACCCATGCGCAGTTGCATGACAAGGCTTCGCGTGCCAGTGCCGGTCGCCTCGGTCACAAGCTGTTTATCCCGGCGCTGGCCATTCCCCTGACCACGGTGATCGGTTCGGTCTTGCTCAAGCACACCGAGATTGGCGGCGTACCGTTGCTGGATCCGAAAAACACCACCTTCGTGTCCCTCGGCATCGGCTGTTTGATCGCTCTCGGCCTGGCCTGCTGGCTGACCCGCGATACGCCAGTGCAAGCCTTGCGCGAATCCCGGCGCCTGACCGAAGCCTTGGGTTGGGCCATGGTGTTGCCGCAGATGCTGGCGATGCTTGGGTTGTTGTTCAATGAGGCCGGGGTCGGCACGGCGGTCGCGCACGTCACTACCACTTACATCAACCTGGATTTCAAGCTGGTGGCGGTGATGGTCTATGTGTTGGGCATGGCGCTGTTTACGGTGATCATGGGCAACGGTTTCGCGGCGTTCCCGGTGATGACCGGCGGCGTGGGTGTGCCGGTGCTGGTGGGTATCTACGGCGGCAATCCGGCGGTGATGGCGGCGATTGGCATGTTCTCCGGCTACTGCGGAACGCTGATGACGCCGATGGCTGCCAACTTTAATATCGTGCCGGCGGCGTTGCTGGAGTTGCCAGACAAAAACGCGGTGATCAAGGCCCAGATGCCGACGGCCTTGATGATGCTGGTGGTCAATATTGTCCTGCTTTACTGGTTGATGTGAGGTCCAGATGCGAACCGTACTGCTGACGGGGTTCGAGCCC
Organism: Pseudomonas sp. MIACH; assembly: GCF_001269925.1. Lineage (GTDB taxonomy): Bacteria > Pseudomonadota > Gammaproteobacteria > Pseudomonadales > Pseudomonadaceae > Aquipseudomonas. The sequence continues at coordinate 71,623 of NZ_LHVO01000015.1, forward strand.
TTTGATCAAGACGTGGTGAATCCTTCCTGGGAGGCGGTGCGCCAACTGGATGGCGTGCAGCTCGACGATGATGTGCAGATTGTTGCGCGCCGACTGCCTTGTGCATTTGCCACGGCAGGTGAGTGCCTGGTCCAACTGATCAGTGAATTGCGCCCGGCGATGGTCATCGCCACTGGATTGGCACCTGGGCGTAGCGAAATATCCATCGAGCGAGTGGCGATCAACATCAATGACGCGCGCATTCCCGACAACCTCGGCGCACAGCCTATTGACACGGCGGTAGTGGTCGGCGGCCCTGCGGCATACTTCTCAACGCTGCCGATCAAGGCGATGGCCAAGGCGGTTCGGGAGGAGGGGATTGCGGTGTCGGTGTCGCAGACGGCGGGTACATTTGTTTGCAACCAGGTGTTCTACCGTTTGCAGCACGAACTCTCGGGCTCGGGTGTACGCAGTGGCTTTATCCACGTGTCGCGTGAGCTTGGAGCGGGCCTGGTCGATGGGCTGCGCATCGCGGTGTCGACGGCATGGCACACCCCGGTGGACGTGGTGGAAGTGGGCGGACAGGTGAGTTGACGCCTCAGTGTTGTTGCAGGCGCCGTGAGCGTTTACAAGCAACCAGGTGATCCGTAGATTGCATCGCGCCGATTATTCGTTTCAGCTCACGAGGAAACCCCGCAGTGTCCATCCGAGGTTCAGCCGTATTTGCCCGCCCTTACCGCGCCTTCCTGTTCGATATGGACGGGACCCTGCTCAATTCAATTGCTGCCGCCGAGCGGGTGTGGAGCACTTGGGCTGAACGCCACGGGCTGGATGTGGCGAGGTTTCTGACCACCATCCATGGTGCGCGGGCGATCGACACCATCACGCGCCAGGCATTGCCCGGTGTTGATCCGCAGGTTGAGGCGCGGTGGATCACCGAGGCTGAAATCAAGGATGTGGACGGTGTCGTCGCGATTGCCGGTGCCGTCGAGTTTCTCAGCCGTTTGCCCGGTGATCAGTGGGCGCTGGTCACCTCTGCACCCAGGGAGCTGGCGTTGCGTCGGCTGCAAGCGGCAGGTATTACACCGCCAGCGGTGCTGGTCACGGCTGAAGACGTGGCCATCGGCAAGCCGAACCCCGCCTGTTATGTGCTCGGTGCGCAGCGTCTGGGGGTGTCGGTGCAGGACTGCCTGGTGTTTGAGGATGCCACGGTGGGGATTCGTGCGGGGGAGGCGGCTGGGGCGGATGTGATGGTTGTGACGTCGACGCACCTCAAACCCATGGTGACGGAGCATCCTTCGATTGATGGGTATGAACAGCTAAAGGTACAACGCAGCGCTGATGGCTTGTTGTGCTTGGAGCGAGCGGCGGGCTGATACAGAAAGCCAGGCCCGTTACTGGCCTTGGCTTGCGTCGCTGGCGGCTGGTTCAGGCGATGCCTGCATTCGATCACTGCGCATGCCTTGGCGGGACAGCACCATCTCTCTGAGAATCTCGTTGGCGAGCCGGGCAATTGCTTCGGCTCCGCGATAATGCGCGCGCACGATTCCGGTGATTGCGAAGTGGTCGGTTTCCGGACCGCTGAGTACGGCCGAGAGCGTGCCGTCGGCGTGCAGCGTGCAGGTGACCGCGTAGCTGGGCAGGCGGGCTGCCAATTCAGATTCGATTTGAGTTTTAGTGAGGGTGTCCATCTGTTTCTGCGCCTTTACTGGCTGTGCAAACACACTCAAGAATAGGTCTTGCTACGACGCTGTAAACACCGGTGATCTGATAGTGAATCAGGGGGGCGTCAGCGTGCGGTTTTGCGAAGGGTTCGCTGGCACAACTTGTGCTGCACGGCCATCTGGATGGGCTTGAGGCAGAACATGAACAAGTAGCCACACAGCAGCAGTACCAGGTCCAGCCGCGAACGGGGGGCCTCAGCGCCTTCTATTTCAAGCTTCAGGCCATATTCCAAACCGACGAAGACCAGCCCTATCAGCAGGGCAATCATCCAGGATGTGGAGAAAAATGGCCGCGCAGTGCCAGGCATCATCGACGTGCTCCCAGGTGCACACGGATGGCGGGATGTCAGTCAGGGGATTTGGTTGCAGAGGGTGTAATAAGTTCCAGGCGTGAAGATAGTTTCATCTTGACGAATAGATGAGTGTGCCGAAAAAACAGTTCGCGCAACTAAAGACAAAAGCAGTCCGAGGAAGTTTTCGCCAGCCGTAACAGTGAACGAAAGGGCTGGCTACTGAGGGTGCTTCAAGGCGTCTGGTTTTTGTCCGGAGCGGTCAGGCCGGCCTGGATGCGCTGGTAAATTTCCTCGCGATGCACGGCAACATCCTTGGGTGCGTTGATGCCGATTCTTACTTGCTGGCCGCTGACGCCCAGGATGGTGATCGTAATGTCATCACCGATGTTTATGCTTTCACCGACTTTGCGGGTGAGTATAAGCATGGACTTCTCCTTGATTACTTTTAAGGACACATGTTTCAGACAGGGCAGGTGTCGTATGTGTGTAGCTTACTGCTAAGCGCTTCCCTGTGACTGCCTCTTTTAGGACGCATAGAGGCGACATTAATTCCCATGGCGGCATCATACAGGTCTGGGATACATCATTCGCATTGTTTAAGCCAACGTTTATGACGGCCAGAATAGACAGTGAATGATAAAGTCGCCTCTTTATCCTTTGAAGGAGCAGGGCAGTGCGTAAAGTAGCGATGGCAATTGCGGTGTTGGCGTTGGCCGGTTGCGGTGAAGGCAAGCGTGTCGATGCCCCCAAGGCCAAGCCTGCCGTGACCGAAAACCAGCCACAAACCGGCGCGATTGCCGCCCAGGAGTGGGATCTGCGCGTAGGCCCACCGGACCACAAGTTGCAGGCAATCACGGACCTGACCGCCTGGTTGCTCGAGCACGGGTTCAGTTTTTATATCGTGAAGGTCGACGGCAAGGACGAAGTGCTGCTGGGGCCGTTTGCAACCAGGGCAGAGGCCGAGGCCAAGCAGACACTGCTCAACGAAAAGATGGCACGGGCGAAGAAAAGCGACACGGTGTCCGAGATCATCGAGCACACGTCCGCGCAGTAACGGGCTGATTGGGCGGCCGTGCCGCCCATCTTCAACTGCAGGCTTTCAGGTTTACCGGGCCGACAAATTCATTGCCAAGGCCCATCACGCACGCCACCGTCTGGTTACGTTGGCGCTCCCAGGCTTGTACCGGATAGGTCTTGTTCCAGGCTTCGTACAACTGGCGATCCTGTTTTGACAGGCGCAAGCCGTACTGCTTGCTCATGTAGAAATAAGTGCGTGCGATCATCCCGCGAATAGACGGGCGTGGCATGACCTTCTTGGCCTTGAAGTCCACCTGGGTCAGGCATGAACCGTACTGCCCACTTTGCACCGGCAGCCAGCCAAAACTGAAGTTGCTTCGGTCGCCATTGACCTCGCCGATGCTCGGCACCAGGTTGTGCAAATCCGCTTCGGCACGCTTGAACACATCGTCATGCCGCGTGCAGTTCTTGCGTCCACCGTTCTGCCAGCATTGGCGCTGATGTCCGATCTGCCAGGCCGGAACAATGTGCTCCCACTCGATGCGTGCAGCACGATTGGCGTTTTTACGTGGGATGTAGCCACAGGCTTTGAGGTCAACGCGATTACCGGTGTATTTGCAGCCGCAATAGAACTCGGTGGATTGTGGCGCATAGAGCGTCCAGGCGACCTTCTTGGCTTCGCTGAAAGTTCGGGGTGCTTGGGCATGGGCAGAGACAGCGAACAGCAGGCAGCACACAGCAATAAAACGGGCACTCATCGACTCAATCTTCCTTCGGCACAACCCAGAAAATCTGCACGCCGTCGTCATCCCGATAGGCGAGGGTGACGTTGTCGTTCTCTGCGATTTCCTCCAGCAAGCGCTGCCATTCGTCCTCTGGTTCTTCCGGCAAGCGGAAGATCAAGGCTGCCTTGGCTTTCTGAGCGTTAGTGGAGTTGATGATTTTTTGCACACGAATGGCCAGGCGTTCGTAGGCATCGGGTGGGGTTGGCGCTGCGGAAGAGGACTTTGCCACGGAGTATTCCTTAATAGGCTGTACGTGCATACAGTATTTAACTGTAGGCAATTTCGCAACTGCTTAAATTTCAAGAAGTTCGTCTGACAGCGGTTTAAGTGGTTCGGTGTAAGGCGGGGAGGTGTTGGTTGCGGGATTTACAGATGAAGTAGAGGCGGGTAAACCCGCCCCTACAGAGATGTCAGCAGGAATCAATATTCCCAGAACATCCGTTGCAGCTCTTTGCTGTCCTGGGTCTTGGTCAGGGCGACCATTGCCAGAATCCGCGCTTTCTGCGGGTTCAGGTCGAGGGCGGCGACCCAGTCGTACTTGTCGTCTGGCTGTTCGGCATTACGCAGCACCATGCCCCCGGCATTTACGTGGGAAGAACGGATGATCTGCACACCTTGCTTGCGCAACTCCACCAGCGCGGGAACCACTTTGGACGACACCGAACCGTTGCCGGTGCCAGCGTGGATGATGGCTTTGGCGCCAGCCTGGGCCAGTGCCTTGTAGGCGGTGTCGCTTACGTTGCCGTAGCCGTAGGCGATTTCAACATCGGGCAAGCTCTTGATGTTCTTGATGTCGAATTCCGAGTCCATGGTGTGACGCTTGGCTGGCAGGCGGAACCAGTAGGACTTGCCTTCAACGACCATACCCAGAGGGCCCCACGGGCTCTTGAAGGCTTCGGTCTTGATATTGATCATCTTGCTGACGTCGCGACCCGATTGGATCTCGTCGTTCATGGTCACCAGTACGCCTTTGCCGCGCGCATCTTTGCTGCTGGCCACGGCTACGGCGTTGTACAGGTTGAGCATGCCGTCTGCCGACATGGCGGTGCCTGGACGCATGGAGCCGACTACAACGATGGGTTTGTCGGTTTTTTCCACCAGGTTCAGGAAGTAGGCGGTCTCTTCCAGGGTGTCGGTACCGTGGGTGATCACGATGCCATCCACGTCTTTGCTGTCTGCCAGTTCAGCGACGCGGCGTCCCAGCTGCAGCAGGTTTTCGTTGTTGATGCTTTCGGATGCAATTTGCATCACTTGCTCGCCACGCACATTCGCGATCTGACTAAGCTCAGGAACACCGGCGATCAATTGCTCGATGCCAACTTTAGCTGCCTGGTAGGTGGCGCTATTGGCTGCGCTGGCGCCCGCGCCAGCAATGGTGCCGCCGGTGGCGAGGATCACCACGTTGGACAGTTTGGTCTTGGATTCGACGTCCTTTGCCTGAGCGGCAACAGGGAACAGCAGCAGAAGGGCTAACGCGCCCGGAACAAAGTTCTTCAATGCAGATTTCATTATTTTTCTCTCTGGTTTTTGATGAGTGCTGTAGCAGGTTCATCTAGAGCGCCCGGGCGGTTCTGAACGCCGCGAGGTGCTGGGTAAGAGCAGGATTTGTACCAGGCTGATTGTGTGCGTTGATTTAAAATAACTTATTGATTTGTAAAGACTATTGTCATTGGCTTGGCGCGTCTGGTGATGTGCGCGTCCGGCTTTCCGAACAAGTGGCGAGATTGCGTTCGGTTGTCCGAAAATGATCACGAAAAATCCTGGCCTGTACGCTGACGCCTGTCGTTTCAGAGAACGAAACTGTCGGGGGGATGTTTAACAACGTGCTTCACAAGACGGGAGAGGGCAGGGGGTAGACGCCTCGCATGAAAGGCGATGCTCAACCGTTGACAAATCTCGACAAGGTTCTCATAGTTTGATTAACGCAAACGTTTGCGAGATGTTTCACGGAGCACTCCTTGAGTCTCCTGCCAGCTCGTATCAGTCGCCCGGGTGGGACGGCTGCCGAAGCAGTCTTCGGTGCAAGCGTTGCTCACAATAATCATAAGATCGGAGTGAACCCATGAAGCTGCCATTCGCTGGACGTCTTCTTGCTGTCGCTGTGCTTGCTGCCGCATCCGCCGCCTTACCCCTTTCCTCTGCATTCGCTGATGACACCGCCACCAAACCCAAGGTCGGCCTGGTGATGAAATCACTCGCGAATGAATTCTTCGTCACCATGCAGGACGGTGCCAAGGCGTACCAGAAAGACCACGCGGCTGATTTCGACATGATCACCAACGGGATCAAGAACGAAACCGATACCAGCGCGCAGATCGATATCGTCAACCAGATGATCCTCGCCAAGGTCAACGCCATCGTCATCGCGCCAGCAGACTCCAAGGCGCTGGTCACCGTACTGAAGAAAGCCTCGGATGCCGGCATCAAGGTCGTCAATATCGACAACCGCCTGGACCCGGACGTGCTGAAAAGCAAGAACCTTGATATCCCCTTCGTCGGTCCCGACAACCGTAAAGGCTCCAAACTGGTGGGTGACTACCTGGCCAAGCAACTGGCCGCGGGCGATAAAGTCGGCATCATCGAAGGCGTGCCAACCACCACCAACGCCCAACAGCGCACCGCAGGCTACAAGGATGCGATGGACGCTGCCGGCATGAAGATCGTTTCCACGCAATCGGGTAACTGGGAAATCGACCAGGGCCAGAAGGTGGCTTCCGCCATGCTGAGCGAATACCCCGATCTCAAGGCGCTGCTGGCGGGTAACGACAACATGGCGCTGGGCGCGGTCTCCGCCGTGCGTGCGGCCGGCAAGGCCGGCAAGGTGCTGGTCGTAGGCTACGACAATATTGCCGCCATCAAGCCGATGCTGCAGGACGGCCGCGTCCTGGCGACTGCCGACCAGGCTGCCGCGCAGCAAGCCGTGTTCGGTATCCAGAACGCGCTGAAGCTGGTCAAGGGTGAGAAAGTCGATGCCAAGGACGGCGTGATCGAAACCCCGGTCGAACTCGTCCTCAAGAAGTAATCCTGGCAGCACCCAACAGCGCCCGCTCGTCCTGAGCGGGCGCCTGGAGATTTTCCTATGTCATCTTCCGCCCCGAACGCTGTCCTCTCGGTCAGCGGTATCGGCAAGACCTATGCCCAGCCGGTTCTGTCCGACATCACCCTGACGCTCAATCGCGGTGAAGTGCTGGCGCTGACCGGTGAAAACGGCGCAGGCAAAAGCACCTTGTCGAAGATCATCGGCGGTCTGGTCACACCGACTACCGGGCACATGCAATTCAACGGTCAGGATTACCGGCCGGGCAGCCGTACCCAGGCTGAAGAGCTGGGGGTGCGCATGGTCATGCAGGAGCTTAACCTGCTGCCTACGTTGACCGTGGCTGAAAACCTGTTCCTGGATAACCTGCCCAGCCACTGTGGCTGGATCAGCCGCAAACAGTTGCGCAAAGCCGCGATCGAAGCCATGGCCCAAGTCGGCCTGGATGCGATCGACCCGGATACATTGGTTGGCAGCCTGGGTATCGGCCACCAGCAAATGGTCGAGATCGCCCGCAACCTGATTGGCGATTGCCACGTACTGATCCTCGACGAACCCACGGCCATGCTCACTGCCCGTGAAGTCGAGATGCTGTTTGAGCAAATCACTCGCCTGCAGGCCCGGGGCGTGGCGATCATTTACATTTCACACCGGCTCGAAGAGCTGGCCCGTGTCGCCCAGCGCATTGCGGTACTGCGCGACGGCAAGCTGGTGTGTGTCGAGCCGATGGCCAACTACAACAGCGAGCAACTCGTTACCTTGATGGTCGGTCGCGAGCTGGGCGAGCACATCGACCTGGGCCCGCGGACTATCGGCGGGCCTGCGCTCACGGTGAAAGGCCTGAGCCGCTCGGACAAGGTCCGCGACGTGTCTTTCGAAGTGCGCGCGGGCGAGATCTATGGCATCTCCGGTCTGATCGGCGCCGGCCGCACTGAGTTGTTGCGCCTGATCTTCGGCGCCGACCTGGCCGACAGCGGTACCGTGGCGCTGGGCTCTGCGGCCCAGGTGGTGAGCATTCGCTCGCCAGTGGATGCGGTGGGCCATGGCATTGCGCTGATCACCGAAGACCGCAAGGGCGAAGGCTTGCTGTTGAGCCAGTCCATCAGCGCCAACATCGCCCTGGGCAACATGCCGGAAATTTCCGGCGCCGGTGTGGTGAATACGCGAGATGAGGCAGCATTGGCCCAGCGCCAGATCGATGCCATGCGTATCCGCAGTTCCAGCCCGGCGCAATTGGTGTCGGAGCTGTCCGGCGGCAACCAGCAGAAAGTGGTGATTGGCCGCTGGCTGGAGCGCGACTGCTCGGTGATGCTGTTCGACGAGCCTACCCGCGGCATCGACGTCGGTGCCAAGTTCGACATTTATGCCTTGCTCGGCGAGTTGACCCGCCAGGGCAAGGCGCTGGTGGTGGTGTCCAGCGACCTGCGTGAACTCATGCTGATCTGCGACCGCATCGGTGTGCTGTCCGCCGGACGCTTGATCGAGACCTTCGAGCGCGACAGTTGGACACAAGACGAATTGCTTGCCGCCGCCTTTGCCGGTTATCAGAAACGTGATGCGCTGCTCAACGACGCAGTGCTTAGGGATACCCCATGAAAACAACAACTTCCCCCGGTAAGACTGGCGGCAACTTCTATGGCCTGGGTACCTACCTGGGGCTGGCGGGTGCGTTGCTGGCGATGATTGCGCTGTTCTCAGTGCTCAGTGATCACTTCCTGTCCTACGACACCTTCAGCACCCTGGCCAACCAGATCCCGGACCTGATGGTGCTGGCGGTGGGCATGACGTTCATCCTCATCATCGGTGGCATCGACCTGTCGGTGGGCTCGGTGCTGGCGTTGGCAGCGTCGGCTGTCAGTGTGGCGATTCTCGGCTGGGGCTGGAGTGTTTTACCGGCCGCCGTGCTCGGCATGGGCTGCGCCGCGTTGGCCGGCACCATCACCGGCTCTATCACCGTGGCCTGGCGTATTCCATCGTTTATCGTGTCCCTCGGCGTGTTGGAGATGGCCCGTGGCGTGGCTTACCAGATGACCGGCTCGCGCACCGCCTATATCGGTGACTCCTTTGCGTGGCTGTCCAACCCGGTTGCCTTCGGTATTTCGCCGTCGTTCATCATTGCTTTGCTGGTGATTATTGTCGCCCAACTGGTATTGACCCGTACCGTATTCGGTCGCTACCTGATTGGCATCGGCACTAACGAAGAAGCCGTGCGCCTGGCTGGGATCAATCCCAAACCGTACAAGATTCTGGTCTTCAGCCTCATGGGCCTGCTGGCCGGTGTGGCAGCGTTGTTCCAGATTTCGCGCCTGGAAGCGGCAGACCCGAATGCCGGTTCCGGCCTGGAACTGCAAGTGATCGCCGCAGTGGTGATCGGCGGTACCAGCCTGATGGGCGGGCGTGGTTCGGTGATCAGTACCTTCTTCGGTGTGTTGATTATTTCGGTGCTGGCCGCGGGCCTTGCGCAGATCGGTGCTACGGAGCCCACCAAGCGCATCATCACCGGCGCCGTGATCGTGATCGCTGTGGTGCTGGATACTTACCGCAGCCGTCGCGCCAGTCGGCGAGGTTGAACCATGGCGACGATCAAGGATGTAGCAGCGCTTGCAGGTATTTCCTACACCACCGTGTCCCATGTGGTGAACAAGACGCGCCCGGTGAGCGAGCCGGTACGGATCAAGGTCGAAGCGGCGATCAAGCAGCTCGACTACGTGCCCAGCGCCGTCGCGCGTTCGCTCAAGGCCAATACCACGGCCACTATTGGATTGCTCGTGCCCAATAGCCTCAACCCTTATTTTGCCGAGCTGGCCCGGGGTATCGAGGATTACTGTGAGCGTAACGGCTACTGCGTGATTCTCTGCAACTCCGACGACAACGCGGAAAAACAACGTAGCTACTTGCGCGTGTTGCTGGAGAAACGCATCGACGGTTTGATCGTGACCTCGGTAGGCGGTGATGACAGCGGCCTCGCAGCGGGTTTGAGCGCGGTGCGTACGCCCATGGTGATTGTCGACCGGGCGCTGGACGGCATTGATGTTGACCTGGTGCGTATCGATCACGAGCAGGGCGCCTACCTGGCGACCCGACACTTGCTTGATCTGGGCCATCGGGACATCGCTTGCATCGGCGGCCCGGCCCACACGCGCGTCGCGCAAATGCGTCTGGCGGGGTACCAGCGTGCGCTGCATGAGGCCGGTGTGGAAGTGCTGGCCAATCGCACCCGGGAAAGCGACTTCACCAGCACCGGCGGTTATGCTGCTGCCGTGCAATTGCTGGCGGAAAACCCGCCCAGCGCAATTTTTGCCAGCAACGACATGATCGGTTTCGGCGTGTTGCGCGCCGCGGCGGAGCGTAATATCCGCGTGCCTGGCGAACTGTCGGTGATCGGTTTTGATGACATACAAATGGGCCGCTACGTGTACCCGGCGCTGACCACGGTTGGCCAGTCGATCCTGCAACTGGGCGAGACGGCGGCCGAGCTTTTACTGCGACGAATTTCAACACCTCAACTGCCGATCGATCAACGCATCGTGACGCCGAGCATTGTATTGCGCGAGTCGACGGCGCCAGTCGCCAGCGCATTCGCCCAATACCGCTGAACCGAATTGATGAGTACTGATGTATGCCAGCAAAAGTAGTGGTAGTAGGCAGCTTGAACATGGACTTGGTCACCCGCGCCAGTCGGTTGCCCCGTGCCGGCGAGACCCTGATCGGCCAAACATTTTCCACGGTGCCTGGCGGCAAGGGGGCCAACCAGGCCGTGGCATCGGCGCGACTGGGGGCGGATGTGGCAATGATCGGCTGTGTCGGCACCGATGCCTATGGCACTGAGCTGCGTGGCGCCTTGCTGGTGGAAGGTATCGATTGCCAGGCGGTGAGCACTGTGGACGGCTCCAGTGGCGTCGCCTTGATTGTGGTGGACGACAGCAGCCAGAACGCGATCGTGATTGTCGCTGGCAGCAACGGTGAGCTGACGCCCGCCTCACTACGGGCATGTGATGCGGTGCTGCAGGCCGCCGATGTGATCATCTGCCAGCTTGAAGTGCCGATGGATACTGTCGGTTATACCCTCAAGCGCGGTCGTGAACTGGGCAAGACCGTGATCCTCAATCCAGCGCCGGCCAGCGGTCCGTTGCCCGCCGACTGGTACGCCGCGGTCGACTACCTGATTCCCAACGAAAGCGAAGCCACCGCACTGAGCGGCGTGACAGTCGACTCTCTCGACAGTGCCAAGGTCGCGGCGACACACCTGATCAAGGCGGGGGCCGGTAAAGTCATTATTACTCTGGGTGCCCAAGGTGCGTTGTTCGCCGATGGCCACGGTTTTGAGCACCTGGTGGCGCCCAAGGTCAAGGCGGTGGATACCACCGCTGCCGGCGATACCTTTGTCGGTGGTTTTGCCGCAGCACTGGCCAGTGGCAAAAGTGAAGCCGAGGCCATCCGTTTTGGCCAGGTCGCTGCAGCATTGTCAGTCACCCGTGCCGGTGCGCAACCCTCCATTCCTACGCTGCATGACGTTCAAGGTTTTGTGCCCTTATGAAAAAGACCCCGCTGCTCAATATCGCCTTGTCGCGGCTGATCGCATCCCTGGGCCATGGCGACATCCTGGTGATCGGCGACGCCGGTTTGCCAGTGCCGCCGGGGGTCGAGTTGATCGACCTGGCGCTGACCCAGGGCATTCCCGACTTCATCAGTACCTTGCGTATCGTGCTCAGTGAAATGCAGGTGGAAAGCCATGTGCTGGCGGAAGAAATCCTGCTCAAGCAGCCACCCGCGCTGGTTGAGTTGAATGCCTTGACTGAGCAGGCAGCCCTCGGCGAGCGACGACTGCTCAGCCATGAACAATTCAAGCAGTTAAGCCGCAATGCGCGCGCGGTTGTGCGCACTGGCGAGTGCCAGCCTTACTGCAATATCGCGCTGGTGTCTGGCGTAACCTTCTAGAGTTCCCCAACGACAAGGAGTGTTTTATGCAACGTGGTCTCCCAACCCTGAGAAATCTGTTTCGGAGTGTCCTGCTTTTGTCCGCGCTCACTGCTGCAAGCGCCCAGGCGGCGGAAAAAATCGACTTGATCATCGACACTGATCCAGGTGCCGACGATGTGGTGGCCTTGCTCTTCGCCATGGCTTCCCCGGACGAATTGAACATTCGTGCGCTGACCACCGTCGCCGGCAATGTGCGCCTGGACAAGACCTCGCGTAACGCGCGTCTGGCCCGCGAGTGGGCCGGGCGTGAAGAAATCCCGGTGTACGCCGGCGCACCCAAACCGCTGCTGCGCACACCGATCTACGCCGAGAACATCCATGGCAAAGAAGGTATTTCCGGCGTCACCGTCCATGAACCTAAAAAGGGCCTGGCTGAAGGCAACGCTGTTGATTACCTGATCAAGACCCTTCGGGCTGCCAAGCCTCACAGCATCACCATTGCGATGCTCGGCCCGCAGACCAACCTGGCGCTGGCATTGACTCAGGACCCGGAAATCACCCAAGGCATCAAGGAAGTGGTGGTGATGGGCGGCGCGCACTTCAACGGCGGCAATATCACCCCGGTTGCCGAGTTCAACTTGTTCGCCGATCCGATGGCGGCCGAGATTGTGCTCAAGAGCGGCGTCAAGCTGACTTACCTGCCGCTGGACGTGACTCATAAGGTCCTGACCAGCGAGGCGCGTTTGAAAAAGATCGCCGACATCAAGAACAATGCGAGCAAGGTCGTCGGCGATATTCTTAATGAATACGTCAAGGGCGACATGGAGCACTACGGCATTCCGGGCGGACCGGTACATGACGCGACCGTCATTGCCTACCTGCTCAAGCCATCGTTGTTCACGGGGCGTCAGGCCAATATGGTGGTGGACAGCCGCGAAGGTCCGACCTTTGGCCAGACTATCGTGGATTGGTACGACGGCCTGAAGCAGGAAAAGAATGTGTTCTGGGTTGAGAACGGCGACGCCCAGGGCTTCTTTGATCTGCTCACCGAGCGCCTGGCGCGCTTGAAGTAAAGCGCTTGCCGGTTGACGTTCGTCAGCCGGCTCTTATTCGCGCTCGGGGTCTTGCGCCCCCATATGATCGGCCGGGTATTTTTCGAATACCTGGCCGATGAATGCTTGCGCTGCCTGGGTGCCGAGTTCCTTGACCAGCAGGTCGATACCGATGATTGCCAGTTCCTCCGGGCTTCCTGGGCTGTAGGAGCTTTGGCCTTGGGGCCACTTGGCTTTGATATCGGCTTGCAGCGTTACGGTGGTCATGGAAATCTCACGGGTTGAAAGACGGGGCAATGCGCTGGAACGCGGTTCTAGCGGGCGCAGTTAATCATTTTGCGCGGTGTTTGGCACTGCTACTTAGGCATGAAGCAGGTGCTGTGCGACACTGTCCCCCTGTTTAATTGCCGGGGGACACCGCGTGCAGATCGATTTGAATAACCCCGAAAACCTCACCCTGGCCGCCGTGCGCCAACTGATCGCCAGCGCCAGTGATGACGAGCACACCCAGTTACGTGTGAGCAAGGCTGGGATTGCCTACATATCGTCGGGGGTGGTGGGGGGCACGGATATAGACGGCCTGCTGTTTCGCCTGGAGACCTGGGCCAAGGGCTCTGGCTATGTCGGCAACGTCGCAGCCAGCGATGAAGTCTGGGTCACGCAGATTTTCAATGCGCTGAAGCAGAATTGGCCGAAGCCGCCGTTTGACTACATCGACATCTACTGATGCGTTCATATCTGGTCACGATTGATCGGGCGAATGCCTGCTGAGAGTCAGGCAGACTTGCCCATCAGCGGTTTACGTCTTGAAACCAATCTGCCAGGCCGCTGTCGCACGATCTCTGTTCATTATTTTCAATAGGAGGCTTCATGCCTTGGAAGCTCGCATCATTCGGTACCCTGTTGGCAGCACTCGCGTTGGCGGGTTGCAGCACCCCAGGTGCCTCTGAGCCAGCCAAAGACGCCGCCGTGTCCGATGCTGGCCATAGCCGCTGTGAGGCTAAGGCCGCCGAATTTACCATTGGCCAAAAAGCCTCGCCGCAGTTACTGGAACAGGCTCGCACGCGTGCCGGTGCGCAAAATGCGCGGATCCTCAAGCCCAACGATATGATCACGCTGGAATACCGCTCCGACCGTTTGAACCTGAATACCGACGACAACCTGGTGATCAATCGCGTCAATTGCGGCTGATTGCTTCCAGGTTTTTGCAGCGCCCATAAAAAACCCCGTCACATGGACGGGGTTTTTTTAGCTCAGCACAGAATTACTCTGGGCGAACCTGTGCAGCTTGCATACCCTTTTGGCCTTTCTCAGCCACGAAGGAAACGGTTTGGCCTTCTTTCAGGCTTTTGAAACCGTCGCTTTCGATAGCTTTGAAGTGTACGAACAGGTCGTCACCGCCACCTTGAGGAGTGATGAAGCCGAAGCCTTTTTCATCGTTGAACCATTTAACGGTGCCGGATTGGCGATTAGACATGGTGTATCTCCAAGAAACATATATTTTCAGTAGTACTGTGCTGCTCAGGCCAACTGGGCACACTGGGCTATCATAGTCGAAATGCTCGGCTTGGGAGCCCCCCCAAGGCATAGTTTGCTAATCAATAGCGTTGCGTTCAATGCTTGATTCGGCTGAAAGCCCCGATCTACGGGGCTTTTGCACGAAATATCAGCTGGTAAAAAAAGCCGTAAAAGCTGTGTAATTTGTGAGAAATGGCAGTTTTCGGGCTGTTTTTCCGGTAAAACGGCCGTCTGATCAGGGGCCGATCTTACTTTTTCTTCACGACTTTGCAGGACGAAATAGCCGCGACCGCTTTGTTTTTAAGCTCCGGGCTGGCGTTCTGGTTGGTCATGAGTTCCTTGATTTCAGCAGTGCTCAATTCAGCGTTGATCTTGTCAGCGCCGCATTCGCAATGGGCTTTGGCGGTTTTGACGTCCACGTTCTGGCTGGCGGCTGCGCTGCAGTCGCTGACGAAACTGTCGCGGGCGCCGGCTGGCCAGTTGGACGGGGCGGCGGCCTGTGCGCCGAGGGAAAGGAGGCTCAGGGTAGCGGCAAGAGCGAGGGTAGAGGTAAAACGCATCATGGGATGCTCCTTTGGGTCGGGGACGAACGGCGATTCTCAGTGGGTTTGAGGCATGGCGTACAGCCCAAGTTCACTTTTGCAGCTATAAAGGCTGGAATTTGTGTTTACGGCAGGTGTGGTCGGCGCGATGACCGTTCATCTGTGCTAGCATCTTGCGCTTGGCTAATTCCGGGTGCGCCATTTGCCGCCCTGCCATGTTTCTTTTTAGCTCACTCCAGTCACTGTGGTTCGATTATCGGTTGGCCGAAAGGCTCCTGCCGCTGTAAGGCAGGCGTTCATCACTGAACGGCCTGGTGTTGGATCTTGTACTGGCTCATCCCAACCCACGTGACCTTTGGTAGGGGTCACCACTAGGAGAGGAGGCGCCATGCCAACTATTACTCTTCCCGACGGCAGTCAACGCTCATTCGATCATTCGGTTTCCGTAGCCGAGGTTGCCGCATCCATTGGTGCCGGCCTGGCCAAGGCCACCGTGGCCGGCAAGGTCGATGGCAAGCTGGTTGACGCCAGCGACCTGATCACCTCCGATGCCAGCCTGCAAATCATCACGCCCAAGGATCAAGAGGGGCTGGAGATCATTCGCCACTCTTGCGCGCATCTGATTGGCCACGCGGTCAAACAGCTGTACCCAACGGCGAAAATGGTGATCGGCCCGGTCATCGACGAAGGCTTTTATTACGACATTGCCTACGAACGTCCTTTCACTCCGGACGATCTGGCTGCCATCGAACAGCGCATGCACGCACTGATCGAAAAAGATTACGACGTCATCAAGAAGGTCACTCCGCGCGCCGAAGTGATTGACGTGTTCACCGCGCGCGGTGAGGACTACAAGCTGCGTCTGGTGGAAGACATGCCGGACGAACAGGCCATGGGCCTGTACTACCACGAAGAATACGTCGACATGTGCCGTGGTCCGCACGTGCCGAACACACGCTTCCTCAAATCGTTCAAGCTGACTAAGTTGTCCGGTGCCTACTGGCGCGGCGACGCGAAGAACGAGCAGCTGCAACGGATCTACGGCACTGCCTGGGCTGACAAGAAGCAACTGGCCGCCTACATCCAGCGCATCGAAGAAGCCGAAAAGCGCGATCACCGCAAGATCGGCAAGCGCCTGAACCTGTTCCACCTTCAGGAAGAAGCGCCGGGCATGGTGTTCTGGCATCCGAACGGCTGGACCCTGTATCAAGTGCTTGAGCAATACATGCGCAAGGTTCAGCGCGACAACGGTTACCTGGAGATCAAGACCCCACAGGTGGTTGATCGCAGCCTGTGGGAGAAATCCGGGCACTGGGCCAACTACGCCGACAACATGTTCACCACCCAGTCGGAAAACCGCGACTACGCCATCAAGCCGATGAACTGCCCTTGCCACGTGCAAGTGTTCAATCAAGGCCTGAAGAGCTACCGCGAGTTGCCGATGCGCCTGGCCGAGTTCGGTGCCTGCCACCGTAACGAGCCATCGGGTGCGCTGCACGGCATCATGCGCGTGCGCGGCTTCACCCAGGACGACGCCCACATTTTCTGCACCGAAGAGCAGATGCAGGCCGAATCCGCCGCGTTCATCAAGCTGACCATGGATGTTTATCGCGATTTCGGCTTTACCGAAGTCGAGATGAAGCTGTCCACTCGTCCGGAAAAACGCGTCGGTTCCGACGAGCTGTGGGATCGCGCCGAAGCGGCACTGGCCGCAGCGCTAGACAGTGCGGGCCTTGCGTACGACTTGCAGCCGGGCGAGGGTGCCTTCTACGGGCCGAAGATCGAATTCTCGTTGAAAGATTGCCTTGGTCGTGTCTGGCAATGTGGTACCTTGCAGCTCGATTTTAACCTGCCGATCCGTTTGGGAGCCGAATACGTCTCCGAAGACAACAGCCGTAAACACCCGGTTATGCTGCACCGGGCGATCCTCGGCTCGTTCGAACGGTTCGTCGGGATCCTGATCGAGCACTACGAGGGCGCGTTCCCTGCGTGGTTGGCTCCGACTCAGGCAGTGATCATGAATATCACTGATAAACAGGCAGATTTTGCCGCTGAAGTTGAAAAAACTCTCAACGAAAGCGGATTTCGTGCCAAGTCCGACTTGAGAAATGAAAAGATCGGCTTTAAAATCCGCGAGCATACTTTGCTCAAGGTTCCCTATCTTTTGGTTATCGGAGATCGGGAAGTCGAGATGCAGACTGTCGCTGTGCGTACTCGTGAAGGTGCTGACCTGGGCTCGATGCCCGTCGCCCAGTTCGCTGAGTTCCTCGCGCAAGCGGTTTCCCGGCGTGGTCGCCCAGATTCGGAGTAATTATTATTAAGCGTGAAATGAGACAAGATAAACGAGCTGCACCGAAAGCCCCGATCAACGAGAATATCTCGGCACGCGAGGTTCGGTTAATTGGCGCTGACGGCGAGCAGATTGGCATCGTCTCGATTGATGAAGCGCTTCGTATTGCAGAAGAGTCCAAGTTGGACCTGGTGGAAATCTCCGCCGATGCAATCCCACCCGTTTGCCGGGTGATGGACTACGGCAAGTCGATCTTCGAAAAGAAGAAGCAGGTTGCCGCGGCGAAGAAGAACCAGAAGCAGATTCAAGTAAAAGAAATCAAGTTTCGTCCAGGGACGGAGGAAGGGGATTACCAGGTAAAACTGCGCAACCTGGTACGTTTCCTGAGTGATGGGGACAGGGCCAAGGTATCCTTGCGATTCCGCGGCCGTGAGATGGCCCACCAGGAGCTGGGGATGGAACTCCTCAAACGGGTTGAAGCTGACCTGCTTGAGTACGGTTCGGTCGAACAGCATCCTAAGATGGAAGGACGCCAGCTGATCATGGTCATCGCCCCGAAAAAGAAGAAGTAATCAACAGGGCACGGCAGGCCTTCTGATTATGTTTATCAACTGAATGCGGAGTATCCGAACATGCCAAAGATGAAGACTAAAAGTGGTGCTGCTAAGCGGTTTCTGAAAACTGCTAACGGTATCAAGCACAAGCACGCTTTCAAGAGCCACATCCTGACCAAAATGTCGACCAAGCGTAAGCGTCAACTGCGCGGTAGCAGCTTGCTGCATCCGTCTGACGTGGCAAAAGTCGAGCGCATGCTGCGCCTTCGTTAATTTTGGATCAAGAATAGAGGAAGTAACTCATGGCTCGTGTAAAGCGTGGCGTCATTGCCCGTAAACGTCACAAAAAAATTCTGAAACTCGCTAAAGGCTACTACGGCGCGCGTTCACGCGTATTCCGTGTTGCCAAGCAAGCGGTAATCAAGGCAGGCCAATACGCCTACCGCGACCGTCGTCAGAAAAAACGTCAGTTCCGCGCTCTGTGGATCGCTCGTATCAACGCTGGTGCACGTGTTAACGGTCTGTCCTACAGCCGTTTCATCGCTGGCCTGAAAAAAGCGTCCATCGAAATCGACCGTAAGGTTCTGGCTGAACTGGCCGTGAACGAAAAAGCGGTGTTTGCTGCGATTGTCGAGAAAGCTAAAGCCACCTTGGCTTAAGTACCCCCGACAGTCACCCTGGGCTGCTCCTGTAGCCCAAGGTGGTAAACGTCATAAATAGGGGAAGAGCCTTCAAGCTCTTCCCCTATTTTGTATCTGGAGTCTGTACATGGAAAACCTGGACGCGCTCGTCGCTCAAGCTCTTGAGGCTGTGCAAAGCGCTGAAGATATCAATGCCCTGGAGCAAATCCGGGTTCACTACCTTGGCAAAAAGGGTGAATTGACTCAGGTGATGAAGACCCTGGGAAATTTGCCGGCTGAAGAGCGCCCGCAAGTCGGCGCGCTGATCAACGTCGCCAAGGAGCGTGTCACAGAGGTGCTCAATGCGCGCAAGGCGTCGCTCGAGGAGGCCGATCTTGCGGCCAAGCTCGCCGCCGAGTCCATTGATGTGACCTTGCCTGGCCGTGGCCAGGCCTCGGGCGGTCTGCATCCGATCACCCGGACTCTGGAACGTATCGAGCAGTTCTTCACCCATATCGGCTACGGCATTGCCGAAGGCCCTGAGGTCGAAGACGATTATCACAACTTCGAGGCGCTCAACATCCCAGGCCATCACCCGGCCCGGTCGATGCACGACACCTTCTATTTCAACGCAAACATGCTGTTGCGCACCCATACCTCGCCGGTACAGGTCCGCACCATGGAAGCGAACAAGCCGCCGATCCGCATTGTCTGCCCAGGCCGTGTGTACCGCAGCGACTCCGATATCACCCACTCGCCGATGTTCCACCAGGTCGAAGGCCTGCTGGTTGATCGCGACATCAACTTCGCCGACCTCAAGGGCACCATCGAAGAGTTCCTGCGGGTGTTCTTCGAGAAAGAACTGGCGGTGCGTTTCCGTCCATCGTTCTTTCCGTTCACCGAGCCGTCCGCAGAAGTCGACATGGAGTGCGTGATGTGCAGCGGTAAAGGCTGCCGCGTCTGCAAACAGACCGGCTGGCTGGAAGTGATGGGCTGCGGCATGGTTCACCCCAACGTGCTGCGTATGTCCGGGATCGATCCGGAAGAGTTCTCGGGCTTTGCCTTCGGCATGGGCGTTGAGCGCCTGGCCATGCTGCGTTACGGCGTGAACGACTTGCGTCTGTTCTTCGACAACGACTTGCGGTTCCTCGCGCAATTTCGCTAGTCGTAACGAATCTTTAGGAGAGCAGGATGAAATTCAGTGAACAATGGCTGCGCGGCTGGGTAAGCCCGCAGGTAGATCGCGACGCGCTGGTTGCGCGTCTGTCGATGGCCGGTCTTGAGGTCGATAGCGTTACGCCGGCCGCCGGTGTTTTCAGTGGCGTAGTCGTGGGTGAGGTGCTGAGCACCGAGCAACACCCCGATGCCGACAAATTGCGTGTGTGCCAGGTCAGCAATGGCACGGAAACCTTCCAGGTCGTGTGCGGAGCGCCTAACGTGCGCCCCGGCCTGAAGATCCCGTTCGCCATGATCGGCGCCGAACTGCCGGGCGACTTCAAGATCAAGAAAGCCAAGCTGCGCGGTGTCGAGTCCAACGGCATGCTGTGCTCCCAGGCGGAGTTGCAAGTAGGCGAGGGCAATGATGGCCTGATGGAGCTGCCGGCCGATGCACCTGTGGGCCAGGACATTCGTGTCTACCTGGAGCTGGAAGACGCCAGTATCGAGGTCGACCTGACCCCGAACCGTGGCGACTGCCTGTCCCTGGCCGGCCTGGCACGTGAAGTGGGCGCGTTGTACAACGCGCCAGTCACTCGTCCAGTGGTTGCCGCAGTGGCTGCGGTGCACGATGAAGTGCGTCCGATCGAAGTACTGGCACCAAACGCCTGCCCACGTTACCTGGGGCGCGTGATCCGCAACGTTGACCTGTCCAAGCCAACCCCGCTGTGGATGGTTGAGCGTCTGCGCCGCGCCGACGTGCGTAGCATCGACGCTGCCGTCGACATCACCAACTACGTGATGCTTGAGCTGGGCCAGCCGCTGCACGCTTTCGATCTCGCCGAAATCAATGGCGGCATCCGTGTGCGCATGGCCGAAGAAGGCGAGAAGCTTGTATTGCTCGACGGCCAGGAAGTCAGCTTGCGCGCCGACACCCTGGTGATCGCTGACCATTCTCGCGCCCTGGCGATTGCTGGTGTGATGGGTGGCGAGCACAGCGGTGTGTCGGAGACCACTCGTGACATATTCATTGAAAGTGCGTTCTTCGACCAGATTGCCATCGCTGGCAAGGCCCGCTCCTACGGCCTGCACACTGATGCTTCGCACCGCTACGAGCGCGGCGTGGACTGGAAGCTCGCCCGTGAGGCCATGGAGCGCGCCACTGGCCTGCTGCTGGAAATCACCGGTGGCGAAGCTGGCCCGATCACCGAGACTGTCAGCGAACAGCATCTGCCGTCCGTTGCGCCGATCACCCTGCGCGCCAAAAGCGTCGAGCAAATGCTCGGCCTCGTCATAGCGCCGGCTGAAATCGAGCAACTGTTGTCGGCCCTCGGCCTGACCATTTCTGTGAGTGGGGAAGGGCAGTGGCACGTTGAAGTGCCAAGCCATCGCTTCGATATCAGTCTGGAAGTCGATCTGATCGAAGAGTTGGCTCGCCTGTACGGTTACAACCGCCTGCCGGTTCGTTACCCGCAAGCACGTCTGGCGCCGCAACCCAAGGCTGAAGCGCGTGCGCACTTGCCTGAGCTGCGTCGTCTGCTGGTTGCCCGTGGTTATCAGGAAGCGGTGACCTACAGCTTCATCGATCCGAAGCAATTCGAACTGTTCAATCCGGGCGTCGAACCGCTGCTGCTGGCCAACCCGATCTCTAACGACATGGCCGCCATGCGTTCGTCGCTGTGGCCAGGTCTGGTGAAAGCCCTTTCCCATAACCTGAATCGCCAGCAAGACCGCGTGCGCATGTTTGAAAGCGGCCTGCGGTTTGTCGGTCAGCTCGACGGCCTGAAGCAAGAGCCAATGCTGGCCGGGGTTGTTTGCGGTAGCCGCTTGCCAGAAGGCTGGGCGCAAGGTCGCGACGCCGTAGACTTCTTCGACGTTAAAGCTGACGTGGAAGCGGTCTTGGGCTTTGCCGGTGCACTGGACGACTTCACATTCGTGCCAGGCAGCCACCCGGCGTTACACCCAGGCCAGACTGCGCGCATCGAGCGCGAAGGTCGCCTGGTGGGCTTCGTCGGAGCCATTCACCCAGAGCTGTCGAAAACCCTTGGGCTCGACCGCCCGGTCTTCGTCTTCGAACTGGTCCTGGCCGAAGTGGCCTCGGGCAAGATGCCTAAATTCAGCGAGTTGTCGCGCTTCCCTGAAGTGCGTCGCGACCTGGCCCTGATCGCTGATCGTGAAGTCGCCGCCACTGCCGTTTTGGATGTAATCCGTGAAAATGCAGGGGAATGGCTGACAGACCTCAGGCTATTTGACGTCTATCAGGGTAAAGGCATTGATCCGCATAGAAAAAGCCTTGCAGTTGGCTTGACCTGGCAGCATCCATCGCGCACTCTTAATGACGATGAGGTGAATACCACGACACAAAATATCCTCACCTCGCTCGAACAAAGGTTGAACGCCACGTTAAGGAAGTGACGTATGGGGGCTTTGACGAAAGCTGAGATGGCGGAACGTCTGTACGAAGAGTTGGGTCTGAACAAGCGCGAGGCCAAGGAATTGGTCGAGCTGTTTTTTGAAGAGATCAGGCACGCTCTGGAAGACAACGAACAGGTCAAATTGTCGGGTTTCGGTAATTTTGACTTGCGGGACAAACGCCAGCGGCCTGGCCGCAATCCAAAAACGGGAGAAGAAATCCCGATCACGGCTCGCCGTGTGGTCACCTTTCGTCCAGGGCAGAAGTTGAAGGCCCGAGTTGAGGCTTATGCTGGAACCAAGTCATAACGACGAGCTACCCGTCATCCCTGGCAAACGCTACTTCACCATTGGTGAAGTCAGCGAGCTCTGTGCGGTAAAACCGCACGTTCTGCGCTATTGGGAGCAGGAGTTTCCTCAACTCAACCCCGTCAAACGTACTGGGAACCGTCGGTATTATCAGCGCCAGGATGTGCTGATGATCCGACAGATCCGTGCGTTGCTGTATGACCAGGGCTTTACCATCAGCGGCGCGCGCCAGCGTATGTCCGGTGATGAAGCCAAAGACGACACAACCCAATACAAGCAACTGATCCGCCAGATGATCTCCGAACTCGAAGATGTGCTGGTAGTTTTGAAGAAGTGATACAGGCTTTTAAAATACTTCCACATTTCAAAAGCTTGCGGTATATTCCTGATCGCTTCGTTACGAAGCGAACCAGTAACACGCCTAGTCGGGGCGTAGCGCAGTCCGGTAGCGCACTAGCATGGGGTGCTAGGGGTCGAGTGTTCGAATCACTCCGTCCCGACCATATTTTTCAGTGACTTAGCCGAACTCTAGCCAGTTCGGCTTTTTTACGCGTAGGGACTTTTGCGGGGGATCATCCCAGTTTCCTCCTCAAGATGGTCAGCGCTGGCCCGCGAGAGTCAGTAGCCGACACTTTGTTCGCAGCCTCAATCAAGTGCTGCAACTCCGGGGTAGAATAGTGGCTCGTAATGCTGCCGTTCTTATGCCCCAACAACGCTTTCCGATCTTCCTCCGTCACGCTCGCTGCACGTAGCCTTCTGCCAAAGGTGTGCTTCAAGTCGTGAATCCTGATCGACCTGAATCCGGGGTGTGCTGGCGCATGGTGGACCTTCTCCCACTTGTCTGCTGCGCGCACCCTGGCTTTCTTCCAGGCTGAATCATTCATTCGATGCATTGCCGTTGGCCCGAACTGATCTGGCTGCCCGTACGGGAACACCAACTCCTTGTGTAGGCCGCGCTGTCCATCGATGATGGACATCGCCACGTTGTTCAAGATCACCAGGCGTTCATCGCCGTTCTTCACCCCTGCTTTTTCACTCCGCCCGCCGAATCCGGCAGGTATCAGAAACACGCTGGTGTTCAGGTCCGGCACCCGTATTTCCCAATCCCACCGCAACTTGCACACTTCCTGCTCCCGGCAACCCGTGTTCACCTTATAGAGGGCCATCCTCAACAGGTGGTCGGGCAGCTCAGGGAACAAGAGGGCCTGCTCTTCCCAGGACATCGGGTAGGGTTTGCGGCTCGACTTCTTTTCCTCAAGCATCGATATCATCGGCACGCTCTCCAGCCACGGCCGCTTTTCAGCATCGCGCCACTTTCGGTGGCACAGGTTCAAGATCCTGACGACTCGCTGCAGGGCGATGTTGACCGTCCTGTTCGATACGCCTGGCTTCACCTTCCCTTTGTCCGTCTTGTTCGGCCGCTGCCGTTCGCGAATGAACGTAGCCAGGCTCCCATCATCGATGTGCGTTATCGGCAGATCGCCGATGTACGGGTCGAGCTGTTCGATGTGGGAAGCGGAAAGGCCAATCGATGCCTGGTCTTTGAACTCGATCAAGAACCGGGTGGCAGCTTCGCGCCAGGTGCGGACCTGGCGCACGCCGTAAATCTTTTCCTGCCGCAGCTTCTCAAGCCGATGAATCAAATACTGCTCGGCTTCCTCCCTCTCGCTTGCTCCAGTGCTTTCTTGAAGTCGGCTACCTCTGACGACTTTGTCGATGTGCCAAATCCCGTTCCTCTGGTAGAGGCCCGACATTGTTTTTCGCGCCATTGTTTTGCTCCTTGGCGCCCACTGCGGGGCGGATTGTTGTCCTGATCGGCCTGCTTTTCAATTGCCATGCGTTCGATGTAGGCGTCTGCCCATTCGTCCAGCTCGTGGCGGTCGAAGGCAACGCCCTGTTTTCCAATGGGAAATTCGCGGACGTGGGGGCGGACGGTTTCGTCGAAAACTGCTCGACACATGCCGAGGTAAGTAGGTGCGTGTTTCGCCCGGATGAAGCGCGGCGCGGTCTCTTTGGTTGGTAACGCAGTTGACTTGGCCATGGAATCATCACTGTTCGATGGAGGAAGTTGTTTGCACTGACTTCCTGACAGGAAAGGCTTCGCCCTCCCACTTGCCAGGTTTGCCACGTATCGCGCCATGCAGGTCGTATCGGTGGGGCTTCTTGCTGGCGAACAGCTTTTCACACGCCTTTAGCAAGGCGCTGTCATCTTCTATTGCCAACAACTCCTGGCCAGCCGTCGAGCCAACCTGAATCCAGCCGGATTTGTCGCGCCCGTAGTTTTCTGTCTTGAACAAGCGATACCTGTTCCTGTGTCCGGTCCCAGGTGAAGAGGTCTCGGTATTCATGTAGAACGCGACGCCATCAAGGCGCACCCGAAGTACTGTCTTAGCCATGGGGCGCACCACGCTGAAAGTGGTCTGCCAGCACCCGGCGAGCATCGATGCCACAGGATGCCGACATTGCGTAGATCTGGCCGAAGGTGGTATCCCGGCGCTGCAGGGCGTTGAACAGCTGGATCAGGCGCTCGCCCAGTTGTCCGTTGCGGCGGCTCATAGGTCCGAACTCACAGCAGGCGGGAGAGGGGCGACGGCATTGGCCAGCGCATCCAGCAGCAAGGTTTGGCGGTTCTGTCCGTCCAGATACTGGCGTACGGCTTGGACGAACACGCTGTTCATGCTGCGGTCCGCGGCGTTCGCAGCCGCTTCAATGTCAGCGCGCAGGCCGTCAGGCAGTCGCACCACAAACTTGTCAGCGGTGCGGGAATCGTATTGGTTGATGCTCATGATGATCTCCTGGCGAACTCCCAAAATATTGGGAGCTGAATGAATGGGTTAATCGCCTGATTTCGGCGTGGTGATGAGGAGGAATAAGCAGGCACTCGCAATGAGCCAGACTGCGGTACCGAAGAAAGCCGCCGTCACGTCGAAATCCGAGGAGCTGCTGATCAGGTCGCGGGCGGCAAAAAGCAGCCAGGCGCCAGAGGCGGTGATTTAGAGCAGGATGG
Organism: Pseudomonas sp. MIACH; assembly: GCF_001269925.1. Lineage (GTDB taxonomy): Bacteria > Pseudomonadota > Gammaproteobacteria > Pseudomonadales > Pseudomonadaceae > Aquipseudomonas. The sequence goes on from NZ_LHVO01000015.1 coordinate 96,837, forward strand.
AGATCATCACTTTGAATAGCTGAAACGGTGTGATGGGCTTACGTGGCATTCACTTTCTCCAGGGCGAGCAAGGGCCCGCCGCGTTGTTGGCTTTCGCAAAAAATTGAGGTGCTCTTGTTTCGCCATGAGGTGGCGAAGGAGTGGCTGTAAATTAGCAATAGCTAAATAAATTAGCAAATTATTTTTGCTGATTTCGGTTTGCTAATTTACATGCCGAAATAAAACCCGCCTTGGGTGGCTCGTAGTGGCGAAGTAATGGTGCTAAATTTTGCGCACCAGTCGCGCTTGGGTAATCAGCCGCGGCGGAGGAGCGTAGGACATACGACCTCTCAGATTGACAAGACACAAAATAACAATCACAGGAAGTGAACTATGAAAATTATCACCCTCGTACTCGCGACAGTTCTTGCTGTCACCTCTGTATCTGCAATCGCTCACGGCGGTCGTACCGACAAGCAGGGGTGTCACAACGATAAGAAGGCAGGTACACGGCATTGTCACTGATCTAAGCCCTGATTCAGCGTTGCCTTGTAGGAAGCTGGCAAGCACCTCGCGAAGCCAGCGCAATTGCGCCGCGATCTGAAAGAGGCTGCGGCCCTGCGTAAGTGGTTGGGCATCGATCTGGTGTGGGCAGTTGTGCGGCTATCTGAGGCTGCTCAGGAAGATTAGGCCAAGGAGTTGCAGAGGATTGCAGCGAGCTACCAGGATGTCGAGGACAGGCTGGCGGGCCATGCGGATGAGGTGAATGCGGGAAGGTTCGTTCGACTAGCGAGTACTTAGCATCGACAAGCAGGAAACGCTTGGACACTATATAAAGCGCACATGCACACCACATAAAACCGTTTTAAATCAGATGGATATGAGAAAAATGGCTAATTTGCCCACCAGCCCTAAATCACAGATGCCTTTAGCAATTGATGCTCAGATTGAGATCGATGGTATTGGTATGGGCGTACTTTCGGATGGTACGCCTTTTCTAACTGCGCGCGGTCTGGCCCGATTATGTGGCATTCAGCACACGTCAATCTTGGATATTGCAAACGACTGGGCATCGAATAGGCCGGCAATTACCAAAATTCACTCGTTGCTTCAAACTCATGGGCTGACCTATGAGGAGCCTTACACAACGGTTGTTGACAAAGGCACGATGTCACATGCGTACCCAGATGGCGTCTGCCTGGCGATCTTAGAATATTACGCATTTGAAGCAGGAATAAATCGTAAAGACGAAGCACTGATGAACTTCAGGCTTCTTGCTGGTAAAGCTCTTCGAGACTTCATTTACACGCAGGTCGGATACGATCCAGAGAACCACGTTCCTACTCAGTGGAAGCAGTTCCACGATAGGATGTCTTTGGTCTACAACGCGGTGCCAGCGGGTTACTTTGGGGTGTTCAAAGAAATCGCTGATATGGTCGTCCATCTTGGGCAGAGCGGCATTCATATTGATAGCACCTTTGTTCCTGACGGTAGCGTGGGAATACATTGGGCAAAGCATTGGAAGGCCGCTGAGTTAGAAAACGTTTACAGCCCACGAATCAAATACGAACACAACTACCCAGATTATTTCCCGCAAGCCCTGTCGAACCCTCAAGAGTCAAACTGCTATCCAGAGTCCGCCCTGGGGGAGTTTCGGAGGTGGTTCCGTGAGGTATACATAGGCGCTGGCAAGTTTGAGGCGTACCTGACAACTAAGGTCAAAGCCAAGTCTCTACCGATATCTGTAGCTCAATTAGCCATTTCTTCGTACGCAAATCAGCCGCTTCTCAAGTAATAGGCTTTTTCGCTGTATAGAGCTCGGCCCGGCCTCGCGCCGGGTTTCTTGTCTCTGCCTACCGCTTCCCCGCCTGCTCATACACAGAGCTTCGCTCGCGTTTGCCGACTGCCAGCACCAGGATGACAATTCGCTCATCCTCAACGCGGTACACAAGTCGGTAGCCGGCGCCGCGCAATTTGATCTTGTAGCAGTCCTTCATGCCATGAAGCGCATCGCCTGGCACTCGCGGGCCGGACTGCCGCTCCTGGAGCTTTTTCAGAAACTGGAGGCGTATTGTTCCGTCGAGTTTACGCAACTCCTTCAGTGCCTTCGGATCCCACTCGACCTCGTACTCAACGCCCATTGGCTATATCTGCCTCGGCCTCGCCAATGAGATCGTCGAGCGATACTCGAACAGGTGTTTCGTTGGCGTCGAGCCGTGCTTTGACTAGCTGAACCAGTTCCAGCTCGTCCAGGCGCTCGACCATCGCTTCGTAGACATTTGCCGGAACCATGTAGCCCATAACTCGGTTGTGGTTCAGCACAGCCACGGGCAGGCCGTTGGCGCCGCTCAAGACAGAGGACGGGTTCTTCTTGAGCTCTGAAACGCTGACGGCCACATCAGCCAGAATATTTTGCATGGATAAGACTCCTATATAGGTCTTTATTCTGGTCTTTTTAGGTGATGGTGGCAAGCGCATGGCGCATGGCGCATGCTCAGAACAGGCTCGGGCATTTGTAGAGCTTGATCGCCGAGCTGTCGAGGCCAGTACTGCCAATCACGTAAAGTGTTTGGATGTTGGCTTTTTCTGCAATAAAGCCTTCGCAAGAATAACCGCACATCATGATTCGGGCGGTGAAGCAAACGTTCTGCAGTTTGAGCTTGTACAGGTCTTGAGGCCAGGTCATGCAGTCGTAATTGCCGCCAATGGGGCAGGTGACGTGCTCAAGCCCGCCAGACGCTAGGACTGTTGATCCCGCTAGGTTATCAATCTCTCCGTATCCCCATGCGCTCTGACTCAGTCCAGCAACGATCAGCGGCAACATCCAGTGCAGTGTGGTCATCATCTTTCCATGATTCAGGTGGTGGGGCGCTGACTCTATCAACCCCTGATGTCGGTCTCAACGCCTGCCGATCTGGTGGCTCCGGGTGTGCTCCCCGGATGCGCCGCCAGGCTATTACATTTTGCTAACGGGCTGGATAGACTCTATATACCCCTAGTGACTGCATTGGAGGCATCAGTGGCAAGGCTGAGTAATGCTATACGCAAGGTGTCAGATATTCCCGATTGGTTTTATTTAAGTAACTATAAATTTTTAGAGGAGCTTGATAGCGCGGGTTGGTATGAACAATTATTTGCTAGGAAACAGCTGTTCCTTATGCTTGGTTACCGAGCGAATAAAAAAAAGTCGATCGCTGTTGAGGATTTAGCATATAGGGCCGCGTTCGAAATATGGGAGAAGGTAAATGTTTCTTTGGCGGAGTCCAGCGTTTTATCTTCTATGTGTGGGCATGATGCGGCTAATGGCCGCGTTCAATCAGACTATGCAAACCCTATTCATTCATTGACATATCGGCAGTACTTGCAGCAAGAAACTAAAATCAAGGAAGACTCAAAAGAGAAAGCGAATGAGTGGTGGGAAAATATCAGTAGTTTTGATTTTGGTACGGGTAGCACGGATCTAAATCTTGCTTATCAAGTTATGGAGTTTATAGATCTGCCACTATATATGTCACAAAGAAGTACATCGTTACATGCAATAGCCGACGTCGACTTAACGATGCCGGATGCAGTTTTGGTCGAAGCTTTTAAAACGTGGCTGGCAAGGACGAGAGCTGACTTTTGCTTAGAGTCACCAAAACAATATAGGAAGCCAGATTTCGCCTCGTGGGTAAGGCTTGGAGTGTTGCCTTACATAGACTTGACATCTTGGGCTGAGATATCAGGCAAGAGTATTCCTAATAGGCTAATGGCAAACTTGCTCTTTCCATCTGGAGACGGAGGGGAGGAGACAATTAGGAAAACAACTGCTCCAATTGCGATGGAGATGATTGGTCGTGGTAAGTACTCAGATAGAACCACCCTCGATATATTGCTAGCGGTTGCTGCTCATGAAGGGCGAGTCGGTGCGGTTGGGTAATCCGGAAGCTTTTTTTGCTCTTTCTTTTCCGGAAAAAAGATAGCCCTTTTCAGTGACTTTCAATTACTGATTTTGTGTGAATAATTGGAAACCATCGTAACCGCAATCTCTTCGTGAGGGGCTCGATGGTATGTATAGCGGATTGAACAGAAAAGTTCGCACAGGTGTAAAAAATGGCACGTCGGGCATAGGGCTAATCATCGATCTCAAGATCTCCATCATCATCTGGGTTTGGCAGTGCATCAAAACGCTCGACCATGCCTGGAAATTCCTCCTCCATCATGCGCCGGGTTTCAGGATCCTTAAGTTTCATCCGGAGCCCAATGATCGTCAGTTTTCGCATCAGTTCTTCAGTCGAAATGCCAAGTTTTGCCGCCTCCGTATCGAACTGCTCGGCTTCTTCGGCGCTGAGCTGAATCTCGATTTCCTTAGTGGTCTTTCTCAGTTCCGGCATCAGATCGTAGGCGTCCATTTTCAGCACCCGGGCCAGTTTGAGGGCGCCACCCAGGCGGGGTTTGGACCGACCAGCTTCATATCGGACGATTTGAGGTTGGCTGATGCCGCTTTGTTCGGAAAGATCTTTTTGCGTCAGACCTGCTTCGGAGCGTGCCCATAGGAGGCGTTCAGCAAAAGATCTGGTATCGGTCATGAGCCCTCTAAGCCTCTTAATTACTGGGTTTCATATCACTATATCAGACAACAAATGATCCCCAATGATCAGTATTGACATGTGATATCAAGTGGTATCAAATGATCATAAGTGATCACGTTCGTAGCGATGGAGGTTAAGGATGAGGCAAGAAAAAGTTCCGCTGGTGATTCGTTTGCCACTTCAACTGAGGGATTGGCTGAGCACGAAGTCAGAGGAGAACGGAAGGACAGCGAACGGGGAGGTAGTTTTCCGCTTACGGAAAATGATGGAGCAGGAGCTTGTTCATGAAAAACAACAGGCATGAAAAAGCCCCAAGCGCGCCAACGCTTGAGGCCTATGAAGCAGTGAACATTTCTGAGGACATTCACATGACGAAGCATACCGAAGTAAACGAAAAACTCAATGCTGGCGCTGTTAAAGCGCCGGTGACCGTGCCGCTTTCATTCGTGCGCTGCAACGTTGAGCGACAAGATTTGTACAGCGTTTGTCCAGGCGTTCCTGCTGTCGATGCTTTGAATCAGGCATCTTTCATTCTTCATAGCGTGAGATCGGCGCTGGAAGACGCGGGAATGGCAGGGCTCATTGTCACGCCAAGCCAAGCATGGTTGCTACACATGGCGGTCGAGTCTGCTAAGGCTGCTATCGACTCCGTCACCGAAGGCCTGGAGAAAGCACGATGAATACTTTCTTCATCCAATCTGAGCAGCTTTCTGTCGATGCTCCACGTTTTCTGCAATCGCAAAACGTGGCGCGGATGTCATCTCGCGAAATTGCAGAACTGGTGGGCTCCCGTCACGACAAGGTGAAGCAGTCGATTGAAAGGCTGGCTGAACGTAACGTTATCGTCCGCCCCCCAATGGGGGATGAACAGTCCAATGACGCACTGGGGCGTCCGCGCACCGAATCGGTCTATTACGTGAGCAAGCGCGACAGTTACGTCATCGTTGCCCAACTCAGCCCTGAGTTCACAGCCCGGCTGGTGGATCGCTGGCAGGAACTGGAAGAGATGTCAGCAAAGCCCGCATTCGATATTGCGAGCCTGAACGATCCCAAGGTTCTGCTGGCCCTGCTTACCGACAACGTCCGCAAGGTAGTTGCCCTAGAAGCTGACAACACCGAGCTGACCAAAGAGAATCACGAGTTAGAAGTGAAAGTGGAGCAGGACGCGCCGAAGGTGGCCTTTCACGACATGGTTGTGGTGTCGCACAAGACCTACAACGCCGCCCAGGCTGCGAAGCTCATCGGTACCGGCCGTACCAGGTTGCTACAGTTCATGCGGCAGAAGGGGTGGATCACTCGGTCGAACGAGCCGTATCAGGCAAAGATCGAGGCCGGCCTGCTTGATGTGAAGCTAGGTACCTTTGAGCATCCCATTCAGGGCACTATCCCGACGTGCTCGACGCTGATCACTGGCAAGGGACTGACCAAGCTGGAGGCGCTGTGGAGGGAGAGGGACGCTGACCTGTTGGCATAGAAATGAAGAGAGCCCGGTCCAGCACCGGGCTTTCTGCATCTGGTTCAAGGCTTTTCAGCGTTGGCCTTCTCAAGCAGAGCGGCAATGCCTTCGAGCAATATCAGGTCCGACTCCTTGAGCCTTCCCTTTGCCGCGGCCCTGGCGAGCTTTTCGATAACGGCAACTGCTCGCGGCGTAGCTTTGTCCTGAAGGGCTTGGTAGGCCGACGCGGCCTCTCGCACCACATCCTGCCGTGTGTACTCACCCTCGATCATCGCCGGCCCTTGCCCGTTAGGGTTGACCAGGACACCAGGCGTGAGCCCGATTTTCTGCTCGAGGTTGAGCGCTGCTTTCTCGCCCAGGGAGCGATGCCCATTGAGGATCTGGGACAAATACGACGCGTCCAGATCGTGTTGATCGGCGAAGTCTTTCTGGCTGAGTGGGCCGATGACGCGCCGCAGCGCGTCGACCCTAAGAGTTTTGATATCCATAGGCGAATAGTGTCCCTGCGTTAGCAAACAGTAAATTATAAAATGCTATTGCTGTTGAGATTAGCAAAATGTAATCTGGGCTTCTTTCGGAGGTAAACATGACGCTACTCGAACTGATCCGGTCTCTCGACACACCTTCGGTGGAGTCGTTGGCCAAACGCAGCGGCACCAGTGCCGGAAACCTCAAGCAGATCGCCCACGGCTTTCGACGGGCAGGCCCAGGCCTCGCCATCAACCTTGAACGGGAGTCGAGCAGGGCGGTGACCTGTGAAGAGCTCCGGCCCGATGTCGACTGGGCCTATCTGCGTAATTCAGTCCAAGAGCCAGATCTTTAAACCTGTTTAAAAGAACCCCTGATCGAGGGCGCATATCTTCGCCCTGAGCTGAACGTTCCGCCACGACAACCACGAAGAGGTTTCCCGAAATGGAACAGGTACATCGCGCAATACATGAAGCAGTTCTGGAGGCGGGTCCAAAGCAACTGGCTCACCTGATGGGTATGAGCCACACCGCATTGCTCAATCGCAGCAATCCGAACGATGACTCGCACCGGCTGAACCTGGAGCAATTCCTTCAGATCCTGGTGCACAGCAAGAACGTTGAGCCGCTTGAGCTCCTAGCGAACACCTTGGGTTATGCCTTGGTCCCGCAGGCACGGCCAGCCAGTAAGAACCTTATCGATGCGCTGATCCATCTCGCGGCTGAGTACGGAGATGTATCTCGACTGGTGCATGACGCCCTGGCGGACGGTCGGGTTTCACCTTTTGAGAAGGCGAACATCCAGAAAGAAATCGGCCATGTACGGCAAAGCTTGTTGGTACTGGAGGAGTCGGTCAAAGCGGCGTGATTACCTGTCCGAACGGCTAGGTATCAGAGGAATAAAACGGGCGGAGAATGAATTTTGCCCGGTGCAGAAAGCAACAAACCCGGCGGGAACCGGGCTCATCTAATCGTCCTGTGTGATCAGGACTACACAACTGCAGAGGTGTGAATCATGGCACATGCAATTCGTAGTAAACAAGTTCGGTCGCCTGTTACTGAGCGCATTCAATCTAAACCCCGGCTGGTCAGTGTGCCCAAGAGCGTGTCAATCACGCCTACGGTGCAGCCTTTTGATGAGCGGGCAGGCTTTACCTACTACGAGGTTCAAGTTGTTTATGAGGACGCGGGATTAAAACAAACCTACCCCGGCGTGCTGGATGAGTGTCTGGCATTAGAGCTGAAGGCCATGCTCGAGCCAGAAGTAGCCCCGTGCCCTGTTCGTATTTCGTGGGTAGCAGGCTGGGCAAAAGGATTCGAAAACTTCCTCCGGATGAACGACCGCGTAACAGACATGATCCAGTCAGTCCGATCGGCTGAGCGTCCTGGGCATGAGTTCCTAGCTCGTCTTGGTCAGTTCGGTCCGTATGAAGGTTACGCGCCACAAAACAGCCAGGCAGGAAGCGTGGCGCCGAATCTCTCGGAGGTTCGGTCATGAACCAGGTCATTGACTCTAAGAGTCCTAGCTTCAACAAAAAACCTTTCTACCTAGTTGAGGTTTTTGACGGGCGTGGTGTGTACGGCTTCGGCCTTGGGCTAACAGACGAGCGAGTTGCTCGTGACCTGCTCGAGACTCTCGGTCGTGATCTGCTTGGCCGAATAACAAAACTCCACACACTAGCCAACCCACCAGAAGAGGCTCGGGGTTACCAAAAGCATAGGCAGTTTACCGAGCAGACTCAGCGCATAAAGGCGTTGATTGATATGTGCGCGAACGAGCCTTCGCCTGGCCGCTCCTTCTTAGTTGCCTTCGTGCAACAGCATCGCGCTGCAATGCCCCTCAGTCATATGGCTTCAATGCTTGAGCATGCCAAGTACGAGCCCGACTTTGATGAGTTTGCCTATATCCCACTTCACCAATCTGCAATCGGGAGGGCATACCCATGAGTGAAATATCCCAAGAGGTACCTGTCACCGTCATCGACGAAGCGCACTTCGAGAAGTATCCCGATGCAGCGCTGTTGCTGAAGTGTTTCGAGGTCGTCAAGGACGCGCTGGACGTCATCGACGAGCCGGAGTACTCCATTGAGAAAGAGGACGACACTCACCTTGACCTGTACCGAGCCTACTACGCACTCATGGTGTTGTTCAGGCGTAGGACTGGGCACGACGCGAGGCAAGTGGCCCAGGATCACTTTGAGGCAATGAGCCGCCACTTGTTGGAGGGGAAGCCGCGACCAGAAAACAGCATTCCCGTCGTCGTGTTCCCTGGGGAGTGCCTACCGGATGAGGCATTCGCCGGCCTGACGGACCAACAACTGGCTTGCGCGGCGTTCAACTACAGCGATCGCGTACGAGTCCTGATCATGGACCACTCACCGCAGGCTTTGGCGTTGGACGAGGCTCGCACGCTCTCCATTGACTCCACCACAGCACTGCGCCTGCTGGTGTTGCGCCTGTCTGGCGGCTCAATGGAAACCATGTGTGCCGGGATGTGCCGCAAGCATGGGGAGACGCTGCAATGATCGGCTCTGTCGAATCAACTACGGGAATCCCCGTAATTAAACCTGCAACGGCCTGCACCATCGCCGGCCCCTGGCCAACCTACGGCAACTTCCGAACGCTTCCAGAGCGCGAGCGCTGGGTGCTTTACGGCAGCGCCAAGGCCTACCGCGAGTCGCTTGAGCGCCAAGGTTTCGAGATGGCTGAAACCTATGATGCCTTCATCCGTCGCGTGACAGAGGAGTTGGATATCTGATGGCGCGTATTAGGACGATCAAGCCAGAGTTCTGGAGCAGTGAACAGGTGATGGAGTGTCAGGCTCTGACACGCCTCCTGTTCATTGGTATTTGGAATTTTTGTGACGATGGCGGCAATCATCCTGACTCGGAGAAAACCATCAAGGCCCGGGTTTTTCCCGGCGACGAAATCAGCTCGTCGAGTATTCGTCGAATGCTCGACGAGCTGTCGTCGAACGGTCTTTTGGCCTTCTACGAGCACTCTGGCAAGCGGTATTTGCATGTCAGCGGGTGGGAGCACCAAAGGATCGATAAACCAACCTTCAAGTACCCGGAGTTTGTTGAGTCCCCAGTGGTGTCCAGTCCGCCACTTCTAGGGGCTGGCACTGATGACAACCAGAAACCGGGGCCTGGAGGTGATTCTGTCGGCGAGCCCTCCACGAGCATTCGACTACCTCTCGACGAGTCCTCGTCGAATCCTCTACTAGGCCTCGACCCCGGAAGGGAAGGGATGGGTAATAGGAAAGGAGAAGAACAAGATCAAGAGCATGTCCATCGTCGCGATGCTCCGCCGGACGACGCGGCACCGGAATCTCAAGCTGAGGCAAATGGGCAGGCGCAACCCGTAACTGATCAGCCCGCTTCGGCGGACTTGAAACCGAAGCGAGATATCAAACCTGCAGCTGCGGATCCGCTAGACGGTTTTGAGCAGTTCTACCGGTTGTATCCGCGGCGCCAGAAACGACCGAGCGCCGAGTCAGCCTGGAAGAAACTCAAACCTGACGCTGCACTGCGCGAAACGCTGCTTTCCGCGTTGGCAAAACACTGTCTGAGGTCCGACTGGATCAAGGATGGTGGCCGGTACATACCGCTGCCAGCGTCCTGGCTCAACGGCCGATGTTGGGAAGACGAACTCCTGGCGACCACCGAACAGTCCCACCACGTGGGTCTCAACAAAATTGACCACACCGCCGGCCTTGAGCAGCAAGCCGACGGTTCATATCGAATTGCGAGCGTGACCCCATGACCACAAAACCCAAGTACACCCTGGAAACTCGGGCGGGTGAATGCCAAGTGGATGGCAAGTTTGCTGATCACCTGGTGCAACAGTTCGGCGCCGATCCGGTTTGGTTCGGTTGCCCCCGTTGCCACTTCGACGCTCGCCACTCACAAGACTTTGACCAGCGTTCGAAGGCGGTAGGTATCCACCGAGACCGGCTGCTGAACGAGCGCCTCCTCGACGCAGGCATTCCCGATCGCTTCATGGGCTGCACGCTGAACAACTGGATTGCTGAGGCTCCTGCCCAGGTTCAAGCCCTTGCAGCCTGCGGTGGTTTTGTTGAAGCATTCAGCGAGAACTTCGCCGTCGGACGTTCCGCGATGCTGCTGGGTACCGTGGGCACAGGAAAAACCCACTTGGGCGCCGCCATGCTGCAGGCCGTGATCCGCGAACACGCTCATGATGGGCTGCGCGGTCTCTACGCTACCGCCGGTTCAATCATCCGAGACGTGAAGGCCACCTTCGGCAATCGAGGGCGCACCGAGGCGGATGTCTACGCTGACTTGATTTGCCCCGACCTGCTGGTCATCGATGAGGTTGGAGTTCAGCACGGAACCGACTTCGAACGCCAGGTGTTGTTCGAGGTGATCAATGGCCGTTACGAGAAGATCAAGCCCACGATCGTGGTGAGCAACTTGGGTGTGACGGAGCTTCGCCAGTGCCTGGGGGATAGGGCTGTTGACCGCCTGAGCGACAAGAGCGGCATTGTGGTGGTGTTTCGTTGGGCATCTGCGCGGGGTGCCGTATGAGCCGCGAACTGTTCAGCATCGAAGCCGAGCATGGCGTCCTGGGCGCGATCATGCTGAAACCGGATCTGTTCGACGAGGTCACCAGCAAGGTCAGCGTCTCCGATTTCCACGACTTGGAGAATGCCGCACTCTACCAGGCAATCATTGACTGCCACGCCACCGGTGATCCGGTTGACCCGGTCACAGTTGGGCTTTGGCGGCCGAAGTTGCCTAGCGGCGATAGCACCCTGGCGTTCGCAGTCGAGATCGCCAATAACATAACCAGCACCGCCAACTGGAAGACATACGCCAAGCATGTTCGAGAGCGGGCCATCTTGCGGCGAGTGGTCGAAGCTGGCGATGTGATTCGGGAGCAAGCTACCGAAGACCTGCCGCTGGCGGAGATCATCGCACTTGCCCAGCAGGCTACCGCCGACCTTCGTGATCTGGACGACGACGGACAGCGGGATTACTACAGGGCGAGCGAGATCCTGCCTGGTGTGGTCGACACCATCGACTCGAAGTTTAACAAGACGATGCCTACAGGGCTTTCGACCGGGCTGAAGGATCTTGATGAACTGGTGCGAGGGTTACGCCCTGGCAACATGATCGTTGTCGGCGGGCTGACCGGCTCAGGCAAGACGATCCTCGGTCTTCAAATCGCCCAGCACGTCACCTGCAAGCTCGATGGCGTCGGTTTAGCGTTCTCCATGGAGATGACCAAGGAGGAATTGATCACGCGCGGCCTTGCATCGATCGGTAGCGTCAATCTGAGCAAGTTGGACAGTGGCGATCTTGAAGACCATGACTGGCCAAAGCTAACCAGCGCGGTCAGCGTCCTCAACGAAGCCAAGCTGTTTGTTAACGACCAGGCGGGCATGACGATGCCTCGCATCCGCTCAATCGCCCGGCAATGCCAGCGCAGGGAAGGGCTCAGCGTGTTGCTGGTCGATTACGTCCAGTTGATCAGCGTCGAAGGTAGTGCCAATCGCTCTATCGAGGTTGGGAAGATATCCACGGCCCTGAAGAACCTGGCCAAGGAGCTCAAGATCCCGGTGATCGTGCTGGCCCAGCTCAACCGCGGTTCAACCAACCGTCCGGACAAACGCCCACGCCCAAGCGACATCCGCGACTCCGGCCAGATCGAGCAGGACGCTGATGTGGTGATCCTGGTGCACCGCGATATGGACAGCGAAGAGGGCCAGAACGGAGTAACTGAACTGATCGTCGGCAAGGTCAGGCACGCAAAGGTCGGTTCGTGCCTTGTGCAGCAGCAGGGCAAGTACGTCAGGTTTGTTGATTTCGGAGGTAAAGCACCAAGCACCGAAGAGGTTGAGATGGGGCGCGTATTGAAGTTCACCGGCCGCGCAAAGGGGAGAAAAGACCATGAGTAACGTATCAGCGGCATTGCCGCGCAAAAGCATGAGCGACCTAGAGCGGCGCTTTCTGAAGATCGCTGGTGAGGAGCTGGCCAAGGTCAAAGTCGGGGGGGCGAGCGCGCTGGCTTACCTGCTGGATATGGTAGCCAGTTGGCACGGCAGCCGGGCACAGATCGGGTTCCACGACTTTGGTCAGCGCTGGCTGATCGAGGGCAATGCAAAGAACAAACCTGCTGATCGGTTGCTGCGTGACCTGTTTGGCTTGAGTGATCCAGATCCGAGGAAAGCCGCATGAATACCAGAAAACCAGCACGTCTCCCCTTGGGTGATACCGAGTACATGCTTGAGCAGTGGGGCTTCTGGCGCATGGATGGTATGGGCGTGCCGAGCTATGTGTCGCCGTCCTGGGCGATCATGAGAGATATGATTCCATCGACAAGTAGGTCCTATGTCATAACGGATGAACTGGCTATTGTCGTTGATGGCGCCGTTGCCAGACTTTGCAAGCGTGCGCCTGAGATGGGTGACTTCGTTTGGCTGTATTACGCGGCCAAGTGGCCTGCCAAGCGGATAGGTAACAAGTACGACATGAGCGAGGCCAAGGCCAGGGAGATCATCAAGACCGGCGTCGGATGGATAGACTGCTCTTTGGAGCGATTCATCGAAGCCGCGTAAGAAAATACTTGCACACGCGGAATAGCCTTGTTTTCATGGCACGGTGTTCAGCTGTTTCAGCGCGACACCACAGAGGAGCCCCGGCCATTTAGCCGGGGTTTTTCCTTTGTCACTGATTTGGGGCTGGCGTTCCTTCAAGAGATCGGCGTTCTATGTCTGAAAGACTTTTCAACTCAAATCGTCCGCTATATGGACGGATAATAGGTCCTTTAATTGGAGTGTTGGGCGAGGTACCAGACGAAGCCCCAGGCGTTTTTCCAGATTCGCCTTGGTCGGACACGAAAGGAAGTAGATCGGCGAGATTCCCTTTGTATGCCAGCGTCTCTTTCGGAATGGTAAGTAAGTTGACGAACTTCACCGTTACAGTATTTCCGCGTTGAGAACCTGACTCAGACCCGAGGCCGCCACCGGCTTTAGCTGTTCCGGCCCCTGGCGCAACAGGCGCAGACAGGTCGATAGTTAAGTTTCCTGTCTTTTTGTCGCTGGCCGCGATATTAAATACGACCGTGACCTCCGATGCGATCAGCCCTGTTCTGACATCTCCCTCAGCCATTTTCATTACCTTCAGGCCGGTCCCAACATCTTGCATGGCTTTGACGAGAGTGATCTCGCTGGGCTTTGCGGCGGGCTGGAATAGGCTGCATCCTGAAAGAGATATCGCCCCTATTGTGATAAGTGTTTTTCCTAGCATAGCTTGCTCCTTTTTTTGGTGGCTAGATGCCACATTTGGAGCGTAGATCAGCTTTGTAAGAGTGTGCGAAGCCTTGCTAGCTAGCTTCTCTGAAGGTTGCATAAGCGCCTTCATCGTTCGATTGTTTTTGGCACAGCCATAGCGCTGGGCTTTTTCGTTTTGTGCCGTTCGTCCAGTGTTCGGCACTCGCTGCGATCTGCCGACTCCCATCCTCACGCGCGGATATTCTGTGCGTTAGAACGGAGAGCTAGCATGGAAATCAATGAGAACGCCCCGGGCAATATTTCACAGCAGGCGGTAACGCGCGGCACGGACAACGAGACGGGGCACGATCCGAAGCGTGATGAGGATAAGGTCCCACTGCCGCCGGACGACGAAGCGCCTCTTGAAGAGGACATGTCGGATGTGGACGCTGCTGATTCGGTGGCGAGCGAACACCCCGACAACTGAAGTTTTGTACATCAACAAACCCGGCCAAGCGTCGGGTTTTTTGCCTTTTGTTATCCTCGCTTGCTTTTAGCCACGTCGCGGAGTAGATCCTGCACAAACCAGAAGCCCAGAGCAGAGAAATAAATCAACTCGAGCACTTCGAGTCGCTTGATTGGTTGCTCGCTAAGGCCGAAAGAGATCCATATCCAGGCGGTCCAAAAAATGAAGCCAGCGCTCACACCAAATCTAGCCATGAACTTGGCGATGTTCGCGGTCATGTTTCCCATCAACTGGCTTATTCGCTCTATCGCTGTGGATTTGCTGAGCTGGTTTGCGATGACTGTCGCGATGATCGTTACGGCGGTGGTAGTGATGATCGTTATGAGGGTATCGTTTGGCATCCGGTGATCCTTCCTTTGCTTGCCTGGTGTGAGAGTCGGCAAGGTTAAGCGAAGGATCATCCGGATTGCATAAAATCTCAGAGCCTCGCCGCGTTCGGGGCTTTTTTATTGCCTGAGTTTCACCTATAGCCAGGACAGCCCTCCGGAAGGCCTGGACGTCGATAGCCGGTAGTGCGACGTACGATGAAAACACCGGCAGCCCGTGCACCCTGACCTCGCTGTGCTTCCGGGGTGGCGCGATGAACGAATGGCGAGATCGATGCACTGGGGCGTCGACGCTGGGACTGTCTTTGGCAGGCTGCGGGAAGACTTTGTTTATTTCTGATGAAGTAAATTCAGATAGGTCGTGCAAAACTCGCTATTGACGATTTCCGCTACTCTGGCGTCCCGCTCATCCCATGAAGAATCGGGTGGGCCCATTATTTCATCTCTTATGTTTGCGGCAATTGCAGCTAGCTCTGCTGGGTTTTTCTTGATGCCATTTTCTCGCATATAGAGGCCTGTTATTTCCCAAGACTTCGCTATCAAAGGGTCATTTTGTTTTTCAATGCTCTCTGCCATGGTGCATCGAATCATATGAAATATCCGCTCCTCATGGCGTGCGCATCCCTGAGTTGCTAGAAGAGTGCCGGCGAGCATCACCGAGAGAAATTTGCTTCCTTTCATCTTTCTTTCTGTATCCATCCAGTATTTCGTTCTTCGAAGGGGCGGCGGTCTCTATCCCCCCTCAAGTGTACCTTTTCAGGCCTCGACATTGATCGAGGCCTTTTCGTTTTCGGCCCCGCCACACCCTTCGCACTGAGCAGGGAGTGCCGCCGGGGCTGACCTATTTCAAACATGCCCCACGGAGTCGAGCGCATGGAGTATCTACAGCGCCTGCTCGACAAGATCGACAGGTTCGAATTGTTGATTGCGGGCCTGATTGGGGCCGTTGTTGCGAGCTGGTGGCACAAGGACGACTTGTCCGACTGGCGCGCCTGGATGGTGTTCTTGATCACCGGTGTTGCCTGCTCGCTGTACCTGACGAGCATGGTCAGTGCCTACCTGAATGTCACCGAGCCGAAGATCGTCGCCGGCATTGGCTTCTTGCTGGGCACGTTCGGCGGCTCGCTCCTGGCAGCAATCAACCGAGCCATCAAAGCCGCTGACCTCTGGGCGCTCATTCGCCAGCGGTTCGGGGGAGGCAATCCACCATGAATCTTGAACTGATCAACTCCATCGCCTGCGGCCTTATCGCGCTGTGGGCCACCTGGTGCGTACTGAGCGGGAAGGTGAGGGACGGCATCCTTGGGAAGCTGATCTACACCACGATCGCCATTACCGGTTTCGTCGTGTCGGTGCGCAGCCAGAACATCTTCTTCGGCCCGACCACTGCCGGCCTGACGCTGCATGTGTCCCTGGCCCTGGCCGGTGTGCGCCACATCTTCATGGTCACGTACTGGCAGCGGGTGAAGGTCTGGCTGTGCCGGGCGCTGAACTGCGAGCACTGTCTGCACTGTGACAAGGCGCCGGGCGGTATCGATCGACGGAGCAAGTAATCCGCGCCACAATTTGGCGTATTCAAAATCGTGGCGCGACTTTCATAGGGCTAGCTATAACCCGAACTGCGAATATCTCTTCGAAAGAAGGGCTATCAGCTGAGTTTTTGCTTCTGCATAGTCCGCCGTATTTACACCCCTGCGCTGATCAGGCGCCAGTACATTCGGGCCGCTCATCATTGTCGAAATGGTTGAGAGTATTTCCGACCTAATCGACCGTCCCTCAAGCTCGGTCCACAGCGCAGGGTTACGGTTTTGATCGGTAAGTGCATCGAACGCCAGCGCGATAAGGTCCGCCGGGTTGTCCTTGTTGAACGCTGATTCTTTACTCATGGTGAGGCTCGTAAGCTCGGGAGATGACGCGCCCGCTTCCCGAAGAGCCGTCCTTATGATTTCAAGCATCTGCACCACGTTTTCTTCGGAAGCTGGGATTCCATTGCGAAGAGCAGTGTCCCCCTTGCTGTATGCGGTTAAGCAGTGATTCACAATATTCATGTACCGATCTCTCTCTCTGGTGGTTAGGGGCCCATCAATACCGGCAAAGCGCCACTATTTCAACCACGACTTTATGGTCACTTGAGACAATTTATGACAACCAAGCAACCCGACTGGGAGGCGATCGAACGAGCCTACCGGGCAGGTTCGCTTTCCATCAGGACTATTGCAGAGCGCCAAGGCGTGAGCGACACGGCAATCCGGAAGAAAGCCAAGGTTCAAGGATGGGCGAGAGACCTTTCTGACCAGGTGCGCAAAGAGGTTCGCAGCAAGCTGGTTCGCGGAGAGGTTCGCAACGACCAAGGCGCGAACTGCGAACTTGATGCCGAGATCATCGAAGAGGCCGCAGAAGAAGGGGCCCGGGTGGTTCGCAGCCATCGCCGAGACATTCGGAAGGCGATGAACCTTGCGAACCTGCTGATGGATGACTTGCTAAACACCATCCAGCGCCGCGAAGAGATCGAAGACGCGATCATCGATGAGACGGGCGAGGACAATAACGGTATGCGCCGGGCCTCGATGCTCGCTGCTGTCGCGCTGCCCAGCAACTCCAAAACCCTGTTTCAGCTTTCCTCTGCAATGAAGAACCTGCAGGTTCTGGAGCGTCAGGCATTCAGCCTGGACGAGAAGGAGAAGACGGACGACGCCGACGAGATCTCGAAGATGATGGACGAACTATCACAGGACGCTTGATATGAAACCCGAGCACATGAAACTGCTTCGGGATCGATTCTGGCGACTGAATAATCTCTATTTCATCACCGACAAGCAGGGAAAGAAGGTTCGCTTCCGCATGACGCAGGAGCAGATCGATTACTTCCAGGGGATGCATACCCGGAACATCATCCTGAAGGCGCGTCAGCTTGGCTTCACGACGCTGGTGTGTATCGTCCAGTTGGATGCGGCGCTGTTCGAGGCTGCGAAGTGCGCCTTGATCGCTCACACCCTGAACGACGCCAAGCGCCTTTTCCGGGAAAAGGTGAAGTACGCCTACGACAACCTGCCGAAAGAGCTGCGCGCTGCCAACCCAGCACGAAATGACGCCGCCGGTGAGTTGGTATTTAGTAAGGGCGGCTCGCTTTACGTTTCCACATCGTTCCGTGGCGGCACGCTGCGCTACCTGCACGTATCCGAGTTCGGGAAGATCTGCGCCAAGTTTCCGCACAAGGCGCGGGAGATCGTCACCGGCGCTTTCGAGGCAGTGGCTGCTGATTGTTTCGTCACCATCGAGTCGACGGCGGAAGGCCGGGCCGGGTATTTCTTCGATTACAGCCAGTCAGCGGAGCGCCAGCAATTGGCCGGTGTTCCGCTAGGCCTGCTGGATTGGAAGTTCTTTTTCTTCAGTTGGTGGAACAACAAGGCCTACAGCCTCGACTCTGCCGACGTGGTGCTGCCGCAGCGCCTTACCGATTACTTCAACGAACTGCACGCAAAGCACGGGGTCGTCACCAACGACGGCCAGCGTGCCTGGTACGCGGCCAAGGAGAAGACACTCGGCGATGACATGAAGCGGGAATACCCGTCGATTCCCGTCGAAGCCTTCCAGCAGTCGGTCGAGGGCGCCTACTACGCGCAACAGTTCACCAAGCTGTATGCCGCTCAGCGAATCGGCACTCTGCCAGACAACAGCCACCTGCCGGTGATGACCATTTGGGACATCGGTGTGAGCGACTCCACCGCCATCTGGTTTGTGCGCCAGGTGGGCGAGCAGTACCACGTCATCGATTACTACGAGAACTCAGGCGAAGGCCTGCGGCATTACATGAAGGTGCTCAAGGACAAGGGTTACACCTACTCCGAGCACTGGGGGCCGCATGATATCGAGAACCGTGAGTTCGGCAGTGATGCGAAGACGCGCAAGGACATCGCCCGAGAGGGTTACGAAATCGACGGACAGGTTTATCGGATGACGTTCCAGGTCGTCCCGAAAATCGGGGTGGACGACGGCATCGAGCAGGCCCGCGAAATTCTGTCCAAGTGCGCCTTCGACGAATCGAAGTGCGAAGAGGGCATTACCTGCCTTGAGAACTATCGCAAGGAGTGGGACGACAAGAAGGGCTGCTGGAAAGACAAGCCGCTGCATGACTGGACGTCTCACGGCTCCGATGCATTCCGATACTTCGCTGTCGCTAAGAGCGCAAAGAAGCCGGTCAAATCAATCAAAATGGGATTCGCACGCTAATGGCAAAACAACGAGAAATGAACTGGGAAGCCATGTTCGCGGATCGCATGCGCCTGAGCGAAAGCGGATGCCTGGAGTTCACCGGCTACTGCAATCCCGATGGCTATGGAGCGATCACTTGTAGGGGCATCAAGCACGGCGCCCATCGCCTCAGTTATTTGATGACCAAAGGGCCAATACCTGATGGATGCGTTGTGCTGCATGAGTGCGACAACCCTGGCTGCGTCAATCCTGATCACTTGCGGGCGGGCGAAGTCGCGGACAACGTGCTCGACATGGAAGAGAAAGGTAGAGCGCGGAAGGTAGTCGGCTCTGCGCATGGCCAATCGAAGCTTGATGAGCTGGATGTTCGCCTGATCCGATCCAGCAAAGAAACTGGTGCTGCGTTGGCTCGCCAGCTTGGTGTCACAAAGAGTTTGGTATGTCGGATCCGGCGCGGCATTGGCTGGTCTCATGTCGGAGAATCAAATGTCGCATGACGTCACATACACCCGCCCGGAATACGACGCGGCACAGTCCCGTTGGCGGCTGGTGCGAGACGTGTGCAAGGGCTCCGAGACGGTAAAGGGGCGCGGCGATGTTTACTTGCCCAGGCCCAACAAGCACGACACCAGCCCTGAGAACCTTGAGCGGTACAAGTCGTACAAGCAGCGGGCCGTGTTCTACAACGCTACCGGGCGCACAAAGCACAGCCTGGTGGGCGCCGTCTTCCGTACCTGGCCAACCTTGACTGTCCCTGGTGAGCTTGATTACGTGGCCACGGACGTCGACGGGCAGGGTGTGAGCGTTTATCAGCAGTCGCAGTCGGTCATCGGGCATCTGCTCGAAGTCGGTCGGCACGGTTTGCTGGTGGATTACGCTGCGGTGCAGGCCGGCACAGTGAGCAAGGCAGATGAGCAGGCTGGGCGCGCTCGTGCGAACGTTGCGAGCTATCCGGCCGAATCAATCAGGAACTGGAAGACCCGCAAGGTCGGTGGTCAGCACCTGCTGAGCTTGGTGGTGCTGCAAGAATCTGTAGACGTCGATACCGATGATGGCTTCGGCAGCGAAAAGGTTACCCAATACCGCGTGCTGCGCCTGGATGAGGCTGGCGTCTATACCCAGGAAGTTTGGCAGGAGGGCTCAAGCGAAACTTCGATGATCACTCCGCCTTTCACTCCGCTGAACGGCGCCGGGCAGCCTTGGCGCGTGATCCCGTTTCAATTTCTCGGCAGCGAGAACAACGACACCAGCATCGACGACTCGCCGCTGTACGACATGGCCGTGCTGAACATCGGCCATTACTGCAACAGTGCGGATTACGAGGACTCGGTGTGGTTTTCCGGGCAGCCGCAGTTTTGGATCTCTGGTCTTGACGAAGCCTGGCGCGACCATCTTGAAGCCAACGGCATCTATGTCGGCTCCAGGGCTCCGCTGACACTTCCTGCCAACGGATCGTGTGGCTTTGCTCAGCCTGAGCCGAACACGCTGGTGAAGGAGGCCATGGACGCCAAGAAGCAGGACATGGTGTCCCTCGGCGCCCGTCTGATCGAACGTGGTAGTGCCGTGAAGACCGCAACCCAGGCCGATAACGACAGCGCCGCCGAACACAGCGTTCTCTCCCTGGTGGTGAGCAACGTCAGCGAGGCATACAGCCAGTGCCTGGTTTGGATGGCCGAGTTCGTGAACGCCACCGGCGAGGTGGTCTACAAGCTCAACCAAGACTTCAGCCAGATCACTCTGGATGCCACGATCCTGGCGGCGCTGTTCAACGCAGTGCAGGGCGGCAAGCTACCGGAAGGCGACTTCTGGCAGTACCTGCGTGATCGCGGCGTTATCAACCCAGAGAAAACGGACGACGAAATCCGGGATGAGCTGGAGGCACAAAGCACCGGGCCAGCCCTGGACGACACCGAGGTAATTCCGAATGGCGGCAAACCAAGCAATCCTTGATGCCACCATCCGGCATGCCGTGTTCTTGGAGCAGCTCAAGTCGGGAGAGGTGAAGAAGTTCGCCCCCTTTCTCAAGGAGATCGACCGCTCGATTCGTGAGCGGCTGACGCGGGCGGATCTGACGGACTACACCGTCGTCCGCCTGGAGCGGCTGCTTAGCGAGGTTGATAGCCTGCTGCTGGGCATCTTCGACCGCTACAGCGAGAAGCTGAACCTCGACCTGGTGGACATCGCCAATTACGAGGCCGAGTTTGAAGCGACCAGCCTGACCCGGGCGGCGCCGGTGGGTGTCACTTTTGACGCGGTGGTGCCAGGTGCTGCGGCAATCAGGGCAGCAATCCTCACCAATCCGCTCAGCGTGCGCGGTGCGGATGGCGGGAAGCTGCTCAAGTCGTTCATTGATGGATTCACCGCCACCGAGCGGCAACGCCTCACAGGCGCGATCAGGCAGGGCTTCTTCGAAGGCCAAACAAACTTCCAGATCATTAAGAACATTCGCGGCAGCAAGGCGCTCCAGTACAACGACGGCGTCCTGGCCACGACGAGCCGTAACGCCGGCTCCATCGTGCGGACGGCGGTGCAGCACGTCGCCACCCAGGCGCGTATGGAGACGCTGAAGGAAAACAGCGACGTCGTGCAGTCGGTGGAGTGGGTCAGCACCCTGGATTCGAAGACAACCAGCCAATGTCGGACGCTCGATAAGCGTCGATTCAAGCTGAACGAGGGGCCAAGGCCGCCGATCCACATCAACTGCCGCTCGACGCTGGTTGCTGTGACGCGCTTCAGCGCCTTGTTCGCCAAGGACGCCACGCGGGCATCGATCGGTGACGGCGGCGCTCAGCAGGTGAGGGCGGACCTCAGCTACTACGACTGGCTCAAGCAGCAGCCGGCGGCGTTTCAGGACAAGGCTATTGGGCCGATGCGGGCGAGGCTTTTTCGCGAAGGTGGATTGAGTGTCGAGCGCTTTGGCGAGCTGCAGCTTGATCGCAACTTTGCGCCGCTGACCCTTGCACAAATGCGCGCCCTTGAGCCGCTGGCTTTCGAGCGCGCAGGTGTTTGAGGGATCAATCGCTGCCCTTGTCGAGCGACGATTTGTACCAGAAGTACGGATTGATGGGGTCTTGGACGGGCGGTTTCCCCGCAAGAAATTCTTTGGCTGCGTCGAGATTGAAGTCGAGAGCATTCACGGGCCGGTAAAAATCGAACTTTCGTTTTGTAGGATTGAAGATCCCAGTGCTCACCAGCGCGTTTACCACCTCTGTGGTTGCCTGCATGGTGTTGCGATACGGTGAGTTCTTCGGCAGAAATTTCGCCCGAATCAGAGGGTCCAGCGACCCCATCTGCCGAGCGTCGAAGTTGGCTAGTGCCTGCGCGCGCATATTTACTGGAAAGCTTTCGCCGTACTCTTTCCGCACCTCGTCGAGATCGTCGTCCGCGCCCATGCTCACCTGGCTTGTCCGGACGCAATAGTCGACCAGCCGGACGAGATCAATATGCTCGCCCGGTGCGTGGGGCAATGAAATGCGCAGCCCGTCATCCGACAGGAGAGTGGTTTTTGTGGGAGCTGCACTCCGCTCCGTTATGTTTTTTTGAAGCATTACGTATTCCTCGTATGGGATCAGAGCAAACAGTGGTTTGCCCTCTTGATCACTGATTATTTGATGTTTTTTGTTCATGTTGCGTTCTCGTTTCGTGTAATAAACGAAATATTAAATGAAATAAATGAAAAATCCAATCTGGATTTATCCCGGATATCGGGTTTTCACATCCGCAGGCAGGGCCTGCACCTACGTCTCTGGGAGACAACCAATGCTGAAATTCCAACTGGATACCCTGGAAGGGGTAGATGAAGCCGTGCGCGCTCTTTACACCGAGAAGGACGGCAAGTTTGTCCTCGGTATCGAAGGCCTGCCGCAACCAGAAGATGTATCCGGCCTGAAGTCGAAGGTGGAAGAGCTGCTCGGAGAAAAGAAAGCCGCCGAGAAGGCTCGCAAGGATGCGGAAGAGCAGGCCCGACTGGAGCGTGAAGAGGCCGCTCGCAAGTCCGGCAACGTCGAGGAACTCGAAAAGTCCTGGTCTGAAAAGTACAACCGCCGCGAAGCTGAGCTGAACGGCATGCTGGAACAGGAGCGTGGAACGCTGAGCACTCAGATCCGGGATCTGACCGTCGGCCGTACCGCTACTGACATCGCGTCTGCCCTGGCAATCCCAGGCAGCGCCAAAGCCCTGTTGCCGCACATCGAACGCCGTCTGAGCGTCGAGCAGCGCGATGGGAAGCCTGTCGTGGTCGTCCTCGACCAGCAGGGCAAGCTCTCGGCGGCAACGCTGGATGAGCTGAAAGCAGAATTCGCAAACGACACGGCCTTCGCGCCGTTGATCGCGGGTAGCAAGGCATCTGGCGGCGGGGCTGCTGGTGCTGGAGGTGGCGGCGGGGCCGCAAAAGGAAAAATCGGCGGCACCAAAGAGGAACGACAGGCCGCGATCGCGAGCCGGTTCCCGGATCTACCACAATCGTAAGGAATAACTCATGTCCCTGTCGCAAATGCAGGTTTTCAACGAATACATCATGCCGGCGACTCTCGAGACGCTGGATCAGTATCTTTCCGCGTTCAACGCCGCCAGCCGTGGCGCAATCGTGCTGTCTCCGGATGGCTTCACTGGTGACTTCCTCCAAGAGTCGTTCTTCCAGACCCTGGCCGCCGCCCAGCGCCGCGTGGATCGCTACAGCGCAAACGCCGCTGTCGCTGCCACCGACCTGACCGAGCTGAAGAACACCTCGGTGAAAGTCGCCGGCGGCTTCGGTCCGATCCGCTACGAGCCGTCGCAGATGACCTGGCTGGAGCGTCCAACTGCGCAAGGCATCGAAGTCGCCAGCCGCGCATTCGCTGAAATCCTGCTGAAGGACCAGCTGAACACCGCGATCGCCGCCCTGGTTGCTGCTATCACCGCACAGGCTGCCGCCGTCAACGATGTGTCGGCTACCACTGGCATCACCTACGCAGGTCTGAACAACGCCCACGCGAAGTTCGGCGACGCAAGCCAGAACCTGGTAACCCAGGTGATGCAGGGCACCAGCTACCACAAGCTGGTAGGTCAAAATCTGGCGAACCAGCAGCAGCTGTTCCAAGCGGGCAACGTCCGCGTGGTGGACATCCTCGGCAAGATCTCCGTTGTGACGGATGCCCCGGCGCTGATGCAGGCCGGCACCCCGAACAAGGAAATCATCCTGTCCCTGGTGCAAGGCGCTGCGCTGGTCCACGACGGCCGCGACATCATCAGCAACGTCCAGACCACTAACGGCAAGGAGCGTATCGAAACCACGCTCCAGACCGACTACACCTTCGGCCTGGGCCTGAAGGGCTACACCTGGGACACCACCACCGGCGGCAAGTCGCCTACCGACGCCGAACTGGCGACCGGTACCAACTGGGACAAGACTGCCACCAGCATCAAGCACACCGCCGGTGTGGCTCTGATCGGTGATGCCTCCAAGTAACCCTGACAGCTGAGTCGGGCCCAGTGCTCGGCTTGGCGAGGACATGATCATGAGCAACAAGAACATCTGGTATCTGCCTGGTCCATTCCATCAGTACCAAGAAGACGTCAAGGCACTGGCCAAGGATCATGGCTTGCGCATCATCGACGCGAGCGCTACCGAAAGCCGCGAAGATGCTGCCGACGATGTGCCTGACGTGACGGTCAAGGAAGTGCCGAAGGTGCTGCTGATCGATGGTGGCAACTCCAGCGTCAATATCGATGTCTTCCGTGCCGAACTCGAATCTGTCGGTCTGATCGTCGAGTCATTCGCTGATCAGGCGCTGGTGCGCCCCGAAGGCGATCTTGGCCCGATCGCTGATCGCCTGTTTCAGGCGTTCGAAGCGGTAAACGCCGGCGTGGAAAGCCTCATCCGTGAGCGTGATGGCGAAGCTGAAAAGGTGAAGGCTCTGCAACTGCAGGTGGACGACCTTCTCCACCAGGCCGCCAAGGCTCGCCTGGACGACCCGGACGCGAAGGAAGTCGCCGACCTGAAGGCTAAGTTGGACGAAGCCAAGGTTCCATACCGGGCCAACGCATCGAAAGAATCCTTGGAAAAGCTCGTCGCTGATCTGCCCAAGGCTTGATAATGCTGGCTGCCGGTGACCCGGTGGCCGATCTCAAACCATTCCAGCGAGTTGACGCATGACACTCATCATTGAGGACGGCACCGGCAAGCCTGACGCCGAAAGCTACGCGAGCGCCGAGGACCTGGCCATGTATGCCGTGAAATTCGGCACGGTCATCCCCGCAGGTGTTCCCGAGCAGGAAGCGCTGCTGCGCCGGGCCGCCTTAGCGATGGATGGCAAAACCTGGAAAGGCCGCAAGATGAGCAGCGAGCAAGCGTTGGCCTGGCCGCGTCGGGGTGTTGAACTGGACTGCCAGATCAAGCCGGACAACTACCTGCCGGCGCGGATCCAGTACGGCCAGATGGCCCTGGCCGCCGAGATCCATCAGGACGACATCGACCCTGTTGAAAAGCGCAAAGGTGCGGTGTTGCTTGATCGTGTTGAGGGGGCGGTGACGCGGCAGTACGCAGCGATCCCATCTATCAGCAACCGACTGCTGCCGGCGGCACCCGACCGGCCGAGTGCCACGCAGTTTGCCGACTATCTCCAAAAACGTGGACTGTTCGCTGTGCGGGCGTGATCAATCCCCTCGTAGCAACAATAAGTCGAACTCTTCCTGATACTCATCTTTAACTGCTTGATAGCCTTGGCCCAAGACACGCGCTCCTATTCGTAGCTTTTTGATGGGCACAGGCTCAAAAATATTAAAGATATATCGGGCGACTTTGTTGGATTTGTTTTCGTCAAAACCTGCATTGATGAACATCTGTCTGAACGCGCTTATTGCGTCACATTTGCTGTAAAAATCTCTTCCAGTACCTGAAGTTTTTTTATCAATCGCGTCGGCAAGGTCGCTTAGATATTTGCTTTCTTCTATGTGACTCATAATTCATCCTTGAGTAGTTGAACATGGGATTCTACGACGAAATGGCCGTGATGGCTTTGGAGATGATCACAGAGTTCGGCCAGCCCGTGACCATCAGCAAGACGGAGCTGGGCGAGTACGACCCAGAGACTGGCGGCGAGTCGCCAAGCGCGACCGTCGAGCAAACCGCCCAAGGCATCCTGCTCGACTTCACTGGCCAAGAATTCCAGAACAACAGCCTCATCAAACAGGGCGACAAGAAGCTCAAGATCGCCGCGCAGGGATTGGCGTGGGTGCCTGGTCTGCTCGACAAAGTGGTTGCTCAGGATCGCACCTGGTCAATCGTGCCGCCGCTGAAAGAGGTCAACCCTGCCGGTACGCCGATCCTGTATGAGTTGCAGGTGCGGTCGTGAGCCGGGCAGGCGCCGGACAGTCCGGCAGTTTTGCGCTCAGCCTGGCCGAGTTCGCCGCTCAGACGGGTGAAGCCATTGACGCCAGTGTTCGCGAGATCATCATCGAGGTCGGCAGCAGCCTGATCCGGATGTCTCCCGTGGGTAACCCGGAGATCTGGGCCGCAAACGTCGCTCACCGTGAGGCGAACACCCGGGCGGCCGACGACTATGACTTCAAGGTCGCGGTCCGTAATACGATCATCAACCTCAACGAATCGAACTTCACCAAAGCCGGCAAACTGCGAAAGGGTGTGAAGTACGCCAAGCCCCTGACAAAGACCGAGCGCGACCAGAACTTCAATGTGAACGGCTTGGTCGCTGGCAGGGACTACGTCGGTGGGCGGTTCCGGGCGAACTGGCACATATCGCTTGGCGTGGTAGAGAGCGTCACCTTTGATGAGGTTGACCCGAGCGGCGCCGAAACCACTGCTGCAATGGTTGCCGCGATGAGTGACTTCACCGCCGGCCAGATGGCCTACATCATCAATAACTTGCCCTACGCGATTCCGCTGGAGTTCGGCCATTCCTCCCAGGCCCCCGGAGGCATGGTTAGGGTAACCGTGGCCCGCTTCCAGCAAATCGTGCTGGAGGCCATCAGGAACAACCAGGTATGAGTCACGCAATCATCGCCTCGATCTACGAGGCCAAGCTCATCGCCTGGAACGCTGCCAGGCCGGACAAGCTCAAGATCGTTTTCGAGAACACGGCCTATGCGCCAGCTGAAGGCGAGACCTACCTGCGAGCCTTCACCATTCCTGGTGATACCGCAAGCAACACACTCGGCGGTGATCACCGCCTGTACACCGGAGTGTTTCAGGTCAGCATCATCGCGCCGGCGGGTACCGGGAAGATCAAGATCAACCCAATTGCCTCCGAGATCATCGCGCTATTCCCCCTGTATGTGCGTGATGTGAAGAACGGTTTCGTGGTAACTCCGATGACTCCGGTGGATGTCGGTCCAGGCATTACTGGCGACTCAACCTACACCGTCCCGCTGTCTTTCTCCTACCGGTCTGACACCACGCCATAACCCGCCCGTTGGGCAAATCCCGAACCCGCCAAGTGCGGGTTTTGTCATTTCTGCAAAGAGGAAAACCCATGTCTGTTTATTTCCCCAACGGGGCAACACTGGCGCTCTCGACTGGCTTCGCCGCTGCGAAGGTGATTGCGAGCATCACGAATGCCAACCCAGGAGTCGCTACGGCACTTGCCAACGGCTTTGCCAATGGCGACATCCTGCTTATCACCTCCGGGTGGGAGGACATCAATGAGCGCGCCGTGCGTGTCGCCGCCGCCGCCGCCGGAGCATTCACCCTGGAAGGTATCGACACTTCGAATACCTCGTTTTTCCCTGACGGCATCAGCGCCGGCACCGCCAAGAAAGTCACCGGCTGGGTCGCGGTAAACCAGGTGATCGGTAACTCGATGTCCGGTGGTGAGCAGCAGTATTGGACGTACGCCCCGCTTGAGGCTCGCCGCGACAAGCAAATCCCCACCACTAAAAACGCTCAGGCGTTTTCATTCCAGCTCGCCGATGATGACAGCTTGGCCTGGTATGACGAATTGGATAAGGCAGACCGAGAGAAGGAAGTGCGCATCCTGCGTATGTCGCTGCCCAACGGCAAGACGATCTACTACGCCGGTTATGCTTCTTTCAACAAAAGCCCGACC
Source organism: Pseudomonas sp. MIACH (assembly GCF_001269925.1). Lineage (GTDB taxonomy): Bacteria > Pseudomonadota > Gammaproteobacteria > Pseudomonadales > Pseudomonadaceae > Aquipseudomonas. The sequence goes on from NZ_LHVO01000015.1 coordinate 124,649, forward strand.
CTGGTGCGTAACGAAGGTGCAGCCGTAGCATTTGGCTTCACCATCAACGCCGAGATCACTGCGTATCGCGCGCCTGTTGTTGCGGGCGGTGGGGCTTAATCATGGCGAAGTTCAAGATTGCCCAATCACCGACGTTTCTGGGGGCCGTGATGGTTCCGGTAGTCGGCCAGGATCCGGTGAAGGTGGGCTTCACCTTCAAATATCGAAACCGTATCGAGCTTGCGGCGCTGTTCGACGAGTGGAGCCAGCGGCGCAAGGAAGGCCTCGATAAGTTCGGCGAAAAGCCTTCTGTGTCCGAAATCGTTGCTGTCGACACCGAAAACCAGATTCAGCAAATCAAGGATCTGGTTGTGGGCTGGGAGTTCGATGACAAGTTTGACGATGAGAGTATCAAGGCGCTGGTGACGTCCTGTAATGGCACAACCGAGGCTGTCGTAGACGCCTACCAGGATGCTTACGCCAAGGCTCGCACGGGAAACTGATCCGCGCCGCCCGCGCCCTGTATGAGTCCCCGCCGGATGCCGAGCAGATCGCTTCTTTCGGCTGGGATGCAGAGGACATGGAAGAAGAGTTCGAGGTTTGGCCGTGCCTTTGGCTGGCGTTCCTTCTATTCAATCGGATGTCTACTCAGTGGCGTGCAGGTACGGGCGGCGCGATCGGTCTCGACTACAGCAGCATCCGCGACGTAGCCGGGTTCCTCGGCATCAAAAAAAAGAAACTCGCTGAAATCTTCCCTGACCTTCAGGTGCTGGAAGGCGAAGCCCTGCGCGTCATGGCGGAGGAAAGGGAAAACAGCCCGTAACCACGGGCACTTATTCAAGGTGAGTCGATGAACATTGCAGAACTCGGCGTCAAGATCGACTCGGCCGATGCAGTCCAGGCTAAAACGAGTCTGGATGAAATGGCGAAGGCCGGCGGCCGGGCCGAGCAGTCCGCCGTTTCGCTGATGAACGAAATGCAGGCGCTGGAAAAGTCGCTGTCCACCAGCGCTAAAACTACCCAGGACTTGGCAAAGCAGCGTGACGCTCTCGCCAAGCTGACCAAGACCGGCGCCTATGGCGAGGCCGAGGCAGCGAAAATCTCGGCACAGCTCGACAAGCAGCAGGTGGCCTTGGCCAAGTCCGCTATGGACGAGCAGAAGGCCCTCAACAGCCTGCTGGGGGCTATTGACCCTGCCCGTGCCGCGCTGGCTAAGCTGGACACGCAGGTCGAGCAACTGGGTAAGCATCTCGACGAGGGTCGAATCAGCCAGGACCAGTACAACAGCGCCCTGGCCAAGATCGACAAGGATTATGGAAAGCTCGAAAAGACCACCACCGGTTTCGACAAGCTGCGCCTCGGCACCCGCCAGGCACAGGAAAACGTCGTACAGCTTGGTAACGCGCTGTCGTCGGGCGACTGGGGTAGCGGAGTTCGCGCCGTGGCTCAGTTGGGTGCCGGCGCTGGTGCAGGTGCTGCGGGCTTGCTCGCCATCCTGGCGCCTCTGGCCCTGGCTACCGCAGCCGTGGGCGGCCTGGCATATGCCTACCACAAAGGCAGCGAAGAGCAGGACAGCTACAACAAGTCGCTCATCCTTACCGGCAACTATGCAGGGGTTAGCGCTGGGCAGTTGGGCGACATGGCGCGCCAAGTCAGCGCGACCGTGGGCACCACAGGCCAGGCCGCTGCGGTACTGGCGATGCTGGCGGATAACGGCAAGATCGCCGGCGAGAGTTTTGCGGGCATCACCCAGGCCGCCGTTTCGATGCAGGAGGCGACCGGTAAAGCCGTCAGCGAGACGGTCGCCGAGTTCGTCAAGTTGGCAGACGAGCCGGTCAAGGCATCCGCTGCGCTGAATGAGCAGTACCACTACCTAACCGCCTCGGTTTTCTCTCAGATCGCCGCCCTGGAAGAGCAGCGTGATCACGCAGGCGCCGTGAAGCTTGCTACCGAGTCCTATGCCGACGCCATCAACGAGCGCACGCCGAAGATTTTGGAGAACCTGAGCTTCTGGGAGAAAGGCTACAACGCGGTCGCACGCGCTGCTGACAGCCTCAAGAACATCGGGCGCCCGGACATTGGCGCAGATATTGAGCAGGCACGCCGAGACCTGGCGAGCGCACAGTCCGGCGACGTTGGTCTGTTCCAAAACAAGCAGCAGATGATTGATCTCTATCAAAACCGCTTGAATATGCTTGAGGACCAGAAGGCGGCACAGGCTGAAATTGCAAAGCTGGAAGGCGATCAGGCAAAAGCCCAACAAGCCGCGATCACCTCGATGCAAAAGGTTGACGCGCTCACCAAGTCATCTTGGACAAATGAGCAAAAGCGGGCAGACGCGCTCAAGGACTATAAAAAGCAACTCGACGATATTCGCAAGGTAGCGCCGAACGACCCGCGCTTGGCTCAGGCCACAGTCGACAAAAACATCGCCAACATCAATGACAAGTTCAAAGACCCGAAAGCAGCCGGTTCCCAGGTCGACCTGACCAGCTTCAACACCGCCAAGAACGACCTGGCGGCGATCACTGATACCTACAAGAACTACCAGAAGGAACTGGAAGCGGCGCAGAAGGCCGGTCTGCTGTCTGAGGAAGACTATCTGCTGCGGCGCCAGGCTCTGATCGGCAATCAGCTCGACCAGACAACGGCAGCCTACGAGGCAGAGATTGCAGCGCTTGAGGCCGCCAAGGGCAAGAAGTCCACGTCGGCTGCGCAAAGCATCCAGCTGGACCAGAAGATCGCCGACGCGCGCGCAGGAATGGTCAAGGCGCAGAAGGATGCCGACAGTCAGCTTGAAGTGCTCGCTACCAATGAGACCGGGCGCCTGGCAAAGCAGGAACGATCGATCAGCACATACGTGCAGGCACTGGGGCAGCAGCAGAGGGCCTTGGAGTTGGCAGGCCAGCGCGCAGTGCTCGGCGTGGGGCAGGGTGACCGCCAGAACGCGCTCAGCGGCGAACTGAACAGCCAGCAGGACCGGTTTGCTCAGCAGTCGCTGGAGCTTGCCAACCAGAAATCCGACCCATCGCGGAACATGTCGGAGGAAGAGTTTAAGCGCAAATCGCAGGCTCTCGCAGACGCGAACAAGGCCGCGACGGACCAGATCCGGCAGAACTATGCAGATGTGGAAAATGCCCAGGGCGATTGGACGAAGGGCGCAACGGCAGCCTGGGATAACTACCTGGATTCGGCGCGCAACATCGCCGGGCAAACCAAAAGCCTGTTCGGCAACGCCTTCAGTTCCATGGAGGATTCCATCGTCAACTTTGCCATGACCGGTAAGGCGTCGTTCTCGGACTTCGCCGAATCGATCCTGGCGGACATGGCGCGCATTGCGACACGGCAGGCAAGTTCGGCACTGCTGGGCAGTCTGGTTGGCGCGGCGGCGAGCTACTTCGGTGGCAGCGCGGCCGGCGGCGGCAATGGCATGGCCGCCGGGTCTGCCGGTGCCACGTCGTCGAACCTCGGGGCGTCATCGGCCGGCTACTCCAACACCTACTTCCCGCAAGCCAAGGGCGGCGCGTGGTCGGGCGGTGTACAGATGTTCGCCGACGGCGGTGCGTTTACGAACTCCATCGTTAGCAAGCCAACGGCGTTCGGTATGGCCAATGGCAAAACCGGAGTCATGGGTGAAGCTGGTGAGGAGGCAATCATGCCCCTGACCCGGACGTCGAGCGGCAAGCTGGGGGTTATGGCCATGGGCGGCGGCGGGGCTGGCGGAACGCAGATCAATGTCGAGGTGCATATCGATGGCGACGGCAACGCTACCTCCTCGGCTGATGCACCTGGCTATGACCTCTTCGGCAAGGAGCTGGCGACGTTCGTAGAGCAGAAATACCAGGAACTGCGATCGAGGGACATGCGCCAGGGCGGCGTCATCAACAACGCAATCAAGGGGCGATGATGGCTATCGAACGATTCACCTGGGCGACGGAGAAAGGCGCGGAGGGCGATATTGCCCAGCGCGTTCGCTCCAAGAAGTTCGCAGATGGATACGAGCAGTCGGTCGAGGATGGGATCAACAACCGGTCGCAGTCCTGGCCGGTGACGTTTACCGGTCTGAAGCCGCGCATCAAAGAGATCATGGCGTTCCTCGATCGACACAAAGGGGCTAAGGGCTTCCTCTGGGAACCGCCCCTGGGTGAGCTTGGCCTCTACAAGTGCAACGGCTACAAGCCAGTGCACCGTGGCGGCCAGGTCTACGCCATCACCGCGACTTTCCAGCAAACCTTTAATCCCTGAGATAACCGCCCATGGCACTGATCACGGACATCCAGAAACTGGAGCCCGGTGGCGAGATTCGCCTGTTCGAAATTGACGGGACCGAGTACGGCGCGGACTACCTGCGCTTCCACGGTCACGCCATCCCGCATACGCCGGAGGAATTGTTGGCCTACGAGGGCTCCGAAGAGGACCTGCCCGCCAAGTCTATTATCTGGCAGGGGCAGGAGTACGCAGCCTGGCCGGTGCAGATTGAGGGTATTTCCTCGAGCAGCGACGGAACCGCTTCTCGGCCCACGTTCGCCGCGGGCAACGTCAACGGGCGCGTCACCGCGCTGTGCCTGGCCTTCGAGGACATGCTCAAGTTCAAGCTCACAGTCCGCGAAACCCTGGCCCAGTACCTGGACGCAGCCAACTTCCCCGAGGGCAACCCGACCGCCGACCCGACGCAGGAGGCGCTGGAGATCTGGTACATCGACCAGAAAACCAGTGAGGACGGCGAGGCCGTCGTCTGGGAGCTGTCCTCTCCGGGCGAGATCGATAACCACGGCCTGCCCGGGCGGCAGATGACCACGTTCTGCCACTGGGCCATGACCAATGGTTACCGGGGGCCGGACTGCGGCTATACCGGCGTGGCCATGTTCGACGACGAGGACAACCCCACGGATGACCCGGCACTGGACCAGTGCAAGGGCTGCCTGTCGTCCTGCAAGCTGCGCTTCGGCGAAAACAACGAACTGTCCTTCGGTGGATTCCCCGCCGTTTCCCTCATAGCCCGGAGCTGACCATGCGCAAGCACATCATTGCGTCCATCCAGGCGCACGCGGCGGCCCAGTATCCGAAAGAATGTTGCGGCCTGCTGCTCGCCATCGGTCGCAAGCAGAAGTACTTCCCGTGCCGAAACATCGCCACGGAGCCGAACGAAGAGTTCCGGCTCGATCCTGAGGACTACGCTGCGGCGGAAGACCTTGGCGAAGTGATCGGCATCGTTCACTCGCACCCGGACGCCACCAGCAGGCCGTCGCCGCATGACTTGGCCATGTGCGAGGCGACGGCGCAGCCCTGGCATATCCTGTCGTGGCCAGAGGGCGACATGCGCACGATCACGCCAACGGGCAGCACGCCGCTTCTCAACCGGCCGTTCGTACATGGGGCCTGGGACTGCTGGCAGGTGTGCGCTGATTGGTATGCCCGTGAGTGGGGTCTGGAATTCGAAGCCTTTCAGCGCACTGATGGCTGGTGGGAGAGCGCGGAGAACGCCAGCCTTTACGAGGCGAACTACGAGGCCGCCGGGTTTGTGCGCGTCGACCGACCGCAGCGTGGTGACATGATCGTTATGCAGGTTGGACGCACCGTTCACCCGAACCATGCCGGGATCTACCTGGGCATTGATCCGGCGTTACCTGGCGAAAAGTCGGGCGCGTTCGGCCCTGGTCCATTCCTGTTACACCACCTTTACGGTAGGCCGTCCGAGATCATCGTCTACGGCGGGCCCTGGCACGATCGAACGCGCTTGATCCTCAGGCACAAAGACGCGAGATAACCAACGTGACGCGGCATTGCCTTAGGAGGCGAGCGTGAGAGAATTATCAAATTGGCTCACGGCGCAAAGCCACGCGAATCTGGCGCGCTTTGCAGAGCGGTCGCCTCAGGAATTGGAGCAAGTCATCGTAACCAGCGCGATGACTGAGGCTGCCATGGAATACGTCTACAGCCTCTACGATCCGTTAATGTCCACTCACCTGTTGGAAGAGGTTTTCCGGATTATGGCAGTTCTTCAGCCGAAGGTTCTGGCAAAGACAGAAGTGCTTCATTCACCTTGAACGAAATAGCGTCTAGATTGGCAAAAACCTTTACGAGAGCATCTTCGGGAATGTCAGGATGCTGAATCAGGCCGGCGAACAAACTCAAAGCCGAAAACGTTGTTATCAAACCCACCGAAAGCTGCTTGAGACTGTGAAGGCTGAATTCCTTGGCGAAAGCTGAGTCATCGCTATTCCTGCGCATGATGTTAGTGGCCTGGGCAGCCTGCACTCCCTCGGGAGAAGGTGTCCATTGCCAATGTGCGACCTCGTTTCGCAATAGCGATAGCTTCCGATATTCGCCGATAGCTTTCGAGAGCCTTGCATTTAGCTCAGAACTGATTGGCGGTTGCTTCGCTTTCGCCATGTCGAGGATGGCTTTTGTCATGCCTCCGGCTTTCAGGTTCAGGGATTGAATCAAGATGTATGCAGTCGCGGCGGATACTCCGGAGAGCGTCACGAATAGGTCAAGAAGAGGTGGGTCGCACAGAGCATGATTAATGACGACCTGCCCAATCTCCTGTTTCATTTCATCACTGGGGCCTGCTCTATAGCCCCAATTCTCGTATTCGTTGCCCGGCGCGCCCTCCAAGTCATAAACGCGCCGAAATTGGCGCAACCCCAGTCCTTGGGCTTGCAGGCGAAGGACTGGGAAATCCTTTACGCTTTTGTTTGGGTTTTGACGATAAGCCGCCATTTCACGTCAGGACCGAACACGGTAGGGTGTTGGTGGTGGTTTTGCGGTGGGAATTTGTCACCTTTGTTCGAGGTGATTTCATCGCCACAGCCTTCGCACCGGTAGATGCCCGAGGCTGGAACTATGCTCCCGATCTGATGTAGGTCGTTCCAGTCGCCGCCGCCGAGAATAGTTGGCGTCTCATGGAAGACGTACTTCGCCGTTTGTTCCGTTACGATCGCCATTTTCCTTCCTGCCCTGTGTAGAAATCAGGCACAAAGCTACTACGGCAGCAAGTCAGCCAGTTACTGGCATTCCATCCACGCTGGATGCCCGGACAGGATTCTTTTAAGGAGTTTTCCGGTCGGTTCGATCTTGTGATGGCGCAGTGCTAGAGTGCGTTACAAATCACAGGAGTTGAAAGATGGTGCGCACGGTAGCTGTTTTGATGGGTTTCGCTTTTTTGGCTGGCTGCGCTAACACCCAAGAGGTTGACGCTTGGCGATCGGAGGCCCAGCGAACAACGCCAGTGTGTACAAGCGAAAATCAGTGCCAGGTTATGTGGTCGGCAGCGCGTAGCTGGGTTTTGAGTCATGCCGGCACAAAGATTCAGACCTATGGGGCTGATTATTTCGACACGTACAATCCCATACCAAACAGTCCTGCTCTGGCCGCACAGGTTTCAAAGGATGCTCTTGGGTCTGGAAAGTACAAGATCGGCGCAAAGCTCTGGTGCGACAATATGTTCGGATGCCAACCGAATGCATGGCAGGCACTTCTAGACTTCAACCGAACTGTTAATCAGGCGGGTGTCGGCCAGTAATCGAGTAAATAGGAGTACAGCATGCGGATTTTGATAGCGGCGGTAGCGGTGGCGATGCTGGCGGGGTGTGCCTCATCGGCGATCTCGGTGCGGGATGCTAAGCCGGTACCGTCGGACGAGGTCTATGCCTTCCAGACCAAACCAGCTGGCGAGAGCGGAAAAATCACCGTGGTGCGCGACTCCGGCGCGGTCGGTTCTGGCTGCGACATCGTTGTTTATGTCGACGGCCGGAGGGCTGCAAAAATCGGAACTGGTCAGCGGGCCACATTCTACCTTCCGCCGGGGTCGCCCAATCTCGGCGCAGGCCTGGCTGGCTCTGGCTTGTGCGCAGGCGCTGCAATTCGAACCATCGCAGCAACGGTGCAGCCAGGCAAAGAAAGCCTGTACCGTATCAGCGGCGACATGGCTGGGTTCTACATAGGGCCCTATGTCGATTACAAGTGAATCAAGAAACCTTGAAACCGCCTCCGGGCGGTTTTTTATTGCTCGGAGAAAGTGATGCAGGCATCAGCGATCAACTACCAACCCATGACGACGATTCGCCTGCACGGGCAGCTCCGACAGTTCGGAAAGTCCTTCAGACTCGCGGTGAAATCGCCGGCGGAGGCGATCAAAGCACTATGCGTGCAGATCCCCGGATTCGAGCGGTTTCTTTCGAATGCCAAGTCGCGCGGCCTTGAGTTCGCGGTGTTTCGCGATAAGCGCAATATCGGGGAGAAGGAGCTGCGCTACAACGGTGCCGGAGACATCCGGATTGCGCCCGTGATCGTAGGCAGCAAGCGCGGCGGTATTCTTCAAACCATCGTCGGTGCGATCTTGATTGTTGTGGGTGTTATTTTCTCTGCAACGCCTTTCGGTACTCCGCTCATAGGTGCGGGCATCGGACTTGTCGCCGGCGGCGTGATTCAAATGCTCAGCCCCCAGGCCGGCGGCCTCAAGACTAGTGCCGCACCAGAGAACACTCCCGGCTACGCCTTCGGCAGCGCCAAGAACACCACCGCATCGGGTAACCCGGTGCCGCTATGCATCGGGGAGCGCCGTTGGGGCGGCGCGATTATCAGTGCTGAGATCTACGCAGAAGACCAGGCTTAGGACGATTATGACGCCTCAGCTTTCATCTGTTTTGGCTGCCCTCGTACGTATCCGCCCAACATCCAAAGGCCGCCAGTAATGAGCGCAGTAACCAAACCTATAGCCAAACTGCCCAGTGCCACTCCTATGTCATAGGCCGTCATAAGTCCCGTAAAAAATTCCAATACGGCGCTTACGCTTATTTTAGCCGTTACGAGTCCGAATAAAATTGACGCGGCATAAACTGGTGCTGAGAGTGCAATTCTCATCCATTTACTTGCTTTGTTCACCGAGTACTTCCTTGTTGGACTGAGTAATTCGTTGCATGTTAAAGCCTGCTCGCGGCAAATCCAATCTTGCAGCTTTTCCTGAAAATTCTTTAACCAAAACCGCCCATGAGGCGGTTTTTTATTGCCTGGAGAAAAGCATGGGTGCAGCACGGAAAATCGATGTGTATGGCGCTAAGGGCGGCTCGGATAAGCCGAAAACACCAACCGAGGCACCGGATAGCCTGCGCTCTGTCGCAATGGCAAAGATGCTGATCGCTGTTGGCGAAGGTGAGTTCGAAGGCACACCTACCGCGCGCGATATTTTCCTCGACAACACTCCGCTTCAAGACCCCCAAGGCAACATGAACTTCCCGAACGTTAAATGGGAGTGGCACGCCCTGGGTTCGAGCCATCACCAACACTCAGCTTTCTGCTGTGCGCGTGCGCTTTGCCTGCCCTAGTCTCTTATCCAATTTCCTAAGGCCGAGCAGCCAACAATGTTGGCTGCACTTCGAGGTTGTCGTGGTTCAAAGCCAGAGCGTCTGAATCGCTACCCGCGATTGTTTACATTCATTGCGTATGATAGGTTTGATTTAAACATTCATTCAGTATGTATGTTTTCTGGGGTCGTCGAGGCTGCGATCCGTTTCCTATCAGGGAACGGTTAACCCACTAGCTTTCCGGGATTAGCGGCGCGATCAAAGCACTTTGCAGTGAGCCCTGTATCCAGGGTGGCAAATGCCTCGCGTTTTGGGCGAGTCCTGAATTTCATCTAAAGGGATTTAGCAATCATGAGTTCACCTTCAGTCGCTTCGCCTGCACCTTCTCCACGGTATCCATGGCTGGCAGTGACCGCCATGGGCCTTGCTACATTTTCGGTCGTGACGACAGAAATGCTTCCAGTCGGTTTGCTGACGACCATTGCCGGCTCGCTTGAAACGTCAACGGGAAGCGCTGGTTTATTGATCTCATTGCCTGCTTTGCTAGCGGCTTTTTTTGCACCGCTGGTGGTGATCGCAGCAGGCAATCTGGACCGCCGTTGGATTTTGTGCGGTTTACTCGTCCTGTTGGTAATCGCCAATATTGCATCGGCCCTGGCCCCAAGTATGGTGTGGATGCTGATTGCGCGTGCGCTTGTCGGCTTCTGCATGGGGGGGATCTGGGCTGTCGCGGGTGGCTTGGCCGCTCGGCTGGTCCCGGCACACGCAGTGGGGCTGGCCACCTCCATTATTTTTGGTGGGGTCGCTGCGGCATCCGTGCTGGGTGTGCCATTAGGCGCGTTGATCGGTGATTTTGCCGGTTGGCGTTGGGCTTTCGGCTGCATGGCTATTTTCAGTGCGGGTGTGCTGTTGATTCACCTCTTCGCCATTCCCGCTTTGCCTGTTCACCACTCAGTCACCTTGCGCCAGTTCGCTGAACAGTTTGCCAACCGCAAGTTGCAAGCCGGTCTCGCACTGACCATCTTGCTGGTGGCCGGGCACTTCATGGCATTCACCTTTGTCCGTCCGTTGTTGTTATCGGTCTCCGGATTCGATGCTCAATGGATCGGCGCGTTGCTGTTCGCCTATGGTGTCGCGGGCATCATTGGCAACTTCCTGGCGGGTATTATCGCCGCGCGCCGCACGGCCCTGACCCTGGTCTTTATCTCGCTGGGATTGTTGTTGGCGCCAGTGCTGTTCCTGACGATCGGTGACTCCCATGTGGGGGGCGGCCTAGTGTTGCTGGCCTGGGGGCTGGCCTACGGTGGCGTGTCGGTGGGCTTGATGACCTGGATGATGAAAGCGGCGCCGCATGCAGTGGAAATCGCTACTGCGCTTTATGTCGGTGTATTCAATATCGGTATTTTTCTGGGGTCGTGGTCGGGTGGGCAGGCGGTAGACAGGTTCGGTCTGGCCACCAATCTCTGGTTGGCCGCAGGTTTGGCCACATTGGCACTGCTGCTGACGTTCGCGATCCGTTCAAGTGGCAAAAAAACTCAGGCAATTTGCCCATAGGCTGGGCCCGAAAGGGGTTCGGTTGTTCGATTGGAAACCTATCCCCCTCGTTTCACGCACGACTGTGACGGGGGGGAGTGTGCACGACGGTAAGTGGTCAAAGAAACTTGATCAGTAACCATAGGCATCGCTGGCAGGAGAAGGGCGGTATGCGGGTTATACGGATTGCAATGCACACCGTCGCAGGCTTATTCGCGCTTGGCGCCGGGTTTTTGTTCTTGGGCGGACTGTGGTTGATAGTGCTTGGCGGGAGCTGGTTCTACGCAGTGGCAGGCTGTCTTCTTGGCTACGTTTCCTATTCGCTTATCAAACAGCACGCTCATGCTTTCAGCACGGCAATCGTCCTGTTGATTTTCAGTGTGATTTGGGCGCTGCTGGAGGTGGGCCTGGACTACTGGCAGTTTGTGCCGCGTGTGTCCTTATTTTTAGGCGTGGCTTGTGTGGTTACGTTGTTTTACGCGCAGCTTAGAACTCATGACGGCGTGCAAGGTGGACGCAAGATGCGAACGCCAGCGTCGATTGTGTTGTTCGGCATCGCGTTTGTCGGCATCGGGGCTGGTTTCTATCCGCATGCATCAGTTGTTTCAAAAGGCGTGCTGACGGCTGAGGGAGCATCCAGCGCCAACCCTCCTCTGGAACACGCAGTCAATCAGGATTGGCCTCAATATGGGCTCAGTGCACGGGGCACTCGATATTCAGAACTTGCCGAGATAGAGCGTTCGAACGTAACGGATTTACAGGTCGCCTGGGAGTTTAAAACCGGTGATGTACCCACCGCAGAAGCTGCCTTTCAGGGCACCCCGATAAAGATAGGCGACATGCTCTATGTCTGTACGCCCTACAGCAAAGTTATGGCGGTCGACGCTGAAACCGGTGTTGAGAGGTGGCGATTCGATCCACAAGTAGTTTCAAAAGAATGGCAGCGCTGCCGTGGCCTCGCGTCCCATTCGGCGCCTGACGAAAGCGTCACGGGCAACGTGGATGACAGCACGGACGGCTTGTGTAAAACGCGTATTGTACTGACCACCCTCGATGCAAGGTTGTTCACGCTTGATGCCCGCTCGGGTGAGGCGTGTCCTGGGTTTGGCGAGCACGGTTACGTGGATCTGCTGAAGGGATTGAGCGAAAGGGCTAAAGACTCCTATTTCCCTACCTCAGCGCCCCTTGTTGCGGGTGACGTCATTGTCACCGGTGCGCGTATGCAGGATTGGGCCAGTGGTGGCGAGCCATCGGGTGTTGTGCGTGGTTGGGATATTAAGTCAGGGCGGCTTGTCTGGGCATGGGACCCGGCTGCTCCAAAGAGGGGGCATCCGCTCCCGGAGGGGGAAATTTACGCGGATGAGACCCCCAATTTCTGGGGCACTGCCTCCTATGATTCTGAACTGGGATTGATCTACGTACCGACGGGTAATCAGACTCCAGATTTCTGGGGCGCTGATCGTTTACCGTCATCTGAAACGTACAATGCTTCAGTCGTCGCCATTGATGTGAAAACCGGGATTGATCGTTGGCACTTCAGGACCGTCAATCATGATCTCCATGATTATGATGTTGCCGCTCAGCCCATTCTTCATGACCTTGTAATGGGGAATGGAGAAAGCATTCCTGTCGTGATCGTTTTGACAAAAATGGGGCAGATTTTTGTTTTGGACCGCCGCAATGGTCGTCCTGTTCTCCCCGTTGAATCACGTGCGGTCAGTGTGGAGGGCGCGCCTGCCGGCCAACATCCATCCGCTGTCCAGCCTTATTCACGAGCGTCACTTGACTACGGTCCGCTCACAGAAAAAAGTATGTGGGGGATCACCGCGCTTGATCAGCTGTATTGCCGCATTCAGTTTAAGCGTATGCATTGGAAAGGCGATTTCACACCGATAAGCACACAAAAAACAATCATGTACCCCGGTTATTACGGGGGCATAAATTGGGGGGGCGGGGCGGTTGATGTCAGTTCAGGCCTGCTGGTTGTCAATGATATCCGCATTGCTCATTGGGCCCAATTTATCAAGCATGAGGATGCCCTGGCCGCTGGCTACAATCCTACTGGCGCTGCGGGTAATTACGCTCAACAGCGTGGGGCACCCTATGGTGTCATTCACGGAATGTTCACCTCGCCACTCGGAGTGCCCTGCACTGCGCCGCCTTACGGCACATTGACCGCAATTGAGCTTCGGTCCGGAGAGATCGCATGGCAAGTCCCCATGGGCAGTACCGAAGACACGCCTTTGTTGGGTGCGATTACCGGATTACGTTTGCCTCTTGGAATGCCCACCATGGGCGGACCTCTTGTTACCCGTGGTGGGGTGGTCTTTTTCTCCGGTTCGATGGATCACTACCTCAGGGCCATGGATAGCGGGACCGGGAAGGAACTCTGGAAAAGTCGACTGCCCGTCGGCAGTCAGGCGACCCCCATGACTTACCAGGGTGGCAGAACGGGAAGGCAATACGTTGTTGTCACTGCGGGCGGTTCGCAAGGCCCGGAGCAAGAACGCGGAGACTATGTGATCGCCTACCGCCTCCCTTGATCGTTGTGCCGAAGCGGGGCTGCGTATGCAACTTACACATCGCTGCGCAGCGGACCACATCTGCCTGTGGAAAAGAGAACGAGATGAAGGGAAGCACGCATTATGACGTATGAGGTTTTTGAGCTCGGTGACATTCAGTTGCAATCGGGTCGTCGTCTCCGCGAGGCCCGATTGGCATACAAGACCTATGGTCGCCTTAATGACGCAAAGGACAATGTTATTGTCTATCCGACGTCCTTCGCAGCCACCCATGAAGATGCCGCCTGGTTGATCGGGCCAGGTCGTGCGCTGGACTCGGAAAAGTATTTCATTATCGTGCCAAACGCTTTCGGCAATGGCTTGTCCAGCTCGCCCAGCAACACGGCGGCGCCGCAGAACGGTAATCGATTTCCACACGTTACGATCCACGACAATGTTGTTCAGCAACATCGCTTAGTTACCGAATTGTTCGGTATCCAGAAAATTCGGATGGCCACAGGTTGGTCTCTGGGCGGCACTCAGGCCTTTGAGTGGGCCTGTGCATTCCCGGACATGGTTGAGCGGCTGTTTACCTTTCAGAGCGCAGCACGCACGTCACGTCATTTGTATGTGTTTTTTGACAGCGTGCGCGCGGCGATCGAGCTGGATGCCGACTTCCGGGAGGGGTTTTACACGCGGCCACCGCAACGCGGCTTACGTGTTGCCGCGCGTGTCTATGCTGCCCTGGGGCTGTCTCAGGCGTTCTTCCGCGACCGACTGGATGAGACCGCACTGGGCTACGCATCCATTGAAGACTTCCTGATTGATTTCTGGGAAGGGTGGTTCCTCAAGCGAGATGCCAACGACATCATTGCGCAACTCTGGAGCGGACAGCATGCAGACATCAGCGCAAATGCCCGTTACCAGGGCGATGTCAGTAAGGCATTGGCTTCGATCACCGCCGATACGCTGGTGATGCCTGCATCGAGTGATCTGTACTTCCCTGTCCGAGATGCCGAACACGAGGTCAGTCGGATACCCAAAGCCGAACTGCGCATATTGGAATCCGTCTGGGGGCATGTCGCTGGCGAAGGCCTGAATGATGCGGATACCCGGGTGATTGAACAGGCGATGATTGAACTTCTTGCACGCTAGCGCATGTGGCGCTGTTTCACGGGGCACGGTGTGCTTGTTATCGAACTACGCGAAAGTGACAATAGATACAAACCGCATGTATAGCTGCACCTATTCATGACTTCATGGACATCACAGGTCATGCCGCCTTCAGTGAGGAGATAACCGATGGTTCGCCGCACCCGCGCCGATATGGAAGAAACCCGTGCCCTGTTAATAGTCAAAGCGCGAGAGATGTTCAGTGAGCGAGGCTATGCGGACACCTCAATGGATGAGCTGACGGCTCAGGCGAGCCTGACCCGTGGCGCGCTCTACCATCACTTTGGAGACAAGAAAGGCTTGCTGTCAGCAGTCGTCGAGCAACTCGACGCTGAAATGGATGAGCGTCTGCAAGCCATTACTGACACTGCAGCAGATGCCTGGGACGGTTTTCGCCAGCGCTGCCGTGCGTATCTGGAAATGGCCCTGGAACCACAAATCCAGCGGATTGTGCTGCGCGATGCCAGGGCAGTACTGGGCGGCACCTCACCCGATGCACAGCGTCATTGTGTAGAGTCGATGCAGCGGATGATTCAGGTCTTGATCCAGCAAGGTATCGTGGTGGATGTCAACCCTCAGGCGCTGGCGCTGCTGATCTACGGCAGCCTTGCCGAAGCCGCGTTCTGGATTGCAGATTCGGAAGAGGGCGATAAGCGACTCGCGCAGAGTGTGGTCGCGCTTGAGTTGCTGCTGAGGGGCATCCTGGTTAAACCAAAGGCCGACCCCCAGTAGATAAGTTCGTTGCCAGAAGCAGGGGCACGCGCATCATCATTTGCTTAGCGGATCCAAGTGCACATCGCGCTAGGATTAAGAAACGAAAGCCACTCTATTGAGTGGCTTTTTTCTGCCGGTCATTCCAAGCGAAGTGCTTTAGCGTCGAGACTTACACGGAATACGCTTGCGTAAGCGAGTGTTCTCGCATCCGTCGGTGTCCCCAGACAGCCACCAGCAGTACCGCCGCTCCGGCTGCCAGAGCAACGTTGAATCCATAGCGAGCCCCTTCCATATCGACTAACTGGCCCGATGCCGCAGCACCCATCGCCACCCCGACATTCAAGCCCGCCAGCAACCAGGTCATGCCTTCAGTCAATTGTCGTTCCGGTACGATTCGCTCAACCAAGGACATCGCTACGATCATTGTGGGCGCGAAGAATAGTCCAGCCACCAGTACCGCTGCGGACAGGCCGGCAATATTGCCCGCCATCAACAAGGGCAGTGTGGTTGCTGCCGTAGCCAAGCCACCCAACAGCAAGAGTGTGTGGAGCGGTGTTTTCAGTTTCAGCGCACCGAACAACAGGCCAGCGGCGCACGAGCCGATGGCATAACAGGACAGCACGATACTCGCGGCTGCCGGACTCCCCATCTGTTCAGCGAATGCGACACTTACGATATCGACCGTTCCAACGATGACGCCCATCGCGACCATCAGCAATGTTAATAGTCGCACGTCCGCCAAGCGAAAGATGGAGGCCGTTCTCGTTCTCTTTTCTTCGGCGGATTCCACTGGCGGCTCGGTGGATACTTGGGCCGCCAAAGCAAGCGTACCAATCGCCAGCATCACGACGGCCGCCAGCGGTCCGGCCTGGGGAAAGACGGCCACGCTCAATCCCACGGAAATCGGCGGCCCTGCGATAAACGTCACTTCGTCCAGTACGGTTTCGAGGGAGTAGGCTGTTTGCAGGTGGGGCTTGCCTCGGTATATCGCCGTCCACCGGGCGCGAACCATCGCCGACATGCTCGGCATGAAGCCCGCTAACACTGCCGCCAGGAACAACGTCCAGTCAGGCGTGTGCCAGTAGGTGCAAGCCAGTAGTAGAAGCAGGCCCACCACACTGAGACCAGCAGACAATGGCAGTACCCGGCGTTGGCCATAACGATCCACCATTCGTGAAACCTGCGGTGACATCAGTGCATAGGTCAGGACAAAGGTGGCAGAAACCGCGCCAGCCAGTGCATAGCTGCCACGCAACTGCGAAAGCATCGTGATAATGCCGATACCTGTCATCGGGAGCGGTAAACGGGCTAGCAGGCCTGCCAGGGAAAATGCCCTGGTGCCCGAGGCTTGAAACAGTATTCGGTACGGATTAGCCATGTTCGATACTCCTTATCGAGTGAGTACAGCGTGTCTGACGATCGTTGAATCGGGTTTTACATTCGCTGCGTATCATTAAAATCGTATAATCATACGAGATGAATGTAAATGATTGGTTGGGCTGGCGCACAGGCTCCACGGTGCCTCAAATCTCTGCTCAAGGGCGCCCATAGCTGAAATCAGGCATATAGAGTTGCGAGTCGAGTGTGGGTAACGCCTGTTTGCGGGGGAGGGCGAGCAGAGTGAGCAGGGTATCGGCGTGTACGGACCACAGGCCACGGAACAGGGTGCCGTTCTCGAATCGGTCGCTCACCCGGTCAGTGACGAGGCGCAGCGTAAAGCACCCTTCGTCATCCCAGGAAGTGAGTTCGGATTCAGTAAATTCCATGTCGGTATGGCACAACGGAAACAGCGTCTTGAACAACGTTTCCTTGGCTGAAAAACACAAGTAGAAGAAGGTCAGCGCCCGTTCCCTGTCCATTTTTTTGAACTGGTTCAGCTCGGGCAAAGAAAGGACGTGATTGGCCATTTGCTCAAGTTCTGCGTGCTCAACCATCGATTCAGCATCCAGGCCAATGGCGAGATAACGCTCCGCATCGCCCACACATGCCAGTGCGCACTCTTGAGTGTGGGTGATCGAACCCTTGAACTCCTTTGGGAATTTTGCATAGCGATAGGGCTTGGCAATCGGCGGCCACACGCTATCGCCACCCAGTGCCTGAAGCGCTGCAGCCGAACAGATTCGGCCGGCTGCGAACTCCTTGCGCCGGGATGTCATGGCGCACGCCAGCCACTCCTCTGCCTGCGGCATATCGCGCTCGACGACGTCTTTTACCTGGAATGAAAACAATGCCATCCGAGGTAATTCCGGGTAGTTGAATGGCCATATGCGAAGAGCTGAACTCATGGCGTGCAGACCACGGTTCTGTCTTCCGTCATGCGCAGACGAGAATGGTAAAACCCTGGCGCTCCATAAGTGACATCGGAGGATGAGTTAACCGCGCCGCCGTGGATGTCGGTAAACACCGAACACTGACTGATGAAATAGTTACCGCAGAAATTTACGGACAGCAGGGCGCCAATGTCCGCCGAAACACACTTCATGGCCTTTTCAACATTTGCATCGATGGCGTAGAGCCCCAGTCCCAGCACACCAAACTCTTGGCCGACGTAGCTGAGTTCGCGGGCAACGGTCTTGAGGTCATCTTTGACGATAACAAAGGAGACCGGACCTGCGACTTCGCTGGCGTAGTAGTCGAGACTGCTTGAAAAACCCGGTTGTACCGCAATCACAGAGGGCGTCAGTACCTGGGCATCAGCAAACTCAGGATCCTGCAGCAGCTCGCAATGGCGCAATACCTTGGCAAATCTGGCACCTTCGCATTGCCGAATATCGGCGACGGTTTGTTTGCCGATGATGACCCCGAGCAGATCACGTGGTGGCTGAAATCGTTGCAGCAATTGATCGATCCGAGCCACCAGGTCGCGCTGGAATACGTCAACCGTGATGATCTTGTCAGGTAACCGAATGCCGTCCTTGAGCACGTAGATGTTCTGCGGCGACGTGCACAACTGCGCTGAGTAAGAGCACAGACCGAATGCCAGATTCTCGATCATGCCGTCGTAGTTGTCCGTAGAGTGCACAAACACGGAGGTTTGGGCGCTTTGCTGGGTCATGACGCGGGCGTGCCATGCATGCTGACGCAGCCATTTGCCAAATTCGGATTTACCCATGTAATCAATCAGCTTCACCGCACGGTGCTGCGCAGCCTTCCTGTAGTCAGCGTCGTTATCAGAGCAAAACAGGTTGATGATGTCTGCTGAAACACCCGCTTCGGCGCACACTGATTTAATCGCCTTTACGGTCAATGCCAGCGGCAGGATAGCTTCGGAGTGAGGGATGACAATGACAGGGCAACCCGCAGCCAATGAGGCGAAAACGCACGGGTATGCCCCCCAGGTGGGGGCGACCCGACCCGAATACACCAGAGAAAGGCCAGCAGGCTTTGGCTGGAAGTTGCGCAAAATCCGCTGTGGCTGCGCGTCCCCTACGCTGAGTTCGGAGTCCACCTGTTGGGTCAGTTCGGCCGTTATTTGACAAATACGCGCAACGGATTCAAGCGCTCGTGCCTGGGCATGAACAGCGTTCGCATGAAAGCCCATGAAGAAACCATGGCCACTGGTATGCATACCCACCTGAGAGAACAGGAACGTGTCTGCATGAATTCTCGTGATTGCTTCGCACAGCAATGCACTACGAAGCTCAACACTCAGGTGCTCCCATTTGCTCATCGAACGATTGGCCTTTTTAACCAGGCTATCGAAGTGTTCGGCACGGTATGAAATGCCTAATGGAAACCCATAAGGCGACGTCTCCTTACCGACTCTCTTCTCCCCCAGGTCCGCTGAGCTGCGACGGTCGATCTGAAACTTGGAGTCGAGCAGGCGCTTGAACCTGATCTCGCCCTGTTCGATTTGAGCATGCTCGTAGTTCGTCAACTCATCGGAAAACGGGCTGTAAGGCTGCCTGGATTTCACCGCGACAATCGCGCTATTCATCATTGACCGATGCTGATCACGCCACATCTTCAATCTGCGTACGTTCATGATGCCTGGCCGATCTTTTGAGCTGATCCAAAGTCCGTCCCGGTAGGCATCTGCGCCGCAAACATCGCATCGAGTTCTGCGGTTGTGGCTGACTTAGCCATGTCCACAAAACTTTGTGCATCATTGCCCACGCTGTATTGAGCCAGAGGCTGCGCAGTCGTCAGCACGTCAAGGATGACTTCAGCGAAGTCGGCTTCGCTGGTGGTGGCAGCGCGGGCCAGCGCTTCGCTCTGTTTGAGAAACTCGGTGAATGAGCGAGCGTATATTTGCCTCGCCTCGCCGCTGACCTGATTCATGATGTCCTGGCCGGTGGCGAGAAACTTATCCCAGATAGGGGTGTAGATCGCGCCCGGCTGTACCACGCTGACCGTGACGCCAGAGTTGGCCAGTTCTCTGCGGAGTGCATCAGTGAATGCCATTTTTGCAAACTGAGCGATGGAGTACGCACCCAGGTAAGGAACCGCAATGCTTCCCAGGCCGGACGTGATGTTGATGATGCGCCCGCGGTTTTCACGTAGCTGAGGCAGCATGGCCTGAGTGACCTGCAGTTGACCTATGACGTTCGTGTCAAGTTGTCGGCGCAGCTCTTGCGGGCTAAGCATCTCGAGTGGGCTGGGCACGCAAATGCCGGCGTTGTTGATCAGGCCCCACAGAGGGTAGGCAGTGTTCTTTGCCGCGATTTTTTCCAATGCCTGCGCGACCGACGCCTCGTCGGTGATATCGAGTCTGACTTCCTCCACATTGGCTTGCCCGTTAAACACGCCGCGAATCTCCCTTGCGGCAGCGAAAACATGAAAGCCATTACGAGCAAGCATCAAGGCTGCCGCATGGCCCAGACCCGAAGAAGCACCGGTAACAAGTACGCTTTTCTTAGACATGACAATCCCTTATCTGGCTGAAAATTTTCGTTGGGTGACTTATTGGGCGTGTACTGCAAAATCGTCGAACAGCATTGACGCCTGCAGTCGTTCTCGCATGGTTTTTGCCGGCGCGAGCAGCATGCCAACGTCGCGTTTCAGCCGAGGCAGGAATTGGTCGTATTGCTCCACATCGCTCAGCGCCCTTGATGCGTCGACGATGGCTTTAGCCCGGGGTTGGCGGATCGACTCGTATCGTCGCAACGCCGCTTGATGGTCTGTCGACGTCGACAGGACATGCCCAAGCACGGCTGAGTCCTCTATGGACAAGCCCGCGCCCTGGCCCAGGCTTGTGAGCATTGGATGAGCTGCATCGCCGAGTAACGTTGCACGCCCCTTGGACCACGTCGCTGGAAAGGACCTGTCTTTTGCATCGACCGTGATGATGGCTTCGTTGGGCGTGGCGTGAATAATGTCGGAAACGATGGCTGGCCATCCCTCATAGACCTTGGCAACGTCGGCGCTTGTGCCGGACCAGCCAACAGCCTCCTGGTTCGACATATTGGCTGTTCCCCACCAGTAGACCCATCCACCTCCGATATCAATGATGCCAATCCGCTTGCCCTTGCCCCAGTAATGCACGACATAGCCAGGGGTTATTTGCGGATGATCATATTTGACCAGTGCGAGCCAGCAGATGTATCCAGCCTCTTGTACCTGGCTGGGGATCCCCATCGCATCGCGCACCGCGGAATAGTAGCCATCAGCGCCGACCAGGATGTCGCCTGAGGCCTTGGTCCCGTCTTCGAAGGTCACGTGTACAGCGTCATCCGTTTCGTCGTAGCTTGCAAATCGCTTTGCGTGGCTGATGTCTACCTCCCCCAGGTTGTCCAGCAAGGCGGTTTGCAGTTGCTGTCTGGAAATGCAGACGCTGGGAGAACCTTGCTCCTCGGCAATTTCCTGGAACGGAAGACGCTTGAGGAGAAATCCGGACTTATGACGGATCTCGAAGTTGCGAATTTCGGCTCCGTAGTGCTCCAGCCCCAGATCTATATCGAGCAACTTTTTCATGGCCGCGCTGGCGTTCGACATCACCGAGAGACCTGAACCGGTGGCTCTCATGCTGTCAGCCTTCTCGAAAAGACGCACTGACCAGCCAACTTTTTTCAAGGCGGCTGCACACGATAAGCCGCCGATTCCGGTTCCGATAATGAGCGCAACAGGTTTGGTTTTCATGTTTTGACCCTGATCCATAGTTATTTGATTTCTTCAAGAATTGCCGTGACGAGCGCACCGACAAAAGGTTCTTCCATGATGGTCAAATGATCACCGTCAACCTCAATCAGCTTGATCATCCCCGAGGTTTTGCCCGCCCAACCATTGAGTGGATCGTTGTATTCACTGCGGATGGTGTCGTGCATATCCCGAAGAATGGGGGGGAGCGGTTCAATTGCCCGGATCAGGGTGATATCCAGTTCCGGGCACTTCGCCTCGTAGTTGTATTGCGTCGCCGCTTCCCAGTTAGTGCGATACACCTCGAACAGCCGCTGCATGACGGCTTTGGTACTACCGGCCGGAATCGCCCCAATGGAGATTGCGTGATCGGTGATGAAGTCGAAGCGCTCCTGAAGCGTGGCGATATGATCAGGCACAATTTGGACAGGGAGCTCGGAGCCTCTCGACGTCCAGAGCAGTTCCCAAAAAAACCAACTCAGCAATGCGTCATCACTGGCTTTGCCTTGGGCGTGTGAGCTAAGCGCCATGGTGTCCAGAATCAGTACATTGGCAACGCGCTCGCCTGCCCGTATCAACTGCTGGGCTATCTCAAATGCAATGAACCCACCGTAGGACCAGCCACCGATGACGTACGGACCTTCGGGCTGGATTCGACGCATTGCTTCAATGTACAAACGTGCTTGTGCCTCGACAGACGGGATGGGCTCAGAGCCTGCATCGACCCCCGAGGCCTGCAGTGCATAGAGTGGCTGTTCGGCGGGTAAATGCGGAAGCATGCGCAGGTACGAGAGAATATTGCCGCCCATGGGGTGGACAAGAAACAACGGTGTGCGCTGCCCGGTTTCGCGTAGCGGCACCAGTGGGTCGAACGTGAATGCGCCACCGCCTTTTTGAATCAGCACGCTGAGTTTTTCCATGGTCGGTGCACTGACAAAGGAAGACAGGGGCACGTTGATTCCGTACAACTTCTCAACCAACACAACCAAGCGCATTGCTGTCAGTGACGTGGCCCCGCAATCGAAGATGCTCTGTTGGGGGTAGATTTTCGGAGTCTTCAGAAGCTCGGCTGCCAATTGGCATAGCTTCATTTCGTACTCGCCGCTCGGCTCCCGGTAATTCACCGCGTTACCCAGCTGGACGTTCAGCGTGCGCAGCGCAGCGTCATCCCTTTTGCCGCTTGGCGTGGTCGGCATCTGCGCGATCCAGGCCATGTGAGTTGGCAGCATGTACGTCGGCAATTCCTCGCTGAGGTAATGCTTGAGCTGGGACAGCACCGCCTCGTCTTGCGACCCGCTTCCTGTCAGGTAAGCGACCAGGTAGGCGTCGTGCTCATCACGCGGCTTCGCGATCACTGCCACGTCAATGTGTTCGTTGCGGGTTTCAAAAAAGCTCAGGACTTTGAGTTCGATTTCCGACAGTTCAATTCTGTAGCCACGCACTTTGACCTGGTTGTCATTCCGGCCAAGGCTGATAACGGTGCCGTCGGCGCATTTGATACCGACGTCACCGGTTCGATAAAACAATTTGCCGGGTACATGATCGTGACGGATGAATTTCTTATCTGTTTCTTCTGGGGCTTTGTAGTAACCGGACGCCAGTGCGTCTCCGTAAACGCAGATTTCTCCCGGTACGCCATCGGGAATAACGTTGGCAGCGTCGTCAAGAATGAGGATGCCAACTCCGTCAATCTCGCTACCGATAGGAGGTAACGCCGGGAAGTAATCAGGATTACCGCTCATGCTGTAGCGGGTCACCACATGGGTTTCGGTTGGACCGTATTGATTTTCCAGAATCCCCCCGCGCAGATGTCTCATCAGTGCGCGAATCTCCTGGGTGACCCGCAATTGCTCGCCTGACGAGCCGACAACGCGCAGGCTGCCAGGAAACAGATCAAGGGCGACAGCCGCTTCCGCGAGTTGCTGCAGGGCGATGTAAGGCATGAATACGCGTTCCACGCACTTGCGATCCATAAACCTGAGCAGGGCCGAGGGATCACGGCGTTCCTCTTCGCTGATCAGGTGCAGCGTCGAACCCGCGCTTAGCGTTGAGAAAATTTCCTGGAACGAAACGTCAAAACTGAGCGGCGCGTACTGGAGTGTCGAGCCAACGGCGCCACTCGCCGATTTGTTCTGCCAGCCGACCAGATTCGCCAGTCCTCTATGGGGCATTGCGACCCCTTTAGGTGTGCCTGTGGAGCCTGACGTGAACAGAATGTAGGCGTTGTCGGTCGACTCAACCGCGACGTCTGAACAGGCGGCCTCTACCGTTTGTAAAAGGTCATTGGTGAGATCCAGGCGCACAGTACTGTCAGGTAGTTCGTTAACGCACGACCGGGTGACGACTACTTTTGGCGCTGCGATTTTCAGGATCAGTTCAATGCGTGCGGCGGGATAAGACACGTCGATAGGTAGGCAGATGGCCCCTGATCGCAGGGTTGCCAAGGCTGTGGCGATCTGTTCGAACGAGCGTGGCAATGCCAGGCCGACAACGTCCTGGCGCTGTACGCCTTTACTGCTGAGCAGAGACGCAATTCTGCCGGCGGTATCCCAGAGTTGTGCGTAGGTCCACTGGGCATCTTCATAGGTAACTGCAACGGCCTGTTGCTGATGACGCACGGCCTGAAGGATCTGCGCAGGCACGGGAATGAATGCGTCCCTGGCCGGGCCCGAGGCGAGATAACCGGATTGCGCAATCGGCGACCTGAAGAGCGCTTCTGCATGGGGTTGAAAGGCCAGGCGTTTCAACGCGTCATTGAAAAGCCGCGCAAAGACTTCACCTTGTTCGCGTGCATAGATTGCTCCATCCATATCCACACGGATGGCGACCTCGGCTCCCGAGAACTCGCGCATGACGTTCACAAGGAGGGCAAAACTGGTCTCTTCCTGCGGATCGAAGGCTGCGATCTCGATGCCGGTTTGTGCGGCGACTTCCTCCAGTACATGGAAGTGGATGTAGTTGAATGCTGTGCTTATGGATACGCCTGCATTGTCTGTCTGAATTTCACTCAACGGGAATCGACGATGACGGTGGCTCGCCTTCTCGTGCCTGAAGATTGACTCAACCAATTGTTGAGCGCTGACTTCGGCCAGGTTGACTCGCAACGGCAATGTGTTCAGAAACAATCCGAGAAGGTGTTCTGCGTGCCGGATCTCTGGGCGTGCGTGGGTCACAACACCTGTCAGCACGTCTCTCGTATTGCTCATTGACGCTATCGCCGAACAATGGGCAGCCAGGTAGAACGTCTTGATGGGCAGGTGAGAGCGTTTTGCCAGTTGCACCAATGCGTCATCAAGGGCGGGTTCAACAAAAAACCGGTACGAGAACATCCCGCTGTCCGCGCGCTCAAGGTGCGCCGCGAGTCCAATCGGCAGGATGTTGGTGGCGCCTTCCAGATGGCCCTTCCAGTAGGCTCGATGCTCGCTGCTATTTATTGCAGCGAGTTCGTCCTGAACAAACAGCGATGGGTTCGGTAAATCGTGGGTGGGATAACCCAGGGCTTCATCATTACCCCTCGCATAACAGAGGAGCAGTTCGCGAATCAGGTTCGCGACGCTACCGCCGTCAAGGATTGCATGATGGAAACTGAGCACCAGGTCCAGAGGAGCGCCTGATTCGTTAATGAAAACGGCTACGTTGAACAGTGGCCCTGTGGCAAACGAATAGTTGTGCGCGGACCACGCCTGCATATGCTTGGCTATTTCCTGCTCATAGACGTTTGCCAGCGGCGTATTGACGGCCAGAACCTCGTTTACCGACAAGTCCTTGTGAATAAGCTGAAGCGGGGTGGAGTATTCGCCGATGTTGAACGTTGTACGCAATGCCGGGTGGCGCTGGATTAAACCCTGCAGGGCTTCGCGGAACTTCTGTTCAGACCAGTCCATTTTCAGGGTGTAACGGAAAACGTCTTTGTAGACCCGGCTTTGTTCTTGCTCTCGGCTATGGAAGAGGAGCCCCAGTTGCAGTTGTGAAATCGGATAGGCGTCTACGGCCAATTCTGCAAGGCGCTTGCGCTCATTGTCAGTCACCAGCTCAAACGCACTCAGTGCCGCCTTGGGCAGGGCCACGTTGTCTGCGGTAAGTTCCAGGAAGCGCCCCAGTTCTTGAACCGTGGTGTGGTCACTCAGGTCGGACAAGTTGGCGTCATATCCGTGCTTCTCTAATTCCGAGCGCACCTTCAGCATCAGGATTGAGTCGCCTCCGATGGAATAGAAATCGTCCTCTGCAATAATGTCCCGCTGACCGAGAATGCCGCCCCAGATATCGCTGACCAGGCGCTCTGTCACACTCAACTCGGCTTTTGGTGCGGCAGTTTGAGTGGTATTGGCCATCGCTAATGCTTGGCCACGGTCGAACTTTCCATTGGGGGTGAGTGGGATATGGTCAAGGGCTACGAACCGGGAAGGAAGCATGAACGCCGGGAGCGCGTTAGCCATTTGCTCACGCAATGAGCGCTCGGTTTGTGGAATGCGACTGACAAACAGTGCCACCAAATGGTTGCCTCGCTTATCGTCCTGCTCAACGACGACTTCGGCATTCAAAATGTTTGGCAGATTGAGCAGCGTATTCTTGATTTCGCCCAATTCAATACGGTTTCCGCGGATCTTTACCTGGCCGTCCATTCTTCCCATATAAAGGATAGAACCATCCTTTGCCCACGCGGCGAGATCTCCGGTTCGGTACCAGCGACGCCCATCCTCCGGATCGGTAATGAAGCGTTCCGCCGTAAGGTCCGGGCGATTCAGGTAGCCTCTTGCCAACTGGACGCCGCCGATTTGCAGTTCTCCAGGTACGTTGACGAGCTGCCTGACACCATGTTGGGAGACGATACGTATTGACGTGTTGTTGATGGGGTAACCAATCGGCACTTCATCAATGTCCGAGTGGCCCAGCAGGTCCAGCTCATACCAGGTGACATCTACGGTCGCCTCGGTCGGACCATATAAGTTGATCAACCTGGGCGGCTGGGTATCGCCAGTGAACAGTTTGCGGAATTTATTCACGACGGCAGGGGAGAGCGCTTCGCCGCTGGTAAACAGGCAGCGCAGGCTCTGTACGCTGAGCAGTTGTTCTCGATCGTCTGCCAGCGCCTGGATGTAGGGTTCAAACATCGAAGGAACGAAATGGGCCACCGTGACCTTGTGATCGCTGATAGCTTTAATCAGCGCGCGAGGATCTCGCTGAGCCCCTTGCTCCAACAGGGCCACCGACGCCCCCGTCAGACTCCACCAAAAAAGCTCCCACACCGAAACATCGAACGAGATAGGGGTTTTTTGCAGGATCACATCGTTACTGGCGAGCGGATGAATCTCTTGCATCCACTCCAGGCGATTGATGACCGAGTGATGTTCAATCACGACGCCTTTCGGTCTGCCGGTCGAGCCCGACGTATAGATGATATAGGCGGGATCCTGGGGGCGAGCCTTGCTGACATAATTGACTTCGCGCGCCAGCTCCAAGAGGAGTACGTCGAGGTCGAACCTGCGCGGATCATCACTGCTCATGACCTGAGGCAGGTTGGTGATCACCCGTTTCGCGTTGCTATCCTCAAGCATGTACTGAATACGGTCTGCGGGATATTCGCTATCGATTGGCAGGTAAGCCGCACCCGTTTTCAGTACGGCGAAGATCGCTGCCATGAGCTGTGGCGACCTGACCATTGATACCGCTACAACGTCACCCGGGCCTACGCCTTGGTTTTCCAGCTCTGTGGCGATCGCCGAGGACCAATTGTCCAATTCGGCATAGGTGAAGGTTGCATGGTCGTGGTCACGCAACGCTATGTTGTAGGGGGTTCGTGCTGCCTGCGCTCGAAAAAGCGATATGACGGTGTCTTTTTCACTGTAAGACTTGGTGGGGCCTTCTTCGAAGGCCCGGAGTGTTTCAGCCTGCTCATAAGTCAGCAGGCTGACCTGGTCCAACGGCTTGTCCAGTTGGGGCAGGAAGCCATCCACCAACTGAAGGAACGCGTCGAGAAACACTGATGCGTGGCACTCGGAATCGAACGCCGCGCTGTTGAGGCAAATTTCCCCACATACGTCGGCGTTTTTTCCGTAGGTATGCAAGTGAATGGCCACCGCGTCTTGTGCGTGAACGTGGGCGGTGCTTCTGTGAGTCGACGACGGCACACCTTGATCAGACTGCGGGTAGCGCAGGTATGAAACCGTCGCATCGAACAGTTGTCGGTTGTGGCCAGAACGCGCGATTTCAGAGACCAGTTGCCCAAAGGGAATGGACTCTCTTTCCTTGATAAAGCTGACCTGTCGCTTGAGTGAAACCGCAACGTCTCGAAGCGTGTGAGCGTGGCTGACTTGAACGCTGACGGGAAGCGTGTTGGCTCTTTGGGTGACGGCGGTGATGTCAGCTTCGCCTCGATTGAGGAAGGGCACCCCAAGCAAAAAATGCTCGGCGCCATACTGGCATGACAGCAATACCGCCAATGAGGCGGAAACGGTCATGAAGGGCGTCATGCCGATATCCAGGGCGCGCTGAACGTCTTCAGCCGAAATCGTGAATGTACGACGATAGCGTTGGGATGAGGAGAGCGTCGGACCGGACTTCGAAAAAAGTATGGGGTTCACATCCTTGACTGTGCCAGCTACCTCAAGGATTGCCTGATGAAGCGCTGCACTGTGCAGGGAAGGAGTCTTTGCGGCGTGGTGCTCAACGTAATCGTGAAGGCTCGATTGAGGAAGTGCTTCCCTTCCTTCGAAAACGTTCAAAATCTTTCTGGACAGCACGTCCAATGCCCAGCTGTCGACCACGATGTGATGGCCTCGAATCATGAGCATCACTGAAGTCCCCACCTGCCCGATAGCTGCCTCAATCAGCGGAGCACGGGCAAGATTCCATGAGTGGCGGGACCATTCTTCGTAAAAAGCCGCCGAGCCGGATTCGTCGGTGAACTCAAATAGCTCTGCGACGATCTTGCTCGATGTTTGTCGTACCGTCGGATGGCCGTCGTTGTCATGGTACGTCTTGAAGCAAGCGGGCTCAGATCGCAGAACGTTCTCAGCGACGAATTTCAACCTTTCCACGTCGACCGATCCTGGCAGGCAAACGCACAAAGCCACGGTGAACTGGTGGCTGTGAGGGGCTTTTTGCGATTCAAACCAGATATCACGCTCAAACGGATTCAGCAGCTGAGCTGTGTGCGAGGCGGATTGTTTTTCGTCTACGGCGCTGGCGCTGTTCATCGCGATCTAACTCCCTTTAGATGATTTACGCGGCAGTAAGCGGAGAGGCAGCTGACACGATTGTCAGAGTTGTCTTACATCCGCTTCTGCCAAATGAGAAGGCGGGTGAATAATGTCGTTGACTGACAAAATAAGTCAATAGGCATATTTCTTGTTGTGTATTTTATTAAAATTGCGCAATTGTCATTTGATGGTAATAATGTTTGGTCGGGTACCGTGAGTTGACCTAATCGAGGAAACAGACGCGTGGCGGAAAAAGAAGAGGTAGGCAGGCGTGAGCGCAAGAAGCTCATGTTGCGCGATGCCCTTATTTCAGCGGCTTATGAGCTTTTCGCTGAGAAGGGATTTGATGAAACGCGAGTCGAGGACATCACCGAAAAAGTGGATGTCTCCGCTCGTACATTTTTTCGATATTTCTCCTGCAAGGAGGATGTCGTTCTGGATTATCAAGAAGCGGAGCATCAGGAGTTCATCGCTGCGCTTGCTGAGCGTCCTCCCCACGAACCTGTTGTGACGGCCTTGAGGCATGCCGCTGTGGATGTCGTCAGGAGTTGTGAGAAGGGATCGTATGGTTTTGATGCGGATCGTTTCATGACGCTTCAGGAACTGTTGAGAAGTCACCCTCTGATTCGTGCAAAAACTCTGCAAAATGGGGTAAATCGTCGAGATTCGATTGTTGCCCTTATCGCCGGGAGAATGGGGGTGAATGCAGAGAATGACATTCGTCCGAGTGTCGTCGCATGGGCGTTGGACTACGCCCATACAGCGGCTCATGACCTCTGGAAAAAAAGATCCTCCTCTGCGCTCTACTCGGATGTGCTTGATGAGATTTTTGTCATCGTTGAGGAGGGGTTCAACTTTCCTGCTCTTCAAGTCAGATGATTTGCCCTGATTGAGAGGGCGCTTCAATCGTTCGCCGGGCTAGAGTTGAGTTCAAATCATTGCCAGCCTTGGCGGGCGGGTTTCACGGTTGGTCACCTGGAATCGGACCTTGCCTTGGCCCACTCTGAAAAGATTGGGCTTTTTCATGCCTGAACAATACCCCCGCATGTGCCCCCGCTCGCGTTCTCCCTTTGATTCTCGCTCCTCTGCAAACAGAAAATTCGATGTTAATCATCGGATTTTTACGGTTTTTCCATACTGACCAATGACGATAATCGTGGCTTCCAAACGGGGGGGTAATTGCTGATGTCGAACGCACAAAGCTATACAGCTACCGCGAAGTGGTTGCACTGGGGCATGGGGCTGATCTGGATTGTCGCTTGGCTGGTCGGGATCGTGGCGGTTCATTGGCGTGATGAGTTCAACCCTCAGCACCAGTTGACGTTTCTCCATAAGGCGATGGCCAGCGTGCTTCTTTTTCTTATCGTCCTGCGTATCGGCTGGCGTCTGACGCATGCTGCCCCCGCAATGCCCGCGACGATGAGTCCGCTGATGAAACGGGGGGCTTTCGCTGGCCATCTGTTGCTGTACTGCATCGCGCTGGTGGGGTTGCCGATGTCGGGCTGGTATTGGAGTTCGGTCGCAGATAAACCCATCCTGGTCGCTGGTTTGTTCCTGCTGCCAACGCTCGTCGAGCCTGATCAAAGCCTGTACGACCTGGCAAAGTCGATTCACACCTACACCGCCTGGCTATGCGGAGCACTGGTGGGTGGGCATATGGTCGTTGCGTTGAAGCATCACTTCATTGACAAAGATCGGGTTCTCGCCGGCATGCTGCCCGGCCGTGGTGACTGACCGTCCAGGTTCATCGCAGCGTTTGATCGTGCAGGTTCCGGAACGGCTCGAGCGACGTCAGCGGAGCATTGTCTCCACGTCCCCGAGCGTCACACGCGGGATCACGCTCTGCGGAATTTTTGAAGTATCAGATAAGTTGTAAACCATGAAGTCATCGCCCATGACTTTTTTGGACATCAACTCGAACGATGGAAGTATGCGGGTGTAATAGTGTTGGTCGAGCCCGCAGGGCGAGTTTACGGCGTCCATCGTTTCGTAAAAGCGCCCCGACTTTTCGTCCAGGTCCACGCCGACCAGGAAAACCTTGGAAAACCCGACGTGGAATGCCAGCTGTATGGCCAGATAGGCCACGGTTCGAGCATCAAAAAAACCTGCGCTCATGTCCTTGCTGAAGCCGATGGGTCTTTTCCGGAGGGGCAGCAAGGAATGCTCCACGACCAATGCGTCACGTCTCCCCAGCACAGCCTCAAGCCAGCTCGGTTTTTCGGCCTTGGATAACGGGTAGAGCTGCCCGCTGGGGCGAACGCGAGACGATTGCGCATGATCTTCCCACAGCGCCACCCTCTGGCTGACGGCCATCGCATAGTCGAATAAGGCGGGCTGCTGTTGGGAGAAACTTCTGTCAGAACAGGCATAAAAATAGGGTTTGACGTCGGTGTTCATGAACAGCGAAATCGCGCCATTCATGGTGATCATGGGCACGTGCGCAAACGTTTCGAGGGGAAACGATCTGGCTGACAGGCCGGAAGCAATGATAAAAACCGCGCCTGATTCGATACCCCGACAGCCAGCAAAATCGTGCAGGGGCAGCGGGCACCATGGCCCGGACGTATGGTCATTGGCAGGCGTGGACTCAAGGCGCGACAGCTGTTTCATTCGGCCTGCACCAGACAGTGAGTTTGAGGTAGGTGTATCACCAATATGAACACTGTTGATGGGGGCGGCGCATGAAGAATAATTTATAAGCCTGTTCTCACCCCCCAACCCTCTGCGCCATGCAGAGCTGAATCTTGTCCATGTTCTCAAGTGGGTGAATCGCCCACAGCTAATTCGTTTCCGCGTGTTACTTCCGCCCACCCATGGGGCATTTCCTGCGCTATTTGGTAGCAAGTTCCGGCGCAACAGGGTTCACGTCCCCGTCAGCTTTTTTCTTCTATTTCATCTGAATCAATCCCTTAGCCCGCATCTCGATCACTTGGCACGCATCCTGCTTTTTTGTATCCGTGGATAATTGGATACAAAAATTCAAAAGGTGCTGCCGATGCAATTTGCCCCCGCTTACGTTGACCGCCAGCCCCTCACCGCAGAGGAGGAGGCCTACAACTTTCTCCTCGATGCTATTTGCGGCGGCCGCTACCGCAAGGGCGACCGCCTGATCGCCGAAGACATCGCCACCGAGATCGGCATGAGCCGCATGCCGGTGCGCGAGGCGTTTCGCCGCCTGGATGCCCAGGGCCTGGTGACCCTGCGCCCCAACCGTGGCGCTATCGTCAGCGGCCTGGATATCGACGAACTGCACGAGGTTTTCGAAATGCGCAGCGCGCTCGAAGGCCTGGCGGTGCGCGTCGCCGTCGGCCGTATCGGCGAGCGTCAACTGGCGGCGCTGGAACGCATGCTCGACGCGATGGACGACTACCGCGACGAGAGTGCCGCCTGGGTCAGCCGGCACCGCGCGTTCCATGAATACCTGTGCAGCCTCAGCGGCCGCCCACGCTTGATGAAGCAGATTTCGGCGCTGTACTCGCTGGTCGAGGCGCCCATGCGCTTGTGGTTGCAGCACGGCGAAAAGCCCCTCAGCGCCCGCCAGGAACACGCCGTGATCCTCGATGCGATTCGCGCCGGTGACGCCGCCCGCGCCGAAGCCGTGGTGCGCGAACACATCGAAGGCACCGTGCCGGCACTGATCCAGTTCCTGCAAACCGAAAAATAAGAAAAACCTGCTGTGTTTTGACTTTAGTCCTGCCCCGTTATTCAACGAACTGGAGTGTCTGGTCATGCATAAATGCCGCGCCTTGCTGGTGGCTGTCTCCCTCGGTCTCTGCGCACAAGGGGCCGTTGCTGCGCCTCAAGTGCCGGATCGTCTGCAAAAAGTCGACAAACTGGTCTATTGCTCGGGGATGGATTCCCCGCCCTTGGTGTCCTTCGATGAAACCCAGAAACCGCGCGGGCTCACCGTCGACCTGGGCCTGGAAATCGCCAAGCGCCTGGGCGACAAGCAAGTGCAGTGGCGGGTGATCCCGTTCTCTGGCCTGGTGCCGGCGTTGCTCGCCCAGCAGTGCGACATGATCGTCGACCAGTTGTTCGACAAACCCGAGCGGCGCCAGGTGATCGACATCGTCAACTACATGTACTCCAGCCAGGCGGTGGTGGTGCCCAAGGGCAACCCCAAGGGCATCAAGACGCTGGATGACCTGTCCGCGCACAAAGTGGCGGTGCTCAACGGCTCCACCGTCAAGACCCTGCTCGATACCCACAATGAAAGCCTCACCAAGGCCGGCAAGCCACCGATGAAACTGGTGGTCTACAACACCGACACCGACGCGTTCCAGGCCCTGCGCATCAGCCAGGTCGACGCCTACGGCACCACCGTGGAAACCGCCGGTTACTACGCCGCAATGGCCCCGGACCTGTTCCAGGAAGGCGTGCCGGCGTTCAGTCGCATCCTCACCGGGCTTGGCATGCGCAAGGACGACCCGCAACTCACTGCCGCCGTGCAGCAGATCATCAGCGACATGCGCAGCGATGGCAGCTATGTGCAATTGCTCAACAAATGGCATGTCAGCAGCGACACACTCGACTGAGGTTCTACAACAATGAATTTCAATTGGGATGTGTTCTGGCAGTACCTGCTGCAGCCTAGTGGGGTTTACCTCACGGGGCTGTGGCTGACCTGCCTGATCAGCGTACTGGCGATGCTGCTGGGCTGCGCGCTGGGGCTGGCGGCGGCGCTGTTGCGCTTGTCGAAGAACCCGCTGTTGCATCTGCCGGTGCGTTTTTATGTGTGGCTGATGCGCGGCACGCCGCTGCTGGTACAGATCGTGTTTCTGTACACGGCACTGGCGGCGGGCGGGATTTTCCGCTTTGAGGATATCGAGCTGTTCGGCTTGATCGTCCCCGGCAATATCCAGGCGGCGATCATTGCCCTGGGCCTCAACGAAGGCGCGTATATGGCCGAGATCATCCGTGCCGGTATCGGTGCGGTAGACAAGGGCCAATATGAAGCCGGGCGCTCCCTGGGCATGGGCTTCGCCAAGTTGATGCGGCGCATCGTGCTGCCCCAGGCGTTCCGGGTGATCGTGCCGCCGCTGGGCAATGAGTTCAACGTGATGCTCAAGAACACCACCCTGGTCAGCGTGATCGGTGTGCAGGAGTTGCTGCTCAGCACCCAGATGATCACCTCGGCGACCTTCCGCGTGTTTGAGCTGTACCTGGTGGTCGCCCTGTATTTCCTGACGCTGACCACGCTCTGGGGCTTTTTCCAGCGCTGGCTCGAAACCCGCTTCAGCCAGTCCGACCGGCCTTCCGCGCCGCCACCGGCAGCCAGCCGTATGTTCGGGCGCAGCACCCTGAAACTGCTGAGGGGACGATAACCATGGCGCACCAAAGTGAAGAACTGATCATTGAAGCACTGGATATTCAGAAGTCGTTCGGCGAGTTGCAGATCCTCAAGGGCATCTCGCTGCAAGTACGGCGCGGCGAAGTGGTAGTGCTGATCGGCGCCTCGGGCTCCGGCAAGACCACCTTTATCCGCTGCATCAACCTGCTGGAAGACATCCAGGGCGGGCGCATCCGCGTCAACGGCCGCGCCATGGGCTATCGCGAGCGCAGCGACGGCAGCCTGGTGCGCGATTCGGAGCGCAACATCGCCCGCCAGCGTCGCGACATCGGCATGGTGTTCCAGCGCTTCAACCTGTTCCCCCATATGACGGCGTTGGAAAACATCATCGAAGCGCCGATCCAGGTCCTCGGCACACCACGTGCCGAAGCGCTGGAACAGGCCCGTGGCCTGTTGGCGCGGGTGGGCCTGGCGGACAAGGCCAGCCATTACCCGTCGATGCTCTCCGGCGGCCAGCAGCAACGGGTCGCCATCGCCCGCGCCCTGGCGATGAAACCCCAGGCCATGCTGTTCGACGAACCCACCAGCGCCCTCGACCCGGAAACCGTCGGCGAAGTGCTGCAGGTGATGAAAGAGCTGGCCGAGGAGGGCATGACCATGGTGGTGGTCACCCATGAAATGGGCTTTGCCCGTGAAGTGGCGGACCGCGTGGTGGTACTCGACCAGGGCGAACTCATCGAACAAGGGCCGCCGGAACAGATCTTCAGCCACCCCAGCCATCCGCGTACCCGGGCGTTTCTCAGCCGTGTGTTATGACTTTTTTTGAAGAGCCTTTGCCATGTTGAAATTTTCTGCTCACGAGTATCCCTATCCGTCGCAGCGCCAGAGCGTCTTTGCCCGTCGTGGCATGGTCGCCGCATCCCAGCCCCTGGCCGCCCAGGCCGGTATCGAGATCATGCAAAAGGGCGGCAACGCCATCGACGCGGCCATCGCCACGGCGGCGGCGCTCACGGTGGTGGAGCCCACCGGCTGCGGCCTGGGC
Source organism: Pseudomonas sp. MIACH (assembly GCF_001269925.1). Classification (GTDB taxonomy): domain Bacteria; phylum Pseudomonadota; class Gammaproteobacteria; order Pseudomonadales; family Pseudomonadaceae; genus Aquipseudomonas. Next base: position 159,460 of record NZ_LHVO01000015.1, read on the forward strand.
GGCGATGCGTTTGCCTTGGTGTGGTGCAAGGGCCAGTTGCATGGCCTGAACGGCAACGGTCATGCGCCAGCCGCCCTGAGTATCGAGGCGGTCAAGTCCGCCGGGCACGACCGGATGCCGCTGTACGGCTGGACCCCAGTGACCGTGCCCGGCTGCCCATCGGCCTGGGCGGAGCTGTCGCAACGCTTCGGCAAGCTACCGTTTGCCGAGTTGCTGCAACCCGCCATCAGCCTGGCCCGCGAGGGTTTCCCGCTGTCACCGGTGGTTGCCCATCAATGGCAGATCTCCTTGAACGAATTCAGCCCGCACCGCGATGGAGTGCTGCAAGCCTGGTTCGACACGTTCCTCATCGATGGGCGCGCACCCCAAGCGGGCGAGATTTTCCGCAACCCGGCCCAGGCGCGCACCCTGGAAGAACTGGCCACCAGCCGTTGCGAAAGCCTGTATCGCGGTGACCTGGCCGCACGCCTGGACGCCCATTCACGGGCCACCGGTGGTTACCTGCGCGCCAGTGACCTCAAGGATTACCGCGCACAGTGGGTGGACCCGATCCACATCAATTATCGCGGTGTCGACGTCTGGGAAATCCCACCCAGCGGCCAGGGCCTGGTGGCGCTGATGGCGCTGAAAATCCTCGAAGGCTTCAGCTTCGATCACCGCGACAGCCAACAGACCTGGCATCGCCAATTGGAGGCCATGAAGCTCGCCTACAGCGACGGCCTGCACTACATCACCGACCCGCTGCACATGCGCGTGGCAGTGGCCGACCTGCTCAGCGACGACTACAGCGCGCGCCGCCGCACCCAGATCGGCGAACAGGCGCAGCCGCCCAAACCCGGTGACCCGCACGCCAGCGGTACGGTGTACCTGGCCACGGCAGACGCCGAAGGCAATATGGTCTCGTTCATCCAGAGCAACTACCACGGCTTCGGCTCCGGCGTGGTATTGCCCGACAGCGGCATCGCGCTGCAGAACCGTGGGCAGGAATTCAGCCTCGACCCGACCCACGCCAACTGCCTGGCAGCGGGCAAGAAAACCTTCCACACCATCATCCCCGGCTTCCTCACCAAGGACGGCCAGGCCCTTGGCCCGTTCGGCGTGATGGGCGGCTATATGCAGCCCCAGGGCCACGTGCAGATGGTGATGAACCTGGTGGACTTCGGCCTCAACCCCCAAGCTGCGTTGGATGCGCCGCGCTGGCAATGGCTGGGCGACATGAAGGTCGGCATCGAGCAGGGCGCCTCCCGGGACCTGGCCAATGCCCTGATCCGGCGTGGTCACCAGGTGCAGATCGCCAGCGACCTCACCGACTACGGCCGTGGGCAGATCATCCTGCGCGACCCGGTCAGCGGCGTGCTGTGCGGCGGCACCGAACCGCGTGCGGATTCGCATATCGCGGTATGGTAACCAGAGCAGGGCATGGCGCCGCCATTGCCCTGCCATTTTTGAAAAAAGTTGGTCGAAGCCTGTCCCCTTTTTTCACCTCGCCTGTCATTCCAGGCAAGTGAACAAAATCGAGAGCTTCTTCCAATGTCCGCCGTCCTCCCTTTGCGCTTGCGCCCGTTGCTCAAACTGAGCCTGATGCTGAGCCTCAGCGCCAGCCCGTTGTTCGTCCCCGTCAGCTATGCCGAAGACAGCGCCGCGCGCCGCAGCTACCAGGTGCCTGCCGGCAGCCTGAGCGCGGCGTTGACCCGTTTTGCCGGGCTGTCGGGGGTCAACCTGTCGGTGGACCCGGCGCTGGTCAGCGGGCGCAGCAGCAGTGGTTTATCCGGCGAATACGGTGTGGAAGAAGGCTTTGCCCGCTTGCTGCAAGGCTCCGGCCTGCAGTTGCAGCCCATGGGCGAGCAAGCGTACATGCTGGTGCCGATGCCGGAGGGCGGCAGCCTGGAACTGGCGCCCACGTCCATCCTCGGTACCACCGGCCTGTACGACGGCGACACCTACGCCGGTGGCCAGGTGGCGCGACGTGGTTCGCAAGGCTTGTTGGGCACCCGTGACTTCATGGAAACGCCGTTCAGCATGACCACCTACACCCAGGACGCGGTGAAAAACCAGCAGGCGCGCACCCTCGGCGACCTGATCGCCAGCGACCCGTCGGTACGCGCCACCAACCCGGCCGGTGGGCGTTACGAGCAGTTCACCATTCGCGGTTTCAGCCTGTTCAACAGTGATGTGTCATACAACGGCCTGTACGGCGTGCTACCGACCTACACCATCGACATGGAAATGGCCGACCGCGTCGACATCTTCAAAGGCCCCACCCAGTTGATCAACGGCATCTCGCCGCGCGGCAGCGTCGGCGGTGGGATCAACGTGGTGCCCAAGCGCGCCACCGACAAGGACATCACCTCGTTCACCGGCACCTGGGCCTCCGACAGCCAGGCCGGGGGCGCGGTGGATGTGGGCCGGCGCTTTGGCGAAGACAACAAGTTCGGCCTGCGCTTCAACGGCGTGAAGCAGTCCGGCGACACCGAATGGGACCACCAGAGCGTCGACCGTGAGATGGCCGTGCTGGGCCTGGATTTTCGCGGCGAGCGCCTGCGTCTTTCCACCGACATCGGCCGCACCGAACGCGACACCGATGCTCCGCAGGAGCGTGTACAGGTAGCGGCCGCCGCGCCGGTGCCCAGCGCCAACGATGTGCGCCGCAACTATGCGCAGTCCTGGAGCAAGGCCCGCACCAAGGACACCTTCGGTACGGTGAATGCCGAATATGACCTCAGCGATTCGGTGATGCTCTACGGCGGTGTCGGCGCGCGTAAAAGTAACCACGAGTTCCTGCGCCATGCGGTCTCGGTCAGCAACGCAGCCGGCGCGTTCACCGTCTCGCCGCGGGATTTCACCCGCGATGAAAACGTGCGCACCGCCACGGCCGGCGTGCGTAACTGGTTCCACACCGGGCCGGTGAGCCATGAGGTCAACCTGGCCGCCAGTTACTTCTATATGGACTTCACCAACGGCGGTGCGCGTTATGCCAACGCATCGAGCAACCTCTACAACCCCGTGCAAACCCCGACGCCGTCTGTGGCCACGCGCCAGGATGCGAAGGTGTATACCGAGAACAAGTTCAGCGGCGTGGCCTTGTCCGACACCCTGGGCTTTTTCGATGACCGCCTGCTGTTGACCCTCGGCGCGCGCTGGCAGCGAGTCATCGTGGACGACTGGAGCAACGGCATCAAAGGCGACACCAACTACGATGAAGAAAAGATCTCGCCTTCGGGCGGCCTGCTGTTCAAAGCCACCGACAAGCTGTCGCTGTACGCCAACTATATGGAAGGGTTGAGCCAGGGCAAGATCGCACCGTCTACGTCGCGCAACGAAGACCAGATCTTCCCGCCCTTTATCAGCCGCCAGGTGGAAGTCGGCGCCAAGTACGACGCGGGCGCCTTCGCCGTCACCGCCGCGGTGTTCCGCATCAAGCAACCGGCCTACGAGACCAACGCCACTTCGCAGCTGTTCGGCCCCAACGGCAAACGCCAGAACACCGGTGCGGAGCTGAGCGTGTTCGGCGAACCGCTCAAGGGCGTGCGCCTGCTCGGCGGTGTGATGTACATCGACAGCAAACTAAAGGACACCACCAATGGCGCCTGGGACGGCAACCGCGCGCCGGCCACGCCCAAGTACAACGTCAACCTCGGTGCCGAGTGGGACGTACCGACCCTCGAAGGCCTGACCCTGACCAGCCGTGGCATCCATTCCAGCTCCCAATACCTGGACCAGTCCAACGTCAAGGAAATCGACGCCTGGAACCGTATCGACGTCGGCGCCCGCTACGCCTTCAAGGTCGATGACAAACACATCACCCTGCGGGCAAATGTGGAGAACGTCGCCGACAAGCGCTATTGGAGTTCGGCCGGCGCGTCGGATGACAGCGAGCCGGGGCTGACCTTGTCGACCCCGCGCACCTACTTGCTGTCTGCCACCGTCGACTTCTAGACGCGGATTAAAAATGTGGGAGGGGGCCATAGGTATCTACACAATTTTCAGAGACTGGCGAGTTCCCCTGTGGCGAGCGGGCTTGCCCCGCGTTGGGCTGCGAAGCGGCCCCAATCAAGTCAAATGCGGTGTGTCAGGTACTCCTCAGCGAATGGTCTTGGGGCTGCTACGCAGCCCAACGCGGGGCAAGCCCGCTCGCCACAGGAGGCGAGGCGTTAGTTAATGAGAATGTTTTTTGATCACGCCGCCCCAATATGGAATAGTACCCGCCGTTTTCCCCAGCCCGTCCAGTTGGGGTGTTTTAACGCCGAGGTACCTCCATGCGATTGCTGCGCTCCATCCCCACCCTTGCCGCCTGCCTGCTGGCGTTCTCTTCCAGCCTGCTGAGCGCTGCCCCCATCGACCTCAATGACGGCCAGCACGCGGTGCATCTGCCCGGTGCGCCCAAGCGTGTGGTGGTGTTGGAGTTCTCTTTTCTCGACAGCCTCGCCGCCGTGGACGTCACCCCCGTCGGCGCCGCCGATGATGGCGACGCCAATCGCGTGCTGCCGCGTGTGCGTCAGGCCATCGGCCAGTGGAAATCCGTGGGCCTGCGCTCGCAACCGAGCATCGAGGAAATCGCGCGGCTCAAGCCGGACCTGATCGTGGCCGACCTCAACCGCCACCAGGCGCTGTACAGCGACTTGGCGAGTATTGCGCCAACCCTGTTGCTGCCGTCGCGTGGTGAGGATTATGAGGGCAGCCTCAAGTCCGCTGAGCTGATCGGCAAGGCCTTGGGCAAAAGCCCGCAGATGGAAGCCCGCATCGCACAAAACCGCGAAAACCTGAAGAAAATCGCCCAGCAGATCCCCGCCGGTGCCAGCGTGTTGTTCGGTGTCGCCCGTGAAGACAGCTTCTCCGTGCACGGCCCGGACTCCTACGCCGGCAGCGTGCTGCAAGCCATCGGCCTGAAAGTGCCGTCGGTGCGCGCCAACGCCGCGCCGACCGAATTCGTCAGCCTGGAACAACTGCTCGCCCTCGATCCAGGTTGGCTGCTGGTCGGCCATTACCGCCGCCCGAGCATCGTCGACAGCTGGAGCAAGCAGCCGCTGTGGCAAGTGTTGGGCGCGGTGCGCAACCAGCAGGTGGCCGAAGTGGACGGTGACAGCTGGGCGCGCAACCGTGGTGTGTTGGCCTCGGAGCAGATCGCCGAGGATGCCCTGGCGATCCTCAAGGGCGGCAAAGCCGTACAGAGTCAATAAGCATGGGCCGTGGTTTGGCCGCAGCCGGCATCGTGGTGCTGGGTGCCGTGTTGTTCTGGCTGTCGTTGTACAGCTGGTCGCCGTTCACCCTCACGGCGGCCGACGCCTGGAATGGCCTGGTGCATCAGGGCAGCGTGGGCGGCAATATGGCCTATATCGTCGCCCAGTTGCGCGTGCCGCGTGCGGTGTGCGCGGCATTGGTGGGCGCCTGCCTGGGCCTGGCCGGGGCGCTGATGCAGGGCATCACCCGCAACCGTCTGGCATCGCCGTCGCTGTTCGGCGTGACGGCAGGTGCGGCGTTGGGGCTCGCGTTGTTTTCCACCGGGTTGGTCGCACCGCCGTTTGCCGGCGGTGCCTTGCTGATGACCTGCCTGGGCGGCGCACTGGCCTGGATCACAGTGTTCAGCCTCGGTGGCGCCTGGTCGCCGGCCACGGCCCAAGGTCGCCTGGTGTTGGCCGGGGTGGCCGTCGCCGCGTTGTGTGCTGCCTTGACCCGGCTCACGGTGATCCTGGTCGAGGCCCAGGCGCAAAGCGTGCTCAATTGGCTGGCCGGTTCCCTGGCCAACGTCGGTGCGGCCCAGGTGCAATTGCTCTGGCCGTGCACCTTGATCGGCGGCCTGTGGGCGCTGTGGTGTGCGCCGCGCTTGAACCTGATCAACCTTGGCGAAGACGCCGCGCGCTCGTTGGGCGTTGGCATTGCCAGCCTGCGTTTGCAGGTGTTCGTCGCCAGCCTGTTGCTGGTGGGGGCGAGTGTCTGCGCGGTCGGGCCCATCGGCTTTGTCGGGTTGATCGCGCCGAATATCCTTCGCCAGTTTCTCGGTAATGACTACCGCTGGCTGATCCCACTCAGTGCCGCCTTGGGCGCAGTGATCGTGCTGGGCGCCGACCTGCTCAGCCGCGCCGTGGCGTTCCCGGTGGAAACCCCGGCCGGGGTGGTCACTGCCTTGATTGGTGCCCCGTTCTTCCTCTTTCTCGCCAGGCGCGCCCTATGACCCAGCCACGATTGCGCCTCTGGCTGCTGCTCGGTTTATTACTGCTGGCGACCTTCGTCAGCCTCAGCGCCGGCACCCTGTGGCTCACGCCCGAAACCGTGCTGGAGCGTCTGCTGGCCCATGACGCCCTCGACTTTGAAGTCTGGAACCACCGCCTGCCACGCAGCCTGATCGCGATCCTCGCCGGCTGCGCATTCGGCCTGGCCGGGGCGATTGTGCAGGGCGTGATTCGCAACCCGCTGGCCTCGCCGGAGATCCTCGGTGTGACCCAAGGTGCGGGGCTCGCGCTGACCGTGGCGATCATCAGCTGGCCGCACCTGCCGATTGCCTGGCTGCCGCTGGTGGCCTGCCTGGGCGGCGCCGGTGGTGCGTTGCTGTTGGCGCTGTACAACACCGGTGTGAGTTTTTCCGGCGTGCGTTTTGCGCTGTCCGGGGTGGCGATTGCGGTGACCTTGTCCAGCGTCACCGAGTTTCTGATCCTGTCCCACCCGCTGGACATCAACACCGCTTTGCTCGCGCTCACTGGCAGCCTGTGGAGCCGCAACTGGCACCATGTAGTGCTGGTGCTGCCGTTCCTGGTGTTGATCCCGCTGGGGCTGTGCCTGGCCAAACCGCTGAACCTGATCGCCCTCGGCGATGAGGCGGCCCACAGCCTGGGCACCGCACTGAACCGCACACGCTGGCTGGCGATGGCCTGCGCGGTGCTGCTCGCCAGCCTGGGCGTGGGCGTGATCGGGCCGATCGGCTTTATCGGCCTGGTCGCACCGCATATGGCACGGCGCCTGGTCGGTGGGCATCACCAGTACCTGCTGCCGGCGGCGATGCTGATCGGCGCGCTGTTACTGGTGCTGGCCGACACCCTCGGGCGCACGCTGATCGCGCCCAGCGAAATCCCCGCCGGGGTGCTTACGGCGGTGATTGGCGCCCCGTATTTTCTTTGGTTGCTGGCACGGTTCAAGGGCTGATGACATGAGTATTCTTCAAGCACGCGCGCTGGATATCGGCTACGGCGCCACACCCATCGTGCAGGGGCTGTCGTTCACGCCGCCGACGGGAAAAGTCACCGCGTTGATCGGCCCCAATGGCTGCGGCAAATCCACCTTGCTCAAGGCGTTTGCGCGCATCCTCAAGCCCACGCAAGGTGAGCTGAGCCTGGATGGCCAGGCCTACGCCAGCCTGTCCGCCCGCCAACTGGCCCGGCACATTGCATTCCTGCCCCAAGTGCTGCCGGTGCCCGAAGGCGTCAGCGTGCGCCAGTTGGTCGCCTACGGCCGCAGCCCGCACAACTCGCTGTGGGGACGCCTGAGCGGCAATGACCAGGCCCATGTGACCCAAGCCATGCAACGCCTGGAGCTCGACAACCTGGCCGACCGCGCCCTGGCGGACCTGTCCGGCGGCCAGCGTCAACGCGCCTGGCTGGCCATGGTCCTGGCACAGAACGCCCCCGTGGTGCTGCTCGACGAACCCACCACCTACCTCGACATCAGCCACCAGGTCGAACTGCTCGATCTGATGGGCGAACTGGCCGCCGAAGGCAAGACCGTGATTACCGTGCTCCACGACATCAACCAGGCCTGCCGCTACGCCGACCATTTGGCGGTGATGCACGCCGGCAAGCTGGTCGCCGATGGCACGCCGGCGCAGGTGATCAGTGCCGAGTTGATGCGCCAGGTGTTTGAGGTGCAGGTGCAGATCATGCGCGAACCGGTGGCAGGCACGCCGATGTGCCTGGTCGAAAAAAGCACCCGAGCCCAAGCCTGACGCGATCAAAAAATGTGGGAGGGGGCTTGCTCCCGATAGCAGTGGGTCAGTCAATGCATGAGGTGACTGACACACCGCTATCGGGAGCAAGCCCCCTCCCACATTAGGATCTCAGTTGGCTTCAGATTTCCACGCAGCCTTCTTGACCTCAATGGCCTTGGGCAACAACCGATTCTGGAAAAACAGATCCGCCGTCGCCTGCTGCGCCTCAATAATCTTGTCATCAATCGGCAAAATCGGCGAAGGCGGGCGGTTGTCCATGTAGCGTGCAACCACGTCGGCGGGCAGGCCCATGAAGTCGGTCAGTACGTTCAGGCTGTCTTCGCGCTGGCTGCGGGTGAGGGCTTCGGCGGCGGTGAGTTCGTCGAGCAGGTCATGGATAAACGCCCCGTTGTCCCGCGCATACTCGCGCCGGGCGGTGTACACCGGACCCGACAAACCCAAGCCTTCGCCATTGGCCAGCACATGGCTGGGGCTCTGGCTCAAGGCGAGTGACGAGTAGGGTTCCCAAATCGCCCAGGCATCGACGCTGCCTTGTTCGAACGCCGCTCGCGCATCGGCCGGGGGCAGGTACACCGGTTGGATGTCCTTGTAGCTCAGGCCGGCGTTGTTCAGCGCGCGCAGGATCAGGTTGTGGGAGCTGGAACCCTTCTGGAACGCCACTTTCTTACCCTTGAGGTCCGCGACCGAATGCAGCGGGCTATCGTTGCGCACCAGGAGAGTCTCGGCGCTGGGCTTGGGCGGTTCGGCGCCGATGTAGACCAGGTCGGCCCCGGCGGCTTGGGCGAACAGCGGCGGGATGTCGCCGGTGGAACCCACGTCCAGTGCCCCCACGTTCAGCGCTTCAAGCATCTGCGGGCCGGCGGGGAACTCGATCCACTTCACCTGCGTCTTCGGGAAACGCTTTTCCAGCAAGTCATGTTGCTTGGCGAGTACCAGGGCGATGGAACCCTTTTGGTAGCCGATACGCAGGGCGGCGGGGTCGGCGGCCAGTGCGGTTTGCGTCACGGCCAGCAGGGCCAGGATCAGTGCGGGGATTTTCATGCTCTAGCCTCTGTAAAACGATGGGCCGGGCGCGCCAGGCCGAGGTTTTCGCGCAAGGTGGAACCGCTGTATTCAGTGCGAAACAGGCCGCGCCGCTGCAACTCGGGTACCACCCATTGCGCGAAGTCTTCCAACCCACCCGGCAAGTGCGGCACCAGGATATTGAAGCCATCGGCCGCGCCGTTTTCGAACCAGTTTTGCAGCTCATCGGCAATCTGCGTAGGCGTGCCGATCAGGCTGTAATGCCCCCGGCCACCGGCAATTCGCCGACCCAGTTGCGCGAGGGTCAGTTGCTCACGGCTGGCCAAGTCACTCAGCAGTTGCTGGCGACTGCGTTGCCCGCTGTCGGTCAACGGCAGCTCCGGCAACGGCCCGTCCAGCGGATAGCCGGACAGGTCGAAATTGCCCAGCATGCGCCCCAGCAACGCGACACCCACCTGCGGTTCAACCAGCGCCTGGAATGCCTCGAATTTGGCCTGGGCCTCGGCCTCCGTCGCCCCGACCACCACAAACACGCCGGGCATGATTTTCAGCGAATCCGGCCCGCGCCCGTACAGGCTCAGGCGGCCCTTGAGGTCGGCATAAAACGCCTGGGCATTGGCCAGCGAGGTCTGTGCGGTAAACACCACCTCGGCGGTCTGCGCCGCCAGCTCACGGCCGGCTTCGGACGAGCCGGCCTGCACGATCACCGGCTGGCCCTGGGGCGAGCGCGCCACATTCAGCGGGCCCTTGACCCGGAAGTGTTCGCCCACATGGTCCAGCACATGCAGCTTCGCCGGGTCGTAATAGTTGCCGCTGGCCTTGTCGCGCACAAAGGCATCGTCTTCCCAGCTGTCCCACAGCCCGGTCACCACTTGATGAAACTCCTTGGCGCGGCTGTAGCGTTCGCCATGGCCGAGGTGTTCGTCGCGGCCAAAATTCTGCGCTTCGGCGGCGTTGTCCGAGGTCACCAGGTTCCAGCCCGCGCGGCCGCCGGACAGGTGATCCAGCGAGGCGAACTTGCGCGCCACATGATAGGGCTCGTTGTAGCTGGTGGTCGCCGTGGCGATCAGGCCGATGTTATCGGTCACCGCACTCAGCGCCGAGAGCAGGGTGAGCGGCTCGAAATGATCCGAGCGCGCCATATGGCTGGCGATCTCACCGGTGGCGGCGGCGATGCTGTCGGCCACGAACAGCGCATCGAACTTCGCCGCTTCGGCCACCCGCGCCAGGTGTTTGTACTGGGCGAAATCCAGCCCGGCATCCGCCGGCACGTCCGGGTGGCGCCAGGCGGCGACATGGTGCCCGGTGGCCATGAGAAAGGCGCCGAGTTTCAGTTGACGGCTCATGCTAGAAATCCTTGCGCAGTTGCACGCCGAAGTAACGCTCATCGTCACGGGGTACGGCGCGGTAGATGTAGTTGCCGCCACTGGCCAGCAGCGGTGAGTAGGACTTGTCGGCGAGGTTCTTGGCCAGCAACGCCACGCGCCAGCCGTTGGTGTAGTCGGCCAGGGCCACGCTGGCGTTCCAGATGCCATAGGCGCCTTGCTTGGTGTCGACGTTCTGACTGATGTCGTACTGCACTTCGCTCTGCCAGCTGTAGTCGGTGCCCAGTTCGATGTCCAGGCCGTTATCCAGCGGGATCGTGTAGTCGGCGCGCACGTAGCTTTTCCAGTCCGGGCTGAAGGGCAGTGGCTTGCCATTCACGTTGCACGTCGCTGCTGCGCCCGCCGGGCAGGCGAACTCATCGATGCGCGCACGGGTGTAGGCCAGGGCGCCGGAGAGCTTGAGTTGCTGGGTGGCCTGCAGGGCGTAATCCAGCTCGACGCCTTCGGTGCTGACGCTGCCGGCGTTGATCAGGCGAGTCACGACCTGGCCGGCGACGGTGTCGAAAAAGTTCGCCTGGTAGTTGTCGTAATCGCTGTGGAATACCGCCAGGTTGGTGGTCAGGCGGTTGTTCCAGGCGGTGGCCTTGATCCCGGCTTCCCAGGTGTTGGAGGTTTCCGGCTTGAGCGCATCGGTGTCGCGCGGTTGCATATTGAAGAACACGTTGTAGGCCGGGCCCTTGTAGCCGCGCGAGTAGGTCAGGTAGCTGGTGACGCTGTCGCTGATGTCGTACTGCACCCCGAGGCGACCGGACCAGCCGTCTTCGTCCACCGATCCGGAGCTGGAGGTGGCCGGTTGAATCCCGCTGACCGTAGTGGCCGAGGTGGAGACGCGACGGTGATCGTATTTCAGGTCATCGTGGGTGTAGCGCAGACCGGCGATGCCACGAAAGCGCGAGGTGAAATTCAGCGTGGTCTCGCCGAACACCGCGTAGCTGTCGCTGGTGGTGCTGTAGTCGGCGATGCCACGGTCGGTGCGCGTGGTGGTCGTGAGCGTGCGCTGATAGGTTTCCTCGTCCTTGCCGTGCATGTAGAACAGGCCGCCGACGTATTCCAGGAACTCACCCTTGGGCGAGGCCAGGCGCAGTTCCTGGGAGTATTGGTCGAAGGCCAGCTCGCCCTTGTCGGCGGTGCCGGGGAAGGCGGCGGTCACTGTGCCGAGGCGGTCGCCGTCCTGGTACTGGGTGTTGTCCCAGCCGCGCCAGGCGGTGATCGAGGTCAGGGTGTAGTCACCGAGGTTCCAGTCCAACTGAGCGGATAAACCTTTGTTGGTGTCTTCGACATGGCTGCGCGTATCGGTGTTGATGTCGCGGTTGTCGCTGGAGGCGCGCACCGGGCTCAAGGCATTGGTGAAGGCCGGGCTCAGGGACTTGCTGACCACGCCATTCGGCGCGTCGTCGTGGGACTGCATGTAGTCGGCGATCAGGGTCAGTTTCACCTCATCGTTGGGGGTGAATTCCAGCTTGCCGCGGATGCCCTTGTGGTTGTAGCCGTTGACCTCCTGGCCGTTGTGCTGGTTATCGACGTTACCGTCGTAGCTGCCGAACAGCGTGCTGATCGAGCCTTTGAGCACATCCGGCACCAGGCTGCCGCCGATGCCGAAACGGGTACGGCTTTCATTGCCGCTGTAGTACGCCTGGTCGATATAGCCGTGGGTCTCGGCGGTGGGCGCCTTGCTGGTGATGTTGAGTACGCCGGCCGAGGCGTTCTTGCCGAACAAGGTGCCTTGCGGGCCGCGCAGCACTTCGATGCGTTCCAGGTCCAGCAGGTCGAGGGTGGCCTGGCCGGGGCGCGCGTAGACCACGCCGTCGATCACCGTGGCCACCGTCGGCTCCACGCCAGGAGAGGTGGAAATGGTGCCCACGCCGCGCACGAACAGCGAGGTGTCCTTGTTCGAGGCGCCGGTGCGGAAGTTCAGCGACGGCACTTGCTGGGCAATGCTTGCGACGCCGTTGCGGTTGTCGCGCTCCAGTTGTTCGCCGTCCAGCACCGAAACCGCCACCGGGACTTTTTGCAGTGACTCTTCACGCCGGGTGGCGGTGACCGTCACCGCTTTGAGCGTGGGCTCCTGTTCGTCAGCGGCAAAGGCGCCGGGCACGGGGAGGGCGGTCAGACCGGCGAGAAGGAATAAGTGCGTGTGCCTGTGCATGGTGTGTTCGCTCGAAAAAATGCCCTGAACCGCTGCGGTTCTTGCGACCGTCAGCGCCTGTGAAAACTGTCGTGGGCATTCGCTTGAGCGAGTAGCAGACAGCGCGCTTTGTTAGCGCTAACATCGGCATTATTGGTAGCTCGGGTTTAGAGCGTCAAAGACTTAAAAATTATTCCTATATTCTTTTTGGTTGTTAGCAGGATGATCCCGTGAGCGAAGAGAAACCGCGCAAGCGCCGTGGCGCCGGGCGCGTCACCTTGAACACTGTGGCCCGCCAGGCCGGGGTGTCGGCCATCACCGTGTCGCGCTATTTCAACCAGCCGGAGCAGGTCTCGCCCGAGCGTCGCGAGCGCATCGCCGAGGTGGTGGCCGAGCTGGGTTATGTGCCCAACCTGGTGGCCGGCGGGCTGGCGTCGGCGCGGGGGCGGATCGTGGCGATGGTGATCCCGAACATCTCGGGGCCGATCTTTGCCAACACGATCCAGGGCTTCAGCGACACCCTCAGCCGTCACGGTTATCAGCTGTTGCTGGCATCCAGCTACTTCAGCGCCGAGCAGGAAGAAAGCGCGGTGCGCGCGTTCCTCGGCTGGTCGCCGGCGGCGCTGGTGCTGACCAGCCGCTTCCACAGCGCGGGCACCGACAAGATGATCGCCGACGCCGATATTCCGGTGGTGGAAACCTGGGACTACGTGCCCGAACGCGCGCCGGTGCAGATCGGTTTTTCCCACTACGATGTCGGCGTCACGGCCGCGCGCTACCTGCATGGCAAGGGCTATCGGCGCATTGCCTTCGTGCAGAACAGCGCTACGGGCGACTTCAGCGCGCTGGAGCGGGGTGATGGGTTTGCCGCGACCCTGATCGAACTGGGTGTACAGCCCCGGGTCTTCGTCCCGGACGCCGACAGCGCGCCCTTCGAAGCCGGCAAGCAGGCGATGGAAGCCTTGATGAGCCACGCCACCCCGCCCGACGCGATCTTCTTCGCCAATGACAACCTCGCCGCCGGTGGTTTGCTGGCGGGGCAGCGCGCCGGGCTGAAGATCCCACAGGACTGCGCCGTGCTCGGGTTTGGCGATTATCCGTTTGCCGAAATGCTGTTGCCGAGCCTCAGCACCATCAAGCCGCCCGCCTTGGAAATCGGTGTGCTGGCGGCCACGCGGGTGCTGGAAAGCCTCGGGGTCGTGCCGGTGGAGGATGAAGTCCAGCGTTTGAACCTGTTGGACTGCCGCCTGATCGAACGGGAAAGCGCCTGAGCTTTATTTGCGGCCCAGGGGCAATTTGGATACGGTGCAAGCCTGCCCACAAGGATGTCCCCATGACCGAGCTCGCCCCCAAGACCCGCCGCGCCCCCAAAGGTGAAAAACGCCGCGAAGAGCTGCTGGACGCGGCCTTGCAGGTGTTTTCCCTGGAAGGTTACAGCGGTGCGTCAGTGGCCAAGGTGGCGGCCATTGTCGGTATTTCCGTGGCCGGTGTGCTGCATCACTTCCCCAGCAAAATTTCACTATTGATGGGCGTGCTGCAACGTCGCGATGAGGTCAATCAACGAATCGCCGATGAAGTACGCGCCGAAAAGTCCCTGAGCGGATTGCTCGGCAGCCTGCGCGCGATCAACCGTTCGAACGCCACCGCGCCGGGGGTGGTGCGGGCGTTTACCATTTTGAATGCCGAAAGTCTGCTCGACACCCAGCCGGCGTGGGCGTGGTTCCAGGAGCGTTATGCGGGGATCCAGCGGCGCTTGCAGGGGCAGTTTGCCGACCTGGTCGCAGCGGGGGAGGTGCGCAGCGATGTGGACATCGCCGGGCTGGTGGAAGAAATCCTGGCCATGATGGATGGCCTGCAGATCCAGTGGCTGCGCTTTCCGGAGCAGGTGGACCTGGTGGCGCGGTTTGACAGCTACATCGCGCGGGTCGAGGCAGCCATCAGAACCTGAGTTGAACACTGTCAACATGTGGGAGGGGCGGTGCGACGATTCGACTTGCCCCCGATGGCGGTCTCTGGGCCGGCCATGTGCTGGGGTTGGAATGAGTACATATCCGTTGCTGCGGTAACGGCTGCCTATGGTTCCGCTCTTACAGCGGGTCACTTTTGGAAGAGCGCCAAAAGTAACCAAAAACGCTTCGCCCCACCACTCGGCACCTCGCCCAGGCTCGGTGTGCCCGTAATCCGACAGTGATGTGGGGGGCCGCCGCCACGCGCCATCCATGGCGCGGGGCGGCTAAACCGGCATCCCTGCCGGTTTACCCCCCAAATCACTATCGAATTCCGGCCAGCGTGGTTAACGGGGCGCCTGAGATCAAGATCAAGATCAAAAGAAAGATCAAGATCAAGGGCGGCTCGCTTCGCATCGTGGTTAGCGTTGGCTGCTACACAGTTGTGTAGATACCCATGCTCATCGGGGGCAAGCCCCCTCCCACAGGGATCAGTTGCCGGTGGCACTGCCCTGGCTGCTGTCATCGCTCATGTCATAGCCATCACCGTCGCTGGTGCCGCTGTCGCCTTCATTTTGATGCAGCACACCGCCGGTCTTCACCGTCGATTCACGCAGCGTCGAGTTGAGCGCCGAGCGCGGCAGCGGGTTGCTGGTGGTGGTCGACAGTTCCTGGCGGAACGGGTTGACCAGCTTGGCGTTCAGGCGAATATCCTGGGACGACGCGCCCACCGACAGGTTGAAGCTGTCGGCATCCACCACCCATTGCTTGCTCGCTACGTCGTAGTAGGCCAGCGAGCGATCGTTGAGCTCGATGGTCACGCGCTTGCTCTCGCCCGGCTTGAGGAACACCTTCTTGTAGCCCTTGAGTTCCTTGATCGCGCGTTCGACTTTCGGGTTGTTCTGGCCCACGTACAACTCGGCCACTTCGGCACCCGCGACCTTGCCGGTGTTGGCCAGGTCGAACGACACCTTGATCGGCGCACCGGCCACCGCCACCCCAGGGGTCACGCTGATGTTGCTGTAGCCGAAGGTGGTGTACGACAAGCCGTAGCCGAACGGGTAGAGCGGCTTGATGCCCTTTTTCTCGTAGCCGCGATAGCCCAGGAACAGGTCGTCCTTGTAGCTCATCTCGGCCAGGGTTTCCTGGTTGTCGAACTTGGGGAAGGTCGCGTAGATCGGGTTGTCTTCGATGTTGCGCTCGATGCTGATCGGCAGCTTGGCCGACGGGTTGACCTTGCCCAGCAGGATCTCCGCCAAGGCCTGGCCGCCGTTCTGCCCAGGGTAGAATGCATGCAGCGCGGCCGGTACCTGGTCGATCCAGTCGCTCATCTTCAAGCCGGTGCCGCCGTGCAGGGTGACCACGGTATTCGGGTTGACCTTGGCGATGCTCTGGATCAGCAGGTTCTGGTACTCGGGCAGGTCGAAGCTGTGGTCGAAGCCTTCGCCTTCGTATTCATTGCTGTTACCGGCCGCGACCAATACCGCGTCGTACTGGGCCAGGTCCTGCGGCGCTACCAGCGAGGCCCAGCTCATCTGCACGCCGACCAGGCCGCCCATGGTCGAGAGGTAGCCGTTGCGGCGCGAGTATTCCAGCTTGATGTCGACCGGTTTACCGGCTTCCAGGTTGACCTTGGCAAACACCGGGATGGTCGGCGGAATGCTGTTGTTCGGCAGCGGTTTGCCGTCGCCGTTGTCGAGGACTTTCTTGCCGTTGACGTAGAGGCGCACGGCGCCGTCGGCACGCACCTTGAACACCTGCTCGCCGCTGACCGTCGGGGTGATCTGGCCGCTGTAGCGAATCGAGGTGGCGGCGGTATCGCCGTTCACGGGTAGGCTGTCGGTGGACCAGTCCAGGTCGACATGGGTGTCGGTGCGGCTGGCGGCCGGGTCGCCGGACCAGTTGGTGTTGCTGAAGAACTCGGTCTTCAAGCCTTTGACGCTGTTGCCATTGCTGTCGGCATGGGTCCAGGTCGAGGTGGCCGGGTCCAGGGACAGCCCGTCGATAAACTCGACCTTGGCGCCTGGCGCCAGTTGTTGCAGGCCGCTCAGCTCACTGATGTAGTTGGCGGCCATGACGTTGGCGCTGCCAAAACCGGTAGGCGGCGCGTACTTGGCCAGGGCGCCGACCACGGCGATGCGCTTGACCTTCTTGGCGTCCAGCGGCAGCAGGCTGTTCTGGTTTTTCAGCAGCACGATGCCTTCGCGGGCGGCGTTCAGGGCCACGCGGTTGCTGGTGGCGCTGTTCATGTTGTGGCTGGTCAGCGGCGCCTTGCTGTCGAACTTGTACAGGTAGATCTGCTTGAGGATGCGGCGCACCTTGTCATCGATGGTCGCGCTGCTCAGCTCGCCGCTGTCCAGGTACGGCTTGAGGATGGTGCTGTTCATCTGGTAGCCCATCATGTCCAGGTCGGTACCCGCCTGGGCCGCCGGCAAACCGTCGACCACCGCGTTGTAGTCGCTCTGCACGAAGCCCGGGTAGCCCCATTCGGTCTTGAGGATGTCACGCATCAGGTGCTTGTTCTGGCACGCGAACTCGCCGTTCACCTTCTGGAACGCGCACATCATCATCGCGACTTTGCTGTTCTTCGAGGCGGACTCGAACGGCGGCAGGGTCATCTCGCGCAGCACGCGCTCACTGATGATTTCATTGAGGTGGAAGCGGTTGCTTTCCTGGTCGTTGGCGGCGAAATGCTTGGCGTTGGCCCACACGCCACGGGACTGAATGCCGTTGATCACGGCCGGCGCCAGGCTGGCGCCGAGGAACGGGTCTTCACCGGACAAGTACTCGAACGCCCGGCCGCTGTACGGCATGCGGTACAGGTTCACGCCGGGGCCGGTGACGAACTGATAACCGCCACTGGCGGTGTCATAGCCCAGGGCACGGCCCAGGTCGATGGCGCGACGCGGGTTCCAGCTGGCGGCCAGGTTCGGTCCCGACGGGTAGACCACGCCCTGCGCGTTGCCTTCGCTGGTGTAGCGCACGCCCACGCCGCCATCAGCGCCGTGAATCTGCGGGATGCCGTACTGGGTCAGTGGCTTGACGTCCCAACCACCGGTGCCGCCGATGTAGGCGAGTTTTTCTTCCATGGTCATCTTCGCCAGGGTCTTGTCCGCGGCTTTTTCCGCGCGGCTTACCCGACCTTCATCCAGGGCCGGGCTGGTGGCCGCATGCACCTGGGACACGGCCAGTGCCAGCAGGGCGAAGGCCGACTGTGCACCGATCATTTTGCGTTTATTCATGGGTCTCTCCGACAACAGTTCAGTAAACATGGGGCGCCGAGAAGTGCGTATTGCACTGCACCTCGTCACTTTTTTCTGGGCAATAGTTGCCCGTGATCGCAATTTTTAACCGATGGCTAATTGCAACTATTTGGCGAATTTCGCAGTTTTATAAGTGTAATAATTGTATTAGTTATTGTTGTGGATAGTGTCTAAGCGATATCACGAGATGGCATTTTGAACCGCAAAAACCGCATAATTAAGGCAATTCTTGCGCTTGGAAGTCAAACAAAAGCTAATTTTTGCGTGAAATAAGAAATAATTTCTTACCTTTTGGAACTAAGGCTAAACCTACTAGTCGATTGGTTTAAGAAAATTTGTCGAGTCGTGGCTAACTAGTGGCATTGCTCGGTAGTTCTAAAATGCCATGTTTACACAAGCTGTCATACACAACGCTTTGGTGTAGGGTCTTGATCGAGTTCAAGGCGCCACTTGGGCTATCTGCTGTTTTTGATCTGGAGAAAGTTGATGAAGATTTCCCTGTTGGGTGCCGGTGTTGTACTGGGCGTTGCGCTAAGTGGCGCGGCGATGGCGGCGGAGTCCACCGACGCCGATGCGAAATCCGGGGCTGCCGATTCCACGGTGCTGACCCAGACCCACGATGCCAAGGCGGTTAAAAAGCAGAAGGCTGAAACCACCAAGGGTGGACGGCCGCTGAGCAGCAGCCAGGCCGCGCCGAAGACCTCGAACTAACGGGGAAACGCGGTCCCCTGTGGGAGCGGGCAAGTCCCCTCCCACAAGGGTCTCCCATAGCCCTTTAGAACATCGCCCCTCAGATTTTTACCCATGCCCAGCTCCTCAACGCCTCTCAATGCCTGCCAACTGCACATCCCGCACACCGAACAGGTCTGCGCGTGGCTGATGCAACACGCTGGGTTGAAAACCGTTGACCTGGAGCGCGCCCGACGTCTGTCCCAGGAGGGCGGCGACACCGAGTTGCTCGGCCTGCTCACGCGCCTGGGGCTGGTCTCGGAAGTAGAGCTGGCCCGTGCCTGGGCTGACCTGCTCGGCGCACCGCTGCTGCTGGCCGATGCTGCGCCGCCGCTGTTGGACCCATTGCCGGTATTGACCGAACGCTTCATGCGCCACTACCAAGTGGTGCCCGTGGGCTGGAGCCAGGGCGGCCTGCGGGTGCTGGCGGCCAACCCGTCGCTGGTCTACCCGTTCCAGGCCATGGCCTATGCCTGTGGCGTGCCGGTGTGGCTGGCCGTGGGCCCGCGCAACGAAGTCGAAACCCTGATCGAGCGCTACTACGGCCAGGGCCGTTCGGCGATGGGCACGCTGATCGAAAACCTCGACGAGCAGGGTGGCGCCCTGGAAGACATCGAACACCTCAAGGACATGGCCTCCGAAGCGCCGGTGATTCGCCTGGTCAACCTGATTCTGCAGCGCGCGGTAGAACATCGCGCCTCGGACATTCATATCGAACCCTTCGAAAATCAGCTCAAGGTGCGCTACCGCATCGACGGCGTACTGCACGACGCCGAGGCGCCGCCGTCCAGCTCTTCGGCAGCGGTGATTTCGCGGGTGAAGATCATGGCGCGCCTGGACATCGCCGAGCGGCGCCTGCCCCAGGACGGGCGCATCATGCTGCGCATCCAGGGCAAGGAGCTGGACTTGCGGGTGTCCACGGTGCCCACCAGTTTTGGCGAATCGGTGGTCATGCGTTTGCTCGACCGCCAGACCGTGCAGTTCGATTTCCAGAGCCTGGGCTTCGATGGCCAGCGCCTGGAAACCTTCCTCGAAGTACTCGAACGGCCCCACGGCATCCTGCTCGTCACCGGGCCCACCGGCTCGGGCAAGACCACCACGCTGTACACCGCGCTGTCGCGGCTCAATACCGCCGAGCGCAAGATCATCACCGTCGAAGACCCGGTGGAATACCAGCTTGAGGGCATCAACCAGATCCAGGTCAAGCCGGCCATCGGCCTGGACTTCGCCGGCGCGCTGCGCTCCATCGTGCGTCAGGACCCGGACGTGATCATGATCGGTGAAATCCGCGACCTGGAAACCTGTCGCATCGCCATCCAGTCGTCCCTCACCGGCCACCTGGTGCTCTCGACCCTGCACACCAACAGCGCGGCGGCGAGTATCACGCGCTTGCTGGACATGGGCGTCGAAAGCTACCTGATTGCCTCGACCGTCAACGGCATCCTCGCCCAGCGCCTGGTGCGCCGCCTGGACCCGGCCACCCGCGAAGCCTTCGAAGCACCGGCGGAATTGATCGCCGAACACGGCCTCGACCGGTTTACCGAGCAGCGCCCGATCATGCTTTATCGCCCCCGCGCCGATGCGCCGGGCGGTGGTTACCACGGCCGCAGTGCGATCACCGAACTGCTGGTGATGAACGAAGAACTGCGCAGCCTGTTGATGCGCCAGGCCGACGCCGCCACCCTCGAACAGGCCGCCCGCCGTGGCGGCCTGCGCACCTTGCATGAAGAGGGCCTGCGCCAGGCCGTGGCTGGTGTCACGTCACTTGAAGAAGTGTTGCGCGTCACCCGGGGGGAGGGCGCATGAGCCTGTTCAAATACCGCGCCCTCGACAGCCAGGGCCAAGCGCAGAACGGCACCCTCGAAGCCAAGGACCAGGACGCTGCAGTCGCCGCGCTGCACAAGCGCGGCTTGCTGTTGTTGCAGATCGAGGTGGCGGGTGCCCAGGGCCTGCGCAAGGCCTTCGGCCGGGGCCAGTTGAACGGCGCGGCCCTGGTCAGTTTCACTCAACAGTTGGCCACGCTATTGGGGGCTGGCCAGCCGCTGGAACGCTCCCTGGGCATCCTGCTCAAGCAGCCCGGCCAGCCGCAGACCCGTGCGTTGATCGAGCGTATCCGCGAACAGGTCAAGGCCGGCCAGCCGTTATCCAAGGCGCTGGAGGCGGAGGGCAGCCAGTTCTCGCCGCTGTACTTGAGCATGGTCCGCGCCGGCGAGGCGGGCGGCGCCCTCGAAGACACCCTGCGCCAGCTCAGCGACTACCTGGAGCGCAGCCAGTTACTCCGGGGCGAAGTGATCAACGCGCTGATCTACCCGGCGTTTCTGGTGGTCGGCGTGCTCGGTTCGCTGGCCCTGCTGCTGGCCTACGTGGTGCCGCAGTTCGTGCCGATCTTCAAGGACCTGGGCGTGCCGATTCCGCTGATCACCGAGGTGATCCTGGGCCTCGGCCAATTCCTCGGGGCCTACGGCCTGGTAGTGCTGGCCGGGTTGATTGTCGGCGCATGGGCCCTGGCCGCGCGCCTGCGCGATCCCCAGCGCCGCGAACGCTATGACCGCCGCGTGCTGGGCATCCGCATCATCGGCCCGTTGCTGCAACGGGTCGAAGCCGCCCGCCTGGCCCGTACCCTCGGCACGCTGCTGAGCAACGGTGTGGCGCTGCTGCAAGCACTGGTGATTGCCCGCCAGGTCTGCACCAACCGCGCCCTGCAAGCCCAGGTCGCCCACGCCGCCGAGTCGGTCAAGGGCGGCGGCACCCTGGCCAGCGCCTTCGGCAGCGAGCCGCTGCTGCCGGATCTGGCGTTGCAAATGATTGAAGTCGGCGAACAGGCCGGCGAACTCGACAGCATGCTGCTCAAGGTCGCCGAGGTGTTCGACGTCGAAGCCAAACGCGGTATCGACCGCCTGCTCGCCGCGCTGGTGCCGTCCCTGACCGTGGTCATGGCGGTGCTGGTGGCGGTGATCATGCTGGCGATCATGCTGCCGCTGATGAGCCTGACCAGCAATATATGAACCCTTAAGGAAACACGCTGATGCGCCATACCCGATTCAAGCCCGCCCGCCGCCAGGGCGGTTTTACCTTGCTGGAAATGCTCGCCGTGATCGTGCTGCTGGGCATTGTCGCGACCATCGTGGTGCGCCAGGTCGGCGGCAATGTGGACAAGGGCAAATACGGCGCGGGCAAGGCCCAACTGGCCAGCCTGAGCATGAAAATCGAAAGCTACGGCCTGGACGTCGGCTCGCCACCCAAGAGCCTGCAGCAACTGGTCGACAAGCCAGGTAACAGCGCCGGTTGGGCCGGGCCGTATGCCAAACCGTCGGACCTCAAGGACCCGTTCGGTCATGCCTTCGGCTATCGCTTCCCCGGTGAGCACGGTGCGTTCGACCTGATTTTCTACGGCCAGGACGGCCAGCCCGGCGGCGAAGGCTACAGCGCCGACCTGGGCAACTGGGAATAACCCACGACCATGGCCAACGCCCAACGCGGCTTTACCTTGCTGGAAATGCTGGTGGTGATCG
This sequence comes from Pseudomonas sp. MIACH, assembly GCF_001269925.1. Classification (GTDB taxonomy): domain Bacteria; phylum Pseudomonadota; class Gammaproteobacteria; order Pseudomonadales; family Pseudomonadaceae; genus Aquipseudomonas. Next base: position 181,376 of record NZ_LHVO01000015.1, read on the forward strand.
TCTTGATCAGCATCGCGGCCGGGTTGGTAGGGTTTGGCCTGCAACAAGGCCTGCGCGCCGCCAAAGAGCGCCAGGCCGTCGGGCAGGTGGTCGAGGCATTGCGTAGCACGCGGGCGCGGGCGATTGTCAGTGGCACCGCCGAAAGCACTGTGTTTGATTTGCGCAACCTCAGCGTGCAGGCGCCGGGCCGTCCGAAAAAGTATTGGCCGGCCGGGCTGCAAGTGACCCTGCACACTGCCGAGCAAGCCGGCGCTGCGGTGGATTTCTACCCGGATGGCAGCTCCACCGGCGGCCACGTGTTGCTGGCCAACGGCAGTCGGCGTTGGCGCATCGACATTGGCTGGCTGACCGGCAGCGTCGAATCCAAGGCCTTGCCATGAAGCGCCAGGCGGGTTTTACCCTGCTGGAAATGCTCGCCGCGCTGACGCTGATGGCGATCTGTAGCACGGTGCTGTTGGTCGCCTTCGGCCAGAGCGCACGCTCGTTGTTGCAGGTGTCCCACAGCGACCGCCTGACCCATGCCGCCTTGAGTGTGATGGATCAGGAAGGCATGGGCCCTTTGGCCAGCGGCACACGCCAGGGCGAGTTGGACGGTATTGCCTGGCAACTGCGCATCGCCCAGCAGCCCAGTCGCGTCGGCCAGGCCCATCTGTTTCGCCTGGATCTCACCGTCAGCGAAGGCCCGCGCCAGGCCAGTTTCAGCACCTTGAAACTGCGCGCTGCCAGCGTCGGGGCTGGCTTGTGAAGGCGCGTCAGCAGGGCTTTACCTTGCTTGAGATCATGATCGTACTGAGCCTGCTCGGGGTGTTGCTGACCCTGATCGGCGGCGCGTTGCTGGGCGCCAATCGCGCCGTGCTCAAGGCCCAGCGCTACACGGTCAGCCTGGATGAAATGCGTGCCGCGCAGCAGTTTTTGCGCACCGCCATCAGCGAGGCGTTACCGCTGGATGTGACCGAGGACGACAGCCAGACCGATGGCTTTTTCGCCGGTGGTCCCCAGCGTATGCAGTTTGTCGCGACCTTGCCGGGTGTGCTCGGCGGCGGTATCCAGCGCTTCACCTTGCAGTTGGTGGGGCCCGAATCGCAGCGCGACTTGCAGGTGGCGTTCGCACGGTTTGAGTCTGAGGCACAGGTGAGTGTTCCGGCGGCGCGCAGTGAGCCGCAGGTGTTGTTGAAGGATGTCGAGGACCTGCAATTCAGCTATCGCGGCGTGTCGCCCAAGGGCCAGGCCACCGGCTGGATCAGTACGTGGCCGTGGACCAAGCGCCTGCCTTACACGGTGCGGATTGACGCACGGGTGAATGGCCCGGTGCCGTGGGTGACCCAGGTGGTTGCCTTGCGCCTGAACCTGTCCGGCGGGGCGCCCGAATGATCCGGCATCAACGCGGTGTGGCCCTGCTGCTGGTGCTGTGGGTGCTGGCCTTGCTCAGCCTGTTGCTCGGCGGTTTGGCCGGCTGGGTGCAACTGGAAACCCGCCAGGCCGCCTGGCACCGCCAGCACACCCAGGCGGTGCTGGCGGCCGAGGCCGGGGTGGCGCTGGCGATGCAGGCCGTCGCCGACCCGTTGCAGCGCAAGCAGTGGATTGCCGACGGACGTGAAATCCCCCTGCTGTTCGACGATGCGCAGCTGCGCGTCAGCCTGCACAGCGAGCGCGGCAAGTTGTATTTGAACAGCGCCGAGGTGGGCGATTTTGCCCGCCTGGCCCTGGCCTGCGGTGCGACCCAGGCCCAGGCCAACCAACTCGCCAGAGCCCTGGAAGTGCGGCGTAACCAGGGCCTGGCACCGTTTCGCGTGGTGGAAGAAGTGCGCCAACTGCCGGGCATGACCCAGGCGCTGTACAGCGAACTGGTGCCCGAGATCAGCCTGTGGAGCGGCCTGGACCGGCCCGATCCGGCATTCGCCAGTGCCTTGATGCGCCGCGCACTGAACCTGCCGCATCAGAATGCGGTGGGTGCCGATCCCGGCGAGGTGCTGGTGGTCAGCAGCCGCGCCCAACGCCCCGGCGGTTACCACGCCCAGGTGCAAGCCACCGTGTTATTGAGCCCCGCGCAAGGCAGCGCACAACCTTATCGAGTCTTACGTTGGCAAGAATGAACGAACAGTTAACCGCACGGCTTCAGGCGCTGGCGCAGCCCATCACCCAGCGCTGGCGCGGCAGCCTGCTGCAACTGGGCTGGCGCCTGTGGCTCAAGGAGCTGCGCGGCTGCCTGCCGGCGTGGTTGTCGTTTGCCGATATTCCCGAGCATGTCTACGCCTGGCCGCTGACCGCGCCGGTTGAAAAGCTGCCTGGCGAAGCGCGTCAGGTGCTGGTGCTGCCGCCTGAAACGGTGCTGGTGCAAACCCTGCAATTGCCCCCGGCGGCAGCGCGCAACCTGTCGACGGTGGTGGGCTATGAACTGGACCGCTTCACGCCGTTCGACGCCGCCCAGTTGTACTTTGTCGCGCGCCAGGAGCGCCGCACCCCCACGCACCTGCACGTCACGCTGGTGGCGATCCTGCGGGAGCGCCTCGACCAGATCCTCAATGACTGCGCGGTCCTCGGCTTGCAGCCCCATGCCGTGGATGTCGCCGATAGCGCAGGCAAACCCATGGGCATCGACTTGCTGCCGGCGCCGTTGCGTCCCCGTCAGCGCCCCCAGGGCAAGGGCCTGCAACGCAGCCTGCCGTGGCTATGCGGCGCCTTGCTGATCGCGGCGATGCTGCTGTGGCTCAACGACCGCCAGCGCGTGCTCGATGCCATGCAGCACAGCGTGCGCGAGCAGAGAGCCCAGGTCGCCGAGATCCAGGCCCTGCGCCAGCAACTGCTCAATACCCGTGGCGCCGCCCAGTACCTGATTCGCCGCAAGGCCGCCCAACCGCCGTTGGCGGCGCTGCTCAACGAGCTGACCGCGTGCCTGCCCTCGGACACCTGGCTCGACCAGTTGGAAGTCAACGACGGCGCCGACGTGTCCTTCTCCGGGCAGAGCGCCAAGGCCAGTGCCTTGATCACTCGGATCAAGGGCTGCCACAGCCTGGAAAACGCCCAGTTCGAAGGGGTGATCCAACCCGATGCGCAAACCGGCAAGGATCAATTTTCCTTGCGCGCCCACCTGCACCAGGAGGCCGCTGATGCGCCGACCACTGACACCCCGTGAACGCCGTGGCGCGGCCCTGATCGCCCTGGCCCTGGTGCTCGGCGCCGGTTACTGGCTGTTGATCGACAGCTGGTTCGCCGGCCCCTTGCGCAGCATGGGCGAGCAAGCCGAGCAGCTGCGTGAACAGCAGCAACGCTACGCCGGCGTGTTGCGCCAGGGCGACAGCCTGCGCCAACAGTTGGAACAGGCGCGGCAGGACCCGGCCAGCAGCACCAGCCTGTTGCCCGGCGACGACCCGAGTGCGGTGGCGGCGGACCTGATGCAACGCATCGCCGACCTGATCAACAGCCGCGCCGGCCTCGGTGGCGGTTGCAGCCTGACCCAGCGCATGCCCATCACCCCGGAGCAGGACGACGCCGAGCCCTATCGCCAGGTCAAGGTCAGCCTGACCCTCAACTGCGCCATCGAACCCTTGACTGCGATCCTGCATGAGCTGGAGTACCAGCGGCCGTTTCTGTTTGTCGATGAGATGAGCATCCGCCGCCCACCGAACGCACCGGCCAGTGGCGGCGCCGGGCAACTGGTGGTGCACCTGTTGGTGCGCGGTTACCTGCAACCGGCCGCCGCCCGGCAGGTGCAACGATGATCAATGCATTGCGTCCCCTGGAATGGCTGTTGCTCGGTGTGGCCGGGCTGTTGGGCCTGCTGATGGTCGGCATCCTCAGCAGCATCGGCGATGCGCCGCAGTGGCTGCCGGCGCCGGACCCCGATGCGCGCGCCACTACCGCCGCCAAGGTGCTGGTGGCGCCGAGCGCGACCCTCGACAGCCTGGCCGGCACCTGGCAAGTGCCGCTGTTCAGCCCCGACCGCAGCCCCGACCGTGCGGTGGGCCAAGCCGCCGTTTCCAGCCTGTCGAGCCTGGTGCTGACCGGTATCGTCCTCGACGGCGACCTGCGCGTGGCGCTGCTCAAGCGTGCCGATGGCCCGCCGCTCAAAGTCCAGCAGGGCCAGACCCTGCCCAATGGCTGGCGCCTGGAACACCTGACGCCCCGCGATGCCCGCTTTGTACTCGACGGCCACACGCAAACCCTGAGCCTGCGGGCCCTGCGTTTGCCGCCGCCATCCACCACACCCCCGATTACCCTTCCTCACGAGTCCACCCCTTGATCGATACCTTCCCTGGCGCCTTGCGCACCACCGTGTTCTGCCTGGCCACCGCCGTTTCCCTCGGTGGCTGCGGCACCTTCCCCGAGCATCTCGACCCGGACGAGGCCCTGCTGCATGAGGCGATGCAGGGCACCGGTTCGCAACGCCCACCCGTGGACCCGGCCAGCGAACAGGCACCGGTCGACAGCGGCCAACCCCAGGCGAAGACACCGCCCCAGCGCCAGTTGATACGCGGCAACCAGCAGTTCGTGCGCCAACCGGCAGCGGTCTCGGCCGCCAAGGAAGAGGGCAGCGGTGACATCGTGTTCAACTTCGCCGACCAGCCGATCGAAGCGGTGATCAACAGCGTGATGGGCGACCTGCTGCACGAGAACTACAGCATCGCCCAGGGCGTGAAGGGCAATGTCAGCTTTTCCACGTCCAAGCCGGTGAACAAGCAGCAGGCCTTGTCGATTCTGGAGACCCTGTTGTCGTGGACCGACAACGCCATGATCAAACAGGGCAACCGCTATGTGATCCTGCCGGCCAACCAGGCCGTGGCGGGCAAGCTGGTGCCGGAGATGCGCGTGTCGCAGCCGTCCAGCGGTTTGTCGGCACGCCTGTTTCCGTTGCGTTATATCTCGGCCACCGAGATGCAGAAACTGCTCAAGCCGTTTGCCCGCGAGAACGCCTTCCTGCTGGTGGACCCGGCGCGCAATGTGCTGAGCCTGGCCGGCACCCCTGAAGAACTGGCCAATTACCAGGACACCATCGACACCTTCGACGTGGACTGGCTCAAGGGCATGTCGGTGGGCGTGTTCGGCCTGCAACGCGCGTCGGTGGCCGAGCTGATGCCCGAGCTGCAAAAAATGTTCGGCCCCGACAGCGGCATGCCCCTGGCCGGCATGGTGCGCTTCTTGCCCATCGAGCGGACCAACTCGGTGGTGGCGATCTCGTCGCAGCCGCAGTACCTCAGTGAAGTCGGCGACTGGATCCACACCATCGACGAAGGCGGCGGCAACGAGCCGCAGATGTACGTCTACGACGTGCGCAACATGAAGGCCACCGACCTGGCCAAGTACCTGCGCCAGATCTACGGCACGGGTGCGATCAAGGACGACACCCCGGCCAAGGTAGCCCCCGGTTTGCGCACCGCGACCTTGTCCTCGCCGGGCACCAACAGCACTTCCGGCAGCACGCCGGGTGGCCTGAGCAACAACCTCAATGGCAACCCACCCGCCGCTGAGGATGAGGAGCAAGCCCCCGACGCCGAGCAAGACAATGCCGAGCAGGGCGCGACCGAAGACGCTCCGGCCAAAAGCCTCGACGCCGGCACCCGCATCACCGCGCAAAAAAGCAGTAACCAACTGCTGGTCCGCACCCGCCCGGTGCAGTGGAAAGAGATCGAATCGGCGATCAAACGCCTCGACAACCCACCGCTGCAAGTGCAGATCGAAACGCGCATCCTCGAGGTCAAGCTCACCGGCGAATTGGACCTTGGCGTGCAGTGGTACCTCGGCCGCCTCGCGGGCAATTCCACCAGCACCACCGTCGGCAACACCGCCGGCAGCCAAGGTGCGTTGGGCGGCGGCGGGGCAGGGTTGGGCGCGACGGATTCGTTGTTCTACTCCTTCGTCAGCTCCAACCTGCAAGTGGCCCTGCACGCCCTCGAAACCAACGGCCGCACCCAGGTGCTGTCGGCGCCGTCGCTGGTGGTGATGAACAACCAGCCGGCACAGATCCAGGTCGGCGACAACATCCCGATCAGCCAGACCACGGTCAACACGGGCACCTCCGACACCACGTTGAGCAGTGTTGAATACGTGCAGACCGGGGTGATCCTCGACGTCGTGCCACGTATCAATCCGGGTGGCTTGGTGTACATGGACATTCAGCAGCAGGTCAGCGATGCCCAGGACCAACAGGCGTCCAGCAACGACACCCAGGCCAACCCACGTATCTCCACGCGCTCGGTATCGACCCAGGTTGCGGTGCAAAGTGGGCAAACGGTATTGCTGGGCGGGTTGATCAAGCAGGACAACGCGGAGAGTGTCAGTGCGGTGCCTTACCTTGGGAAAATTCCGGGGTTGCGCTGGTTGTTTGGCAATACCAGCAAGTCCAAGGACCGCACGGAATTGATTGTGCTGATTACCCCGAGGGTGATTACCAGCAGCAGCCAGGCGCGGCAGGTGACGGATGACTATCGCCAGCAGATGCAGCTGTTGAAGCCGGCTAACTGAAATGTGGGAGGGGCGGTGCGACGATTCGACTTGCCCCCGATGGCGGCCTCTGGGCCGACCATTTTTTTGGATTGGACCGGGTACATATCCGTTGCTGCGGTAACGGCCGCTATGGGTTCCGCCCTTACAACGGGGCGCCTGAGATCAAGATCTAAAGCAAGATCAAGGGCGGCTCGCTTCGCATCGTGGTTACCGTTGGTTAATACAACGTTGTGTAGATACCCATACTCATCGGGACATAGGTATCTACACAATTTTCAGAGACTGGCGAGTTCCCCTGTGGCGAGCGGGCTTGTCCCGCGTTGGGCTGCGTAGCAGCCCCAGTAAAGCTGAATGCGGTGTATCAGAAACTCCATAGCGGCTGTTTTGGGGCCGCTACGCGGCCCAACGCGGGACAAGCCCGCTCGCCACA
>NZ_LHVO01000016.1 GCF_001269925.1 Pseudomonas sp. MIACH
ATAAATTTCATGAATCAGCAAGAAGAACTCGACGCCCTGGCGATCCTGATCCACGACCTGCGCAAGCACAAGAAGCTCACCCTCGCCCAACTCGCACAGAAGATCGAACGTTCGGTAGGCTTCCTGTCCCAGGTCGAACGGGGCTTGTCGCGTCCGACCGTGGCGGATCTCACCGCCATCAGCCATGCCCTCGATGTGCCCACCACCTATTTCTACAGCCTGTCCAAACCCAAGGCCGTGAGTTGGGTCACCCGCCCCAACGAACGCCGCACCGTGTATTACGCCAACGGCATCACCGACATCCTGGTCTCCCCCAGCATGAGCGGTGCCTTCTCGATGCTCGACAGCCTGCTGGCCCCCGGTGCCAACAGCGGTGAACAGACCATGAGCGACCGCGCCGAACAGGCCGGTTTTGTGCTGGAAGGCGAATTGACGCTGTGGGTGGAGGGCGAGGCCGATTCGGTCACCCTCGGCCCCGGTGACAGCTTCCACCTGGCCAGTTTCGCCCACTGCCGCTACGCCAACCTGACCGACCTGCCCGCCCGCGTGCTGTGGGTTTACAACTAGGAGCAACACCCGTGAAAAGCCAAGCCTCTAAGTTACTGGCCGAAGTACGGACCTTTCGCCAGAACCATCCCGACGTGCGTTATGTCGACCTGATCGCCCTGGACATCCCCGGGCATTTCTACGGTAAGCGCTACCCCATCGAGATGCTGGAAAAGGTCGCCGCCGGCAGCCCGTTGAAGCTGCCGCAAAACGCCGTGCTGCTCGGGGCTCAGGGTGGGTTGTTCAAGATCGGCGACTACTGCTTCCACGACGGCGACCCGGATGCCAACCGCCGCCTGGTGCCCGGCACGCTCAAGCCGGTGAGCTGGGAGTCGCAGCCGTTGGGGCAGATGTTGATCACCTCGGACGGCACCGAAGCGCCGATCGAATTCGAACCTCGCGAAGTCCTGGCCAAGGTGCTGGAGCGCCTGCATCACAAAGGCATTCACCCGGTGGTGGCCTTCGAACTGGAGTTCTACCTGTTCGACAAAAAACTCGACAACGGCCTGCCGCAATTCGCCCGCGACCCACTGAGCGGTGACGCCGACGACCAGCCCAACCTTCATATAGAACGGCTGTCGCGCTTCAGCGAGGTGCTGGACGATATGGCGCAGACCGCCAAGGACCAGGGCATCGACATCACGGTGATCACCGCCGAACTCGGCCCTGGCCAGTTCGAGATCAACTTCGGCCACCTCGACGACGGCCTGCGTGCCGCCGACTGGGCGGCCCTGTTCTGCCGCAGCACCCGTGGCGTGGCCCTGAAACACGGCTACCGCGCCAGCTTCATGGCCAAGCCTTACCTGCAATTCCCCGGCAGCGGCATGCATGTGCATGTCAGCCTGTATGACGGCGCCGGCAACAATGTGCTCGCGGCGCACCAGCAGCAACCGCTGCGCCACGCCGTGGCCGGTTGCCTGGAATTGCTGCCCCACTGCATGCCGATCTTCTCGCCCAACCACAACGCCTTCCGCCGCCTGGGCGGTACGGTCAACGCCGCGACCCGCGCCAGTTGGGGCTTCGAAGACCGCGACGCGTGCGTGCGCATCCCCGACTCCGACCCGCGCAACCTGCGCATCGAACATCGCCTGGCCAGTGCCGACGCCAACCCGTATCTGGTGCTGGCGGCAATCCTGGTCGGCCTGGAGCATGGCCTTGAAACCAAGCGCGAACCCATCGCGCCACTGAACGAGGACCGCAGCAGCGGCACCGACTTCCCCGTGGAAATGCTCGACGCCGTGCGCACCATGCAGCATCAGCCGGTATTGCGCGATAAGCTCGGTGCTGAATTTATCGACGTGTACTGCGAGAACAAACGCCAGGATCACCTGGCCTTTCAACAAGAAATCCATGCGCGGGAATACCGCTGGTTTCTCTAACGGATGGAACAACCGATGACTGACCAAAGTGCCCCGGCCCTCAAGGAAATCTTCAACGTCGAACGCCTGCAGCACATCGCCAGCGAAATGACGGCGGTGTACCCCGCGTTCGACGCCAAGGGTTTCCTCAAGCATGCCAAGGCCGGGCTGGCCGAGTTGTCGGTGATGCAGCGTATGGCGCGGGTCAGCGAAAGCCTGCACGCGGTGATCCCGCTGGACTATGCCCAGAGCCTCAAACTGCTTTACGCCCTGGCACCGCGCCTGAATAGCGGGTTTGTCAGCCTATTCCTGCCGCACTACGTGGCGAGCTACGGACTGGATGACTTCAAGCGCTCCATGGCCGCGCTCAAATACTTCACCACGTTTGGCTCGGCTGAATTCGCGATAAGACACTTCTTGCTCCACGACTTCCAACGCACCCTGGCGGTCATGCAAACGTGGTCGCGGGATGACAACGAACACGTGCGCCGCCTCGCCAGCGAAGGCTCGCGCCCGCGCCTGCCCTGGTCATTTCGCCTGGCCGAAGTGCAGGCCAACCCCGAGTTATGCGCGTCGATCCTCGACAACCTCAAGGCCGACAACAGCCTCTACGTCCGCAAATCCGTGGCCAACCACCTCAACGACATCACCAAGGACCACCCGGATTGGGTGCTCAGCCTGGTCGAAGGCTGGAACCTGGATAACCCGCACACTGCCTGGATCGCCCGCCATGCGCTGCGCAGCCTGATCAAACAGGGCAACACCCGCGCGCTGACGATCATGGGCGCAGGCACCAAGGCCGAGGTGAAGCTCCATCACCTGAGCGTGACGCCGGCGGTGATCAAGCTGGGTGAGCGGATCACCCTGTCGTTCAGCCTGGAATCCACCGCCGCCACTGCGCAGAAACTGGTGGTGGACTACGCCATCGACTACGTCAAAAGCGCGGGGCACAGCGCGGCCAAGGTATTCAAGCTCAAAGCGTTTACGCTGGGCGCGGGTGAACGGCAGAACATCAGCCGCGAGCAGCATATTCGCGCGTTGACCACGCGCAAGCACTATCCCGGCAGGCATGCGGTGCATGTGTTGGTGAATGGGGAGCGATTGGGCAGTGCTGAATTCGAATTGCGCGATTAATCCGATTCAGCCAACACCACCGATCATTGTGGGAGGGTTTCTTCAGTTGGATTCGCCGAGCAACAGTGGCTGCTCCCGCGCGCACAACTCCACCACATAGTCCCACAACACCCGCAGCCGCACCGACTTGTGCAGTTCCCGCCGCGAGCTGATCCAGTAGCTGCGCTGGATCCCCTCCCCCGGCAGCAACGGCACCAGTTCCGGGTCGCCCGACGCCATGAAGCACGGCAGCACCGCAATCCCCAAACCGGAGCGTGCGGCCTGGTGTTGGGCGATGACGCTGGTGCTGTGGAACACCACCTTGGGGTTGCGGCAGAAGCTGCTGAGGAACTTCAATTCCTGGCTGAACAGCAGGTCGTCGACGTAATCGATCCATGAATGGGCAGCGAGGTCTTCGCGCTTTTCAATCGGTGGGGTGCGCGCCAGGTAGGCGCGGCTGGCATAGAGCGCCAGGCGGTAATCGGTGAGTTTGCGCGTGACCAATTGATCGACGCTGGGGCGCTCGAGGTGGATGCTGATTTCCGCCTCGCGGTTGAGGATGCTGACGAAGCGCGGCACGGCGAGCAGTTCCACTTCCAGGCCGGGATAACGCTCGAACAGTCCGCCCATGCGGCCGGCGAGGAACATCACCCCCAACCCTTCGGCCACTCCGAGGCGGATCTTGCCCAGAGGCGCAGCGGAGTGGGTCAGTTCGTCCTCGGCCAGCAGCGCGACGTTTTCCATGGCTTCGGCGTGTTTGAGCAGGGCTTCGCCGGCAGGGGTGAGTTCGTAACCCTGGGCGTGCTGCACGAACAGCGCGGTGCCGAGGCTCTTCTCGATGGCTTCGATATGCCGGGCCACGGTGGCATGCGTGGTTTTCAGGCGCTGCGCGGCGGTGAGCAGGCGGCCGCTGCGCTGCAATTCAAGAAAATACCGCAGGTCGTTCCAGTCGAACATGTCGCCTCCATTGCATGTGCCCCGGGCAGCGCTGTTTAAAAACGCACAGCAGCTGGGTAAAAACTAACATTTTTAAGACGAAAACTAACAACTAGGATGGAGCCAATAAGAAAAACAAGCGAGGCCTCAGATGCCCATTGCAGCTGCTGAATACGATTACGTGGTAGTAGGCGCCGGCCCCGCAGGCTGCCTGCTCGCCAATCGACTGTCCGCCAACCCCGCCCACCGTGTGCTGCTGCTTGAAGCCGGTGGCCGCGACAACTATCCCTGGATCCATATCCCCGTCGGCTACCTGTTCTGTATCGGTAACCCACGCACCGACTGGTGCTTCAAGACCGAAGCCCAGGAAGGCCTGCAAGGCCGTGCGTTGAGTTACCCACGGGGCAAGGTGCTCGGCGGCTGTTCCTCCATCAACGGCATGATCTACATGCGTGGCCAGGCCCAGGACTACGATGGCTGGGCGGCGGCAGGCAACGACGGCTGGGCCTGGAAAGACGTGCTGCCGCTGTTCAAGCAAAGCGAAAACCACTTTGCCGGCGGCTCGGAATTCCACAGCGACGGCGGCGAATGGCGGGTTGAGCAGCAGCGGCTGTCATGGCCGATCCTTGATGCGTTTCGTGAGGCAGCGGCGCAAAGCGGCATCGCCAGTATCAGCGACTTCAACCAGGGCGATAACGAGGGGTGCGGCTACTTCCAGGTCAACCAGAAGGCCGGGGTGCGCTGGAATGCGGCCAAGGCGTTTCTCAAGCCGATCCGCCAGCGGCCCAATCTCACGGTGCTGACCGAAGTCGAAGTGGACCGCGTGGTACTGGAAAACGGCCGCGCCTCGGCGGTGGTCGGGCGTCAAAACGGCCAGCCAGTGCGCTGGAAAGCCCGCAAGGAAATCGTGCTGTGCGCCGGCTCCGTGGGCTCGCCGGGGATCCTGCAACGCTCCGGGATCGGCCCGTCCAGCGTGCTCAAGCCGTTGGGCATCGATGTGCTGCATGAACTGCCGGGCGTCGGCGGCAACTTGCAGGATCATCTGCAATTGCGGCTGATCTACAAGCTGGAAAACGCCCGTACCCTGAACCAGATCGCAGGCACCGTATGGGGCAAGATGGGCATGGGCCTGCGCTACCTGTATGACCGCAGCGGCCCGCTGTCGATGGCGCCCAGCCAGCTCGGCGCGTTTGCCCGCTCGGGCCCGGAACAGACCTCGGCCAACCTTGAATACCACGTGCAGCCGCTGTCCCTGGAACGCTTTGGCGAACCGCTGCACGGGTTCCCGGCGTTTACCGCCTCGGTCTGCGACCTGCGCCCGCAAAGCCGTGGCCGCATCGATATCCGCTCGGCCAACCCGGCGGATGCGCCGCTGATCCGGCCCAATTACCTCAGCCATCCTGAAGACCTGCGGGTGGCCGCCGACGCCATTCGCCTGACCCGACGCATCGTCGCCGCACCGGCCCTGAGCCAGTTCAAACCGGTGGAATACCTGCCCGGCGACGCACTGCAAACCGAAGAGCAACTGCATGAAGCCGCCGCGCGCATCGGCACGACGATCTTCCATCCGGTCGGCACCTGCCGCATGGGCAGCGACAAAGACGCGGTGGTCGACGCGCAGTTGCGCGTGCATGGCGTGCCCGGCCTGCGCATCGCCGATGCCTCGGTCATGCCGCGCATTACGTCCGGCAATACCTGTTCACCCACGCTGATGATCGCGGAAAAGGCCGCGCAGCTGATCCTTTCGCCGAACACTGTAGGAGCGAGCTTGCTCGCGAAAAACGCAAAAGCGCCGCTGCCATCCGGGTTTCCTGCGTAATCGTTGACAACTTTCGTGAGCAAGCTCGCTCCTGCAAGGAACTGAGAAATAGCGGCGCTGAGGTTGGCGCCGACAGTGGAACAACAATAAATAATCACTGTGAGGGCTTCCCGATGTCAGAACATGCTCAACCCCTGGGCTCGGCGACCAACGCGAGCACCGGTAGCGAATCAAGAAAAGTCATCTTCGCCTCGTCCCTGGGAACGGTGTTCGAGTGGTATGACTTTTTCCTCTACGGCGCCCTGGCGGCGGTGATCAGCAAACAGTTCTTTGCCGGGGTCAACGACACCACGGCGTTTATCTTTGCCTTGATGGCCTTTGCCGCCGGCTTTGTGGTGCGGCCGTTCGGTGCGCTGGTGTTCGGCCGGTTGGGCGACATGATCGGGCGCAAGTACACGTTTCTGGTGACCATCATCCTGATGGGCGTGGCGACCTTCTGCGTCGGCCTGTTGCCAACCTACGCCAGCATCGGCATTGCGGCGCCGGTCATCCTGATCGTGCTGCGCATGCTGCAAGGCCTGGCGTTGGGCGGTGAGTACGGCGGTGCGGCCACCTATGTGGCCGAGCACGCGCCGGCCGGCAAACGCGGCTTGCACACCAGCTGGATCCAGTCCACCGCGACCCTGGGCTTGTTGCTGTCGCTGCTGGTGGTGCTGGCCTGCCGTTACTTTACCGGCGACCAGTTCGAAGTGTGGGGCTGGCGTATCCCGTTCCTGTTCTCCATCGTGCTGCTGGGCATCTCGACCTGGATCCGCATGAGCCTGCATGAATCGCCGGCGTTCCTGAAAATGAAAGAGGAAGGCAAGGCGAGCAAATCACCGATCCGCGAATCCTTCGGCAAGTGGGAAAACCTCAAGGTGGTGCTGATCGCGCTGTTCAGCATCAACGGCGGCCAAGCGGTGACCTTCTACGCCGCGCAGTTCTATGTGCTGTTCTTCCTTACACAGTTCCTGCGGATGGACCCGGCCCTGGCCAATATGCTGCTGATTATCAGCGTGGTGATTGGCGCGCCGTTCTTTATCCTGTTCGGCTGGCTGTCGGACAAGGTCGGCCGCAAGCCGGTGTTGATGCTCGGTTTGCTGCTGGCCACCGCGCTGTACTTCCCGATCTTCAAAGGCCTGGCGCACTACACCAACCCTGCGATGGACCAAGCCAGCCGCCAGGCACCGATCACCGTGCTGGCCGACCCGGCCACCTGTACCTTCCAGTTCGATCCGGTAGGCAAGGCGAAATTTGACAGCCCGTGCGACAAGGTCAAGACCTTCCTGGTCAAGCAAGGCCTGCCCTACAGCAGCGCCGCCGCCCCGGCCGGTAGCCCGGTGCAGGTGAGCGTGGGTGATGTGCGCATCGACGGCTTCGACGAGGCAGCGCTGCGCGGTGCAGTGACCCTGGCCGGCTACCCGACTTCGGCGGATGTGGCCCAGGTCAACAAGGTCATGGTGGTGGTGCTGATCGTGGTGCTGATCCTGATCGCCGCCATGTGCTATGGCCCGCTGGCAGCGCTGATGGTGGAGCTGTTTCCAACGCGTATCCGCTACACCTCGATGTCGCTGCCCTACCACATCGGTAACGGCTGGTTTGGCGGGTTCCTGCCGACCGTGTCGTTTGCGCTGGTGGTGTACACCGGCGACATCTTCTATGGCTTGTGGTACCCGGTGGTGGTGACGGGGGTGAGCCTGGTCGTGGGGATGTTCTGCCTCAAGGAAACACGGCATGTGGATCTCGATAACAACTAAACAGATCTCCTGAACACAGGAGATCCCTTGTGGGAGGGGTTTACACCCCTCCCACTTTTTTCCAGTGCTCACACACATTGCTGTATATCCATACAGATAATGGTTGATCAATTCCCTTCTTATGCCCATCCTGCTCTCCATTCAACTGTGTAACGAATGGGCTGACCATGCGGCTGTACCTCTGTGAAAAACCCTCCCAGGCCAAGGATATTGCGGCCGTGCTCGGCGCCAGTCGGCGCGGCGACGGTTGCTGGTTGGGCAATGGGGTCACCGTCACCTGGTGCATCGGCCACCTGCTGGAAACCGCGCCGCCCGACGCCTACGACGCCAAATACAAACGCTGGGTACTGGCCGACCTGCCGATCGTCCCGGAAAAATGGAAGATGTTGGTCAAGCCCAAGACCGCAAGCCAGTTCAAGGCCGTCAAGCGCCTGCTGGGGGAAGCCCAGGAACTGGTGATCGCCACCGACGCCGACCGTGAAGGCGAGATGATCGCCCGCGAACTGGTCGAGCATTGCCGCTATCGCGGGCCGATCCAGCGGTTATGGCTGTCGGCACTGGACGATGCCTCCATCCGCAAGGCCCTGGCGGCGCTCAAGCCAGGCGCCGAGACATTCAGCCTGTACCACTCGGCCCTGGGCCGCTCCCGCGCCGACTGGCTGATCGGCATGAACATGAGTCGCCTGTTTACCTTGCTGGGGCGTCAGTCCGGCTATCAGGGCGTGCTGCCGGTGGGCCGGGTGCAAACACCCACCTTGCGCCTGGTGGTCGACCGCGACCGCAGCATCGCCGACTTTGTGCCGGTGGCGTACTGGGCCATCGATGTGGACCTGCGTCACGACCGCATGACCTTCACCGCCCAATGGCGTGCCGCCGAGGATGCCTGTGACGACCAAGGCCGCTGCCTTAATCCGCAATTGGCCCGGGACGCTGCCGACGCCATGATCAACGCCGCCAGCGCACGGCTGATCAAGCTGCGCACCGAACGCATGCGCGAGGTGGCACCGCTGCCCTTCGACCTCGGCACCTTGCAGGAAATCTGCTCGAAGAAGCTCGGCCTCGGTGCCCAGGAAACCCTGGATATCGCCCAGTCCCTCTACGAAACCCACAAGGTCATCACCTACCCCCGCAGTGACTGTGGCTACTTACCGTTGAGCCAGCACAGTGAGGCGCCGAAGATCCTCGCCGCATTGGGCCGTGCGGATTCGGCAGTCAATGAGTTGATGCCCCATATCGATCCCCAGCGCCGCTCACGGGCCTGGAACGATGCCAAGGTCAGCGCGCACCACGGCATCATTCCTACCGGCGCCGGCAAGGACGTAGGCCAACTCACCGGCAAGCACCGCGCGGTCTACACCTTGATTCGCGCGCGCTACCTGGCGCAGTTCCTGCCCAACCATGAATACGATCGTACCCAGGCGGATTTCGACTGCGCGGGCCAGGCGTTGCGCGCGGTGGGCAAAGTGGTAATCGAGCCGGGCTGGAAACGTGCCTTGCCCGAAGCCCTGGCACCAGCAAAGGGGCGCGAAGCACCGGCACCGCAGGCCTTGCCGACACTGGTGCAAGGCCAGGATTACGCGGTGGCCAAGGTCAACCTCAAGGACCTGTGGACCCAACCTCCCAAGCCCTTTACCGAAGGTGACCTGATCAAGGCGATGAAAAACGTCGCCAAGCTGGTGGAAGACCCGCTGCTCAAGCAAAAACTCAAGGACACCACCGGCATCGGCACCGAAGCCACTCGCGCGGGGATTATCCAGGGGTTGCTGGACCGTGGTTACCTGGTGAAGAACGGCAAGGCACTGTCAGCAACACCGGCAGCGTTCAGCCTGATCGACGCGGTACCCCGGGCGATTGCCGACCCCGGCACCACTGCGATCTGGGAGCAGGCGCTGGACATGGTGCAAAGTGGCGAGATGAGCCTGGAGGAATTCGTCGCCAAGCAGGCAGCGTGGATGAGCAAACAAGTGGCGCGTTGCAACGGCATGCGCATGACCATCACCGGGCCGGCCAGCCCGGCGGGCCGAGGTGCTGCACCGTGGAAGAAAAAACGCAAGGCCGCCCCCCGCAAGGCAGCCGGCACAACCAAACGCGCCAAAAAGCCGGCGAATGCAGGATAAAAAGTGAAAAAACTCCGCGAATGACGTTTTTCGACGGGTTTAACGCCGCTTTGGTCCTTGCAGCGCCGTAGCCCGTCTAGGATTCTGTAGGGGACTTGCTGACTTCCTAACAACAACACCGGAGTGGCCGCCATGAAGACCGTTGCACAATTGCTCAAAGCCAAGGACCAGAAAAACCAGGACGTCCACACCATCCAATGGGACCACACTGTGTTTGAAGCGCTGGTCCGGATGTCGGAGAAAAACGTCGGGGCCTTGCCGGTGGTCAAGGAAGGCGCAGTCGTGGGGATCATCAGCGAACGCGATTACGCACGCAAAATCATGCTCAAGGGCCTGTCGTCGGTCACCACAAAGGTCCACGAGGTGATGAGTTCCCCTGTTATCACCGTCGATACCCATAAAAGTGTCGAAGCGTGCATGAACATCATGACCGACAGCCACCTGCGCCACCTGCCCGTGGTCGAAGACGGCAAACTGCTGGGTCTGCTGTCCATCGGCGACCTGGTCAAGGAAGCCATTGCCGAACAGGCTGACCTGATCAAGCAGTTGGAGCAGTACATCCGCGGCGAATAGGAGCGCCCATGCTCGACACGCTGGAACATCAGCAGGACCACCTCGACACCCTGCACCGGGCCATGGCCGAAAGGCGTTTCCTGGTGCTGACCGGTGCCGGTATCAGCACGTCCTCGGGGATCCCCGACTACCGCGACAGCGAAGGCGTACGCCGGGGCAAGGCGCCAATGATGTACCAGGAATTCCTCGCCACCGCGCAAGCGCGACGCCGCTACTGGGCACGGGCGATGCTGGGCTGGCCGAGGGTACGTATCGCGCAGCCGAACAACGCTCACCGGGCACTGGCGAGCTTGCAACAACGCCAGTGCATCACCGGCCTGATCACGCAAAACGTCGACACCTTGCATGACCAGGCTGGCAGCCATGACGTGATCGAACTGCACGGCAGCCTGCACCGGGTGCTGTGCCTGGATTGCCACCTGCACAGCACGCGCGATGTGATCCAGCGGCAGATGGAAATCGACAACCCGTACCTGGCGCAGGTCCATGCGGTACAGGCCCCCGATGGCGACACCTTGCTCGATCCCACGTTTGAAGAGCACTTCCAGGTTCCCCGTTGCCCCCATTGCCTGGGTGAGCGACTGAAACCGGACGTGGTGTTTTTTGGCGAGAACGTCGCGCCAGCGACGGCTGCCAAGGCAATGGCCGCGGTAGAGCATGCCGAAGGGCTGCTGGTGGTGGGCTCGTCGCTGATGGCTTACTCCGCATTTCGCCTGTGCAAAGCCATGGTCGAAAAGGGAAAGCCGGTGATCGCCATCAACTTGGGCAAGACCCGAGGGGATGAGCTGTTGCAGGTGAAGATCGAAGCTTCCTGTGAGCAGTTGCTGCCTTTGCTGGCTGAGCGGCTGGGAGCATAAAAACACCACAGATCAATGTGGGAGGCTCAGCGCCGAGTTGGCCACTGGCGCCTGCGACTAACCCGCACAAAAAATGACGACCAAGTCACCTTCTCCCGCATCCCCCCGTCGCCACGACGATTTATGTAGTGACAAAAAATAATCACTACATAATCGTTGACGTAACCTTTTTGTCCTTGCATGATCTAGACGTCTCCCGGATCGGGAGTGTTGGTAACACGCGTTTTGAACAAGCTCGTCTGACCGCCGAGCTGTTTTTTCCGGATGTGCACTGCCCACAAGGCAGATTGATGAAGCTGACCGACCCGAAAGGATCGGTACAAGGCGCTCAAATGCGACTTGTCTTCGTTATGAAACCATTGCGTAGCAGTTCATCAGCAAGACTACATGCATCAGGTTCAAGACCCTGCCCGTATTCGGCAGACAGTCACTGACGCCCGGTTTTCCAAGCCGGAGACAACTAAGCAGTTTTAACGGAATCAACTGATAGATCGCCAACTGGTCAAGGGGCTTACACATGAATCTGAACAACCAACCAACTATCGATGAATTGGCTGAGATGTTCGCAGCGCAGAAAGACACTCTCGACGACCATATCCTGTGGATTGGCAAATCGGGCGAAGTGCAAATTGACTGCCTGGCGCCCCACACTGAAGAAGCCGAGTTCGACCGTAATAACCGTGAACTGGCGGCGCGCCTGAAGATGTACCGCCGTGGCCAGGGTTATGTCGGCAAGAAAGCTGCGGCCGATCGCAACTTTATCGAGCAAGTGTTCCATACACTTAATAGCGAATGGCAGAACCTCAAAGGCCAATCGCAAGTTAAAGTGATTGATAGATACTGCTGATAACAGTGCACCTTTAAATTTAAGCCCGCTCGTTGATTCGAGCGGGCTTTTTAATACCTGCTTTATAACAACGCCGGGAACCTGCCCTTCCCCGCCTCATCGCGAAAAATATCAAACAACACCTGCGCCGCCGCCGACAGTTCATGCCCTGGCTTGGTCAACACACCAATCGGCCGCTCAATCACCGGATCGGTCAAGGTGATGCAATGCGCGCCCGCCTCCTGCATCTGCTGCGCACACAAGGCCGGTACGGCACTGACGCCCAGGCCGCTGGCGACCATCTTGCCCACGGTTGCCAATTGATGGCTTTCCAACGCCACCGGCAACTTCATCTTCAAGGCCCCCAGATGCTCTTCCAGCATCACCCTCACCGTGGAAGGCCGCTGCAGCGTAATGAACGGCTGTTCCAGCAAGGTTTTCCAGTCAATTTCAGTGCATTTCGCCAGCGGTGAGTCACCCGGGACGACCGCAATAAAGCGATCCAGGTACAACGGAGTAAACGCCAGCGACGCCGCTTCGGACGGCTCAAACGCCACCCCCAATTCCACATGGCGATCGCGAACCATCTCCAGCACCTGCTCATTGATCAAGTCATGCACCGTCACGTTCACCTGCGGGTAACGCGCGCGGAATATCTTCAGGATCGGCGGCAGCAGGTTGCCGGCAAACGACGGCATCGCCGCCACGGTGACCCGCCCACGCTGCAAGGTGAAGAGCTGACGCAGTTCATCTTCGGCATTGTCCCAATCGGCCATCAGCCGCCGGGCCAGGGGCAATAAGGACTCGCCTTCGGGGGTCAACGCGACGTTGCGTGTATTACGGCTGAACAAGCGTCCGCCCAACCCTTCTTCCAGCCCCTTGATGGTCAGGCTCAGGGCCGACTGAGACAGGTGCAACCGCTCGCAGGCGGCGGCAAAACTCAGGGTCTGGGCCACGGCGAGAAAGGCACGCATCTGTTTAACTGTCATAAGGCTGCTCCGGAAGACGGATGAACTATGCTGTTTTCTAAATCAATCAACCTTAAAAAACAACTTAACAAATCAATCCGTCGGCGCAACACTCGATTCATTGGCTGGCCCACAAACAATAAAAGAGGTGCATATGGCAGGTTTCGATAAACGCGTGGCGTCCTACGAGGAAGCACTGGCAGGCCTGGAAGACGGCATGACCGTGCTCTCCGGTGGTTTTGGCCTGTGCGGCATTCCGGAAAACCTCATCAATGAGATCAAGCGCAAAGGCACCCGTGATCTCACCGTGGTCTCCAACAACTGCGGCGTCGATGGTTTTGGCCTAGGCGTGCTGCTGGAAGAAAAGCAGATCAGCAAGGTGATCGCGTCCTACGTCGGTGAAAACGCCCTGTTCGAGAAACAATTGCTCAGCGGCGAAATCGAAGTGGTCCTCACCCCCCAAGGCACCCTCGCGGAAAAAATGCGCGCAGGCGGCGCCGGTATCCCCGCCTTCTTCACCGCCACCGGCGTCGGTACTCCGGTCGCCGAAGGCAAGGAAACCCGCGAATTCAACGGTCGCCCGTACCTGATGGAAGAATCCATCACCGGCGATTTCGCCATCGTCAAAGGCTGGAAAGCCGACCACTTCGGCAACGTCATCTATCGCCACACCGCCCAGAACTTCAACCCGCTGGCCGCTACCGCCGGCAAGATCACCGTGGTCGAAGTCGAGGAAATCGTCGAACCGGGCGAGCTGGACCCGGCGCAGATCCACACCCCTGGCATCTACGTCGACCGGATCATCTGCGGCACGTTCGAGAAGCGCATCGAACAGCGCACCGTGCGCAAATAATCCGCCCCCAGCCCGAACAATAAGGACTCATACAATGGCTCTTACCCGCGAACAAATGGCTCAACGCGTCGCCCGCGAAATGCAGGACGGTTTCTACGTCAACCTGGGCATCGGCATTCCGACCCTGGTGGCCAACTACATCCCCGAAGGCATGGAAGTGATGCTGCAGTCGGAAAACGGCCTGCTGGGCATGGGCCCGTTTCCTACCGAAGAAACCATCGATGCCGACATGATCAACGCCGGCAAACAGACCGTGACGGCGCGCATCGGCGCCTCGATCTTCTCCTCCGCCGAATCCTTCGCGATGATTCGCGGCGGCCACGTCGACCTCACCGTACTCGGCGCATTTGAAGTAGACGTACACGGCAACATCGCCTCGTGGATGATCCCCGGCAAGCTGGTAAAAGGCATGGGCGGCGCCATGGACCTGGTGGCCGGTGCGGAAAACATCATCGTGATCATGACCCACGCCTCCAAGGACGGTGAGTCCAAGTTGCTCAGCCAATGCAGCCTGCCGCTGACCGGTGCCAACTGCATCAAACGTGTACTGACGGACCTGGCGTACCTGGAAATAGAAAATGGCGCTTTTGTCCTCAAGGAACGCGCACCTGGCGTCAGCGTTGAAGAGATTGTGAGCAAGACCGCCGGTAAACTGATCGTCCCGGACCACGTTCCAGAAATGCACTTCCAGTGAGGACAGATTCCATGCAAGACGTCGTGATTGTTGCTGCCACCCGCACCGCCGTGGGCAGCTTTCAAGGTTCGCTGGCGAGCATTCCGGCACCGGAGCTGGGCGCCGCCGTGATCCGTCGCCTGCTGGAGCAAACCGGTCTGGACCCGGCCGAAGTGGATGAAGTCATCCTCGGCCAGGTACTCACCGCGGGTTCCGGCCAGAACCCTGCGCGCCAGGCCTCGATCCTCGCCGGCCTGCCCCACGCCGTGCCGAGCCTGACCCTGAACAAGGTCTGCGGCTCAGGCCTGAAAGCCCTGCACCTGGGCGCCCAGGCCATCCGTTGCGGTGACGCCGAGGTCATCATCGCCGGCGGCATGGAGAACATGAGCCTGGCACCGTACGTACTGCCTGCCGCGCGTACGGGTTTGCGCATGGGCCACGCCAAGATGATCGACAGCATGATCACCGACGGCCTCTGGGATGCGTTCAACGACTACCATATGGGCATCACCGCCGAGAACCTCGTGGACAAATACGGCATCAGCCGTGAAGCCCAGGATGCTTTCGCCGCCGCGTCCCAGCAAAAAGCCACCGCCGCCATCGAGGCCGGGCGTTTTGTCGATGAGATCACGCCGATCCTGATTCCCCAGCGCAAGGGCGACCCGATTGCCTTCGCCGTGGATGAGCAGCCTCGCGCAGGTACCACCGCCGAGTCCCTGGCCAAGCTCAAGCCGGCGTTCAAGAAAGACGGCAGCGTCACCGCCGGCAACGCCTCCAGCCTGAATGACGGCGCCGCTGCGGTGCTGCTGATGAGTGCCGACAAGGCCAAGGCCCTCGGCTTGCCGGTCCTGGCGCGTATCGCCAGCTACGCCAATGCCGGCGTTGACCCGGCGATCATGGGCATCGGCCCGGTCTCGGCTACCCGTCGCTGCCTGGACAAAGCCGGTTGGAGCCTGGGCGACCTGGACCTGATCGAAGCCAACGAAGCCTTTGCCGCGCAATCCCTGGCGGTAGGTAAAGAGCTGGAGTGGGATGCGGACAAGGTCAACGTCAACGGCGGCGCCATCGCTATCGGCCACCCGATCGGCGCGTCAGGCTGCCGTGTGCTGGTCACCCTGCTGCACGAAATGATCAAGCGCGATGCCAAGAAAGGCCTGGCGACCCTGTGCATCGGTGGCGGCCAAGGCGTAGCCCTGGCCCTCGAACGCCACTGATAAAAGAGCAACACGGAAAAGGCCCGGCTCCACGAAAAGCCAGGCCTTTTCTTTATGCGGTTTCCCTGAAGAAACACAGTCCAAATGTGCGAGCGGGCTTGCCCCCGGCAGACAGGGCTGTTGTGGCGAGCGGGCTTGCCCCGCGTTGGGCTGCGAAGCAGCCCCAAAACCAGCCTCTACAGAGTGTCTGATACACCGCGTTCTTCTTTACTGGGGCTGCTTCGCAG
>NZ_LHVO01000017.1 GCF_001269925.1 Pseudomonas sp. MIACH
GTCGCCTGAAATTGTTTATGCAAGACTCAAGATTTTTGAGTGAAAATTTAACCCTTTAAAATCAATAAGTTATTTTAAGCTTGATAAAGGCCCATCACTTATTCACCAAACCCGATAATCGCCTTGGTTTCCAGATACTCCTCGAACCCCTGCACACCATACTCCCGCCCATTCCCCGAGCGCTTGTAGCCCCCAAACGGCGCCATCGGATTCCACGCCGGATGGTTCAGGTGCACCTGGCCCGCGCGTATACGCGAAGCCACCGCCCGTGCAAGATCAAGGTCCTGCCCTTGAACGTGGGCGCCCAGCCCGTAGACCGTATCGTTGGCGATGGCGACGGCTTCATCCACCGTCTCATAGGCAATGATGCACAGCACCGGCCCAAATATTTCCTCCTGGGCAATGCGCATGGCGTTGTCCACTTCGGAGAAAACCGTCGGCCGCGTATAGAAGCCCTTGTCAAAACCCGCCGCCCGTCCCGGCCCGCCGCACAGCAGTTTGGCGCCCTCGTCGAGGCCGGCCTGGATCATGGCCTGGACGCGATGGAACTGGGCTTCGTTGGCAATGGGGCCCAACTGTGTCTCCTCCGATTGCGGGTCGCCAACGATCAGTGCATTCGCGGTGGCCGCCGCCAGGGCTTCGACTTCGGCCAGGCGGTTTCTCGGCACGATCATGCGGGTCGGCGCGCTGCACGACTGGCCGACGTTGCGAAACGCCGACATCACGCCCAGCGGCACAACCTTGGCGAAGTCGGCGTCGGGCAGCAGCACATTCGGCGACTTGCCCCCCAGCTCCTGGGTGACCCGCTTGACTGTCGGCGCGGCCGCCTGGGCAACCAACGCGCCTGCGCGGTTGGAGCCGGTGATGGAGATCATGTCGATATCCCCATGGGCCGCCATGGCCGCGCCGACTTCCGCACCGCTGCCGTTCACCAGGTTGAACACCCCAGGCGGCAGGCCGGCGTCATGCACCAGTTGGGCAAACAGCAGGGCGCTCAATGGCGACAGTTCGCTCGGTTTCAACACCACGGTGCAGCCGGCAGCGATGGCCGGGGCGACTTTCGCGGTGATTTGATACAGCGGCCAGTTCCACGGCGTGATCAGCCCGCACACGCCGATGGGCTCGCGCTCGATTGCGGTGCCGCCTTCCACCGTCTGGAAGCGATAGCTGGACAGCAGGTCACGGGCGACCCGAACGTGCTCGGCCGCCAGCGGCACTTGCATCGCCCGCGCGAAGCCGATGGCCGCGCCCATTTCCAGGGACAGCGCCTGTGCCAGTTGCTCTTTGCGCTCAAGGATCAGTTCGTGGATTTTCCCCAGCACCTGCGCTCGCGCTTCAGCCGGGGTCGCAGACCAACCGGCAAACGCCCCGCGTGCTGCCGCGACGGCCCGGTCGACATCCTCGGCAGTCCCGCGCGCCACTTGGGCAACCACGGCTTCAGTGGCCGGGTTGACCACCGGCAGCGTTGCCGGGATCGCCGGGGACGTCCAGCGACCGTTGATATAAAACTGGTGAGCCGTTTGCGCATCAACGCTGTAGCTATTTGAAGAGTGGGTGGTCATCCAACTGGCTCCCTGGAGCGGTAATAGGCGCTGCGAACCGCACGGCCCGGTGTCTGGATACGCTAGCAAAAGGCTCCCGCGCAAAGATGCCGTTATTCAGCGCTGCAAGGGATAATCTGCTGAATCTGGCAGGCTGGCGTGGCTCATATCAGTTTTCCCGTGGTGGGGGCGTTTGCCGGCACCGTCGAAGGTTGGGTGAACCGCCGAATATCGAACGGGCTGATCAAGGTGCTGGTACTGCCGGTGCTGATCAGTTCGGCCATCACATCCCCCACGCCAGGGCCGAGCTGGAAGCCGTGGCCGCAGAAGCCGAAGGCATAAAACAGCCCGTCCACGCTGCCGCTGGGGCCCATCACCGGCAGGGAGTCGGGGGTGTAGCTTTCGATGCCGCTCCACACGCGGATGATGTTCAGTTTCTCGGCGCCCGGTAATAGCCGTTTCATCTGGCGCATCTGGTTGAGCAGGCTCTCGGGCTTGAAAAACGCGCGTCGGTTGAGCATGTCCGGCGTGCAGCGGGCGCCGCCGCCGATGATGATGTTGCCGCGCGGGATCTGGCGGAAGTAGATCACCTCTTCCTTGATCTTGGTGAACACGCCGATCACGGTGGGCAAGGCGTAGGGCACCGGTTCCGTGACCGACATCTGTGGGCCGTTGGGCTCCAGCGGCACCGGCTCGCCGAAGCGCTCGGACAGGCGCGAGGCCCAGGCGCCGGCGGTAATCAACAGTTGCTCGGCGACGAACAACTGCCCATCGCGGGTGGTGACGTGGAACAGGCCATTGACCTTTTCCACATCGGCGACTTCGGTTCTTTCCTCGATTCGCGCACCGAGGCGCCGGGCTGCGCGGGCAAAGGCCGGTGCGGCCAGGCGGGGGTTGGCGTGGCCGTCGTGGGGCGCGTAAGAGCCGCCTTTCACCTCGGGGCCGAGGAAACCGAAACGCTGGTGCAACTCGGCGCCGCGATAGATTTTCAGGTCCAGTTGCGCGGCTTCCGGCGCGGCGGCGTAGGCCTCCAGTTCAGCGATTTCATCTTCGCGATAGCACACGCGCATGTGGCCGCTGGGGATAAATTCCAGGTCGTCGTCGATCAACTCCGGCAGGCGTTTCCACAGCGCCCACGAACGATTGGCCAGCTCCAGTTGCCCCAGGTAGCGGCCCTGGCGGCGCACATTGCCGAAGTTCACACCGCTGGCGTACTGACCGATCTGGTCGCGTTCCAGCAGCGTGACCGAGCAACCGCGGCGGCGCAGGAAAAACGCCGACGATGCGCCCATGATGCCGCCGCCGATGATCAGCACAGCGCTTTTTTGCGGGTTCATGCTGGCTGCTCCTGTGTGGCACGGGCTATGGCTTCGATTTCGATCAGGTAGCCATGGTGCAGCACCGGCACGGGCACCACGGCGCGGGCCGGTTTATGTTCACCCAGGTAGCGCGCGTAAATCTGATCAAAGGCGGGCCAGTGTTCTATGCCGACGACGTACACCGTCACTTTGAGCAGGTCACGGGGGCCCAGGCCCGCTTCACCCAGGATCGCCACCAGGTTATCCAGGGCAATCGAGGCTTGCACCGCGAACAGTTGCCCGGCGCTGTGCTCGCCATTGGCGCGTACCGGCAGTTGCCCCGACACATACAGCACGCCGCCGTGTGCCACTGCCTGGGAATAGTGCCCGCCCGGCGGTGCCGCCTGGGTGCTATGAATCGAGTGGATGCGATTACCAGCCATGCAGGCGACTCCAGGTGTGCACGCTGCCGTCGGCATCCACCGCGTGATAATCCGGGAACTGCGCGCCGGTGGCGCAGGCATGGTTGGGCAGGATGCGCAGCCGACTGCCGATGGGGAAACGCGTGACAAGCGCGTCACTGTGGGCAGCGCCCAGGCTGACGATGCCGTGTTCCTGGTTGGCAGCGGTGACCAGCGCGCCGTCGATCCAGTCGCCCGCTTCGCTGCACACTTGGCCATAACCGAAGTCCTGGCGCTGGCGCTGGGTGCCACGGTCACGACTCATGGCCATCCAACCGGCGTCGGTGATGATCCAGCCTTTGTCAGGCTGATGGCCGATCACGGTGGTCAGTACGCTCAGCGCCAACTCATCGGCCTGGCACACGCCGATGTTGCGCATGACCAGGTCGAAGAACACATACACACCTGCGCGTACTTCGGTGACGCCGTCCAGGTTCAGCGCCGAGAGGGCCGTGGGGGTGGAGCCGATGCTGACCTCGGGGCACGCCAGCCCGGCTGCGCGGAGGGTGTCTGCGGCGTGCACGCACAGTGCGCGTTCCTGTTCGGCCAGTGCTTGCAGGGGCTCAAGGCTGTCGAGCTCGTAACTGGAACCGGCGTGAGTCATCACCCCACGCAGGTGCAGGCCGCCGTCGCTGAGGATGCGTGCGACGTCGATCAGTACCGGGTCGTGGGCGGCCAGGCCGGAGCGATGGCCGTCGCAATCGATCTCGATCCACACGTCGAAGCGTGCGTCATGTTGCTGTGCGAAAGCGACGATGGCCTCGGCGCCTTGGACGCTGTCGGTGAGCACGCTGAGGTTGCAGCCTTTGCGCCGCAGGGCCAGGGCCTGAAGCAGCTTGCCCGGGGCGATGGCCACGGCGTAGAACACATCGCGGATGCCGGCGGCGAAACAATGCTCGGCTTCCTTGAGGGTCGAAACCGTGACACCGCTGGCGCCTGCGGCGATCTGGGCGTGGATCACCGGCAGGCACTTGCTGGTTTTGATATGCGGGCGTAAACGCACGCCCAGGCTGCTCATGCGTTGTTGCATACGCTGGATATTGCGCTGCATCTGCGGGATGTCGACGAGCGCGGCAGGCGTGTCGAGGGAAGCAATCGGCGTGGACATGGCGGAGCTCGCGTGGCTGGGTACAGGCTGCACTCTACTCAGCTGTTGTTAACGTGTGGTTCAATCAGCGCTCATCAATCATTAAGTAAAATTGAATGATTTCTATCGAAGACCTGCGGTTGGCCGTGGCCCTGGCCCGCTCCGAATCGCTGAGCGCTGCCGCCCGAACACTGAATGTCTCGCCGCCGGCGCTGTCCATGCGCCTGCGCAAGTTGGAGACGCTGCTGGGGCTGACCCTGGCCAATCGCGATGCGCGGCGCCTTAGCCTGACGGCGGATGGCGAGCGGTTCTCGCGGGAAAGCGCAGTGTTGCTGGAGCAGTTGGAGGCGCTGCCGGAGTCGTTCCGGCAACAGGACGAAACCCTGGTGGGCACCTTGAGGTTGGCGGCGCCGTTTGGCTACGGTCGACAGCGCATCGCACCGCTGCTGGCACGGTTTGCCAAACTGCACCCGCAGCTGCGCCTGCACCTGGATTTGCGCGAGACGCCCTGGCCCGATCGCCATGACAGCGATGCGGTGATTCACATCGGTCATCTCAATGACAGCCTGTGGACCGCGCGGCCACTGACGCCAAACGAGCGCTGGTTGTGCGCCAGCCCGGCCTATCTGCACGCCCACGGCGTGCCGTCTTCGCCGGACGAACTGGCGTCTCATCGCTGCATTTGCATTCGCGAAAATGATGAAGACGTCACCCTCTGGCACCTGCGCAAAGGCCAGGGCCGCAAGACGCTACGTGTGGAACCTGCGTTGTTGAGCAACGATGGCAGCGTTGCCCGGCGTTGGGCCGAGCAAGGCTTGGGGTTGGTGCTGCGCTCGCAGTGGGACGTGGGTGACGCCGTGGCCAGCGGCAGCCTGGTGCGCGTGTTGGCGGACTGGAGCTTTGACAGCGCGCCGATCCTCCTGCTGGTGCCGTCGCGCAAACTGCGTAGCCCGCGCGTACAGGCGTTGGTAACGTTTGTGGAAGAGGCGCTGAAGGCCTGAGTTATTTCACCGCGTAGACCTTGCGCACATACACCGTGCTGGTCCAGGCGCATGGTGCGCCCTTGGCCACGAACACCGTGTCCCCGGTTTTTACCGTGACCTCGCCACCCTCGTTGTCCTGCAGGGTGACGCTGCCTTCGAGCAGGTGCATCAACTCATGCAGTTTGTGCGGGCGGCCGTGGCGGGCGTAGGGCGTCGAGTCCCAGATGCCGACGCGCAGCTCGGTCACGGCATCGTCGAACAGGTTAAGCGCCCGGCACTGCGGGGTGGGGCCGATCAGGATCTGGGGTTCCGGCGCGGCGGAGGGGTTGAGCAGGGTGTGCGGGTCGAGCAGGGTCAGACCGGGGCACACGGGGGCACCGGCCTGGTCGACCGCGCAGAACGCCCACTCGCTGCCTGCGCTCGCCTGTACCGTGAGGCGTGTGCCGAGGCCGATCACGGCGCTGCTGCCGACTCCCAGTTCCAGTGTCTGTTCTGCGCTGCTAAGCACCACATGGCCGGCATGCACCACCAGGGTTTCGCTGTGGGGGAAATCTTCGATCACCGCTTTGCCGCTGAACGGTACAAGTCCTGCAGACACGCCATCGTCGCCCATCCAGGCGACTTGGCGGCTGTCGCCGAACGGGTCCAGCGCGCTCAGAGCGGCCGGGTTGAAGGACGTGGCAACGCGGCTGCCGTCGGCACGCGCCAACAGCAGGATACGGGGAGATGACATGGGGAGTGCTCCGGGAGAAAAGTCAGCCGATCGCCTGGGTGATCAGGGCAAAGGGGTGCACGCCTTGGCTGGCTTGGGGTGGGGTGCCCAGGGCCATCTGCGCGACGGTGTCGATGTTCTTCAGGCCGGCCTGTTCGAGCCAGTCGTTGAGGCCGCAGACGACGGGAATGTCGATACGCACAAAGGTGTCCGGCACCTGGGCCAGCAGGGTGGCGATCAGGTGCTTGGCCTGCTCGATATTTTCCGCCACCACCGGGCCGATGCAGCGTCCACGGCCGAACGGCCGCAGCAGGGCGAAGCCGCGTAACTGGCCATCGCGCTCGACACCCACGGCGTGCTCCACCTGCAGGTCTCGCAGCACCTCACGACGGTCCAGGCCGCTGGCGGCTTTGGCCAGCGCGAGCAGGCTGGTGTGGTCATCGGCGTTAAGCGCACGGCAGGTTTCGCCAGCGGCCAGCGCCGGCAGGGCAGGCACCAACGCCTGGCCCTGATGTTGCTGCACCCGCCCGAATTCGACGAACCCTTGGCTGGCGTACAGCGGCGCGCCGGCGAGGGTGGCATTGAGGACCGGCGTGCGCGTGCCGCAAGCGGCGAGGGCCTTTTCCATCAAGCGCCGGCCGATGCCCTGGCCCTGGTAGTCATTGCTGACGATCACCAGGCCGATGGTGGCGTAATCGCCCTGGGGGCAGGTGAAGGCGCTGCCGATCAGCCGCTCGCCATCCATGACCACGAAGCCGTCGCTGACCCGTTGCAGCATTGCCCAGTCTTCCAGGCGGTGGGGCCATTTGAGTTGCACCGACAAGGCGTGGGCGGCCGGCAGGTCGGCCACGGTCATGGGGCGGTAGATGTAAGCGGGGTGTGGCAGGGCGGACATGGCGAGCCTCCGTAGAACGTTGTTTTTTGTTGCGTCAGGGTGCTTGTATCCCACCTGGGTCAGGGGCTGGCAAGGGGGGCGGGAATATTCGGTAGATTCCTCGTGGAGTGTGGGGCGAGACCACAGTTACTACTTAATTGCGGTTGGGGGGCAGCAGCAAATGCCATGAGGTTGGCGTTGGAGCCAACTGGAGTAGGGCGGGTGTACACGGTTAAAAATGTGGGAGGGGCGGTGCGACGGTTCGACTTGCCGCGATGAAGTAGTGTCAGATGGATGCATCTGTAACTGAGCTGCTGCCATCGGCGCATAAGTATCTGCACAATTTTTTTCAGCGGTCTGTGGCGAGGGCGCTTGGTTCCGTGGCGGCCTTTGGGCCGACCATGTCGTTGGCTTTGACCGAGTACATATCCGTTGCTGCGGTAACGGCTGCCTATGGTTCCGCTCTTACAGCGGGTCACTTTTGGAAGAGCGCCAAAAGTAACCAAAAACGCTTCGCCCCAACACTCGGCACCTCGCTTAGGCTCGGTGTGCCCTCACTCCGGCTTTGGAGCGTGGGCCGCCGCAATGGGCCATCCTTGGCCCAGTGCGGCTAACCCGGCGTCCTGCCGGGTTACCCACGCTCCAAAGCCTGCGTTCGGCCAGCGTGTTTGACGGGGCGATTTGAGATCAAAAGCCAAAGCGAGGCGGCCTTAAAGCCGACCTGATTATTGAAGCGTGCGCGGTGTGGCTTCTACTTCCTTAACCGCTGACGAAGTCAGCAATCTTTTGATCTGCTCTGGCTCTGGCTCTGGCTCTGGCTCTGGCTCTGGCTCTGGCTCTGGCTCTGGCTCTGGCTCTGGCTCTGGCTTTTGATCTTGATCTCAGGCGCCCCGTTAACCACGCTGGCCGAACGCAGGCTTGAATCCGTGGGTAACCCGGCAGGACGCCGGGTTAGCCGTCCTGGGCCAAGGATGGCCCATGACGGCGGCCCACGGATTCAAGCCTTCGTTCGGGCATACCGAGCCTAGGCGAGGTACCGAGTGGTGGGGCAAGAGCCTTTTGGTTACTTTGGGGCTTTTCCAAAGTGACCCGCCGTAAGGGCGGAACCCATAGCCGCCGTGACCGCAGCAACGGATATGTACTCGGTCAAATCCAACGACATGGTCGGCCCAAAGGCCGCCACGGAAACAAGCTCCCTCACCACAAAGAGATTTTTCAGCCTGAAAGTTGTGTAGATACCCATGCCCCGATGGCGTCAGACCAGGCGCCGCTTACTTCGGTCCCATAATCTTCACCAACTTATCCGGCGACGGCGCGCCTTGCTGTTGCTGCAAGCCACCCTTGTCATCCAGGTAGAAGATCGCCGGCGTCGCCGACAGTTCGAGCTCATCCATCAACTTCATGTTGGCATCAAGCTTGGCTTCGATCTCGGCCGGGATCTTGGCCAGTGCCTGCAATTTGCTGCCTTTGCCGGCGGCTTCGTGGTCTTCCAGGGCTTTTTGCGGGTCTTTGGCGGCGAACAGGGCAGCCGACTTGGCGGCGCTGTCTTCGCGGATGATGCCGACCATGATGTGGCGCAACTGCACCTTGCCGGCTTTTACCCATGGCCGTGCCTGTTCCCAGAACATGTTGCAGTACGGGCAGTTAGGGTCGCTGAACAGGTAGACGATGCGCGGCGCGTTTTTGTCGCCGTCCTGGATCCAGCTGCTGTTTTCCATCTTGGCCCAGACTTCCTTGGCCATGGGGGCGTACACCAGTTTTTCCAGGGGCGCGCTGCTCAGGTCATTGCCCTGGGCGTCGTACAGGTTGCCGGCGATCACATTTTTGCCGTCGGCGGTCAGGTACAGCGCCATGCCGCGGTTCTGGTATTGCGCGGCGTAGCCGGTGAGGCCGCTGGGGGCGTCGAACTTGCCGAGGATCCTGGCACCCTTGGCTTCGATCTGTTTGATCGGAGCCGGCCAGTCTTCGGCCTGGGCCAGGGTGGCCGCGAGCGTCAGCGGCAGCAGGGTCAGCAGGTGGCGGAGGCGAGGCATGTGGGTTTCCTTGTGGCGGCAGGGGCGGTGTCGAAGGTTTCCATGGCACGGGCCAGGCTGGCCTGGGACAACTCGCCCAAGTGGCTGTTGATCAGGCGTCCGTCAGCTTGGTAGAACAGTGTGGTTGGCAGGGCCATGGAGCCTACGGCCTGGCCGAGGCGGCCGCTGGCGTCAAACAATACGTTGTCCAGGTTCAGGCCCTGGGTGGCCAGGTAGGTGCTGACGCTCTGCATGCTTTCGGCCTGGTTGACGAACAGGAAGGTCACGTCCGGGCGCATGCGTTGGGCGCTTTCCAGCACCGGCATCTCGCGGCGGCACGGCGGACACCAGGTGGCCCACAGGTTGATCACCAGTGGCCCGCCCTGATAGTCCGCCAGTTGCACCACTTCACCATTGGCGTTGCGCAAAGTGATGTCCGGCAGGCGTGTGCCTTTTTCATACACGCTCAAGGACAGGCTGGTCATGCCCCAGAACACCAGCCCGGTGATGACCCCGGCGCTCAGCGGCTTGCGCAGCGCCGGGCGACGCCAGCCATAGAGCAGTGCACCGAGTATCAGGGCGATGATACCGGGCCAGGCGAGAAAACCGCCGTCGCGCAGGTCGACCATCTGCAGCCAGTCGTGGCTGTAGTAGCTCCAGTACATCAGCACAAAGCTGACGCGCGCCGCCAGCATGCCCAGCAGGAACAGGCTGAACAGCACCGATTCCGGATTTTCACCGCCACGCTTTGCCACGCGCCACCCCACCAGGGTGGCGAGGATCAACGCGCTGATCAGAAGGATGTGATTCAGGGCGATGGCGAAGGTGCCGATGGTCAGGGTCAGCATCAGAGGGCGTCTCGGGTCTGATTCCAGCGTTGCAGGAATGCGTCGGCATTCACTTCGCCGGTGATGCGCTGGGCGCGTCGTTCTTCACCGTCAGGGCCGATCCACACGAAGCTCGGCGGCCCCGGTACCTTGTAGCGGCCCAGCAGCGCGCGACTGGCGGCGTTGTCGGCGGTGACGTCCAGGCGCAGCAGACGGACATCCTTCAGTGCGTCGAGTACTTCGGGCTTGCCGAACACCTGTTTCTCCATGATCTTGCACGACACACACCAGTCGGCGTAGTAGTCCACCAGCACCCATTGGCCCTGGGCCTTGGCGCTGTCGAGCTGGCTTTGCAGCACTGCCGGGTCGCTGATAGTCATGAAGGCCTCGTGGGCGCTTGGTGCGGTGGCGATCCGCGAACCGTTGTAGACCTTCAACGGTTGCCACAGGTCATCGCTGCCTCCCGCTGCACCAACCAGCAGCAGGCCGCCCCACAATCCCACGACCACGGAACCGGCGCCGAACAGCATGGCGACCCGCCCGAAATCCTGGGCCAGGCGCCAGCCGCAGTAGGCCATGGACATGGCCAACGCGCCCCATAGGCCGAGCCACAGGTTTTCGCCGACCACTGGCCGAATCATCAGCACGGCGGTGGCCAGGAACAGGAAGCCGAAGATGCCTTTGAGCACATTCATCCAAGTGCCCGGCTTGGGCAGGAAGCGATTGCCCACGGTGACCAGCAACAGCAGCGGCACACCAATGCCGATGCCCATGGCAAACAGGATCAGCCCGCCGTGCAGCGCATTGCCGCTCTGGGCGATATACAGCAGTGCACCGGCCAGGGGGGCAGTCATACAGGGGCCGACCAGCAGGCCGGAGAGGGCGCCGAGCACCCCGGCGCCGACCAGGCTGCCGCCGCTTTGGTTGCGGCTGACGTTATCCAGGCGGTCACGCAAGGCGACAGGCAGTTGCAGTTCAAAGAAGCCGAACATCGGCAGGGCGAGGATCACGAACAAGGCGGCGAAACTGCCGAGGATCCATGGGGTTTGCAGCAGGGCGGCGAGGTTGCTGCCAAGCAGCGCGGCCAATACACCCAGTGCGGCATACACCAGTGCCATGCACACCACGTAGCTGCCCGCCAGGGCAAAGCCGCGACGTGGGCTGGCGCCACTGCCCACCACCAGGCCGGCGAGAATCGGCAGCATCGGCAACGAGCACGGTGCAAATGCCAACAGCAGGCCAAGACCGAAGAACAACAGCAGGCTCCAACCCAGGCTGCGCTGCTGCAAGCCGCTGGCCAGGCTTTGGTCCTGGGCTTCGGCGGTCGCGGCGACGGCCGGGTTGCCACCCAGGTCCACGGTGATCGACTGCGGCGGATAACACAGCCCCGCATCGGCGCAGCCCTGCCAGCCCAGCTTGACCTGGCCGGTGGCTCCGGCCGGAATCTTCACTTCCAGGCCCTGGCGATACACCTCCTGATCGCCGAAGAACTCATCGCTATGGGCTTCGCCTTGTGGCAGCGCGGGCTTTTCGGCCAGGCCCTCGAACTTCATGCGCTGCTTGTACAGGTAATAACCGTCGGCAATCTGCCAATACAGCTGGGTCTCGCCACTTTCAAGACGCTCGGAGGTAAAGGTGAAAGCCTTGCCCACCGGGAGGAAATCAGGTTTGGTCTCAAACGGATTGCCCGGCGCGGCCTGGGCGAACCCCGCGAATAACACCAGCAGAAAGGTAAACAGATGCCGCATGGTCAAGCCTTAGTTCGATACAAGTGATGCACACAATGTGTGGCGTTGATTAACCGATGATTAAACGGGCGCTATTCTAAAGTGTAGGGATTATCTGAGCTTGCATCTTTTCACGGCATAATCTGCGCTTAATCCGCTGCACTTTTAATCCCCCCCATCTTTCATGAAGGGTTCACCATGCACGTACTGGTCTGTGAAGACGACGAACTGATCGCCAGCGGCATCGTGGCCGGCCTCGGCGCCCAGGGCTTTACAGTCGAGCGCGTGGCCACCGCAGCAGCTGCACGCGCGATGCTCAAGGCAGCAACCTTCGACATCATGGTGCTCGACCTCGGCCTGCCCGACGAAGACGGCCTCAAGCTGCTGCAACAGCTGCGCAGCCAGGGCCTGGAGATTCCGGTGCTGATCCTCACCGCGCGGGATTCGGTGACCAACCGCGTCGACGGCCTGCAAGCCGGTGCCGATGACTACCTGCTCAAACCCTTCGACCTGCGCGAATTGGCCGCGCGCCTGCAAACCCTGCTGCGCCGGATGGCGGGGCGCAGTGTCAACCTGATCGAGCACGGTCGGCTGACCTACGACCCGAGCAGTCGCGAAACCCTGTTGGGAGGCCAGCCGGTGGACCTGTCCCGGCGTGAACAGGCGCTGTTGCAGGCCCTGCTGCACAACAAAGGCCGCGTGCTCTCCAGCGAACAGCTCAAGGACAGCGTCTACGGCTTCAGCGATGAGCTGGAAAGCAACGCCCTCAACGTGCATATCCACCACCTGCGGCGCAAATTGGGCAATGGCATTGTCGAAACCGTGCGCGGCCTGGGCTATCGCCTGGGTCCGGCTGATGGTGGAGAGAACGTTTCGTGAAAAGCCTGCGCCTGCGCCTGACGTTCAAGCTGGGCGCCGCTTTTGTGCTGATCTGGGCCCTGGCAGCGGCCTGGATGCTCAACGATCTGCGCAACCAGATGATGTTCTCCCTCGACCAACGCCTGGTGGCCTCGGCGCGCATGGTGGCGGGCTTGACCGAGCAGATGCCGGGCCTGGCCAGTGTGAGTGGCGGCGCGCATTTCAGTGCCGAGCAACTGCATGTGCCAGGCGGCATGGCTTGCCAGGTCAGCTCCCTGCACGGCGAAATCCTGGCCCGCAGTCATACCACGCCGGATGAGGGCCTGGAGTCGCGCAAGAGCGGCTTTCGTGACCAGGTCATCAATGGTGTGGGCTGGCGCAGTTTTACCCTGTCCCGTGGTGACCTGCTGATCACCACCGCCGATCGCCAGGTAGAGCGCGAGGCGCTGAACCTGTCGATCCTGCTTGCCGCCTCGGTGCCGGTGGGTGTGGCGATGCTCGGTTGCCTGTGCCTGCTGTGGCTGGGCATCGGCCAGAGCCTGTTGCCGCTCAACCGCATGCGTGACGCGCTGATGCGTCGCAGTGCCGACTCCCTTGAACCGTTGCAGATTCACCCGTTGCCCAGCGAGCTAAAGCCGCTGCTCGACACCCAGAACCAACTGCTGCAACGCATCGCCAAGACCATCGAACGCGAGCGCCGCCTCACTGGCGACGCTGCCCACGAGCTGCGCAGCCCGCTGACGGCGATCAAGACCCACCTGCAAGTGGCGCGCATGACCGAGGGCGCGGCCCGCGACCAATCCCTGGCCCATGCCGAGGAGGGCGCCGACCGCTTGCATCGCACCTTGGAGCAATTGCTGTTGTTGGCGCGGGTGGAAGGTAGCCTGTCGTTCGACGATGGCTTGCAGTCCAGCGCCGAGGAAGTGGCGCGGTTGGCGATCCAGGACGCGAATGCCGGCGACAATGCGCGTATCGACCTGAATCTGGCGGCTAACCTCAGCGAAACCCCGGTGGAGATGCCGGTGGGCCTGGCGATCGCGGCCCTGCGCAACCTGCTGGACAACGCCCTGCGTCACACACCCGCAGACACCCGGGTAGAACTCAGTGTGTTCACCGCCGCCGATCAAGTGATCTTCCGCGTGCGCGACCACGGTAAGCAGATTTCCCCCGAAGACCTGCAGTACCTCACCCAACGCTTCTGGCGCAATGGCAACAGCGAGGGCTGCGGGCTGGGCCTGGCGATTGTGCAGGCGATCGTGCAGCGCTGTTCCTGCTCATTGAAGTTCGACAGCCAGGCGGATGGCCTGCGCGTCGACCTGGGCATGCCGTTGCGACGCTGACCGTCTTTTCGAGTGCCAAATAGTTACCGCCCGCTTGAAGTTCAAGCCTTCAGGATGGCGGTAATTTTTTGCGCTTGAACGGGCCGAAAGACTCGGCCTGTATTGAAAAGGACGGTTCTTATGTTGGTCATCGATACCAGTTTCCCAGCCAGGGATTTCAACGAACGTAACGGCGAACCTGTGCGTCAGGTGGTGCTGCATTACACAGCGGCGCCTTTCACATCCTCCTTGCGCACCCTGACGCAAAACGGCGTCAGCGCTCATTACCTGCTGCCTGATCCAGACGAGCCCGGCTACCGCGCCGCCGGGTATGACGAGTTACGCGTGTTTCGTCTGGTCCACGAAAACCAGCGCGCCTGGCATGCCGGAGCGAGTCATTGGGGCGGGCGCGACAACCTCAACAGTCGGGCGATCGGCATCGAGATCGTCAACCTGGCCCGGGACGACGGGGGCACATTCACCTTTCCCGCCTACGGCCAGGAGCAGGTGGCGGCGTTGATTGCGTTGCTGCGCGACATGCTTGGGCGCCACCCACAGATCGGCCCGACCGACATTCTCGGGCACTCGGACGTGGCGTACTGGCGCAAGAGCGATCCGGGACCACGCCTGCCGTGGCGCGGTTTGTTCGAGGCGGGAGTGGGGGCGTGGTTCGACGAGTCGACGCGGGCCATGTACCAGCGCCGGTTCTGTGTCGCGTTGCCGCCTGAAGTGGAGGTGGAGCGGGCATTCCAGCGCTATGGCTATAAGCCGGCGCAGAATCGCCAGGCGTTCGAGCAGAGGACCCGGGCGTTTCAGATGCACTTTCGGGCGCGGGATTATTGTGGCGTGTTGGATGCCGAGACCTGCGCGATCCTGTATGCCCTGAATGAAAAGTACCGTGGACTGTGAAGCTGCGCGCAATTCAAATGTGGAGGGGGCGGTGCGACGATTCGACTTGCCCCCTCGCACAGTTGGGTCTTCATAAATCAGTTACCGACAACAGCCCCTAAATCCGCTTGAAGCTGGTGCGTTTCCAGAACAGGAAATCCGTGCGCATGCCCTTGGGCCAGACGCCAACGGATCGGCAGTTTGGTCACCATCATCCGCGTATTGAGGGGTCGAGAGATGTCAGTCGCTACCAGCCGTATCGAAGATACCCAGGTGCATGAAACGCTTTATCAGTTTGATGAAACCCCATTGCTGGCGCGCCAGCGCCAGCAGGAATCCAACGCCCGCAGTTACCCACGGCGCATCCCCCTGGCGCTCAAGCGTGCCAAGGGGATCTATGTGGAAGACGTGGAAGGCCGCCGTTTCATCGACTGCCTGGCCGGCGCCGGCACCTTGGCGTTGGGGCACAACCACGCGGTCGTGATCGAAGCCATCCAGCAAGTGCTGAGCGACGAACTGCCACTGCACACCCTGGACCTGACCACGCCGGTCAAGGACCAGTTCGTGCAGGACCTGTTCGGCCTGCTGCCGGCGCAACTGGCGCGGGAAGCCAAGATCCAGTTCTGCGGCCCTACGGGTACCGATGCGGTGGAAGCCGCGTTGAAGTTGGTGCGCACCGCTACCGGACGTAGCACGGTGCTGTCGTTCCAGGGCGGTTATCACGGCATGAGCCAGGGCGCGCTGAGCCTGATGGGTAGCCTGGGGCCGAAAAAACCCTTGGGCGCCTTGCTCGGCAATGGCGTGCAATTCCTGCCATTCCCGTATGACTACCGTTGCCCGTTCGGACTGGGCGGCGCAGAAGGCGTGCGGGTCAATCTGCATTACCTGGAAAACCTGCTCAACGATCCCGAAGCCGGGGTGTTGCTGCCGGCGGCGGTGATTGTCGAGGTGGTGCAGGGCGAGGGCGGGGTGATCCCGGCCGATCTCGACTGGCTGCGCGGCCTGCGGCGCATCACCGAGCAGGCGGGGGTGGCGTTGATCGTCGATGAGATCCAGAGCGGCTTTGGCCGGACCGGCAAGATGTTTGCCTTCGAACACGCCGGCATCATCCCGGATGTGGTGGTGATGTCCAAGGCCATCGGCGGCAGCCTGCCGTTGGCGGTGGTGGTGTACCGCGACTGGCTCGACACCTGGCTGCCGGGCGCCCATGCCGGGACGTTCCGTGGCAATCAGATGGCCATGGCGGCGGGGTCGGCGGTGATGCGCTACCTCAAGGAGCACGACCTGGCCGGCCATGCGACGGCCATGGGCGAGCGCCTGGGCGAACACCTGCGCATCCTGCAGCGCGACTACCCGCACCTGGGGGATATTCGCGGGCGCGGGCTGATGCTCGGCGTGGAGTTGGTGGACCCGCACGGCACCCTGGACATCCAGGGCCATCCACCGGTCCATCGCCAGCTGGCACCGCTGGTACAGCGCGAGTGCCTCAAGCGTGGCCTGATCCTGGAACTCGGCGGGCGGCATGGCAGCGTGGTGCGCTTCTTGCCGCCGCTGGTGATCACTGCGGCTGAAGTCGACAGCGTCGCCGAGATCTTCGGACGCGCCCTGGCAGCTGCCGTCGCCAGCCTCTAATTTTTCGGCGCCTTGGTACGTTTCTACAGATATCAGCGCTGCGCGTGGTGCGCAGCCAGCCTTTGAGCGATGGAGAACAGCAATGACCTCAGTATTTGACCGCGACGACATCCTGTTTCAGGTAGTGGTCAACCATGAAGAACAGTATTCCATCTGGCCCGACTACAAGGCCGTGCCGGAAGGCTGGCGCACCGTGGGCAAGAGCGGCCTGAAGAAAGAGTGCCTGGCCTACATCGAAGAAACCTGGACCGATATGCGTCCGTTGAGCCTGCGCCAGAAGATGGACGGTGCAGCGCTGGCCTGACACAAAACCTGCAGTAGACCGGCCTGTTGTGGCAAGCCCGCTCGCCACAACAAGCTCATCACATTCGTCATGACCCTACGCGTTCTTGTCCTTCTCCAACCCACCCGAAGCCCCCGTCACCACCTGCACACTCAAGCGCGGCGTGGCCAGGTCCAGCCCGGCTTCGTCCAGGTGCCGTTTGAGCGACAAGTTGAACGCCCGCGACACTTCCCACTGTTTGATCGGTGCCGTCTTGAACCGCGCGCGCAGGATCGCGCTGCCAGACTCGAAACTTTCCACCCCCTGGATCTCCAGCGGCGACCAGATATTGCGGCGTTGCAGCGGGTCGTTGCGCATTTTCTGGCCGACGTCGCGCATCAGCTTGATCGCATCGTCGATTTCCATGTTGTAGGGAATCGCCACCCGGAAGATCGCGTAGCCGAACTCCCGTGAGTAGTTCTTGATGCTCTTGATCTCGCTGAACGGGATGGTGTGCACGATGCCGTCAATGTCGCGCAGGCGCACGGTGCGGATGGTCAGGCCTTCGACGGTACCGAGGTGGCCGCCGACGTCCACGTAGTCATCAATCGCCAGGGAGTCTTCGATGATGATGAACAGGCCGGTGATCAGGTCGGCCACCAGCGACTGTGCGCCAAAACCGATAGCCAGGCCGATCACACCGGCACCGGCCAGCAGCGGCGTGACGTTCATGCCCATGTTCGCCAGGGCGACGATGGCGGCGATGATGAAGATGGTCACGAACAGCACGTTGCGGATCAGCGGCATCATCGTCTGCGCGCGGGCATTGGCCAGGCCTTTGCGCGAGCGGGTCAGGGCGTGGTGGATCGCGGTGTCGCTGAGGATCCAGATCAGCCAGGCGAACAGCAGCGTGCCGCCCAGGCCGAACAGCTTGACGCTGATTTCATGGCCGTCGCCTTCGGTAAAGCGAATCAGCGACAGGCCCCAGACCCGCAGCCCCAGTTCGATAAACACCAGCCACACCACCAGATGGGCGAGGGTGTAGACGAAGCTCTTCAGGCGCTCGGAATACAGCGCATGACGCTTGTGCCCGCGTTGCGGCTTGAGCGCATGACGACGCACCAGGCCGTTGATCACCATGCACAACACCAGCAACACCGTGCACAACAGCGACTGGCGCAGGGCGGTGCTGGTGTCGCCGGCGGAGACGAAGGTGGCGAACAGCGAAATACCCACCAACAGCAAGGCGGGGATGTACCAGAAGGTACCGATGATCTCGATCGTATCGCTGAGGGCGCGGCGGGTCAGGCGGCGTGACAGCGGCTGGTTGCGGATCAGGTGGGCGATCGGGCGCCGGAAACGCAGGATAAACACACCGGTGGACAGTGCGGCCATCACATTGGCGACCGTGGCCGCCGTGTGGGCCAGGTGCTGGCCAAGCGCGACGACCAGTCGCGGGTCGCTCAAGGCTTCGCCAAAGGCGGCGAAGCTGCCGATCCACCACAGCGGGCGGAAGGCCTGGTGGCGCAGGATGTACAGCGCACGGTGGCGGTGCGGGCCGTCGAGTACCGAGAAGGCAATCACACAGATGGCCGAGAAACAGGTGCCGACCACCAACGCGTAAGCCAGCACCATCGCCAGGGATTTGCCCAGGGACGAGGGCAGGGCGTAGCTCAGGTAAACCGTGATTACCAGCGCGATCAGCCAGGGCCCCAGTTTGCGCAGGGCAAAGCGCAGCATGTCCCAGGTGCGGGGGTGTTGCGGCAGCTCCTCGGGCAGGCCGAAGCGCTCGCGTACCCGGTGGCTCAGCCAGATCAATATGGCAGCCAGCAAGCTCCACACTGCGAGGATCATGGCAAAGCCGAAAATGATCGGCAACCATTCGCTGGCCGGCAGCATCAGTGCGCTGAGTTCATCCTTGGCCAGGTCGATTTCATTCGACCAGCGCCCCAATGGGCTGTCGGCGCCGGAGAACTGCTGCTCCAGGCCCGACAGCGTGCTGCCGATCAGCCCGAGTACACCTTGCTCGGCGGCGGGCTGGGCTTTCTGGGTGGCGGCGCGCAGCTTCTTAAGGTCGCTCAGCAGTTGGGTGCGCTGCTGGTCGTTTTCCAGGGTCTTGATCACCTCGTCCAGCGACTGCCCCAACGGCACGTCGGCCTGGGGTTGGGCCTTGTTGGTGCTGAGCAGCCCGGGCAAGCCCACCGCTTGGGCGGGCGAGAGCGGCAGCAGCGTGAGCAGGGCGATCAGGAAGCAGCAGGGCAGGGCAAACAGACGGGAAAGCACGAGGCGGTCAACCTTGAAAACGACGGGTTGAGCGAGTGTACGAGTGCAAGCGTCATTCGGCCAGTTTGGCGAGGATCTTGTACACCACGGTGCCCAGGATCAGCAGCATGCCGATCCACATGCCGAACACGCCCAGGGGTTTGTCGCGGAAGTTGAAGCCGACGGCGAGCATGATCATGCCGATCAGAATAGGGATAAGCATGGCGTGGAAAGAAGACATGGAAATCATGGGGCGACGGCCTTGTCGAAGTGGGAATACTGACAAGTCTAGGTCGGATTACAGAAGGTGGGGTTGATATGTGTCAGGTTGGATTTCCTGTAGGCGCTGGCAAGCCAGCGCCTACAGGAGGTTTGATCAGGGCAGGTCGTGGCTGGCGTAGAACGCGCCCAACACCTTCACCAAATGCGCCAGGTCATGGCTGCCGCACAGCTCACGGATGGAGTGCATGGCAAACGTCGGCAAACCGATGTCCACCGTACGCACGCCCAGGTGGCTGGCAGTGATCGGGCCGATGGTCGAACCGCAGCCCATGTCGCTGCGCACCACAAAGCTTTGCACCGGCACTTCCTGGGCCATGCACAGGTGGCGGAAGAACCCGGCGGTCTCGCTGTTGGTGGCGTAGCGCTGGTTACTGTTGACCTTGATCACCGGGCCGGCGTTGAGCTTGGGGCCGTGGTTGGCGTCGTGCTTGTCGGCGTAGTTGGGGTGTACGCCGTGGGCGTTGTCAGCGGAAACCAGCAGGGATTTCTGAATGGTGCGTACGAATTCATCACCTTCCGGCAAGAGGCGACGCAGGGTC
Source organism: Pseudomonas sp. MIACH (assembly GCF_001269925.1). Lineage (GTDB taxonomy): Bacteria > Pseudomonadota > Gammaproteobacteria > Pseudomonadales > Pseudomonadaceae > Aquipseudomonas. The sequence goes on from NZ_LHVO01000017.1 coordinate 19,565, forward strand.
TGCTCCAGCATCGGGCCATCGGCGCCGCAGGCCGAGCAGGAACCGACTTCTTCGTGGTCGTTGCACACCAGCACGCACGTTTCGTCGGTCTCGCTGGTGAGCAGGGCTTGCAGGCCGGCGTAGCACGACAGCAGGTTATCGAGGCGCGCACCGGCGATAAAGTCGCCATTGAGGCCGATCACGGCGGCGCTCTGGGTGTCGTAGAAGCTCAACTCGTAGTCGAGCACCACGTCGGCGTTGAGCCCATGTTCGCGAGCCAGTTGCTCGGTGAGCACGGCCCGGAAGTCCACGCGTTCATCACCGGCAAATTGCGCGAGGATCGGCGGCAATTCGGTCTGGGCATTGATCGCCCAGCCCTGGTTGGCTTCACGGTTCAGGTGAATAGCCAGGTTGGGGATGATTGCGATGGGCAGCTTGAAGTCGATCAGTTGGCTTTCGACCTTGCCGTCACGACGGAAGGTGACGCGGCCGGCCAGGGACAGGTCGCGGTCGAACCACGGCGCCAGCAGCGCGCCGCCGTAGACTTCCACGCCAAGTTGCCAGAAGCCCTGGCGTTGCAGCTCTGGCTGGGGCTTGACCCGCAGGCACGGGCTGTCGGTATGGGCGCCGACCAGGCGAATCCCGCCTTGCAACGGCGAGTGGCGGCCGAGCTTGAAGGCAATGATCGAGGAATCGTTGCGGGTCACGTAGTAGCGACCGTTGGCTTCGGTGGCCCAGGTTTCGCGCTCATCGAGGCGCTGGAAACCGGCCGCTTCCAGGCGCTGGGCCAGGGCGGCAGTGGCATGAAAAGGAGTAGGGGAGGCCTTGAGGAAGTCGATCAGGCCTTGATTCAACGCTTCGCGCATAAATAGCTCCAGACAGCAATGCGCGGAGTTTACCGTTCGAGGGCGAGAAGTGCACAGAACAAATGTGGGAGGGGGCAAGTCGAATCCCCCTCCCAATTTGCAGCTTTAGAACGGTGCAGGGCACTCAAAGCGCAAGCGCTCACCGCTTTGCGGATGAGTGAAGCTCAGCATGCTGGCGTGCAGGCACAGGCGCGGCCACGCAGCCAGGGCCTGTTCGTGGGCATACAGGCCGTCACCGAGCAACGGATGCCCGATCGACAGCATATGCACACGCAACTGGTGCGAGCGGCCGGTGATTGGCGTCAGCTCGACGCGGCACCAGTCGCCACAACGTTCCAGGACTTTCCAGAAGGTCAGCGCGTGCTTGCCGAACTCGTGATCCACCACATGGCGTGGTTTGGTCGGCGGGTCGTAGCGCAAGGGCAGGTCGATGCTGCCGCTGTCCAGTTCCGGTTGGCCCCAGGCGAGGGCGGTGTAGGCCTTTTCGGTTTCGCGGTCGTGGAACTGGCGGGACAGTTCGCGATGGGTATCGGCGTCCCGGGCCAGCAGGATGATCCCCGAGGTTTCCCAGTCCAGGCGATGGACGATGCGGGCTTCGGGGTAGCCGTTTTCCTGCAGGCGGGTGATCAGGCAATCCTTGTTGTCATCGGCGCGGCCAGGCACCGAGAGCAGCAGGGTCGGCTTGTTCACCACCAGGACAGCGTCGTCCTGATGCAGGATATGAATAGTGGACAGCGGCATTAAACAGCCTCGTAACAAACGCCAACGGCGGCTCGACCACCCGGTGCCCGCAAAGGCATCAAGGTGACCGAGCCGCCGTGGCGGCCGCCTGTTCGATCAACGATCAGGCAGGGTGATATTGAGTTCCAGAATCGAGCAGCTGCCGTCGTTTTCAAGGGCGACATGCACGTCATCGTTGCCGATATTGACGTACTTGCGGATCACCTCGACCAGTTCCTTCTGCAAGGCGGGCAGGTAATCCGGGGTACTGCGTTGGCCGCGTTCGTGCGCCACGATGATCTGTAGACGCTCTTTCGCGACCGACGCGGTGCTTGGCTTTTTGTTGGCGCGAAAGAAGTCGAGAAATTTCATTGTTTAGTTGCCTCCAAAGATACGCTCGAAGAATCCCTTCTTCTTAACATCGAGGAAGCGATGTTCCACGGTCTTGCCCAGCAAGCGATCAACTGCATCGCTGTACGCCTGGCCGGCGTCGCTTTGGTCGTCAAGAATCACCGGGACGCCCTGGTTGGAAGCCTTCAGTACCGCCTGGGATTCCGGGATCACGCCCAGCAGGGTCACTGCGAGGATGTCCTTGACGTCTTCAACACCGAGCATTTCGCCGTTGCTGACGCGCTCAGGGTTGTAGCGGGTGAGCAGCAGGTGTTCCTTGATCGGGTCTTCACCTTTCTCGGCGCGCTGGGACTTGCTGGCCAACAGGCCGAGCATGCGGTCCGAGTCGCGTACCGACGAGACTTCCGGGTTGGTCACGACGATGGCTTCATCGGCGAAGTACATCGCCAGGTGAGCACCGGTTTCGATCCCGGCCGGAGAGTCGCACACCACGAATTCGAAGGTTTCCTTCAGCTCGGCGAGGACTTTGCCTACGCCTTCTTTGGTCAGCGCGTCTTTGTCTCGGGTCTGGCTGGCGGCCAGTACGTACAGGTTTTCAAGGCGCTTGTCCTTGATCAGGGCCTGTTGCAGGTTGGCTTCGCCGTTCACCACGTTGACGAAGTCGTACACCACGCGGCGTTCGCAGCCCATGATCAGGTCGAGGTTACGCAAACCGACGTCGAAGTCGACGATGACTGTCTTGTGGCCGCGCAGAGCGAGGCCGGTACCGATAGCGGCGCTGGTGGTGGTCTTACCCACACCACCCTTGCCGGATGTAACCACGAGAATCTTGGCCAAGGTGTTTCACCCCTAAGGAAAAAGGACCTTTATAGTCCCTGAAAAACATCTCTTGGAACTCGCCGCAGGCGGACAGCCCTTGTAGGAAAAAGATGGGGTCTCCCTAAGGAAAACGCTAACTTCCAACTTTTCCTACGCAAGTCTTGCCAGTTTCGCTTTGCTATCAGAGTCTAGAGATGCTTGGAAAATGCGGCAGTATCCGTTAAAGACGGATGATGTTCAACACATCGCCCGACAGGCTGACCTGCACCCCGGCTCCCCACAGCGGATCCCGGCGCAAATCTTCTGAAACCTTGTACTGGCCTGCGATGGACACTAGTTCAGCGGTCAACTGCTGGCAAAAAATACGCGCCTTGGTATCACCCTTGATGCCGGCGAGGGCGCGTCCGCGCATCGGGCCGTATACATGGATATTGCCATCAGCAAGAAGTTCCGCGCCGGGACTGACCGAGGAGATCACCACAAGGTCGCCGCCCTGGGCGTAAATCTGCTGTCCGCCGCGTACGGGCGTGGTGATGATCTTTGTAGGCTTGATCGTCGGTTCCGCGGGTTTTTCCGGTTTTTTCTTCACTTCGCCGACCAAAGGTTCCAATGGGCGCTCACGCGCGCCGGACGGCGGCAGTACTGGCAGTTCAATGGCGATGGCGGCGGCGATGTCTTCGATACGGCTGGCACGAATCGCCAGGGTACGCAGTCCGTGGGAGCGGCATACGCGCATCAGCCCGGGCAGGTCGATGCTGCCCTGGCCGGCCGGCAGTTTGTCCAGGGCCAGCACCAGCGGGGCGTTGTTGAAGAAGTTCGGCGCCAGGGCGACCTTGGCAGCGAGCTGGCGATCCAGGGCGTCGAGGTCGTTGCGGGCCAGTTCCAGCACGGTAATGGCGAGCATGCTGCCTTTCAGCTGGAACACGGGATCTTGGTCTAGCGGTTCGGTTTGGCTCATGGTCGGCAAAAAGCGGCTTGTCACGAAAAGTGTCGAGACTTATAACGAGAACACTCACTGGCCGCAAGCCGAGTCGAACCGTTGTAGAATGCGCGGCCCTGTCTTTCCCGGAATCTGTAATGGATCGCCCGCGTTTTCGAGCTGTATTTTTTCACCCGCGCTTTTGGCTGTTATGGCTGGGACTCGGCCTGCTGTGGCTGGTCACCCAACTGCCGTACCGCGCGCTGCTGACCATTGGTCGGCTGCTGGGCGCCGGCATGTACCGTGTGGCCGGCGAACGTCGCCGCATCGCCGCACGCAACCTGGAACTGTGCTTCCCGGAAAAATCCGCCAAAGAGCGCAAACAGCTGCTCAAGGAGAACTTCGCGTCCACTGGCATCGCCTTCTTTGAAATGGCCATGAGCTGGTGGTGGTCGCGCCAGCGCCTGGCGCGCCTGGCCCATGTCGAAGGCCTGCAGCACCTCAAACAGGCCCAGTTGGATGGCAAGGGCGTGATCCTCATGGCCCTGCACTTCACCACCCTGGAAATCGGCGCGGCGCTGCTGGGCCAGAAGCACACCATTGATGGCATGTACCGCGAGCACGGCAACCCGCTGTTTGATTTTATCCAGCGCCGTGGCCGCGAGCGGCACAACCTCGATTCCCTGGCGGTCGAGCGCGAGGACGTGCGCGGCATGCTCAAGCTGCTGCGTGCCGGCCGCGCGATCTGGTACGCGCCGGACCAGGACTACGGCGCCAAGCAAAGCATCTTCGTGCCGCTGTTCGGCATCCAGGCCGCCACCGTGCCCGCCACCAGCAAGTTCGCCAAGCTGGGCAAGGCGCTGGTGGTGCCGTTCACCCAGGAGCGCCTGGCGGACGGCAGCGGTTACCGCCTGGTGATCCACCCGCCGTTGACCGACTTCCCCGGCGAAAGCGATGAGGTGGACTGCCTGCGCATCAACCAATGGGTCGAAGCCTCGGTGCGTGAGTGCCCCGAGCAATACCTATGGACCCACCGCCGCTTCAAGAGCCGGCCACCGGGTGAGCCCAAACTGTACGAAAAACGCCGTCGCTAAAACCGACTTTTCCCCACACGGAGTGATGCAATGCGCCCAGCTGAACCGGTTACAGGCTTGATTCTTTCCGGCGGCGGGGCGCGAGCGGCGTATCAGGTGGGCGTATTGGCGGCGATTGCCGAGCTGTTGCCGCCGGGGGCGCCGAATCCTTTTCCGGTGATCGTCGGCACCTCGGCCGGCGCGATCAATGCCGTGAGCCTGGCCAGTGGTGCGATGGATTTCACGGCGGCCATCCAGCGCCTGACCGCATTCTGGCAGGGCTTTCGCAGTCACCTGGTATTGCGCAGCGATTGGCCGGGGGTGGTGCGCCAGGCGAGTCGCTTCTTCACCCATAGCTTGTTGGGCCTGGGCAGGCAGTTGCCGGTGGCGCTGCTCAACAGTTCGCCGCTGCGTGAGTTGTTGCAGGACAAGCTGCATTTAGCGGGGATCGACGACGCCATCCGCCAAAAGCATCTGCATGCGGTGGCCGTCACGGCCTTCGGCTATGAGTCCGGGCAAGCGGTGACCTTCTATCAAGGTGGCGGCACCATCGATGCATGGTTGCGCCATCGGCGTATCGGCGTGCCGACGCAACTGACGGTTGAGCACCTGTTGGCCAGTTCGGCGATCCCCTTGCTGTTCGCCCCGGTGAAGCTCGACCAGGAATATTTCGGCGACGGCGCGGTGCGCCAATCCGCTCCCATCAGCCCGGCGCTGCACCTGGGGGCGACCCGCGTGCTGGTGGTCGGCGTCAGCGGCAACCCACGGGGCAATGAGCCGTCGGCGCAACGCACCTACACCGGCCAGGAACCGACGCTGGCACAGATCGGTGGGCATATGCTCAACAGCACGTTCATTGACAGCCTGGAAAGTGATATCGAGCTGTTGGAGCGCTTGAATCAGTTCAGTCATGTCGCGCCTGGGCTGGCGTCGGTGGACGTGCTGGTGATTGCGCCCAGCCAGCCGATCGACGAAATCGCGGCGCGCCATCGGCAGGAATTACCGGCGGCGTTGCGCTTGTTCTTGCGTGGGCCGGGGGCGACCAAGACGAGCGGGGCGGGGGTGCTGAGTTACTTGCTGTTCGAGGCGGGGTATTGCAGCGAGTTGATTGAGTTGGGCCGCAAGGATGCGCTGGCCAAGCGTGAAGAGATCATGCGGTTCCTGTGCCTGCCGCCTATCTGAATGTGGGAGGGGGCTTGCTCCCGATAGCAGTGTGTCAGTCAACAAATAGAGTGACTGACACTTCGCTATCGGGAGCAAGCCCCCTCCCACATTTGTCTTGCAGTGGCTTTTAGAAGTGATACTTGACCAGGAAGCTCGCCGTGTCCTGGGTCGTCTTGAACGCGCCGGAGTCTTCGATCCCGTACTTGTTCTTCCAGTAGTCGTATTCAAAACCCACATACAGCTGCTTGTCGCCCCAATGCAGCGCCTTGCCCAAGTCGTATTTGACCTGCGGGTTGAAGTGCAGGTTGGCGTGGTAAGTGCCACGGGCGTTCTTGTCGTTGTCCACTACCCAATCCATAAAGCCGTCGATCAGGATGTCGGAGTTGCCCACGGGAAGGGTGTACGCCCACACCGGAGTGATCTGCCAGACGCCATCACCCGGGCGATTGCCTTCGGTCTGGCGCTGGTAGAAGTTCAGCTGGAAGTAGTCAAAGCCAGGGACGTTCAGGTCAAAGCCCGGGCCCAGCAGGTACGACTCGTTATCGCCTTCGCCAAACTCATACGTGAAGGCCAGCAATACGTCCTTGATCGGGCCGAAGGACAGGTCCTGGTCGAAAATCTTACCGAACGACAGTCGCGGGCTGATCTCACCGTAATACGTGTTTGGGCCGACGTTGCCGTCTTCCTTGCCGTTGTAAAAGATGCGGTCGACGAAGACGAAGTTGTCGCCGTACTTCCAGGCATCGGCATGTTCGAACGTGACGGTTTGCTGGATCTGTGGGTTGACGGTAAAGCTCTTGCCCCACAGATACGTCAGGCTGTTGTTCTGCCACTGCAACAAGTCACCCGCCACGGCCTGGCCGCCAGCCAGCAGGGATCCCGCCAGCATCAGGCCTTTGAACATAGGTTTCATTCGGTTGCTCCCGAGTTAAAGTTTTATGGTTTTTCTAAGTAGGCGCTCTGGTATGGCGCCTTTGGGTTATTGCAAAAGTGGTCTAAATGGTCAGCTTTATTGCTACAGCAAGAGCCGCGCCAAGGCGGTAAAGAACCGTCGATTCAAGCGGGCGCGGAGAATACTGGCTCCCACGTCAGGGCTCAAGTGCGCCGTTACAGCGCGCACAGGGCGACAATGGGGCATGCGTCAGGTGTGGGCGGGGTCGACTGCGGGGCGTTCAGCGCCGCCAAGAATGTTGAACAGGATATTCAGCGACAGCGCACTGAGGGTGGCCATGGCGATGCCGCTGTGGGTGATCGGGCTCATCCACAGTGGCAACTGTGCGAAGAACTCCGGGCGCACCACGGGAATCAGGCCCATGCCGATGCTCACCGCCACCAGCAACTGGTTGCGACGATCAGCGATGTCGGCCTCCTGGAGGATCTTGATGCCGGTGGCCGCCACCATGCCGAACATGGCAATCGCCGCTCCGCCGAGCACCGCCGGGGGAATCGACGCCACCAGATACGCGGCCTTGGGCAACAGGCTGAGCACAATCAGAAAGGCGCCCGCCATGATCGTCACCGAGCGGCAACGCACGCCGGTCATTTGCACCAGGCCGATATTCTGCGCGAAGGAAGAGTGGGTGAAGGTGTTGAAGAAGCCGGCGAAGAACGACGCGCCGGCATCACACAGCAGGCCACGGCGCAGCATCTTCGGCGTGACCTCCTGATCAGTGATCTTGCCCAGCGCAAGGAACATCCCGGTGGATTCGACAAAGATGATCACCACCACCAGGCACATCGACAGGATCGGCGCCAACTCGAATTTGGGCATGCCGAAATGCAGTGGCGTCACCACTTGCACCCACGGCGCCTGCGCCAGGCCGCTGAGGTCGACCATGCCGAGGATGCCGCACAAGGCGTAACCCAGGCCCATGCCGATCAGCACCGAGATATTCACCCAGAAACCGCGCATGAAGCGGTTGATCAGCAGGATGGTGGCCAGTACCAGGGCGGCAATTGCCAGGTAAATCGGTGAGCCGAAGGTGGCCGCCGCGCTGCCGCCACCGGCCCAATTCACGGCCACCGGAAACAGCGACAGGCCAATCGCGGTGATCACCGTGCCGGTTACCAGCGGCGGAAAGAAACGCACGACCTTGGACATGAACGGCGCGATCAGCATGCCGAAGAACCCCGCGGCAATGGTGGCGCCGAAGATCCCCTGCAGGCCGATACCGGGCATGCCGGCCATGGCGACCATGCTGCCGACGGCGGCGAAACTGGCGCCCATCATCACCGGCATACGGATGCCCACCGGGCCGATGCCGAACGACTGCACCAGGGTGGCGATGCCGGCTACCAGCAGGTCGGCGTTGATCAGAAAGGCGATTTCTTCACGGCTCAGGCCGGCGGCCTGGCCAATGATCAGAGGTACGGCGACGGCGCCGCCGTACATCAGCAAGACGTGTTGCAGGCCTACCAGAATCAGTTGCAAGAGGGGCAGCCGCACCATGGCGGGCGCGGCAGGAATCTGCGGTTCGACTAACTCGGTCATGCAACACCTCGGATCTTTTTTATTGTTGTGTTGTGTGGAACGCAATCTCTAAATCACTGCAGTCCCCTGTGGGAGGGGGGCTTGCCCTCCCACATTGGAACTATGTGAATCTGTTAGTTGGTACGCGCCCCCTGGTTGATCCAAGTGCCAATCAAATCCCGCTCCTGCTGGGTCATCTGGGTGATGTTGCCCAGCGGCATGATCTGGCTCGCCACCGCCTGCGCCTGGATACGCGCCGCCTGTTGCTGGATCTGCGCCGGGGTATCGAACATCACCCCGGCCGGCGCGGTGCTGAACAACGGGCTGGTGGGCTTGGCCGAATGGCACACGGCGCAGCGTTCCTGGATCACCCCGTGGACCTTGTCGAAATCAATCGTCGCCTGGGCGGGCGCAGGTGCGGCAGCAGGTTCGGTCGCCGCAGGCGCGGCAGGTTTCAAGCCACCGCCCAATGCGGTTTCCGGCAACGGTTGGTACTCGATGGCCGCAGGTGCCTTGGCAATCGGTTCGGCCGGCTTGGGCCCGGTCACATACGCCAGGCAAATCATGGCCAACGCACCCACCGGCAAGGTCCACGCATACTTCTGGCTGTTATGCCGAGTGTTGAAGTAGTGCCGTACCAACACCGCCGCCACCGCGATCCCGGCCAGGATCAGCCAGTTGTATTGGCTGCCGTAGGTGCTCGGGAAGTGGTTGCTGATCATGATGAACAGCACGGGCAGGGTGAAGTAGTTGTTGTGCCGTGAACGCAGCAGCCCCTTGGCCGGCAGTGCCGGGTCAGGCGTGCGGTTCTCTGCGATCGCCGCCACCAGCGCGCGCTGCGCCGGCATGATGATGCGGAACACGTTACCGACCATGATGGTGCCAATCACTGCGCCTACATGCAGGTACGCACCCCGGCCGCTGAACACTTTGCTGAAGCCGTACGCGGCGGCAATCAACAGCACGAACAGGATCAAGCCGAGCAGGGCAGGGCGTTTGCCCAGGGCCGAGTCGCAGAGGAAGGAGTAGATGAACCAACCGGCGAACAGTGAGCCGATGCCCAGCAATACGCCTTCGCTGCCGCTGAGGCTGCTGCCAGGGGCGAGCAGGTACAGCGTCGGGTTGAGGTAGAACACCACGCACAGCAGCGCGACGCCCGACATCCAGGTGAAGTAGGCTTCCCATTTGAACCAGTGCAGGTTGTCCGGCATGGTCGGCGGGGCCAGTTTGTATTTTTCCAGGTGGTAGATACCGCCACCGTGGATCGCCCACAAGTCACCGGACAGGCCGTCCTTGGGGTTGACGCGGTTGAGGTTGTTTTCCAGCCAGACGAAGTAGAACGAAGCGCCGATCCAGGCGACGCCAGTGATCATGTGAACCCAGCGCACGCTGAGGTTCAGCCATTCCAACAGATGTGCTTCCACAGTCTTTACCTCTCGCCTGTCACCCTTGTTGTCGGGTGATCCGGCCTTCTCTTATTGGTGGGGGGCGAGGATCAACCGCTCATCCTCTTTGAAAAAATGCTCATCGCAGTTATTGCCTGTGCCACTGCGATCAACCACCAGGAAGTCATCCCGCTTTTCGATCGTCAGCACCGGGTGGTGCCAGACGCCGCGATGGTAATTAATGCCCTGCCTGCCGTTGGTGACGAAGGCGCGGACCAAGCCTGATACAGGTGCATCGCCAAGTGGCGCGACCACGATCAGAAAGGGGTTGCCGAGCAGCGGAATGAAGGCCTGGCTGCCCAGCGGGTGTCTCTCCAGCATGCACACGGTCAGCGGCATATCCAGCGCGTCGGCGCGGAAGATGCTGATGATCGCGTTGTCTTCAGGCTGTGCGGTTTCTACCGTTGCCAGCTTGTGAAAGCGCATGGTCGACCCGTTGTTGATCATGAAGTGATCGCTGCCATCGGTTTCGATAACGTCTCCGAAAGGGGCGAAGGCTTCTTTGGTCAGGGGTTCGATCATCAGTGTGCGCATGGCTGTCTCTTATCCGAATTCTGTGTTGTGTCATTCAGTTCCTGTGGCGAGCGGGGCAAGCCCACTCGCCACAGGGGTTCACTGCTTACTTCGAAACTTTACCCAGTACGCGCAGGCGGCTCACACCGCCATCCGGGAACACGTTCAGGCGGATGTGGGTGATCGGGCCCAGTGCCTTGATCTGCTCGGCGAAGGTGTGTTCGGCGTGCATTTCCAGTTTCTGCGCCGGCAGCAGCTCGCGCCAGAACAGCGACTGGGTTTCGATCTGGCTGTCGGTGCCGCCCTTCACGAAGGCGCCCTGGATCGAGCAGGTGTCCGGGTAGTTGCCCTTGAAGTGCAGGGTGTCGACGATGATTTTCTCGATTTCGCCGGGGTGGCCCAGGGCGACGATCACCCAGTCATTGCCTGGCGTGCGACGGCGGGCGGTTTCCCAGCCATCGCCCATGTTGACGCCACGGCCTGGGTTGAGAATGTTGCTCATGCGGCCGAAGTGCTCGTCGGAACACGCCAGTGCGCGACCGCCGTTCAAGGCTGCGGCGAGGTCGATCTGTTCGTTGTCGCCCACCGAAGACCAATCGCGGAACGGCACGCCGTACACACGCAGACGCGCCACGCCGCCATCCGGGTAGATGTTGAAACGCAGGTGGCTGAACGCCTGGTCGTTGCTGATCTCGTGGTAGTGGTGGCTGTTGCCTTGCAACTCGACGGCCGACAGGACTTCTACCCACTGGGTGTTGTCGTCAGGCTCGCCCGAGGCCAGGAAGCAGGCTTCCAGGGACGCCGACGGCGGGTAGTTGCCGGTGAAGAATGAGGTGTCGATGTCCACGCCCTTGATCGAACCCGGTACGCCCAGGCGGATCACGGCGCTGTCGTAGCCTTCGAAGCGCTTGCGGCGTGACTCCCAGCCGTCCATCCACTTGCCGTTGTCATCGAAAACGCCCTCCTTCCACACGGCCGGGGTCGGCTGGAACAGGCGGTTGGCGTCTGCGAACCAGTCATCCGTCACGGAGATGATCTTGGTGCCCAGGCGAGCGTCGGCCAGGTTGACGAACTTCTCGAAAGGTACGGCGTAAGCTTTCATTCTTCTTGTCTGCCTTAAATAGAGTGGCTGGGGATGGTCGTTTAGAGGGTCAGTAAACGGAACAACGCGATCTTGTTGATCTCGGCCAGTGCGCATTTGAACTCAGCGTCTACCGAGTTGTGAATGCGCGTTTCGAACGCGGCCAGGATCTGATGCCGGTTGCTGCCTTTTACCGCCATGATGAAGGGAAACTTGAACTTGGCCTTGTAGGCATCGTTCAGCTCGGTGAAGCGTGAGAACTCTTCGGCCGTGCATTGGTGAATCCCCGCGCCAGCTTGCTCATCGGTGCTGGCTTGGGTGAGTTGGCCCTGGACGGCCGCTTTGCCGGCCAGGTCCGGGTGAGCGTTGATCAGGGCCAGTTGGCTTTGATGATCAGCACTCAACAGGATGTCGCTCATGCGCTGGTGCAGGGTTTCGATCTGGTCGATCGAGGCGTCCTGGCCCAGGTCGAAGGCCTTTTCGGCCACCCATGGCGAGTGTTCGTAGATGTCGGCGAAGGCGTGGACGAAAGCGTCACGGCTCAAGGTCGAGGGTTTCAGCGTCTGGAAGGTGCTCATTTGGCCGCTCCCGGGAACGGGTGGGTGGCGTGCCAGTGGCGGGCAATGTCGACGCGGCGGGTGAACCAGACCTGTTCGTGACCCTTGGCGTATTCGATAAAGCGCTTCAGCGCGGCCAGGCGCGCCGGACGGCCGATCAGGCGGCAGTGCAGGCCGATGGACAACATCTTCGGAGCCTCGGCGCCTTCGGCATACAGCACGTCGAACGCGTCCTTGAGGTACTCGAAAAAGTCATCGCCCTTGTTGAAGCCCTGCACCTGGGTGAAGCGCATGTCGTTGGTGTCCAGGGTGTAGGGGATCACCAGGTGCGGCTTGCCGTTGGGGGTGTTGGGTTCCCAGTAGGGCAGGTCGTCGTCGTAGGTGTCGCAGTCGTAGAGGAAGCCGCCTTCCTCCATCACCAGCCGCCGCGTGTTCGGGCCGGTGCGCCCGGTGTACCAGCCCAACGGGCGTTCGCCGGTCAGTTCGGTGAGGATGCGGATAGCTTCGAGCATGTGCTCGCGCTCCTGAGCCTCTTCCATGTATTGGTAGTCGATCCAGCGGTAGCCGTGGCTGCAGATCTCGTGGCCGGCTTCGACCATGGCGCGGATCACATCCGGGTGGCGCTGGGCTGCCATGGCCACGGCGAAGATGGTCAGCGGAATGTCGAATTGCTTGAACAGCTTGAGGATGCGCCACACGCCGGCACGGCTGCCGTATTCGTACAGCGACTCCATGCTCATGTTGCGCTCGCCTTGCAGTGGCTGGGCCGAGACCATTTCCGAGAGGAAGGCCTCGGACTCTTTGTCGCCGTGCAAAATGTTGCGCTCGCCGCCTTCTTCGTAGTTGAGTACGAACGACAGCGCGATGCGCGCCTTGCCCGGCCAATGGGGGTGAGGAGGGTTACTGCCGTAACCGATCAGGTCGCGTGGGTAGTCAGCGCTCACTGCAGTCTTCCTTCTTGTTCGTGGTAGCAAGTGTGTGGCGGCCAGCGGAAAGACTGGGTGGCGTCACAGCGATGGGCTGATTGTATACAACTTGATGGTCGCTTTGTAAGCCTGTATTTCCGCATTTTTTCTACGCGGATGCCGTTGCTTAGCATTGCAAGAAACTTGCCCAGTTGGTCAGTAAACGGACAAAAGGTCTTTTAAAAGCAAGGCTTGCTGAGAAATCGCGCTGAGGATCGAGGTACGCTAGGGTGTGCAAAACTTTGTGATTTTTATTGTGTACAATTTTTATTAAAAGTGTCTTAATCGTTGCGTCCACGGCTTTTTCGCGCCCCGTAAAGGTGCAGCCTATTTCACTTCATGCAAGGGAGCCCCGCCCCATGGGACGACTGACCACACACGTACTGGACGCCGCCCACGGCTGCCCCGGCAGCGCCATCCAGGTTGAGCTGTACCGCGTCGAAGGCGCACAGCTTGAGCTTGTGAGCACCGCCGTGACCAACAGCGACGGCCGCTGTGACGCTCCGCTGTTGCAAGGCGATGACTACCGCAGCGGCGTGTACCAGTTGCAATTCAGCGCCGGCGACTACTACCGCGCCCGTGGCGTGCAATTGCCGGAGCCGGCCTTCCTCGACGTCGTGGTGCTGCGCTTTGGCATCAGTGCCGAACAGGATCACTACCACGTGCCTCTGCTGATTTCGCCTTACAGCTACTCCACTTATCGCGGTAGCTGAGTCGTCACCTCGCTTCACACCCCCAAAGCTCTTCGTTGGTTTTTTGCCCGCCCACACTGCGGGCTTTTTTTTGCCCGGGGCGCGTTCAATTATCTAGCGCCTTGTGAGGGCATGTGCTGCATAGGCTAGGTGTTTTCCTCGACGCAGATACCGCCGTGACCTTACCTGACGATTCCGATGTGCCTGACGACGATGTATGGCAGGCGATGCGCACTGAACTGACGCGGCGGATCAACGCCAGCCCCTATCCCAGTCTGTTGATCAACCGGCTCGCGGCCGCTGATGTGCGCAGTGCAGAGTCTGCCAAATTACGCTCGCGCCTGATCCTGGGAGCGCCCAGGGTCTTGCGGGTAATCCGCGCCGAGTTGCGCAAGGCCTTTGATCTGGACCCGGACAACCTGCTGCTCACCGAACCCAAACCGCCTGCGGCCGCGCAAAAAGTCGAAAGCCTGACCGACCGCACACTGCGCCTGTTGGTGCTGCCTTCGGTGCCGATCAATCTCAACCACTACACCACCCTCAGCCTCAAGGACGATCCCGCGCGCGTTTTACCTTTTACGCCGCTGGAGGCGTGTCAGCGTGTGATTGCGCTGAACCTGTTTGGTCGGCTTGCCCAGGCGTACAGCGACTATTGGCAGGCGCTGGTGCCGGGATCGTGGCTGACGCGCCAGGAGCGCTGGGGCGAGTTGCACCAGCAGGCGTTCGCCGACCAGGCTTTTGTGGCATGGCAACTGGACGAGTTATCGGCTGCCGGGAGGGCCATGGTCCAGGCGCTGGTGGATGCGCCGACGGCGCAGGCGCGGCAACGCGCGGGCGAGCCGTGGGCCAGCCTCCAGGTAAGGCAGTTGATGTGGCCCGGTGTGGGCCCGCGGCTGATGCCAATCCCCGGTGCGTTACATATCTATCGCGCGGATGACCCTGCACAGTCACCGCACGTGATGTACCTGCCAGGTTTGACGCGCAACTATTACGAGTACCCGTCACTCAGCCAACTGCAGTGCGGCCTGGTGGCGCTGGTCAATAGTGCGTTGTTGGATGACCTGTGGCAGTGCCTGCCTTTGCGGCGACGGCATGAGGTGTGTCCGGCGCAAATGACCGCCGCAGCGCAGTGGCAAGGTTCAGCGTTGAGGGGTGATGTGTTTGTGCTCAGCGCCCAAGCGGTGCTGGAGAGCCAATGGGAAAACGAGTTGGCCTGTGCGGTATCGATCAACCTGGCGCAGGTTTTTTCCGCTGCGCGACAGCCTTTAGGGACGGACGCCGGCCGTTTTCTCGCCTACATCGAGCGTGGCCGAAAACACTGGGTGGGCAGACCACGGCTGGGGAGTATTTGCCAGCCATTGCAGGCCTGGGATCAGCATCGGCGGCGCCACGAGATCATTTTCGCCAGTACGGCGCCGTGGCTGGCGATGGACACTGCGCTGTATCAGGTCAAACGCTATGAAAAAGGTCTGATGAGGCTGCTGAACCCGCAGGATCCTTTGGACGATACCCAAGCCATGCGTGATTTCGTGACGCTGGAAGCGCAACTCAAGGCCACGGCGGACACCCTGTACGCGCTGTTACAGGGTGCGCAACTGCAGCTGTTCGACGTCGCGTTCTGGAAGGCCAAACCCAGCGGTGAACGCCATCGCCTGGCCTCTGTCATCCAGCTCTGGACCGACTGGTTGCGTGGCGAAATCGAGTTGCAACACCGACTCAAGTTGGTCCGTACGGCCCACCGCGACCTGCTGCTCGAAGTGCTGGGTACGCCGCTGGGCAGCAAGCGGGTGGGCAGCGAGGCCTGTGTGCTGTCAGTGCTGGTGGGGGCCGAAGCCGATGCCGATTATCCGTTGCATAGCCTGTTTGCGGTGACCCGCAACGCGGCGCTCAGCGATCCCGAGCGACGAGAGCCGGTGGTTTTGTGTGCTTTCGGGCGAGAGGGCGGTGTGACGGTATTTGACAGCCTTGGCGCGTTATCCGTGGGGATCAAAACCAGCCTTGGCAGCCGAGATGAATCGATACTGCGACGCTATGTCGAGCGACAAAAACGCCAGGGCGTGCGTGAGCACACCGCCAACCAAACCCTGGCGGTGCGTTACCAAACCATTGAGGGCAACCCTGTGCTGCTGGCGTTCAAGCGGCTGCTCAAGAGTTACGGCAGCCTGTACAAGGGCCTTGATGGCGGCGCCCGTGTATTCAGTGAAACCGAGGATGTTCCATTGAGCCGCCTGCTGCTGGCGGTCGAACTGGAGCAGCATCTGAATGCACCGGTCAGCGATGCCTTGATCCAGGCACGGGTGAATTTGGATCTGGTGCGCAAAGCCGCGAGCGCGAAGAAAAAACTGCCAACCTGGCTGACCGAGTCCAGCGTGGCCCAGCGCAAACGCTTCAAGCACCTGCTGCGTCACTCCCTGGGCAGCGTGCTGGCGTTTGAGGAACACCTTAAACAGCGGTTACCGGCTCTGCACACCTATGCCCGTGAGTTGTTGATTGCGCGGTTACGCGAGGACGATCTGTACCCGCAACTGGACATCGACACACCGTTTATCGAAATGCCCGACCACGTCGACAGCCAGGTTTGTGGTTGGGAAAGCAGCTGTACGGTGGGTGATCGCAAGGAAGTCCTGACGCCAAGCGCTGAGCGTTCGCGGTTCAGCCTGCTGCAATTGGCGCTGCATAACCTCGACCCGCAGATGATGCCCACGTGGTGGCGTTTCCGGTATGCCCAGTACCTGAAACCGGCGTGGAAGCAGCAACTCAGCGCGGACTACTTGATTAATATGGTGTTCTCGCTGGATATCGGCGGGCGTTATGCGGCATTGATCGACCGTGTGTTTTATTCCCCAGGTACCGACACGCGTGTGCCTCAACTTTTGAGGCGCGTCTTGCTGGCAGGTGCCGACGCCGATCTGTATTCGGCGGTTCGACGCGGATTTACGCTGGATGCGCAGCGCTTTTTCAATACCGCCATGAAGGCACGCGTTCCTCAGGACTTGCTGGCGCACGGCGATCAATTGCAACTGTGCATCGTGCATCTGGTGGGCCATACCCTGCAGCATGACCGTTACTTCGCCGGCATCCTGGTGATTCATGACCGGCTTTCCGAACGCTGCGTGGTTTACTGGCCCGCCGCGCCGGATGCCATGAGCCTCAGTGAGCATGCCAATCTGCAAGCGGCCCAGGAACACCTGAACCGTCACTGGGCATCGCCCGATAACGTCACCGCACTGGCGCGGCACATCGCACCCGGCTGGGCGTTTGAAGCCATCAACCCACATCCGGGGCAAACACACGGGGCGTTGTTCGATCCGGCCGATTTGCGCCCTGATCGCGCCCTGTTGAAGGGGCTCTGGCACAGTGCCGAGTTTGTTCGATCGTTCTCTGTCAAACACCTGGTGCCCACTGCGCTTGTCGAGGACATTGAAAAACAGATCCTCGAGCAGATAGCCAGTGACCCGCTGCATTGGTTGGTGTTGGTACCTACCTCACACAGTGATGCCAGGGCGTTGTTATACCGGGCACGGGCGACTGATCTGCACCGTCAGGCACAGGCCGGCAGTCGGTCGAGCAAGAGTCTGGAGAAGTACCGCGAGCAGCGCCTGGAGGCCGAGGCGGATAGCCGGGCGCGAGCCTTGCTGTCGATTGTCTCGCCGTTTTTTGGCTTGGGTAACCAACTGTATGAGCTGCTGCTGACCGCGCGGCACTATCACCGCACGCGTGATCCTCTGGTCGCGGTGGACGTGGCATTTGGCACGGTGCTTTTGGCGATAGACCTGTTGCTGTTTTTTTTGCCGGGCCCAAAGGCGAAGCCGGGGGCTATGGTCCGCCCTAAGGTGCCGTCGATAGGTGCAGGCCTGGGTCGCATCCATCGCTCAACCCTCGCGCAGTTTGGTTGGCCTCTCAACGTGCCCCAGTCGTCTTCTGCGGTCACGCGGCTCAAGCCCCTGGAACGGTTTCGTACCCCGGGCAGGCCGCAAAACGCTGTTGGGTTGCAGGGGCCTGGAGAAAAAGGCCTGTACGTTCGGCGCGGCGAGCACTTCTTAGGGGACGAAACGCATCATTACCCGATTTACCGCCGTGAGGGCGAAGACTTTTTCCGCCTGAAAAACCACGACGCGCCGGGAGCGGATGAGCTGATCCTGACGATTTACTCGCCCAAGGAATGGCTGCTGGGGGCGGATGCGCCCGTGGCCGGTCCGAGTTCCGGGGTACTCAGCCCGTGGCGAGCACCGGACCAGTCGCCGAGCTGGCGGCCTCCCAGTGTGCGCATCGCCACGCACAACCGGATTCGCCAGTCATCCGCACCGGCCAATCACTGGTTCAGCTGGCGTACACCGGCTCCCGACGCGCAGTCGTTGAACGCTTCGGCTTCAGGCGTATTCCATGTGCCGGTGGAACCTCCAGGATTTGCCTATGACGTCATTTACGTGGGCCGCCGGTATGACACGCCCACGCAATCGGGGGCGGGTTATTACAGGGTGCTCCACCAGGGTGAGCACGCGCCGCTGAGCGAAATCGTGTTTATCGGCAAGCATGAGCCACTGGTTTCAAAGGTCAGCGTGGATATTGAACGATGGACAACCACGGCACTGGGTGAACAACCGCTTCCGGCGACGCGTACCGCGACGGGTGAGTGGCAACTTCATTCCCCTTTGTTCACGGGGCCGCCGGAGTCCGAGGTCGGCAGGGCGTTTCCAGGGCTGACGAGTAAAAGCCGCAAGTTTGCAGTGGCCCGGGTGCTTGAGCTGTCGGACTCCTCGCGCTCTGCAACGGCCAGCCATTTGCTCAACCTGCGTGCGACGCTGGACGATTGGTTGACGCTAAATCCCCTGAGGCCAGGTCAGACGGATGATTTGCTGAGGATGCTACGGCCGTTGCAAAGGAAGCCGACGTCAGTGTTCATTGGTTACGAAGGCAAGACCCCAGGTTTCACGCGTGTCGACTTCAGGCCCTCCGTAGCGTTGGATGCGCGGCTCCGGTCCGGTGGTATGTCGTTGGCAGTTGAGCGAAAAACCGCGCAACGCGCGGCCGTCAGGTCAGTGCTTGAGCAGCAGGGGTTCAGTCTTCACGAGTGGCAGATAAGGCGAGGCCATGTTCAGATGCATGAACTGGTGGCGACTCATCCACGTTCAAACCAGGTGTATTACATGACCTATCAGTGGCTTGAGCGAGGTAGCGTTCAATTGAATATGAGGCTGACTGATTCCTGGCTGAATACGGCTATCAACGCCTACCGGGACTCAGTCTTGGCCGCCACGGTCCGAAGCGCCATGGTCGAACAGCGCCTCGTTCCGATCGTCACAGGCATTCAATGGCCTAGCTTGGGGAATCTGCCTCCAACGGTTTATTTCGTCAGAGTGACGCCACTCTAGCCTTGACCAGCGAGGCCACACCGGCGCTGCCGAACAGGGCAGCGCTGACGCGGTTGAACCAGCTTTGACCGCTGCCACTGCGCAGGTACCGCGCAGCGCCATGGGCGCCCAGGCCGTAGGCCAGCTTGCAGAGCAGGTCGAGCAGGGTCCAGGTGGCGATCATGATCAGCAATTGCGGCAGGAAGGGTTGCTGGCTGCTCAGAAACTGCGGCAAAAAGGCGGCGAAAAACAGGATGTCCTTGGGGTTGCTGGCCCCCAGCACAAAAGCGCGCCCGAACAGCGCGCGAAAGCGCGGCACCGGCGCAGCCTGCGGCACTGTCGCCCCCTGGGATGGCTGGCGTGACTGCTGCCAGCTCTGCCAGGCGAGGTAGAACAGGTACAGCGCGCCGACAATCTTCAGGGCGCTGAAGAGTTTTTCCGACGCGAGCAGCAATGCGCCCAGGCCCAGGGCCGACGCGCTCAACAGGCAGATCGAGGCAATCACCCCACCGAGAAATGCCGGGTACGAGCGGCGCAGGCCGTAGTTCAGGCTGTTGCTGATCATCAGCAACGACAGCGGCCCCGGGATCAGGATCACCACCAGCGCAGCGCCGCTGAACAGCAGCCAGGTTTCCAGACTCATTGCATGCTCCTTTTTTACAGAAAGACGAACTTAGCGATAAAAATTGCGCACAGCACCCACAGGCTTACGGAAATCTCGCGGTACTTGCCGGTGCCCGCCTTGAGCGCCACATACGTGATAAAGCCCAGGGCGATGCCGTCGGCGACCGAGAAGGTCAGGGGCATCATGATTGCGGTCACGATGGCCGGAATGCTGTCGGTGGCCTCATCCCAATTGATATGGGCCATGCTTGCCATCATCAGCATCGCCACATAGATCAGCGCGCCTGCGGTGGCATAGGCCGGGATCATGCCCGCCAGCGGCGCGAAAAACATGGCTGCCACAAACAACACGCCGACCGTTACCGCCGTCAACCCGGTACGGCCACCTGCGGCAACACCGGCCGCGCTTTCCACGTAGCTGGTCACCGGCGGCACGCCGACCATGGCACCGAACACACTCGACGCGCTGTCGGCCTTCAGGGCGCGGGACAGGTTATCGATCTTGCCGTCGGCATTCACGAGCCCGGCGCGCTGCGCAACGCCCATCAGTGTACCGGCGGTATCGAACATGTGCACAAAAAGAAAGGCAAATACCACGCTGATCATGCTGACATTGAATACACCTTTTATGTCCATGGCCATCCAGGTCGGTGCCAGGCTCGGAGGTGTGGAGAGAATACCGTTGTAGTGCACCAGGTCGAGGGACCAGCCGGCCAGCGTCACGGCGATGATGCTGATGAGGATCGCGCCGAACACCCGGTGGTAGCTGAGGATCGCGATCAGCAGGAAACACACTGCCGCCAGCAGCGGCGCCGGCTCGTGCAGCGAGCCGAGCTTGATCAGCGTGGCGGGGCTGTCGACGATGATGCCGGCGGTCTTCAGGCCGATCACCCCGAGGAACAACCCGACGCCGGCGCCCATGGCGTGGCGCAGGCTTACCGGAATGCTGTTGAGCAGCCATTCGCGCACCCGGGAGAGTGTCAGGCCCATGAACAGCACGCCGGAAATAAACACCGCACCCAGCGCGGTTTCCCAGTGGTAGCCCATGGTGCCGACCACGGTGTAGGTGAAAAACGCATTCAGGCCCATGCCCGGTGCGAGGCCCACCGGCCAGTTGGCGTACAGGCCCATCAACAGGCACCCCAGCGCAGCGGCGATGCAGGTGGCGACGAACGCCGCACCGTGATCGATGCCGGCGTCCGCCATGATGTTGGGGTTGACGAAGATGATGTAGGCCATGGTGATGAAGGTGGTGAGCCCGGCGATCAGCTCGGTCTTCACTGTGGTGCCATGCAAGCGCAGTTTGAACAGGCGTTCGAGCCAGCCGTTCTGTGAGGGGGCAAGGTCCAGCGTCGGGGCTTCGGATTTGCGGCTATCCACAGCGAGTACTCCTCAAGCATTTTATTGTTATGTCCAGCGCGGTGCGCTGTGAGGTACCGGCGGGGTTTGTTGACCAATAGGTCAGAAACTCGCACGAAGCGAATTATGCTTTTGTATACAAAGAAAGCAAATAATGTTTTCTATTTTCTGTGTGAAAAGGATGAAAGGCAGCGCTCACTCGCCACCGGGGGATCAAGGCTGGCCGGCAAGTGCCTGATTCACCGCGAGCCAGCCCGTCACCGCTTCTTCCCCTGCTTCGGCGAAGGCGCGCTGCAACAACTTCACCTGTTCACGGCGCAGCGACTGCTCGAAACGCAGGCCTTCCTCGGTCAACTCCAGCAGGCGTTTGCGCTTGTCGGTCTCCGACGCAACGCTGTCCACCAGGTGCATTTCCTGTAATTGGCGCAGCGGCATGTTCAGCGCCTGCTTGCTCACACCGAGCAATTCCAGCAGTTCCTTGACGCTCAACGCCGGGTAGCGCGCGATAAAAAACACGATGCGCTGGTGCACCCGGCTCAGGCCACGGCGTTCAAGCATTTCATCGGCTTTGGCAGTGAACGCCTGGTAGCCGAAGAAGAACGCTTCCATGGCTTGTTGCTGGCTGCTTTGGTTTTTAAGGTCAAGCATGTTGACGTATCCGCTCAAGCTGTCGTAATTTCGGTCAACCAGTTTGACGTATTTCCCACAGGCTTCGCTAGCGGTGACCTTATGGCCTTCTCTGAACGTGTTACGCGCCTCAAAAGCTCCTTGATCCGTGAAATCCTCGCCGCAGCCCAGCGCCCGGAAGTGATGTCGTTCGCCGGTGGCCTGCCGGCCGAGGCCATGCTGCCCGCGCTGGACTGGGATGACATGCCGCTCAACATCGGCCAATACGGCATGAGCGAAGGCGAGCCGCAGTTGCGCGAACTGCTGGCCGCCGAAGCGCGTGCGTTGGGTGTGCCGTGCCAGGCCAGCCAGGTGCTGGTGGTCAGCGGTTCCCAGCAAACCCTGGACCTGGCGGCCAAGCTGTATATCGACAAGGGCACCAAGATCCTGCTGGAAGGCCCGACCTACCTGGCCGCGCTGCAGATCTTCCAGTTGTTCGGCGCCGATTGCCTCACGGTGCAATTGGAGGCAGACGGCCCCAATCTCGCCAGCCTGCGCGCCAATCTCGAGCGCCATCGCCCGGCATTCATCTACCTGATCCCGACGTTCCAGAACCCTTCGGCCGTGCGCTACAGCGAGGCCAAGCGCGAGGCTGTCGCGGCGTTGCTCGATGAGTTCGGCGTGACCCTGATCGAAGACGAACCCTACCGTGAGCTGACCTTCGACGGCGGCAGTGCGCAGCCCATCGTCGGCCGCTTGAAAAAAGCCAGCTGGATCTACACCGGCACGGTCTCCAAGACCCTGCTGCCCGGCCTGCGCGTGGGTTACCTGATTGCCAGCCCCGACCTGTTCCCGCACTTGCTCAAGCTCAAGCAATCGGCGGACCTGCACACCAATCGCGTCGGCCAGTGGCAGGCCATGCAGTGGATCGGCACGCAGAAATACCAGCAGCACCTGGTGGAACTGCGCAGTTTCTACCGCGAGCGCCGTGACGCGTTCCAGGCTGCATTACAACGCCACTTCAGCGAACTGGCCGACTGGCAAGTGCCCCAGGGCGGATTATTCTTCTGGCTGACCTTGAAACAGCCGCTCGATACCCGCACCTTGTTGGCTCCTGCGCTCGATCAGGACGTCGCGTTCATGCCCGGTGAACCGTTCTTTTCCGAGCCGGACCAGCACTTAGGCTCACTGCGGCTCAATTTCAGCCATATCGACCCGGCCCGCCTGGACGAAGGGCTCAAACGCCTGGCCGCGGTGGTCCGTCAAGCACAGCACGCGCAAGCGGCATAAGGGGAGCCCCATGTACAAGGTTTATGGCGATTACAAGTCGGGCAACTGCTACAAGGTCAAATTGATGCTCAACCTGCTGGGCATCCCGTATCAATGGGTGGATATCGACATCCTCAACGGCGATACCGAGACCCCTGAATTCCTGGCCAAGAACCCCAACGGCAAGATCCCGGTGCTGGAGCTGGAAGACGGCACCTGCCTGTGGGAGTCCAACGCGATCCTCAACTTCCTTGCCGATGGCAGCGAGTTTCTGCCCACCGAGCCGCGCCTGCGCACCCAAGTGCTGCAGTGGCAGTTCTTCGAACAGTACAGCCATGAGCCGTATATTGCGGTGGCGCGGTTTATCCAGTTTTACCTGGGGCTGCCGCAAGAGCGCCTGGAGGAATACAAGAAGCTGCACAAGGGCGGTTACAAGGCATTGAAGGTCATGGAACGCCAACTGCAGCTGACGCCGTACCTGGTGGGCGACCAGTTCTCCATCGCGGATGTGGCGCTGTATGCCTACACCCATGTGGCCGGCGAAGGCGGTTTTGACCTGGATGCCTATCCGGGGGTGCAGGCGTGGTTGGCACGGGTGGCCAGCCATCCCAAGCATGTCGCCATGCTGGACTGATCTGCGGGCGCCTGGGGACCGATGATTGCGCTACCCAGGCTGCGGTCGTCGGCACGTTCGTGAGTTATTTAAAATTCCATTTGTGGGACCTGCAAATGGGAAATTAATGCCTTTTCAGCAATTGGAGGCAAAAAGCACACTCCGTTTCTGGGACGATGTGGGTAATTTCTATATGCACTAAAAATTACTCCATGTGGGAACGTATGCTGCCAATTAATTATTTATGTTGGTTGCCGGATCGTATTTCATTAGTCCACTTGAACAGGCTTGAACAGTCCCATGATTTAAAGCCGGGGGCTTGTAAGGTACTTCAACGGTATTACTCTTTATGCTCAGTCGGAATGTCTACCAGAACCCATGCGCACATGCTGCTGGAAACACTCGGCGCGCTACTGGTGGCGAACCCTGATATAAAAAAAGTCAAAGGCTGCCTGGTGTATGCCAAGACACAAACGCATAACACGTTCTTTGATAATCATTGGCTGGAAGAGATTGCACAGGCCTGTGGAATAGGTCATTGGGAAGTATTGAGCGTCAGCTTGAACCATTGTGCGTCTGCCTTATCGGCGATTCATTTATTAAAGAACCGCTTGGTCAAACGCGCTGAGCCCATGCTCCTTCTTACCGGAGAAAAGGCTTTTCACAGTGCTATCAGCCGACTCGACAATGGTGTCATGGCCGAAGTGCCTGCGGCGATGCTGCTCAATGCAGGGCCCGCCCCGTGGGCGGTGACGCATACGGCCGTCCGGCACTTGGCGTCCTTTTATGATAATTACCGGCAGGAACCTGCGGTGCGCCGGCGCGAGTTATATGCGTCGTTGGAGCAGCACTATCAGGATTTTTATCTCCATGCGCTGGATACCTTCAATGTCTCGGCAGACAGTATCGACGCCATCGTTCCAGGCAACCTGGATCTGCCCATGCTGCAACGGGTGGCGGCCAAGCTGAACTTCAAGGGTGTTTTATTCACTCAGCATATTGGCAACTATGGGCATGCTTATTGTTCGGATGTCTTATTTAATTTGTCGGTCTTGTTGGAAACGTTCGCGGGTAAAAGAATTCTCTGCCTTACCATGGGCATGGGCGTCACGCTCTCCTGTGCTTTAATCGAAAAAACACCACACTAACGAGGTTTTACATGTCACATCTTCTCTTGGCGGTTAATGAAGCGCTCAACGATGTTATGGCTGCGGCCGTGTCGGTCAATAGCGACACGGACTTTAACGAAGATCTGGATTTGGATTCGGTATTGTTTGTACAGTTCTTGTTGACGCTCGAAGAAAAAGTCCCAGGCCTGATGTTTGAACCCGATCAAATCAATCAGGATGCCTTTACCACCGTGGGTAAGTTGATCAGTTGGATTGAGCAGCACCTGCAAGTGGAGAGCTCATATGCCTGATGGCCCGTTCAACTCTATCTATCAGCTGTTTGCGGGCCATGAGCCCGCAGAAGCGGTGCGGCTGTTACGCCTTGAACTGACCCCTCAGGCCCGCCGCGCATTCAGCCAGGGCTATCAACTTGTGCCTGGCGACCGAACGCCAGCGCATGTCCAGTCACCGCAGGCGGACAGAGTACTTGCCTCCCTCGGCCTGGATCTTCAGTTCCTGGGCGGGGAGCCGGCGGTCGTCGACGAGGGTACCCGCTTGACGGTCTCTATCGCTGCCCGTCTGGGGTTGCTCACGCGCATGCTGGGCATGAGCTGGACGCATTTGTCCGAGCGGCGCAGCTTTGGTACGAAAACCACTCGCCATCAGTTGATCAAGGCTGAATTCGCGGACCTGAGCAACCAGTGCAGCCTGCTGGTACTGCAGTGGGAAATGCGCATCGCCGCCCAGGACTTCCAGGATGCCGAAGAAGACCATTGGCAGATCACCCAGATGACCAATCGCGCGGAAAAACTCATGGGCGGACATGGCTATCTGCTTGGTGCGACGCACACATTGTCTTACCTCTCGATGATGTTCTACAGCCTGTATGGCAAAACGAATGGCCGTGACGGCCTGCCACGGCGCGAGAGCCTGGGGGAGGCCGTGTGACGACATCACCGGGTATTGCCCTGTCGCAAAGCCAGGGGATGGGACGGGATATCGCGGATCTGCTCAAGCTGGCCTGGCCCATGATTATCGTGGCCGTCGCGGTGTCGTTTTCGCAGAATATCCAGACCGCCATTTTGGGGCACGGCGCCGAGACCACCTCGATTTACTGGCTGTCAATGATCCAGCCGTTCAGCTTCTTGTTCCTGGCGATCCTCGAATGCCTGGCGATCAGTAACCAGGTATTCAGCGCCCGGTCCTTGAACCTCTGGTCAAAACAGAAAGTCTTGACGGCAACGTCGATTCTGGCCGTGCTGGGCATCGTGATTGTCGCCTTGCTCAGCGGCACGATTGCGCTCTCAGCGCCTTGGCTGGAGACGCTGCTGCCCGTGTCCGGCGGCGGCTTTTACCGCGAGGCGCTGCCCCTCTACTTCCTGTCGATGTTGCCGTTCATTCAGTTGGAAATGTGCAACAGCGCGCTGCGAGGGCAGGGCAAGAGTGCCGTGAGCATGCTGCTGGTGATTGCCTATATCGTCCTCAATGCCGGTATTTGCTACACCGGCTACCATGTCTACGGCTTGGGGTTCTATTCCATTATCGTGGCCAATGCCTTGGCGTCCGGCCTGTTGATCCCGGTGGCGATATGGCTGGTATGGCGGGTCGGTCACCAGCAACAGGATGACCGACCGCAGGCGTTCGTACCGCGATTGAAGGGTTTGCTTCAACAGGTTGGCTTGCCGATTTTCGCGTCTTTTATCGTGGTGTTCTTCAGCTCCCTTCTGGTGTTTCCACTGATAGGCACCTTGGGTGAGCAGTATGTCGCCGCGTTCCTGATCATTACCAAGATCAGGATGTTCATTGTTATTCCCGCCGTGGCCTGCGGTTCGGCGCTGGCGATATTGATCAACCAGCGGTTGACCATCAGCAGCGGTGAGGGACTCAAGCGGTTGTTGCACCGCGGGCTGATGTTTATCGGCGGCCTCTATCTTGTGCTCACGGTTGGCGTCTATTTCAGTGAAAAGACACTGATAGGCGTTCTTTCCGGGGATGGGCCGATCCGGGAAGCCAGCAGCCAGATGATGCTGATCTTACTGCCGACATTTTTTCTCACGGCATTCGTGGCGTCTCTGCAGGCATTGCTCGAACAACTGGACCAGGCGCGTCGTGTGCTGATCTTAACGGTGA
The DNA here is from genome assembly GCF_001269925.1 of Pseudomonas sp. MIACH. Lineage (GTDB taxonomy): Bacteria > Pseudomonadota > Gammaproteobacteria > Pseudomonadales > Pseudomonadaceae > Aquipseudomonas. The sequence goes on from NZ_LHVO01000017.1 coordinate 46,240, forward strand.
TCATAGAGTTGCTCATGGTGATCGTGCTGTTGGTGGGTTGGGACCGTTTCACAAACCTGAATGCGATCTTGAGCATCATCATCGGGTTCAGTACCCTTTACTTCCTGGCCTTTGCCAATGAGTACTGGCGGCTCGCGAATAAAATCGGGAGCGAGCATGTTCTTTAGTGTTATCTATCCGCTGCTGTTGGTCGTTTCGTTGATCCACCAGAATTACCTTCGCGTGCTGGTGGTGATGCGGCTTCGGCCGACATTGCTGATGAAGGCCAGGGTCCGGCCCACCACGCACTATGTACGCGTCTGCCGTTACATCAGGCTGTTCGACCTGTATTCGTTGGACATGATGTCTTCCTACCTGTCAGCGCTGTATGCCCTGCATCTGTTTGAAAAGACCCGACCGTTGCCCTACAAACCCGCGGAAATGATGTTGCTCAGCCAGTGTCGGCAGGAGAACTTCAGCTGGCGGCATACGTTCGTGAAAATGTTCATTTACCCGCAACCCGAGCAGCACGCCGAGAAAGTCTTACTGCTGCATGGCTGGGACGGGCGAAGCATCATGCTCCGACACCTTGCCCAGCGTTTGCAGGCCAAAGGGTACACCGTCTTCGCGCCAGACCTGCCGGCGCATGGGGTGTCTCCCGGCAAGGGCGTGTCTTTCTACGATCTGTCCAAGGCGGTGCTCGATATCGAGCGGCAATACGGTCCTTTTTCAGTGGTCGTCGGTCATTCGTCCGGCGGCTTGGTGGGCTGCATGGCTGCCTTGCAAGGGCTGCCCCTCAAGCGAATGATCCTGATCAGCAGTCCATGCAGCTTCGGCGAGATGCTCGACAGTTTTGTGCTCAACAACAAAATGCCCAAGCATATTGCGACATCGATGAAACAACTCTACCGACTGCGTTACGGCGTCAACCCCGATAAGATCGGGCCGGAGTTAATCGCAAAGATAAAACAGCCTGTGCTGATAGTGCATGACAAGGGTGACGTGAGTATCGATCTGGCGGATGCCATGGTCCTTAGCCATGTACTGGGCAAAAGCAAACTGATCGTCACCGAAGGCAAAGGGCACAACGGTGCATTGCGCGATGCTGCAGTGTTCGGCCGCATTGCAGCGTTTCTGGACGCGACAGCACAGGAGGATTATGCCGCGATACCTGATCCCGTATTACGCCTGCGCGCCACGTTAAACCTGGGAGCCCAGGCTTCGAAGGGTTAGTGGGTATGCGCCACTCGGCGATACCCACTGTCACATCCTGGCTGTTTCCACCTCCCCTCAAGTACTGATTCCGCGCCTGGCTGATTGATGGGTTATATCGAATTGATATTATTGATCAGCATATTGCGCGAGAAACCAATCCGTTGCATGCCAAAGATAAAGTCATATTCGGACGATTCTTTCTTGGCTTCCTGCCTGACCGACTTCATGACGTACTGTTTGAACTTCAACGGCGTTTCGTTATAGGTCTTACTGAAGCTCCGGGAAAAGTGCGGCAATGAGGAAAAACCACAAGCATAGCTAATGTCGGTCAATGACCAGTCCGGGGCCAGGTGAATAAACTCCTTCGCCAGGGCAAGTCGGACTTTCCACATCCACTTTATGGCCGTTACGTTGTAAAACAGATTGAACATTCGACAAATATCGAATCGGGTTTTGCCACAGATTTTTTCCAGGTCTTCCAACGTGATCTCCTCGGAAATATTTTCCAGGATGTAGTTGATCGCGTTGACCATGCACAGCGCTTTTTCAGTGTGTGCGTGTTTGCCGTAGATCTCAAAATGACGTTTATACAAGTCGTCCATTATTTTTTGAGTGAAGCCGTTTTTTTCAGCATTCGAGATTTTAATTTCCCACATACAGACTCCGTTCTGCAGCGCTCAATGGCGAAGGTTTTTATTATTGGGATCACGTGTTGACTCCTTCATGAATAGGCAATTGCTATGCCAGATTTTCGGCGCTTTCAAGTAGCTGTTTGCTAAGTATTTTTTTTGCCTTTTTCGATTTCGGGAATAGGCAATCCCATTTTCGCAAAGGTTTTATTGTTGTGCTTATTTTGCGTCCCACTATTGGGACAGGCGCGTACGTGGGGTTTCGCTATTGAAATCAGCTAATAAAAGGTATCGGTGTGACTGGCGTTCCGAAAATGAGACGGCCCGCAGCTGAAAGCGGGTAGAGCATTTCATGGATTGGATTTTATTTGTTTTATATCAGTGACTTATGTGATTTTGTTGTTCTGGCATGGAAAGTGCTTTGGCGTATTCAAGTGTTTAATATTGGTAGAGCCATGGATATCTCGATCCCGCAGCCGGGAAATAAACGCATATTGAAGAAGCACAGTAAGGCCATCGCCGGCGGGGTCTTTTTGCTGGTGCTGTTGCTGGTGATCTACAACTACCAGTTCTCCCCTTATCAGGTGGCGCGTAGCAGCGTGACGATTGCCGAAGTCAAGTATGGTGACTTCGCCGTCGAAGTACGTGGCAATGGTGTGCTGTTACCCTTGGATATCAACTGGGTGGCGGCAAACGTCGACGCCAGGGTGGAGCAGGTGGTTTATAAAGCCGGGACGAAAGTCAGCAAGGGAGAGTTGCTGGTTGTCATGAGCAACCCGACGCTTGAACAGCGACTTCAGGAGAACCAATTGGAACTGAATGCGCGCCGCGCGGAAACCGAGGCAAAAAATGCTGAACTGCAAAATAAAGTACTGAATCAAGAGGCGTTGATGTTGGAGGCGAAGAGTCGGCTGCTCAGCTCTACCTTGCGCCTGGCCGCCCAGAAAAAATATATAGCGGCCGTGCCCCGGCTCGAATATGAAACCACGCGCATCCTGACGCAACAGTACACTCAGCAGGTCGGTTTTGAAGAGCGGCGATTAAAGACACTTAAGCTCAGTGTCGAGGCGGATAAAAAGGCCAACTTCATGCGCCTGAATAAAATGGAGTCGCAAGTTGCATTGAGCCAGCAGGAGGTGGATTCACTCAAGGTTAAATCACCGATAGATGGCATCTTGCAGGATGTAAAAGTCCAGGCTGGTCAGCGGGTAACAGTCGGCAGTGATATTGCCCGCCTGGCCAAAGAGAAAGAATTGTATGCCGAACTCAAGGTGCCTGAGTTGCAATCGCGCGATCTCGCGGTCGGGCAGGCCGTCACCATCAACACGGGCCGCAGCCGTTTCGCCGGTGTGCTTTCCAGGGTGGATCCAGCGGTAACCAACGGTACGGTCAAGGTGGATGTAACGTTCAATGAGCCGTTGCCACAGGAGGCGCGGCCCGACCTGAGTGTCGATGGGTTGATCGCCGTGACCAAAATCAATAATTCGCTTTATGTCGAGCGCCCACCGTTCGCGCAGAGTAACTTGCCCTCTATGCTCTACCTGTTGGATGAAAAGAGCCGTTCAGCGACCAAAATGAAAGTCGTGTTCGGGCAAGGTTCTGCGGACTACATCCAGATCACCAGTGGGCTCAAGGCTGGCGACAAAATAATTCTCAGTGATAGCACTGCGTGGCAGGGGGCCGATCAGATTGCAATCGCCAAATGATGCAGCGCGCGCCTGCCAACGGAACAATGCCCAGGAGACAACGATGATGGAACCTTTGGTTGAACTGACGGATGTCAATAAAGTTTTCCTTACTGACGAAATCGAAACCCATGCGCTCAGCAAGATCACGCTCACCATTGCAAAGGGCGAGTACGTGGCGATATCCGGGCCTTCGGGGTGTGGGAAGTCGACCCTGCTCTCTGTCCTGGGGTTGCTGGACACGGCTTCCAGCGGCACCTATCAACTGGCGGGTCACAACGTCGAAAACATTTCCAAGAAACAGCGTGCACAGGTACGCAACCGCGACATCGGGTTTATCTTCCAGTCGTTCAATCTCATCAGTGACCTGACGATCGAAGAAAATGTCGCACTGCCACTGACCTACCGCAGTGATATTTCCAAGACAGAGCGCCAGGCACGCGTGTCCGAGGCGCTGGCCAAGGTCAACATGTCCCACCGCAGCCGTCACTATCCTTCACAACTCTCTGGCGGGCAGCAGCAGCGTGTCGCAGTGGCCCGGGCCATTGTGGGCAATCCCACCATCCTGCTGGCGGACGAACCCACCGGTAACCTGGATTCGCATAACGCAGAAGCGGTACTGGACATCCTCGACAAACTGCATCAGGAGGGTGCCACGATCTGCATCGTGACCCACGATCCTCGTTCGGCGGAGCGGGCCCAGCGCAGTATTGTCCTGTCTGACGGCAAGGTGGTCGGCGATGGAGAACTGGCGCGGCAACTGACCCTGGTGAAGGAAGCATAAGATGCTTTTTGACATTCGTTATGCCCTGCGGTTACTGCTCAAAAGCCCCGGCTTCACTTTTGTCACCGTGCTGATCATGTCCTGCGGGCTGGCACTGACCCTCTATATGTTTTCGGTGATCAACACCATCATGTTCACCGCGCTGCCCTATCCCGACGGCAAGAGCATGGTGTTGGTCAATCCGACCGTGAACAGCGTCAGCCTGAGTGATTCCGGGCTGAACTACCTGGATTACAGCGACATCAAGGCGCGCACCACCCAGCTCGACGATGTGGGGTATTTCTACGCGGAGCGTGCGGATATCAGCGATGGCAGCAAGGCCGTTTCCTATATGGCCATCAGAAATACGCCTGAGATGTTCTCCTACGCCGGGGTCCAGCCGTTCATGGGCCGGGTGCTGAATAACGAAGACGTGCAGTCCGGAGCCGCGCCCGTGGCGGTCATCAGCTACACGATGTGGCAGAACTATTTTGCTTCCGATGCGCAACTCATTGGCCGCGATATCACCATCAACGGCGTTCACACGCGCATCGTCGGCATCATGCCGCAGAATTTTGCCTTTCCCTTTTTCCATGACCTCTGGCTGCCGTCACAGCTTGAGCCTTCGCAATACCTGGTGCGTAAAGGCGCGCCGGAAGTGTCTGTCTATGCGCGCTTGAAGGAGGGCGTGACCCTTGGGGACGCCAATCGCGACCTCAATCGCGTGATGCAGTCACTGGCGCAGGAGCATCCGGAAAGCAATAAGGGGCTTTCAGCGCAGGTGCTGACGTTCCAGGAAAACTTCATGGGGGAGGAGACCACACCGATCTTCATCGTCATGCTGATCGCCGTCAGTTTTGTGCTGCTGCTGGCGTGCTGCAATGTCGGCAACCTCTTGCTGGCACGAACGACTGAGCGTTCCAAGGAAATAGCGATCCGAGTGGCGTTGGGCTCGCCTGCTGGCCGCCTGGTGCTGCAAATGATGTGGGAAAGCCTGTTTATCTGTTTCTTGTCCGGCGTGGTGGCGGTGTTGCTGGCGGCATGGGGCCTGGAGATCACCAATCAGATACTGCCGGGTTTCGTTCCCAACAAAATTCCGTTCTGGTGGCAGCTGTCACTCGATCACCTGTTGGTGGTCAACGCACTTGTCCTGGTGATCCTCACGGCGGTGCTCACCAGCGCACTGCCTGCATGGAAAATTGTCCGTGGCAATTTCAACGATGTGTTGCGCGATGGCACCCGTGGCGCGCAGAGCCGTGGCGCTGGCCGGGTCTCGCGGATTCTGGTGATTTTTGAAGTGGGCTTGTCCTGCTCCATCTTGTGCATCAGTGCGCTGTTTGCGCTGCTGGTCTATCAGGCGACCCGGGCTGACTACGGTGTAGACACCCGCAACTACCTGACCGGGCAGATCCACCTCAACGTCAACAGCTACCCGGATGATGCAAGCCGTATCCTGTTTTATCAGCGCTTGCGGGACGCAGCAGCGGCGATTCCGGGCGTTGAAAGTGCGGCACTGACGACCAGTGCTGTAGGACAGTTCACTGTTCCGCGTCAGGTAGATGTCGACTCGTCGAACAACAACACTAACGAGCGCTGGTCGTACCCGATGGTCAATGATGTGCAGGTCATGCCCGGCAGCTTATCGGCAATGGGGATCACGCCCATTGCGGGCAGGGAACTGGCCCACAATGACACCCAGGATTCACAGCCGGTGGTGGTGGTCAGCCAGTCTTTTGCCGAGCAGTCCTGGCCTGGCGAACGCGATGTCATCGGCAAGCGCCTGCGGTTCCGCGAGGGTGATGATCAACGCTGGTATAACGTCGTGGGCGTAGTGCCCAACGTGATTCATGGGCGTCCGTTCAGCGCCTTCCGGCATCGCACTACGGTCTACCGCTCCCTGGAGCAGCAATCGGCGTCCTCGTTGATGCTGGTACTGCGCGCTCAACACCCGGAAACGCTTGGGCCAGCATTGATCAGTGCGGTCCACCAACTGGACAGCAATCTGTCCGTCAATCAGATCCAGACCTTGAGTCAACGCCTGGCACGTAATACCGCCGGCTTGCATTTTATTGCCAATCTTTTCATGTTGTTTGGCTTCGTGGCGATGATACTGGCGGCAACAGGCATTTACGCGGTGATGTGCAACCTGATCAACCAGCGCACGCAGGAAATTGGCGTACGCATGGCCATGGGGGCCACGGAGAATAATTTGTTACGTATGCTGATGCTCCAGGGCGGCAAGCAATTATTGACCGGTCTTATCATCGGCTTGCCGCTGGCCTTCTTCGTGGCACCTAAACTGACGCACGTCCTGGGTAATGGAAACACGCCCTTTGCGCTTCTGTTCTGCATGGTGGCACTGATGATTTCGCTGGTCGTGGCGCTGGCGGTCTGGCTGCCGTCCCGACGGGCCACCAATATGTCGCCCGCTGACGCGATTCGTTATGAATAAACGATCGCCGTGCTCACAGGCACGGCGGTGCAAGTTGGAAGCTTGGAATGAACGATAAAAAACACATCCTGGTTATAGATGATGACGCCGGAATCCTGACCAGCCTCGATATCCTCTTGCGTATGCAGGGATATGACGTGACGGTGGAAACCCAGGCCGATCGCCTGCTTGCCCATTTATCGGCCAAGCCTTTCGATCTTGTACTGATGGACATGAACTTCCAGAAGGACACCACCTCGGGCATGGAAGGCCTGCAGTTGCTCGCCGAAATGAAGAAGTTCGACGATTACCTGCCGGCGGTGGCGATGACGGGATGGGGCAGCGTCGACATTATCGTCAACGCCATGCGCGCGGGGGCGGCCGATTTTATTCAGAAGCCTTGGGACAACGAGCGTTTGCTGAGCATCGTTCAGCAGCAGATAACCCTGAGCCAGGCGCGTCGTTCCGGCGAGTGCCTGCGCGAAGAAAACAAGCTGCTCAAATTGGCGCTCGAAGACGATATGGACGGTGAGTGGGTGGTTCGCTCGCCGGCGATGAAACGCCTGGTCAGCCTGGTGGAACAGGTTGCAGTGACCGATACCAGCGTGTTGATCCTGGGCGAAAATGGCACCGGTAAAAGCCTGCTCGCGCGCTACATCCACCAGATTTCCGCGCGTGCCGAGCACAGCATTGTCGAAGTGAACATGGGCTGCATCAACGAGCAGCTGTTTGAAAGCGAGATGTTCGGCCATGTCAAAGGTGCCTTTACCGATGCGCGCGAGAACCGTATCGGCCGATTTGAACTGGCGGACAAGGGCACCCTGTTCCTGGATGAAATCGGCAATCTGCCATTGACCCAGCAGGTCAAGTTGCTGCGAGTGTTGGAGGAACGGCAGTTTGAGCGTGTCGGTTCCTCGCGAACCCAGACCACTCAATGCCGGATCATCGCCGCGACCAACTCGGACCTGGAAAAAGCCGTGGCAGAAGGGCGGTTCCGCCAGGACCTGCTGTACCGGATGAACCTGATCCAGATCCAACTGCCGCCCCTGCGCGAGCGTCTGGAAGATATCGAGCCGCTGACCGAACGCTTCCTCAAGCGTTTTGCGCGCAAGTACAACAAACCCCGGCCGATCTTATTGCCCCAGGCCCGCCAGGGGTTGCTTGATTACTCATGGCCCGGAAACATCCGCGAGTTGAGCCACCTGTTGGAGCGCGCCGTGTTGCTGTGCCGCGCCAATGTGATCGACCTGGAAGACCTCTGCCTGCCGTTTTCGGGCGCCTCCCCGAATACCCAGGGCGCGGCCAGTATCCTGCCGGCAGACTTGACAGACGCCTGCACCCTGGCCGAAGCCGAGGAAACCCTGCTGTTACAGCGCCTGCGTCAATACGATGGCAATGCGGTCAAGGCGGCCGAATCGCTGGGGCTCAGCCGCAGCGCTTTTTACCGCCGGCTTGAGAAATTAAAAATTTGCCATGAGTAAATTTTACGACTCGTTTGAAGTACGCCATCTGCTGCTGTGCAGCCTGGCGCCGGTAGGTGGAATTATTGCTTACCTGCTGCTGTGGCTTTTCCCGCACCAGTCCATTTACCTCAAGTGCTTCACCCTGTTTATTTTGTGCGTGACGCTGGTGTATTTCTCGTATCACTTTTTCCAGCAGTTGCTCTACAAGATAAACGTCATCTCCAATTTGCTCGAAGCGGTCGAACAGGAAGACTTCAGCCTGCGCGGGGTGACTAACCGGGCAGGGGCCTTCGAGGGGGTCATCGAGCAGATCAATGATATTTCCAGCCAGTTGTCGCGCCACCGCCAGCAGCAACGAGAGATGGATTTCCTGCTGCAAAAAGTCATTTCCAATATCACCGTTGCCATCTTTGCCCTGGACGCCGGCCATCGGTTGATCTGGTGCAACAGCGCCGCGTCGCGGATGTTGGGCACATCCCTGGAAAAGCTGATCGGCAGTACTGCCAGCACCTGGCAGTTGGATAGCCTTTTGCACAACGCCAACACTGAGCATCCGGTCGTTTCCGATCACGAAGGACGGCCGGGTCGCTACAAAGTCAGCAGTGACACCTACATGGTCGACGGCCTGCAGAACGTGCTGCTGTTTGTCAGTGACGTTGACGACATGCTGCGCCAGGAAGAGCAAAAAGCCTGGCAAGACTTGTTGCGCGTCATCAGCCATGAAATCAACAATTCCCTCAGCCCCATCGCGTCGATCAGTCAAATGCTGCAGCAACACTACCGGCATCATTCCGACAACTTGCCACCCGGCTTTACCGAGGGCATCGACCTGATCAACCGGCGCGCGCGCGAACTGATCGCGTTTATCAGTAGCTATCGGCAACTGAGCAAACTGCCGCCGCCCTTGAGGGAACAGGTGGATCTGGCGGTCCTGGTTGCCGAGTTGCCGCTGCTGTTTTCCCACCGGGTGATTACCCTGAGCGGACCGCGTCCGTTGATGGCCAGCCTCGACCGGGTGCAGATCCATCAGCTGTTGATCAACCTGATCAAAAACGCCGATGAGTCCATGGGCAGCAGCACCGACAGTATCGATATCGAGTGGGCCGAGGAGAAAGGCCGCCTGCTGATCATCATCCTGGACCGCGGCCTAGGACTGACCAATCCAAAGAATCTTTTCGTTCCCTTCTATACCACCAAGCCCAACGGCACCGGCATTGGCCTGATCCTGTGTCGGCAAATTGCTGAAAGTCACGGCGGTTATTTGTCCTTGGAAAATCGCCATGACCAGACCGGGTGCAAAGTCATCATCAATTTACCCCTGCAATCCCCTGCCTGAACTGCACGCCGGCCGGGGGGTGTGCCTGCTTCGGCATTTTGACCAGGCGGGGCCGGACATGACGGTTCGCCAGCAGGCGCAACGCTGGTTGCACCAAGTGCTGGCGGCCTGCCTGGCGATCCCGGTCGATCACTTGCGTATTGCCAGGACCCCGGCCGGTAAGCCTTGGTTGCCTGACCACCCGTGGTTGCGTTTTAACTTGAGCCACAGCGGTCATTCGGCCGCGATCGCGCTGTGTCGGGAACTGGAAGTCGGGGTTGACCTGGAGCAGGTCAGCGGCAAAGTCGCAGTAAAAAGAGCCGTCGCCCAGCGTTTCTTCCACCCGGATGAGCAACGTTGGCTGGCGCTTGACGAAGACGACTACCTGGTGCGCTTTACCCGGCTCTGGAGCCTCAAGGAAACGTGGCTGAAGGCCCGTGGGACAGGGCTGAGCCAGTCGCTGGCAAGCTTTTGTATCATTCCCCCGGCGGGCGCGAGCGGGTTGGCGCCGGTCGTGGTGGAGCCTGCCGTCGACGTGGGGCAGATTCATTATTGCGAGGTCCGAGGTCAAGAGCGGTTTTGCCTCGCGTACACGGCGATCGGTGCGCCGCAGCACTCGCCCGTTCAATGGCAACTTGCCGGCCATTGAACGAGCGAGGCTGTTTACACCCCTCGCTTACGTGCAGTCAGAGGTGGAAATTTCGCTGGCAAAAGAGCCCGTGGCGCCGGTATCGACTTGAGCGGATGGGCTGACAGACAGGCGTGCGCCGGCAGACAGGCTGCCGTTGATCCGTGGAATGTGGCACAGGGAGGATTGCGCGCCCATGCTCATGCGCACAGTCGCCACATCGGCGGTGAAGGGCAGCGGTTTCTTGTTGAAGGTACCGCCCATTGCCAGATCAAGCACCAGTTCTGCGGTCTTGCCTTCGATCTGGATGTCGGCGCCCATGCTGCCGGCGACCGTCAGTTTGCTCGAGTCGACGGCGCACGCAGGCGCCACGATGTTTACCCCGGCCTTGCCTACCAACCCGGTCAACGGCTTGCTGGTGTACAGGGTGATATCCAGCGTGTGGGAGACAAAACGATCATTCTCACCCGCCTCATTGACCAGTAACAACGCCTTGTCTTTGCTGCTGACCTTGAGCTTTTCCAGGGCGGCGGTTGAGCCTGAAACCACCATTGAAGGCGCGGCAGCGCACTTGATCGACAGGTTGATGCCCTGGCGGACTTCAACGCTGTCGAAGGCGTCCAGAGGCAAAGTTTTTTCGGCGGCCAGTGCTGCATTGCCGGCCGTGCCCGCCAGCAATGCCAGCATCAGTTTCAGCGTTCTCAGATTGTTCATATGACCTCTTATCAAACTTAAAATAACTTAATGATTTCAAAGGGTTAAAATTTCACCCTGGAGTCTTGGGTGGTGCATAAACAATTTCAGGCGACTGCATTCCTGTGGCGAGCCGCTCACCACACGGGTCCCAGTTTGTTGCGCGACAACGCTACGTCGAAGAGGTAGTGGGACCTCCCTCTTTCACAGTAATGTCGCCAATGTGCGCAGTGTTGTTTCAACACTGTCCTGGGGCATGCCAAAGTCCACCAGTCCAGCCACTTCGTCGATGCCTTCGCGCTTGAGCTGCGTGAGCTGCTCCAGGCACTCGGCGGCAGAGCCAAACAAACCGTAATGGTTGAGGTACTTCTCCACGCCCCACTTGAGCTCGTAGGCCTGCTTTTTATCGGTCTTTTCCTGATCAAGCATAGAAGGGGCATTGAGGTTTTCCGACAGCTGCATAAACGCACGCAGATAGCCCGTCAGGGCCGGGCGCAGGCGTGGCAACAGCGATGCCCGGTCTTCTCCGGCCTGGGTATGCATCATCAACGTGACCGTGCCGCCTGCCGGGTCCAAGCCGGCTTCCTGGCGCGCCAGGCGATAGCTGGCGCAGTTTTCCTGCAACTGTTCACGGCTTTGTGCAACCAGGTGCGTCAGCACATTCAAGCCACGTTTTCCTGCCTCGCTGAACAACAGGGGATTGCTTCCCGTGGTGACCCACGCCCCGATGGTGCGCTGAAAGGGTGGCGGCCAGGTTTGCAACGCGACCGGTTCCGGCCGCGCCGGCAGGGACAGTTCATGGCGCGTCACGGACTCACCGCGCCACAGCGCCTGGACTTGCTCCAGAGACGAGAACAGCACCGCATGGCGCTCACGGTAGTTCTGCGCATTGAGGACGAAATCATTACGTTGCCAACCCGCGGAAAACGCTACGCCGACCCGGCCGCGCGAGAGGTTATCCACCAGCGCCCACTCTTCAGCGACGCGCAGCGGATCATGCAAGGGCAGCACCACGCTGCCGGCGCGGATTGCGATACGTTGTGTACAGACCGACAACGCGGCGCTGATGACAGACGGATTGGGAAACATCCCACCGAAGGTGTGGAAGTGCCGTTCAGGCGTCCAGATAGCATGAAAGTTCAGCGCATCCGCCAGCCTGGCGGTGCTCAGCAATTGCTCATACTTCTCTGCAAAACTGTCCCGGGCGACATCGGAAAAGCAAAACACGCTGAGCTTCGGGATTGCAGCTCCCGCCGGGCTAGGCGATGCATTCATGCGCGGTGGCCTTGTCTACGGATTCGATGGTGAAACAGATAGCGCCCCTGGGCATCACATTGAGCGCATACGTCGGCGTCAGGGCCGCAGGGGCAGTCGAGGGCGCGAGCGAAAGGCGTACATGGCAGCACAGCGTTTCAATCGCCGAGGTGAGTTGGTCGAGTGCCAGCGCCATGCCTACACAGTTGCGCTTGCCCACGCTGAAAGGGATGAAGTGCTCCCGCGCGATCTTCCGGCCCTCAAGAAAACGCTCTGGCCGAAAGCTCAGGGGCTCGGGCCAGTAAGAGGCGTTGCGATGCACCAGCCAGGGTGAAAACAGCACTTTGGTGCCCGGCGCAATCACCGCACCGTCGATCACGAGTGGGCCTTGGGTGCAGCGTTCGACAAAAGCTGTGACGGGCGTAATGCGCAGTGTTTCCTTGACGATGGCACTGGCCATGTCGCGCTTGCCGCGCTGATGTTCTTCACGGATCCGGTCCTGGTAGTGGGGGTGCCGTGACACGTGGGCCAGGCACCACAGCAATGCGATCCCGGTGTTGTCCACGCTGGCCGCCAGGTTACCCAGCAACAGGCTGACCGCCCGCTCCCGTTCCTGGGGCTGGGCATTGACATCCAGGGACTGGCAGAAGCGTTGCAACATGGCGACGTTCTGGGTGGCGTCAGCCTGGGCAGCTATCAATGGCCCGACCATGGACTCCAGTGCCTCACGGAACGTGGCCAGGGCGGGGTGTTGGCACAACTGGGCATGATCCACGCTCGACTCGGCGACGATCAGTTCAAGGTAGATCCGGCGAAAGTGGACCATCAGGATGTCAAGCTGCGCGGTGCTGGCCGTGGTGCCGACGAAGCCCTGCGCAACGCACCTCAAGGCCCACTGCAGGCAGATTTCCTGCATGGAGTCTGTCTGCGGTTCATGGAACCGGTCCACCAGCCATTGGGCGGCATCGTGGGTGCCCTTTTTCAGCAACGCCAATTTGGGATTGACCGTCGCCAAGGTCAACTTTCGCGCCAGGCTCCACTCTTCACCCTCCCTTGCAGTGATCAGCGATTGGCCCAGCAGTATCCGCCTGGCTGACGTGCTGTTTGCCAGCTCCTTGGGAAAGCTGCTTTCGTTATCGAGGAAAAACCGGATATGTCGAGCGCCCGCGAGCAACAGTGCTTGATCATCGTCGTCGGCGATCCACACCTTATCTCCATGCTGGCGACAGGCACTTTCAGCAATTTTCAGGAAGCCCAGTTGTGCATACTGAGCTGCGGACGGCCTGAAAGTCGGGATTTCATTCGGGTTACTGGGCATGAACGGGCTCCGGTGAGGCGTCTGAGGTCACAGCGGCGCAACCGACCCAGCCACCCAGGCCGACCGACAGCAGCAGGGCAGGGCGGCCGGTGTCCTGGGGCGCATAGCGCTCAAGCAGCAACAGCGGGTCCGCGCTGAAGCAGTGCCCGCAATCGCTGATCAGGTCCGTGGCGACAGCCTGGTGATGGTTGTCAGGGTGGCGCAGCCAGGTTTGCCAGCTGAGGCGGTTGATGTTGTGCGGCAGCAGCCAGGCACGCTTGCGCAGGTCTTGCGGGTAGGTGGCCAACGCGTGTGCGACCAGGTCGTTGTGGGACTGATAAAAACGCTTGATGTCTTCGCGGCTGCCATCCAGGCCCTGCCAGAACCCGGGATGATAAAAACACTGGATGCCCGAAACCTGCCGCTGGCCGCCACCGGGCTTGAGCAGGGCGGCTGCGAACGCGTCGCCGATCATTGTGCAGCCGGGTACATAGCGTTCGGCCAGGTCGAAGTCGGCCAAGGTGTCGCCCACCAGCAGCGCGATACAGCGATGCTTGCCGCCCGCCAGCAAGCGTTCGGCCAGGCGCAACCCCCAGAACACGGTGGCGCAGTTCTGTTGGTTGAGGTACAGCAATGGCGCATCGGCGGCGATAACGTTCGACTGCTGCCGCAGGGCGGCGAGGTTGACGCTTTGGCGCCAGGAGCCGGCCGGCAGGCCCTGGATCAAAATGACCGCGTCGATCTGCTCCCCGTCATCCAGGCTCGCTGCCAGTTGTTGCAGCAGGGCCTGGAAACACCCTTCGGCGCTTTCTTCATTGGCCAGGGTAGAGGCCTGTCGCAGGCCGAACAATTGGCCAAAGGTCCGGGCTTCCGCAGGGTTGCCGCCGCGATGAGCAATGACCTGATCGATCGACACCCTGGCGGGTGGAATATACGTGGCCAGCGCAGCGATATTCATCGTGGGCCTTCTGCGGCGGCGAGCCCGCAGACGCTGATGCCATTGTCGTTTTCGCTGATCAGCAGGTAGTCACGCTGCGGTTCCCAAAGCGTGCGCAAGGCAACGAAAGGCGCCGCGCACACCAGGTGCGGGTTGATCGCAAACGCGTGAGCATCGGCGGGCGCGACCTCCAGCAGCCGGGTAGGACCGATCAGGGTCACGCGGCCCTTGGCCAGGCCCAGTTGCTCGATCGCCTGCGACAGCCATCCAGCGGACCATTGTGCAAGGGACGCACGCTTGAATCCCCGGTAGCGCAACCCGCGTTGCTGTTTGTTCACCAGGCACACACAGGCATTATTTTGCGGTTGCAGGGCCTCCATCAGAGGCGAGGCATACATCAGGGTCTTCTGCTCGGCAATCAGTAGCAGACCGTCCTCGTCTTTGCCGGCCAGGCAGTCATTGAGACCGTCCAGGGCAAACAGGGCAGCGTCCGGTCCGCGGTCGCTGATCGCCATCGCCAGGCAAGCGGAAAGCCCCATTTGATGGATGGCGGCATTCACCACTGACGTGCCCATGTGCAGGTCCGGCGTCCAGTGCGCCATCAGCACGGTTTTGACCCGTGCAGGCTCGATGACCTCGGCCAAACGCGGCAGCAGCACGGCGATCATATCGCAGAAGGCCGCGCGCTCCGGGCTGTTGATCCAGGCGGGCACCCGCTCGTCCTGCGGGCTGAGCGCCTGGCCGTTGGCCGCGAAGAAGTGCTGTACATAGGAGCGCCAATGCGGGATCTCGGTTTCCCATTCCGGCTGCGGCGTTTCGGTGTGATGAAACGACTGGAACACGATATCGGCAGGATCGAGGCAGAGCGTCACAGGCTTACCCCCTGGGCGACGGGCGGGCGGAAGCTATTGAGCCGGTGGATATTGCTGGTGCCCTCCATGTATTCGAACGAAAAGCTGTCGCGATAGCGCTTGCGCAGCAACCGGTCTTCCAGCCAGTCGTCAGGGTTCAGCCAATGGGGCAGGCGGCACGCCGTTTGCTCAACCAGGCGGCTGGCATTGAGCTTGAGCTGGCTGGTGAGGGCATGCTGGTGCTGGCCGTTGCTGTAGCCCTCGGCCAGGGTGAGCATCTGCTGATAGACGGCATGATAGTTGCGCCATTGCCCGGCGACCCAGCGTCGCACCGTGGCCGGCCGGGGGCGGCTGTCCAACGCGCTGAGCAGGCCGAACGTGGTGCCCAGGGCCATGGCCGCCACCATGGGGCGATGACGTTCGAACACCAGGCTCAGGGAGTTGAGCCCCTGCAGCAGTTCGCGGCGCTCGTGCCCGAGGATATTTTCCTGTTTTACCGCGTAATCCTTGAAGGTCAGGCGCGTTAATCCGGCACCGGCCAAACCGACGGTACCCAGCGGCTCACGCAGCAGGGTGGGCAGGGTGTCATCGGGAAACACCATCACCAGTCGCTGGCTCTGCTGATAACGCGCAAACACCAGCCCAGCGCTCGCCAGCAGGGCGCCGCCGATCAGCATCTTGGTGCCATTGAGGCGCCAGCCCTGTTCACCGTGGGTCAGCTCAGTGCCGATGGCGCCGGCATCCGAGCCGATCTGGGGCTCCGTAACAGCAAAAAAGGTCCACGCCGGGCGTTCGGCAAAGCAGGCAAAAAACCGCGCCTGTTGCTGTTCATCACCCAGGGTCAGGATCGCGCGGGTACTGAGAGACGCTCCCGGCAACAGCATCATGGCACTGGCATCGGTGCGGCTCAGGTACTCGATGATCTGCAGGTGCCGGGCGTAGCTGACATTGGAAAATGCCGCGGTTTCCCAGGGATTGAAGCGCGAAGGTATGCCGATGCAGGCAACGCTCCTGAGCTCCGGGTGATCCAGATAGGCAATCGCTTGCTGGAGGTCACTTTCCGCGAGCTGGCCTGCGGCAAGCAGTCGCTCTGACAGCGCGTGAAGTTGTGGATAGCAGCGGGTGATATCGCTCATAGGTGGCTACGTTCGAGTTGAGGAAGAACTAAGCGTTAACTTAATTCGGCCTCACATCCGGGTATTGCTTGAGGTTGCAAAAGACCGGGATTTCGTTGCCGGCGGGCACCTCAACCAACAGCGAGGAAAACGTCGCCCCCATGCCGACGCTGACCAGCATCACGCGGTCGCCGGGAGACAGCTGCCGGCCACGGATGAGCGCGGCCAGGTTCAGGTAAGGATCCGCACCGAAGCAATGGCCGTAGCGGGGAATATTCTGGAGAAAAATCCGGCTGCGCGGGATCGCGAGTTCGTCGGCCACTTTCTGCCAGGAAGACAGGTTGACGTTGTGCGGAGCGATCCAGTCCATTGCATCGAGGGCGCAATCGAAATGCTGTGCGGCGCTGCGCATGCCCGCGCTGATAAACGCAAAATAGGCCTCGGCGAATCCTGGGTCATTGCTGGGTTCATTGCCCTCGTGTCGGTTGAACTCACCGGCCTGCGCGCTATAGCGGGCAGTCACCCTGGCGCGGTCGCCCGACCGACTGAGCAGCACGGCACAGGTGGCCTCGCCCATGATCGTGGTGTCGTCGATCAGTTCAACCCTGGGATGAAAGGCTTTCTCGCCAATCAGCAGCAGGGCATATTCCCCTTCGGCGAGACGGCTGCAGGCATATTCCACCGCCGGTAACGAGGTCGCGCAGTGGCCCATCGTCAGGCTGCAATACTCGGTGTCGGCGCTGAACCCGCACGTATCGAGCAAGGCCCTGCCCGACTGGTCAAAAGGGCGCAGGGCCGGCACGGTATGGGCATGCACCACATGCCGGATACGCGGGATAAGGTCAGCATGAGCGGCGACGAATTGCTCCAGGAGCGCGCGCATCAGGTCATCCACTGAGCCGGGCTGGCGCGGGAAGCTCTCTAGCCCATAGAAGCGTGCGAACATCCTGACATCCAGCGCTGACAGTCCAAGGGCGCTGGCGCACTCGGCCAGTGACTTACGCTGTTCGGGAACGTAGACGGTAATGGATTCAATATGCCCCAACATGGAGGTTCCCTTTTTCATGGTCGGCGTTTTTCGCACAGAGAAACCTGGTCAGCGCCTGTCGGGTACGCTGATGCGAGAGAATGCCCAGGTGGCCTGTATCTTCAATCATATGCAGTTGGCTATCCGCTGACTGCGCGTGGATGTGCCCGGCATCGGTGTGGCTGATCCTGCGGTCCTGCTTGCCGTGCATGATCAGCACGCGCGGGCCGCTGAACGTGTAGGGCTGTGCCGCGCGCACGTCGGCGGGCAGGCCATAGCGGCTTTGGAAATAGCCGCTCAACGGCGCCAGGTAATGCCCCGGCGCCCGGTGCTGTCGCAGGGAATGCAGCAGCAGGCTGGGCACTGAGGCCGGGGCTGCCAGCAAGGCCACGCGGTTGAAGCTGAACCCCAGCCAGTGCGCCATTGCGGTGATCAGCCCGCCGGCCGAATGGGCCACCACGCTGTCGAACGGGCCGTATCGTGCCTGCATCGCCAGCAGCAGTGCGCTTTGGCCGGGCAGGTCACAGCTGGCCGGAGTGCGTGGGTCATGACCCAGCAGGAAGGGCGCGTAGACCCGATAGCCCTGGGCTTGCAGCAACGTTTGTGCCTCGGCCAGCATCAGCGGATGGCCCCCCCAGCCGTGCAGCAACAGTGCGTTTTTGGCCCGTGGGTCATGGTTTTCCCGGATAAGCACCCTGCTGCGGTAGGGGCCGCAGTCGATCACTTCGGTGGGCATGGCCGCCAGCTGTCGCGACTCGGTCGGCCGCATCGGCAACACCGTAGGGTTTGCCAGGCGTTCAATCAGTGACGCGAGCTGGGAATCCATGGCGCCCCCGAGGGTTGTGCGGAAAAAAGCAGATAGTGCAGCGTCGTCTGTTGAGGCGCGGGGGTGTTATTCAGACGCTGCAGCGGGTCATGCAGATAGAGCAGGCGTTGCCCGGGTTGAAGCAGCGTGCCCGCCAGCGCAGCCGCGTAGTGCGGATCGAAGTGTCTGCTGCTGACGCCCCAGGTTTCGATGAACCCTGGGCATTGCGATAGCAGGCTTTGCAACAGGGGCGTGGCCCCGCGCGCGGCCGGGTGAAGGCTGTCGTAGACCAACTGTGTCGGGTAAGGCTCGCTGGCCACGCTGCGGCACAGTTCCACCACGGCCCTGGCGTGCAAGCGCTCGCCACAGTCGGGGTGGGGCCAGTGCTCATACCAGAGCGCCTGGGGCGGCTGGCGCCAGTTGACAATAAAGTGTCGGCTGTCGGGCGTAATGGCCTCGCAGGTACTGACAATATCCAGTTGACCCTGCAGCAAGGGAGCGATGGTCATTGGCACTCCTGGCGAATGGGGTGAGGGGAAAAACTCTGGCTCAACCGGTGGATCTGTCGCGTGCCCTCGGTGTATTCAAAGGCTTTCACATCGCAAAATGACTGCCATAACGCCTTCGGAAGTGGCCATCGGTCTGCCGGGAATGCGTGGATCAGTTGGTTGACAATGTCTTCGGCAAGCACCACGCAGGTGGTTTTCACCATGCCGGGGCTTTTTCTCGGTGCCTGTCGCGCGTCAAAGGCTTCACAGACCGCCAGTGCCTCACGGTACGCGGCGTGCCAGCGCCGTTTCAGGCGTGACAGCTGTTGCGATTGCGCCGGGGTGGGCGTGACGCACGCTTGCCACTCATGCATCGCACGCCGCGCCACGCCCAGCGCCAGCGCGCCCACACAGGGGCGCAGCGCATCGAAGGTGCTGATCGCCGATTGTGCGAAACGTTGGGTCGGCTTGAGGTGCTGCCCGAGCACATTCGCACTCGGGATAAACAGGTCATGGAACTGCATCTGCGCCAGGGTTACGCCATCCAGCCCGCTCAGTGCCAGTGGGCGCAGGGTGATGGCGGGGTGCTGCGGGGTAAACACAAAGGCGTTGATCCCCAGGGGGCCGGGCGCGGCACGCGCGAACAACACCCCAGTGTCGGCGATCGTCGCATTGCCGATGAACATCTTCTGCCCGCGGATCAGGAACCCACCGTCCACCGCTGTCGCCGTGGTCTGCATGGCACTTGCATCACTGCCCTGGGTGGGTTCGGTCATCGCAAAGCATGACCAGCAGAGTGCCTGTTGAAACTGGCCAAAAAAGGCGTCCTGTTGCTGTTCGTTGCCCAACCCGGCAACCACGTAGGCGGCCATGCTCGGTCCAGGCGCACAGAACATCAGTACCGGCGAGACGAACCCCATCTTTTCATACAGTTCGTAGCGCGCCGCCAGGTTGGGCACCTGCGTACCTGACGATGGCTGGTATCGCGCCGGCAACCCGAGGTGGTTGAACGTCTGGGCGAGCGGCCATCGGCTCATGACCTGGCGTATGTCGTCGAAGTTGCGCAGTTGGTCGGCAAACTGCTGGGCGTCCGCGCCCAGCGGGCAGGACTGCCCGGCGAAGAGGTCATCGTACAGTTGACTCATAGCGGGCCCGACATGATTTCGATAACCCCTGCATCGGGGTGATAGAGGTGGCTGGCGCGGTGATTGCTGTCAAAGGCGCTGAAGGGGCGCGTCAATACGATCCAGCCTGCCATCTTCATGATTTTGAATTGCTCGTCGAAGTCGTTCACTTCGAAGCAGATATGGTAAGGCAGCGACGATTTGCCCGATTTAACCAATAACTCACGCAGGGGCAGATTGTTTTCCAGCGGTTCGACCAGCTCGATCTGGCTGTTCCCGTCGGTGGTGGCCAGCAGGGTGATGAAGACTTTTTGCGCGGCAACGTATTCCTTGTAGCGAACGATCACCGGGAAAAACGGTTTAACCGCAACAGTGGTTGCATCGCTGTCGTACACCACATAACCGATATGATTAAAACGCATCGCGCTGGCCTTTATCGTTGAAAGAACCTGTTATGCCCGCCATCCGTCCGGCGCTGCTGCACAGAATGGCGGGCATTTTCGCAGCCGCGACGGCGGGTTTTTTATATGTGCTTGCAGATGGCGCTCAGGCGATTTCAGGCTGGGCCGTATGCCGTTTCACCAGGAGCTGGCGATCGATCTTGCCGTGCAGCGTGATAGGGAACTCCTGACAAAAGAACATGGATTTCGGGATCATGTAGCCGGGTAATTGTTCGGCCAGGAAGCGACGCAATGCGTCACGGTGGTGGGCGCTGTCATCGCTCAACTGGATGAAGAGTTGCAGGTCGACGGCCTTGCCTTCTTCCATGACCGGTATCACGCAACACTGGGTGACCTCGATGTAGCGGCAGACCGTGCTTTCGATTTCAGCCAGTTCGATCCGGTTACCGTGCAGCTTGAGTTGGCCATCGTCGCGACCGCAGATGAACAGGGCCTGATCGTCGTCCAGGAACCCCCGGTCGCCGGTGGCGTAATAGCGGCCGAACTCGTCCAGGTTGAAGGCGTCGTTACGCGGGTGGTCTTCGGGCAGGTAACCCAGGGCGACTTGCGGACCGTACAAGCGCACCTGGCCCATCTCTCCGGCGGGCAGTCCGCGGCCGTCGGCATCCACCACCCTGACCCCATTGGTGCCACAGACTTTGCCGAGGGACAGCAGGCCATCGCTCTGTTCGGGCGGGCAGCCCAACTTGAACACGTGGGTCATGCAGGTGGCCTCGGTGGGGCCGTAGCCGTGCATGACCTCCAGCCCGGGAAAGCGTGTCTGCAGTTGGGTCACCAGGCCCAGCGAAATACGCTCGCCAGCCATGAAGAACCGCTTCAACTGCCCAAGCTGTTGTTGGCAGAACAACGGGTCTTTCAACATCAGGTCGACAAAGCTGGGGGTCGAAAACCAACTGGTGACCGGGTGTTGTGCCTGGCTCGACATCAGATGGATATTTTGCCGTGGCAGCATATTGTGGCGATGGTCCAGCATCAGCAGGGCGCGGCCCTGGCACAGCACCGGGAAGAGATCGAGAATGCCCATGTCGAAAGAGAAGCAGGCGTGGTTCACATGGCAGCCGTGGGCTATATCGTCGATGACCAGCGGGCTGTACCACGCCGAAAACGCGGCGAAGTTTTCGTAGCTGACGACGACACCCTTCGGCTCGCCGGTGCTGCCTGAAGTGGGGAGGATATAAAACAGCGGCTGGATCAGTTCCGGTTCGAGCGGCAGTGACGCCGGGTCGCCGTTTTCCAGGCTGGGCAAGACCCATTGCGGCCAGCGCTCCAGCCCTTCCAGCGGCTGTGATGTCGCCGTGAGGATCAGTTCGGCAGCGGTCAGGCTGGCAATCTTTTCAATCCGCGAAACCGGGTTGGCCTGGTCGACGAACGTGAAGCAGCATCCCTGGCTGACACACGCCAGCATGGCCGCCACCGCATCCACTTGCTTATGGCCGTGGATCAACACGTTGCGGCCGGCCCATGGTGCGAGCACCTGGGCAATCGCTGCGGTGCGCCGGCCCAGTTCGGCAAAGCTGCAGGTGCCTTGCTGGGTGATCAGCGCGGTAGTCGTGTGCTGGTTCTTGAGCCGCTCAAACAGCGGTTTGATTTGCGATAAAAACATATTTATCTCCGTTGTCCAAAGCCAGTTGGCGGGCTGCTGAACGATCCAGCTTGCCGTTGTGATTGAGTACGGTGTGTGGGGTGCTGTACCAGTAACGTGGGATAGCCCACGGGGGGAAATGGGCTTGCATGGCGCTGCCAAGCTGTGACAACTCACAGGCGCCGTTGAGAATCACACAGGCCTGGATCGCCTCGGCGTTGCCCTTGCGCCAGTACGGCTCGACCACCACATCGGCGACCAGGCTGTGGTCGCGCAGGAAGCGTTCGATTTCATGCAGGTCAATACGGTGGCCCTGGATCTTGACCTCGCCGTCTTCCCGCCCGAGGAAGTAGTACCAGGAGCCATCGAACAGGCCGATATCGCCGGTGGCATAAGTGGCCCGGCCTGCGCGCTGGCTGAAATTGGCCTGGCGCGCGGGTGCGGCGTTGAGGTAGCCAGGGCCGACACATTCGCCACTGATCAACAGTTGGCCGCGGCCCGAGGCGTCCAGGGGCGGCGCCAGGTGCAGCATCGCGCCCGGCCTGGCCCGACCAATCGGCAGGGGCAGTGACGAGGCCACCATGTCTGCGGTGATCAGTACCTGGGAAACGGCCACGGTGCATTCGGTCGGGCCGTAGGTATTGATCACCTCGCTGCCGGGGAAGCGTGCCCATAGCTGGGTGACGATTTCCTTGGGCAGCGTTTCCCCGCAGAAAATAAAGCGGCGCAATTGCGTAAGTGCCTGGGCGTTGAACGTCGGGTCGAGCAGGTAGAGACGCATCATCGACGGCGTGGACACCCAGCAGGTCAGCGCCATTTGCGCATGCTGGGCAATCATCTTGCGGGTGTTGATCAGCTCGCGATGATCGAGCACCGACAGCGGTTGCAGAAACTGCCAGGCAAGCCAGATCTCAAACAGGCAGACATCGAAGCAGTAGCGCACATTCCCGCTGATCGCGCCGTGCAGCGCAAAGTCGCGACCGATCCACGCCACGAAGTCCACCAGGTTGCCCAGGCTGATTTGAATGCCCTTGGGCTCCCCGGTGGTGCCCGAGGAAAACATGATGTAAGCCAGTGCGGTGTCGGTGCCGTTGTCGAACCGCTGGCGGGTACCGTCCAGTAAATGCCGGAGCGCCGTCTCATCATGGTGTTGCCAGGGCACGTCGGTGAGAGCGACCACCTGGGCGTCTGTGGCGCACAGCGGGAGGGCGTCGGTGTTGAGAATCAGGCGTGCTCCGACCGTGTGGGCGATCCGCTCCAGACGCTCGGGTGTGTTGTCTGACTCCACCGGCACGATCGGGCAGCCGCAGAGCAGGCAGGCCTACCAGGCGGCGAGAAAGTCGAAGGACTTGTGGCCATACACCAGGACCGGCGCAAGCGGCGTGTGACTGTTCGGCTGCCGGCTCACGATTTCAACGGCGATGTCCTGCGCACGCTGACTGAGCGCCTCATAACTGTAGGTCAGTGAATGGAGGCGCCAGGCGGTATGCGATTGGCCTCCAAAGCGCATGAACACCGCAATGAGTTCAGACCAGGCGTCCATTTACGCCGCCCGGCTGGAGAGCTGGAGCTCAATGAAGTTCGACAGGCTGCCCACCGTTTCGAAGTGCTGGAACTCCAGGGTGGCAGGGTCGAGCACCAAGTCCTCGATGCGCTCTTCGAGGTACATGATCAGTTCGATATACAGGCCACTCTCAAATCCCAGATCGCGTTCCAGGTGGGTCTTGGCACTCAGTTCCGAGAGGTCGGAACTCTCCAGGACCAGCCCGATGGCTTCAATGATGGTTGGCGTATGCATGGTGACTCCCTGTGGTTTGTGTGCACCCGACGTTGAGGTTTTTCTGCTGGCGCGGCAGGAGGACGGCCAGTTGGCCTCGATCGACTTTTCCGTTGTGGTTTTTCGGCAAGGCTTCGCTGAAGTAATAGCGATGTGGCCGTTTATAGGCTTCAAGATGGACCTGGCAAAAGGCTTTGAGCGTCGCGATGTCCAAGGGCTCGACGCATTCGATACAGGCCACGATTTCATCACCGTGGATCGGGTGGGCGACGCCGATCACTGCGACCTGCAGCACACCCGGTACGCGCCTGAGTACGGCCTCGACTTCCCGAGGGGCGACTTTTTCGCCATTGGTTTTCAGGATGTCGTCCTTGCGCGAGAGGAAATACAGCAGGCCCTGCTCATCCAGCCGGCACAGGTCACCGGTGTACAGGACCGACTCGCCGGGCAATGGACCTGGGCGCAGTTTCTTTGCCGTCTGCTCCGGGTTGCGCCAGTAGCCGCGCATCACGGTCGCGCCACGGATCACCAGTTCGCCGCTGGCATTGTTGCGGTGGGCAACGCCGGCATCATCCACCACCCACAGTTCGGTGTTCGGGATGGCATAGCCGACGCTGTCTTTGTGCTCGGACAACAAGGCAGGAGGCAGCCAGGTACAGCGATGGCATTCGGTCAGCCCATACATGGAGAAAATCCGGGCTTGCGGGAACAGCGAGAGCAACAGGTCGATATCGCTGGGATGCAAGGCCGCTGCGGTGTTGGTGATGGTGCGCAGGGAGGAGAAGTCATAGCGTTTGGCCAACGGGGCAATGATCGCCAGCAGCGTGGGCACGATCGGCAGCACGGTCGCTTTGTGCTTGACCAGCTGTTTGAGGGCAAACAGCGGACGGCTGAAATCCTTTTCGATAATCAGCGTCGCGCCCATCCTGGCGGTCATGATCGCTTGATACAGGCCGTAGTCGAAGCTCATGGGGATGGTGCAGAAAATCCGGTCGCTGGCCTCCAATTGCAGATAGCTGGCGACAGAGTCCGCGGCGCTGAGCATGTTGCGCTGGGTCAACATGACGCCCTTCGGGTCGCCCGTGGAACCCGAGGTGTAGATCAGGCAGGCCAGATCGATATCCAGTGCACCCTGGACCGCCAGCGGCGGCGGCGGTGCCAGTGCCGCAATCTGCGCCAGGGACAACAGCGGCGAACCGCTTGGCTGCGTGTCCGGCAGTTGATCAAACAGCATGCGCAACGCCGGGGTTGCGGGTGCCGCTGCCAGCGCGGTGGCTTGGCCGGCCTGGGCAATCAACAGGCGTGACTCAGCGTTATCGAGCAGCCAGCCGACCCGTGCCAGCGGTGTGTCCGGGTTTACCGGGACAAACACCGCCTGCAGAAACTGCACAGCCCAGAAGCAGACGACGAAATCCACCCCATTGGGGAGCCACACCAAGACCCTGTCACCGCGTTCAACCTGCTGCTTGCGCAAGTAGGCAGCGGTATTGATCACGCGTTGATGCAGTGCGGCCCAGGTGACTTCATTCTCGCCTTCCACCAGCGCCGTTTTATCCGGGAACTGCTGTGCGGCCTGCACCAGCCACTGGCTCAAATGGTTTGTGCTCATGTCTCATCCTCACTATTGAATTCAAGAACGACGGCGGCAAAAGTGCCCGCGATACCGGAAGCCAGGGCCAGGATGGGGTTTACGGCGCCCGCGTTCTCGCCGTGTGCCCGCAGGCTTTTCAGGTTGATGAATGCATCGCTGCAAAAGCAGTGGCCCAGGCGGTGCAGATGGCGCCGGTAAATGATGTCCCGGGCAAAGCCGGCGCGGTCGGCGATCCGGTCGAAGGTGGGCGGGCTGATGTGGTATGGGATCAGCGTACGCAGCTCTTCAGGACGCCGTCCGGCGTGCTGCAGTGCGCCCTGTACGGTCTCGACCATGGTGGGGATAAAGGCGTGGTCGTAGGCGTTTTCGCTGTCGCGATCCGTCGCGCGCAGACGTGTGCCATAGGCGGCCAGTTGGCGGATATGCACGGCACTCACGCGCAAGGCGCCGGGCGAGGGTTCCGGGCTGAGCAGGGTCGCGCACAGGGCTTCGCCGAAGTAGCCATTCTGATCGACGTATTGCACGGTGTCGTGGAAGCACTTTTCCCCGGTGATCAGTAAGCCGCAGAGCTTGTCTTGCCTGGCATGTGCCGCCGTCAGTTTGGCGTCGAGAAACTTCAGCCCGACCAGCGCCGATGCACACGATGCCTGGGTGATAGAAAAAAACTCAGCCTGCGGGCGACCCAACAAACTGCGCAGGTCGTTGGCCAGGCCGGGGACAACGTCAAAAGGGCTGGGGCAATTGAGGGAGTGGGCCCAGGCGACATAGCCAATGTTCCCGAACAATACCGGGTCGCACTCGGCCTGGAACTGCCGCAGCAATTGCATGATCAGGTCCGGCAACGCCTCGTGTTCGAACAGGCTGGCCGATTCCATTCGATGGAAGCGGCTGAATATTTTCGTGTTGCGTTCTCCCCAGGCATATTTTTGCGCCAGGGCTGGCAGCGGGGTGAGGTTCGCCGCGACCAGGCTGGTGATGGTGTGGATGTACATCTCAGTCCCCCACCACAAGGCCTGCACAGCTCAGCGCGTTATCCTGGGGCTGCATCATCAGGATACGGTGGCTGTTCGGTGCCAATTGTTGTAAACGCGCCCACGGGGCGCTGCAGAGCAGTGCGTCGTCCCAGCTCTCGATGCGGTGGCTCGTCCACTGTGCGTGCGTGCGCAGCTGTGCGGCGAAACACGCTGTGGTCAGGATCAACAGGGGCAGGTGTTCTTCCATCGACGTGAACATATCCAGCCTGTTGAGCAGCGTCTCCAGTGCGTGTTGCGTCGCCGGGAAAGGCACGGTTCGATACTGTTTGAACACGATGCCGGTCGCTCGGCCGTCGGCGGGTTCGTCTGCGCGCTTTTGCAGCATCACGACGCAGGCGCTGGCCACCGGATTGAAACGTTCCAGGCTCGGGCTGGGGTACATGATGGCGTCCTGGTCGGCGATCAGCAGCAGGGCTTTTTTCCCAGGGCGGCCAGCGTTGGTGTCGTCGAGGTAGTCCTCGATGGCTTGCAGCGCCAGGAACGGGCTGCTCAGGCCGTGATCGCTGATGGCGATGCCAAAGGCGTCATGGGCGCCGGTCTGGTGAATGATGGCGTTGGTCACCGAGCAGCCGACCTCCACGTCTGGTGTCCAGTGAGCCAGCACCACCAGTTCCACGTCATTGAGCGGGATCTGGGTGGCCAGTTCACCGACCAATTGCGTCAGCATTGCCCTGAACGTGAGGTGCTGGGCGGCGTACCAGCGCGAGGCATGCCGGTCCTGGGCTTGAGCGGTATGGCCATGGGCGTGGAAAAAGGCCTCGACGAAGTCCTTGACCTGTTTGAGCTGGGCGTCGTCTACGGCAGGCGCAGCGCTGTGCCTTTCGAACTGGCGCCACAGGATGTGAGTAGCCGCAAACTGCAGAGACATAACGATTCCTTCAGGCGCTGGCCAAAGACAGGTGTTGGTACACCTGGGGGGCGAGCAGGGCGTCTATGCCATCGGCCGTGCGGATCAGAAAGGCTTGATCGTTTTCCACGAGAACTTCCGCCGGATGACCGAAACTCAAGAAACCCACCGGCGATGCGCTGGCGCCATAGGCACCGGAGTGCCCGATGCCGATCAGGTCCCCTGAGCGCAGTTCGGCGAGCATGATGTTTTCACCCAGCAAGTCGGTCGGCGTGCACAGCGGGCCGGTTACTTGATAGCGATGCAGCTCGCCCGGCGTGGCGGGGCCGAGGCGTGCCATCGGGAAGTTTCGACGGATCAGGGAGTTGATGCCGGCGGCACTGCCGTGGCAGTTGGCCCCGCCATCGCACACGGCAAACCACTCGTCCCGGGACGGCTTGAGGTAGTTGACCCGCGTGACGAAAATGCCGGCCCGCGCAATCAGGAACCGGCCCAGTTCGATCACGATTTTGCAGCGTGGGAATGCCCCGCGGTAATCGTTCACGATGGGCTGCAGGGCTTGTCCCAAGGCGGCCAGGTCGAGTGCTTTCTCTTTGTCGAAATAGCGCACCCCGAAGCCTCCGCCCACATCGACGAAATCCAGCGCTGTTTCATAGGTCTGTTGCAGCGTGGCGGCCAGTGCCAGGATGTTTTGCGTGTTGTTGGCAAGGGCCTGCCAGTCGAGAATGCGAGTGCCGAGGTAAATATGCAGGCCTGCCAGGCGCAGGTGCGAGAGCTGATCGAGCGTGGCAAATGCCTGTGGCAGCAGTTGTTCATCGATACCGAACTGCCGGGGCTTGCCGCTCATGACCAACTTGGCTTTTTCCCCGGTAAAGTCGGGGTTGATACGCAGCGCGATGGCCTGGGTCACCCCCAGGCTGGACGCGATGTCGTTGAGTAAATGCATTTCCTCGATGGATTCGACCACCACGGCTTTAATACCCGCGAGGCAACACTGGGTCAGCTCATTAATATGTTTGCCGGGACCGACAAAAATGATCTCGGCCGGCGCTACACCTTGGCGTAGTGCAATTTTCAATTCAACCAGCGAACAGACTTCGCAGCCGGCGCCGGCTTTATGTAATAGGGCGACCAGGGATTTATTCGGGTTAGCCTTGAGCGAATAAAAATAATCGATGCCCTCGGGCAATGCGCATTTAAGTTCGGCAAAGTCAGTTTTTATTTGCGTGGCACTGTAGGCATAAAAGGGCGTGGGCACTTTATCGGCCAGGAGTTTATAAGGGATGTCTTCGATTTTATCGGCGTTTATATAATGACTATCAGGAGGAAAAGCTGACATGACTGAATTTTCCATTTAATAACGACTCAATCCAATTGATATCCTTGAAGTTTTCGAACAGATCCTCATCCAGGATATCGAAGAAACTCTTAGTGTTACCGGCGCGGCTGTCGACCCATTCGCCAATCTCCGAGATCAGCCCGACTATATGGATGGAGTCCAATAACCCCTCGGGTCCGTAGATCTGCGCACCGTCATCGATGGCCTGCAACTTATCTGGGGTAACGCCTATGTTTTGCAGCGCTGAAAGAATGAAGGCCCGTGTCGTTTTTGGTGAAGCGCTCATGAATTTGACACCCTTTAAACGTCATGTGAGCGTGATCATATCCATGGCGAATAGTGAGATTTGCTTGAAATTGCAACGGCGCTTTCCCGGCTCTTTATATTGATTAATTCGATCTTCTAGAGGGTGAACTTCGGGCGCATGCAGTCATGCGCTCCGGTCGGCTGGCTATCTCAGCGGGGTGCGCGGCCGTCAGCGCAGTTCGTCTTTCAACAACTCAAAGCAGCGTTGCGCTGCCGGGCTTAAATTCATGGCGCTGCGGGTGATCAAGCCGATCTCGCGGTTGACCCCCGGATGATCAATGCTGATGCGCCGCAGTCCCTCCAGGCTGTCCGCCGCTGACTCGGGCAGCACGCTGATCCCCAGCCCCTGGCGCACCAACGCCAGGACTGTCGACATGTAGTTGGCCTCCATGCCGGCGTTCATCGTCAGCCGCGTCGCATCGAACAGCGCATCGACTTGCTCGCGCACGCTGCTGTCGCGGCCGGTGAGGATGATCGGGTGTTGCGCCAGTTGTTCCAGTGTCAACTGCTTATGCCGCGTCAGCGGATGATCCAGCGGTACGAACGCACAGAGTCGATCATTCAGCACCGGGACAAATGCCAGCCCATGGCTCAATCGCGCCCGCACACCGATACCGAAATCCACCTCGCCTGCGCGCACCTGGGCATGAATGCGGTGGGCCACCAGGTCCTGCAGGCGGACTTCTATTCCGCCAAAACGCTCGCGAAACAGACGGAGCACCGGCGGCAGGCTGCCGGCGCAGACCGAGGGCAGGGCGGCGATGGTCACCACGCCCCGGCGCAAGGCGGCGAGGTCGCGGGAGCCGGTGACGATGTTGTCCAGGTCCAGCAGCAGTTTTTCCATCGGGCCGCGCGCTTCCTGGCCGGCGGCGGTGATGCTCACATGCCGGGGGCTGCGGTCGAGCAGGACGACGCCGAGCCAGTCTTCCAGTTGTTGTACCTGCACGGTCAGCGCCGAAGGGGACAGATGCAGCTCGTTGGCAGCCTTGGTAAAGCTGCCGGTGCGCGCCACTGCAAGGAACGCTTGTATGTGTTGGATGCTGTTTTTCATAAGCATGGCTTCATTTTGTTTTTCCGAACACTGATGGGTGAATATTCCAATTTACAAAGACTAGCGCGCTTCCAATACTCCAGGGAAAACAATAACCGGCCACCAAGGCCGCTCTGGAGTAACCCATGCTCGCTACCCTGGGTGTCATTACCATCCTGTGCCTGCTCGCTGCCGTCATGAGCAAACGCCTTTCGCCACTGGTGGCCCTGATCGCCTTGCCGATCATCGCCGCGCTGCTCGGCGGGTTTGGCCTGCAAACCAGTGCCTTCATCATTAGCGGCATCAAGAACGTCGCCCCCGTAGTGGGCATGTTTGTGTTCGCGATCCTGTTTTTCGGGATCATGACCGACGCCGGCATGCTCGACCCCATCATTGATCGCATCCTGCGCACGGTCGGGACACGTCCTACACGCATTGTGGTCGGCACCGCGACCCTGGCCCTGCTGGTGCACCTGGACGGTTCCGGGGCGGTCACTTTTCTGGTGACGGTGCCGGCGATGTTGCCCTTGTATACGCGGCTGGGTATCGATAAACGCATCCTCGCCTGTGTCTGTGCGATGGCGGCCGGGGTCAACTTCCTGCCGTGGACCGGCCCGGTGCTGCGCTCCTCAGCGGCCTTGCATGTACCGGTGGCGGACCTGTTCCAGCCGCTGATCCCGGTGCAGATCGTCGGCCTGATCTTCGTCTTTGCCTGCGCATGGTGGCTCGGCCGGCGTGAAGAAAAACGCCTCGGCCTGGGGGCCGGCTCCACGGTGGATGCCGTGCCGCAACGGGTGCTCAGCGACGACGACATCAAGCTGCGCCGCCCACGCCTGTTCTGGGTCAACCTGGTCCTGACCGTGCTGGTCATGGTGGTGATGATCGCCGGCTGGGTCGACCCGGTGGTGATGTTCATGCTCGGCACGGTGGTGGCGCTGTGCATCAACTACCCGAACGTCGACGCCCAGCGCGCCCGCATCGATGCCCATGCTAAAACCGCCCTGACCATGGCCAGTATCCTGCTCGCCGCCGGGGTGTTCACCGGCATCATGCAAGGCACGGGCATGCTCAAGGCCATCGCTGAAGTGGCGGTGGCGCAGATTCCCGCTGGCCACGGCAAGCTGATCCCGGCGGTGGTGGGCTTTATTTCCATGCCGCTGAGCATGCTGTTCGACCCCGACTCCTACTATTTCGGCGTGATGCCGGTGATTGCCGAAGTCGGCAAAGCCTTGGGCGTCGACCCACTGCAAGTGGCCCAGGCGTCGTTGCTGGGCGTGCACACCACCGGTTTTCCGGTCAGCCCGCTGACCCCGGCGACCTTTCTGTTGGTGGGCCTGTGCAAGATCGAATTGGCCGATCACCAGCGCTTCACCATCCCTTTTCTGTTTGCCGCGTCGGTGTTGATGACCCTGACCGCGTTGCTCCTGGGAGTGATTTGAGATGAAAACCTTGCGCATCGGTTCCGGTGCCGGCTATTCCGGCGACCGCATCGAACCTGCCGTGGAACTGGCCGAACTGGGCGATCTGGATTACCTGGTGTTCGAGTGTCTGGCCGAACGCACCATCGCCCTGGCGCAACAGGCACGCATCAGCGACCCGCAGGGTGGTTATGACCCGCTGCTCAGTGAGCGCATGCAGCGTGTGTTGCCTTACGTCGGCCGCCATGAAGGGCGGCGCCGCCTGCGGGTGATCACCAATATGGGCGCGGCCAACCCGGTGTCGGCGGCGGTCGAAGTGCGGCGGATTGCCGATGCGCTGGGCTTGAGCCTCAAGGTCGTGGCCGTGGTGGGCGATGACGTGCTGGACGTCTTGCGCCCCGAGCAGGTACTGGATAACGGCCAGACCGTGGGCTCACTGGGCGCGCGGGTGATTTCCGCGAATGCTTACCTGGGCGTCGACGGCATTCTTGATGCCTTGCGCGCCGACGCCGATGTGGTGATCACCGGGCGTGTGGCCGACCCGTCGCTGTTCCTTGCCCCGCAGGTATTTGAATTCGGCTGGGCGGTGGACGACTGGCAGCGCCTGGGGCGCGGCACGTTGGTCGGGCATTTGCTGGAGTGTGCCGGGCAGGTCAGCGGTGGTTATTTTGCCGATCCTGGCTTTAAGGATGTGGACGACCTTGCGCGCCTGGGTTTCCCGTTGGCCGAGATCGATGCCGACGGTGAGGCCGTGATTACCAAGGTTGCAGGTTCCGGTGGGCGGGTCAGCCGTGCCACCTGCACAGAACAACTGATCTACGAAGTGCATGACCCTGCGGCGTATTTGACGCCTGACGTGACGGCCGACTTCTCCCACGTGGGGTTTGTCGAAGAGGCCGTGAATCGCGTTCGCGCCCAAGGGGCGGGTGGTCGCGCACGGCCCGAGCAGTTGAAGGTGAGCGTTGGCTACCTGGATGGCTGGATTGGCGAAGGGCAGATGTCCTACGGCGGCCCCGGCGCGGTCGCACGGGCGCAGCTGGCGCGGGATGTCGTACTCAAGCGTTTGGAACTGATGGGCGTGAAGATGCAGGATGTACGCGCCGAACTGATCGGCATGGACTCGCTGCACGGTCCACGCAGCAGCGTGGAGCCCTGGGAAGTACGCCTGCGAGTGGCTGCCCGCTGTGAAGAACGCAGCGAAGCGGTGCGGGTCGGCAATGAAGTGGAAACCCTCTACACCAACGGCCCGTCCGGCGGCGGTGGTGCAAGCAAGAGCGTGCGGCAGGTAGTGGCGGTGGCGTCGTTACTGCTGCCCCGTGACGCGGTCAACCCGAGGATCGAAGCATGAAACTGCACACGCTGGCCCATTCCCGTACCGGCGACAAGGGCGATACCTCGAACATTTCGATCATCGCCTATCGCGCCGAGGATTATCCGTTGCTGCGTGAGCAGCTCACGGCCGAACGCGTGGCCGAGTTTTTTGCGGGCTTGCTGGAACCTGGCGCTGCGCCGGTACGGCGTTATGAGTTGCCCAACGTGCAAGCGCTGAACTTCGTACTGCCGGGGATATTGCGCGGCGGCGTGACCCGCTCGCTGGCGCTGGATGCCCATGGCAAGTGCCTCGGGTCAGCGCTGCTGGAACTGGACCTGGATTTGCCAACATCCAACTGAATGTGGGAAGGGCCAAGCTCCCTCCCACATTGGATCTCAGCAGGTCTGTCAGATCGCCGCGAAACGCTTGTCCAGGTAATCGATGATCACTTTGGAGTCATACATCCAGGTGGTCTGGCCATTCTCTTCGATGCGCAGGCACGGCACCTTGATCTTGCCGCCTTGCTCCAGCAGGGTCTGGCGGTCCTGCTCGTTGTTCTTCGCGTCCTTCAATGCCACCGGCACATTCAGGCGGTGCAGGGTGCGGCGGGTCTTCACGCAGAACGGGCAGGCGTGGAATTGATACAGGGTCAGGTCCTTGGCCGCGGCGTTCACCTGGGCCTGTTGTTCGGCAGGGCGCTGCTTTTTACGCGGGCGGGTAAGGAAGTCGCCGGCGATGATGACGTGGCCGAGGCCCACTCGAAGTGCTTTGACGAACATGGCTGAAACCTCTTGCCCATGAAGAAGGGGCCGCAGCTTACCTTAATTCTGCGGGCGAAAAAAAACCGGCGATGAACGCCGGTCTTTTCCTACGCAGCCTGTTACTTGATCAGGCTGAGGAATTCGCTGCGGGTGGCCGCGTTTTCGCGGAACTCACCCAGCATCACCGAAGTGATCATCGACGAATTCTGTTTCTCCACACCGCGCATCATCATGCACATGTGCTTGGCTTCGATCACCACGGCCACGCCCAGGGCGCCGGTCACTTGCATTACGGCATCGGCGATCTGGCGGCTGAGGTTTTCCTGGATCTGCAGGCGGCGCGCATACATGTCGACAATCCGCGCGACCTTCGACAGGCCCAGCACTTTGCCGCTCGGGATATACGCCACATGCGCCTTGCCGATAAACGGCAGCAGGTGGTGTTCGCACAACGAGTACAACTCGATGTCCTTGACCAGCACCATTTCGCTGTTGTCGGAACTGAACAAGGCACCGTTGGTGACTTCTTCGAGTGTCTGTTCATAGCCGCGGCAAAGGTACTGCATCGCCTTGGCGGCACGCTTAGGCGTGTCGAGCAGGCCCTCGCGGGAGACGTCCTCGCCGAGTTGGCCGAGGATCGCGGTGTAATTCTGTTCCAGGGACATGAAACTACCTGTGGGATTTTCGCAAAGCGCAAGGTTACGGTGGCCGACACATCGCTGCAAGCCTGACGATGGCACTTGTTACTCGTCGCGCCCTTCCATCATCGTGCGCTTGAGCATCACATACACCGCACCCGCCCCACCGTGGCGTGCCTGGCACGAGGTAAAGCCGAGCACCTGGGCATGCTGGCGCAGCCAGGTGTTGACGTGGCTCTTGATCATGGGCTTCTTGCCGTCCAACCGCACAGCCTTGCCGTGGGTGACGCGCACGCAGCGGATTTCGAACTTGGTGGCTTCGGCAAGGAAGGCCCACAGGGTTTCCCGGGCTTTTTCCACGTTCATGCCATGCAGGTCCAGGCTGCCTTCGAACGGGATCTGGCCGACCTTGAGCTTGCGCATCTGGCTTTCCTGCACGCCGTCGCGGGCCCACATCAGCTCGTCTTCGGGGCCTACGTCGATGACGAACTGGTCCGACAGGCCATCCACGGTGGTGGCGTCGGTGCGCACGGTCGCGGCTTGGCGCAGTTTGGCAATCTGCGCACGGTCGGCCTTGGGTTTGCCGGTGTCAGCGCGATCATGCTTGATCGGCTTGACGCCGCGCAGCTCGTTTTTGAACAGGGAAAAATCGTCGTCTTGCATGTCAGCCTCCGCGAAGGGCGGGCAGTTTACCTAAATCGCGGCGGCCAGGGCGCTGGAAACGCTATCTATGCGCCATCAGTCGTGCTTTTTCATCAGGTGCGAGGCGATGTTCAGCGACAACGGCTGACGCATCTTCCGGCGGCTGCGACGCCACAGCCACACGCCCAGCCACAGCACCAGCAAGCCAATGCCCAGCAGGAGGGCAGAGCCACCGGGGCTGGCATTCAGTTCGCCAAGGGCCGGTGAGTGACCAAACAAACCGGCGCCACCGGCACCTGCCAGCAGCACACCTACAATCGCCAGCAGCGCGGCAATGCCGGCCACCAGGCGCAGACGCCAGTTGCTCGGGCCCTTGGGGCGCAAGCGACGAGCGTCAAAACCATCGGATATCTTCATTCCGACCTTTCCTCCAGGGTATCGGCCCTTCGACCGGAAGATACACAGGTTGTTCCTGTACCAGAGGCAATTGCAGCAAATGACAGGCATTTGCGGATGAGCGGAGCCATAAACACGTCGCGCCGCTCATCAGAAGGACGATCAGATCAGATCTTTGGTCAGCGCGAGGGTCGCGAAGTTGTCAGCCATGATGGCCATTTCGGTCTGCTGTACGTGCTCGGCACTCAGGACGCCGCCTTTGCAAGGCAGGTCGCGGGTGGCGCAGGCGTCTTCCACCAGGGTGCAGCGAAAGCCCAGGTTCTTGGCGGCGCGCACGGTGGTGCTGACGCTGGAGTGGCTCATGAAACCGCAGACGATCAGGTCCAGGGAGCCTAGGTCCTGCAGGTGTTTTTCCAGGCCGGTGCCGTGGAAGGCGCTGGGCAGCAGCTTGTCAACGATGGTTTCGTCACCTGCGGGTTCCAGGCCGTGGATGAATTCGCCGCGCTCGCCCTGGGGGTCAAACAGGCCGCCCACGGTGCCAAGGTGGCGCACATGCACGATCGGACGCCCGGCATTGCGTGCTGCGGCGACCAGTTGCTTGATGTTGCCGACCGCCGCGTCCATGCCTGAGAGCGCGAGCGGGCCACTGAGGTATTCCTTTTGGGCATCGATGATCACGAGGGTCGCATGGCCAAGGTTGGCTGCTGCGTAACCACGACCGCTGAGTTGAAACATCGTCTTTGGAACGGACATTCTGGGGCTCCTGTGAGGGGGGCTTTTGCGCCATTGTCCACTGGCTGAGCGGTTCTGTGAATCGCTACTATCGTAAGGTACGCCGTTGCTGGCGTGCAGCCATGTCAAGGGGGGCAGATGTTTAACGGAATGATGGCGATTTGGATGAAATCCGACGTACGGCGGCAGGTTTTCGTACATCGTCGGTACAGGCGAAGGCTGTTAGAATTGCCAGTCGTTTTTTCCAGGAGTCTGCCCCCGTGATCACTTCCCGCCTGCGCACCTTGCGCGACCACATCCGTTGGGCTGTCAGCCGTTTCCATGGGGAAGACCTGTTTTTTGGCCATGGCACCGACAATGCCTGGGACGAAGCCCGGCAATTGGTGCTCGGCGCCTTGCACCTGCCATGGGAAATTGCCGACAGCTATCTCGATTGCAACCTGGAAGAAGAGGAAATCTCTCACGTACAGCGTTTGCTGCATCGCCGTATTCATGAACGGGTGCCCACTGCCTACCTGCTTAAAGAGGCGTGGTTCTGCGGCATGTCGTTTATCGTTGACGAGCGCGTTCTGATTCCGCGTTCCCCCATCGGTGAGCTGATCGAAAACCGCTTCGAGCCTTGGCTGGCCCAGCCGCCGGCGCGCATCCTCGACTTGTGCACCGGCTCCGGCTGCATCGGCATTGCCTGCGCCTACGAGTTCCAGGACGCTGAAGTGGTGCTCGGCGACTTGTCCTTTGAAGCCCTGGAAGTGGCCAACCAGAATATCGAGCGCCACGGTGTCGACGAGCGCGTGTACACCGTGCAGGGCGATGGCTTCGACGGCCTGCCGGGCCAGCGCTTCGACCTGATTGTGTCCAACCCGCCGTATGTGGATGCCGAAGACTTCGCCGACATGCCGGACGAATACCAGCACGAGCCGGAGTTGGGCCTGGCCTGTGGCGACGATGGCTTGAACCTGGTGCGGCGCATGCTGGCCGAGGCGGCGGACCACCTGAACGAGAAGGGTTTGCTGATTGTCGAGGTGGGCAACAGCCAGGTGCATGTCGAGGCGTTGTACCCGGAAGTGGACTTCGCCTGGCTGGAATTCCAGCGGGGTGGGCATGGGGTGTTCATGCTCACGGCCGAACAGTGCCGTGAACATCAGGCAATCTTCGCCGCTCGGGTTTAACCAGCCTTACAGAACAAACAATGTGGGAGGTGGCTTGCCCCCTCCCACATTTTGATTGCATTCCAGCCGGCTACCGGTGCGTGGCAATCCAGATCAACAACCCTGCCTGAAACACGGTAAACGCCACCAGGCAGGTGATGGTAAACCGCAACCCGCTGTCCTCACGCTTGAACTTGGTGACCTTTTCTTCTTCCTTGCGCAGCTTCACTTCCTGCTCCAACAGGTTGTGCTCGGCCTGTTGCAGCATCTGCGCAGCTTCAAGGATCTCCACAAACTGCACCTTCTCGGTGTTCCAGCTGTCCAGCACATCGCTGACCTTGCCGGGCTGTACGTTGCCCTTGAGGTGTTGCACATCGGCGTAGGCCACATCGAAACCCTGGACGCGCAGGAAGTGATCGCGGCGCAGGCGTGTGGCTTCGTTGAGTGCGTCCTTGTTGGCCAGGTCGACGCCGTCGACGCGGTAGTGTGACCAGTTCTTCTTCGCCCATGCCGCGGCTTGGGCCACCAGGAAGCGACCGATGCCACGGTTGGCCGGTTCGATTTCCAGGCTGTTGCCCGGGCCGAAATGCACGCGATGTTTATCGTGATCCACCCAGATATCCAGGTGGTTCTGCTCGCGGCGAACCCGCTGCCCCGGCAACTGGATGACCATGCGCAACAGGCTGTGGTGTTTGTCATTGCGCTCGGCATAGCCGAACTGCACGAACCGCAACGGTCGCACACCGGTGGCGCGGTCGGTAGCCAGTGGGGCCAGGCGCAGCATCTTGAAATGCTCGGCCTGAACCTCCGCCCACGGCAGGGGAGCCGCGTCGACGGCCTCGGTTTTTTCAGCCGGGGTGTCGGCGGTCGGTTCCGGTGTTGCTTCAGTGGTTGTCATGCGGTGTGATCCTGTCCAAGCCCTGCCAGTCGACAGTCTTTTTGCTGTCGACCCTGGGCTTATCGGCCGCTTTCTGCAGGACTGGAGGCAAATTGTCGCTTAACGGGGTTGAAGTCCGTCGATAAAGCGCACCAACCGGCTGCCCAACTCAGCGGCGAGAGGCAATTGTGGGTCATTGTAGGAGGCCAATTGTTGCTTTACATCGTTGGGCACGATGCGCATGACGTGGTTCATGCCTTCGATCACGGTCAGTTCGGCATCGGGCTTGGCCCTTTTCAGTTGCTGAGCGTCGCCGACACCTACCTGAATATCGTTGGTGCCTTGGATGATCAATGCGGGCATGCGCAGTTTCGCAAAGGCTGCTGAAGGGTCGGCGCGAAACAGGCTGATCAGATAAGGCTGCACGCTGGGTCGGAAAATGCCCTCCAGCGGGCCTGGCACATCAGCATCCACCTGGCCGGCCTTGAGGTGATCGAGGATTTCATTGCTGCGCAGCAGCAGGGCAGGTGGCAGGTGATCGGCCAGTTGCTGGCGGATCACCTGATCCACCGGGCGGGCGCTGCCGGACAGGGAAATGACTCCAGCCGGGTCGAGTTGGGGGGCGGCGAGGGCGGCAACCAGCGCGCCTTCGCTGTGGCCCAGCACAATCAGCGGGCCCATGCGTTTATCGGCCTTGAGCAATTTGCCCCAGGCCACCGCGTCGGCCACGTAGGCGTCGAGGGTCAGGTTGCGTTCGTCGGGTGTGGCGGCCAGGCTGGCGGCTACACCGCGCTTGTCGTAGCGCACGCTGGCGATGTTGTGCCGGGCCAGCACCCAGGCAAGACGCTTGAGACTGTCATTGCGTGCGCCGTCG
Source organism: Pseudomonas sp. MIACH (assembly GCF_001269925.1). GTDB lineage: Bacteria > Pseudomonadota > Gammaproteobacteria > Pseudomonadales > Pseudomonadaceae > Aquipseudomonas. The sequence continues at coordinate 84,704 of NZ_LHVO01000017.1, forward strand.
GCGCTGTTGCCGTTGCGGTCGGTGGGGCCGGAGCCGGCGATGATCAACACCACCGGCACCGGCTTGTCGGACTGCGGCAACAACAGCGAGCCAAACAGCTCACCGCTACCGGTGTCCAGGCTGATCGGGCGTTGCAGTACGACGGGGGAGGCGGCGTGAGCCACGGCGGTAAACAGGGTGAGGGTAAACAGTAAAACTCGTAGCATCATCGCGCCATTATTCGGGAGGTGCCGGTTGGACCCATGTCGACCGGTAAGGTTTCGAGGATGAACTAGTCGATTAGCCTGCGTATACTGGCCGCCTTAAGTTATTACGGTTGACTTGATTCAACTGATTTCACGGAGCGCTCTGCATGTCCGGCAATACCTTCGGCAAGCTGTTCACTGTCACCACCGCGGGCGAAAGCCATGGTCCGGCGTTGGTCGCCATTGTCGACGGCTGCCCGCCCGGCCTTGAGCTGTCCCTGGAAGACCTGCAGCGTGACCTCGACCGTCGCAAGCCCGGCACCAGCCGCCACACCACCCAACGCCAGGAGCCCGACGAAGTCGAGATCCTCTCCGGCGTGTTCGAAGGCCGCACCACCGGTTGCGCCATTGGCCTGTTGATTCGCAACACCGACCAGAAGTCCAAGGACTACTCGGCGATCAAGGATCTGTTCCGCCCGGCCCACGCCGACTACACCTACCACCACAAATACGGCGAGCGTGACTACCGTGGCGGTGGCCGCAGCTCGGCCCGTGAAACCGCGATGCGCGTGGCCGCCGGTGCCATCGCCAAGAAATACCTGGCGACCCAGGGCATCGTCATCCGTGGCTACATGAGCCAGCTGGGCCCGATTGAAATCCCGTTCAAGACCTGGGACAGCGTGCAAGACAACGCCTTTTTCTGCCCCGACCCGGACAAAGTGCCGGAGCTGGAAGCCTATATGGACCAGTTGCGCCGCGATCAGGATTCGGTCGGCGCCAAAATCACCGTGGTCGCCGAAGGCGTCAAGCCAGGCCTGGGCGAGCCGATCTTCGACCGCCTTGACGCCGAATTGGCCCACGCGCTGATGAGCATCAATGCGGTGAAAGGCGTGGAAATCGGCGCCGGTTTCGCCTGCGTCTCCCAGCGCGGCACTGAGCATCGCGATGAGCTGACCCCGCAAGGTTTCCTCAGCAACAACGCGGGTGGCATCCTCGGCGGCATTTCCTCCGGCCAGCCGATTGTTGCGCACCTGGCACTCAAGGCCACGTCGAGCATCACCACCCCAGGTCGTTCGATCGATGTGCACGGCAACCCGGTGGACGTGATCACCAAGGGCCGCCACGACCCGTGCGTGGGCATCCGTGCCACGCCGATTGCCGAGGCGATGATGGCCATCGTGCTGATGGACCACCTGCTGCGCAATCGCGGGCAAAACGCCGATGTGCGCGTGAGTACTCCGGTGCTGGGCCAGCTGTGACGGCGCGGCGGTGACAGCCCTCCCATACTGGCGCCTTTCCAGCTTCTACCTGTTCTACTTCGCCCTGCTTGGGGCGACGGCGCCGTTCCTGGCGCTGTACTTCGATCACCTGGGGTTCTCCAGCGCGCGTATCGGCGAGCTGGTGGCCATCCCCATGCTGATGCGCTGCGTGGCCCCCAACCTGTGGGGCTGGCTGGGGGATTACACCGGCCGGCGCCTGGCCATCGTGCGCTTCGGTGCGGTGTGCACCTTGCTGAGTTTTTCGCTGATCTTCATCAGCCATACCTACGCCTGGCTGGCCCTGGTGATGGCCCTGCATGCGTTCTTCTGGCACGCGGTGCTGCCACAGTTCGAAGTGATCACCCTGGCCCACCTGCACAAACAGACCTCACGCTATAGCCAGGTGCGCCTGTGGGGCTCCATCGGTTTTATCCTCACCGTGGTGATCATGGGGCGCCTGTTCGACTGGCTGAGCCTGGATATCTACCCGGTGGTGGTCGTGGTGATCATGGCCGGCATCATCGGTGCCAGCCTGTGGGTGCCGAATGCGCAGCCTGTGACCCAGGGCAATCGCCTGGGGGCAGACGGTTTTCTCAAGCAACTGCGCAGCCCTGGGGTACTGGCGTTTTACGCATGCGTGGCGCTGATGCAAATGAGCCATGGTCCGTACTACACCTTTCTGACCCTGCACCTGGAACACCTGGGCTATAGCCGTGGCGTGATCGGCATGCTGTGGGCGCTGGGCGTGGTGGCGGAAGTGCTGATGTTCCTGGGCATGAGCCGCATCCTCACGCGGTTTTCGGTACGCCGGGTGCTGCTGGCGAGCTTTCTGCTGGCGGCGCTGCGCTGGTTGCTGCTGGGTTCTTTTGCCGAACTCCTGTGGGTGCTGTTGCTGGCGCAGGTGATGCACGCCGCCACGTTCGGCAGCTTCCACGCGGCGGCGATTGCCTTTGTGCAACGCAGCTTTGGCGCCAAACAACAAGGCCAGGGGCAGGCGCTGTACGCCGCCTTGGCCGGCACCGGTGGTGCGCTGGGGGCGTTGTATTCCGGCTACAGCTGGAACCTGCTGGGACCGACCTTCACCTTTAGTATTGCCAGCGTCGCAGCCCTGGCCGCTGCCGTTATCATCGGTTTTCGATTGCAAGAGCAGAACCAAGGAATCCTTCAATGAGCTATGTCGCCGTCTACCCCGTTGCTTCACCGGATACCCCGAACAAGGTCCTGACCCATGTCGACGACATCGTCGCCACCCTGGCCGAGCACGGTGTGCGGTTTGACCGCTGGCAACCTGGCCTGATCGAAAGGGGTGCCAGCGATGCTGACATGATTGCCGCCTATCAGCCGCAGATCGACGCGCTCGGCTACGCTGCGGTGGCAGTGTCCCGTGTCACGAGCGACCACCCGCAAAAAGCCGAATTGCGCGCCGAGTTCCTGGATGAGCGCCGCTACGGCGAAGACGAAGTGCGTTTTTTCATCGCCGGCCAGGGTTTGTTCAACCTGCATGTTGGCGACTACGTATATGCCGTGCGGTGTGAGAAAAACGACCTGCTGGTGGTGCCGGCCGGTATGGCGCACTGGTTTGATATGGGTGAGAACCCGCACTGTATAACGCTGCGATTTTTCAATAAGGCGCAAAGCCCAGTGCCGACGTTGACGGGCGACGCTATCGCCCGACGCTTTCCTGGGCTGGATGACTAAGAGCGACGTATCAAAAACTTCAACCCCCGCATGGTGGAAGTTGTTGTGGGAATAAACTCAAATTCCTGTAAGGCCTGGCTGTTTATCGCGGGCCCTACGCCTTAGTTCCATTGGTTATGTAACTCTTTGCGGCCTCAACGTTTATATCACCTGTCAATAGGAGAAATCCGAAGGGTGATAGGCCGATAGCCAATAAAAGGGAGCGAAACTAATGAGAGGCCCAAAGGAATCATTTCCAACACACTATTCCGTACCCAACGCCGTTAGAAGGCGTTTGAGTTTGGCTGGAAAAGCATTGACCCCTGCGGAACTGGAAATCTTGCGTTGGGCCTCCGCAGGCAAGACCGTCTGGGAAATCAGCCAGATTCGCGCCACCTCCGAAGCCACGGTGAAATTCCATCTGCGCAATATCTACGGCAAATTCGGCGTGAACAACCGGGTGCAGGCGATGAATGAGGCGGTACGCCAAGGTTTATGCTGACCCCAGCGAGCCTTGGTGAGGGGCTTTCGGCCATCGAAGCCATCGGTTTGAAGCGTCATAGTCCAGCCATAACGAAACCGTGCCTACGTGGATACCCTTTTCAAGCAGCACAATCGCGGCGCGCTGTACGAATGGGCGTAGTGGGTGGTTTCTCAAGCGCAAACAGCGGCAGAAGTTTCCCGCGTACCGCTGTGTGCGCAGTCTGGATTGGACTGGTTCGTCCCTAAGTGCTGGGGCCGGCGTTCAGTACCTGATTAACTCAGCCCGGGCGATGTGGCATTCGCGTAATTCTTGAGCTGCGCGCTTAGCCATTCAGCAGGCGGCCGCCGTCAAGGACGATTTCGGAGCCGACCGTCCAGCGCGACTCGTCGGATGCCAGATACAGCACTGCCTTGGCCACCTCGTCGGAGGTACCGAAGCGCCCAAGCGGAATGGTTGCCGCGATCTCTTTGTTAAGCTGCTCGCGATAAGCTTGTGGAATACCCAGCTTGTCGTAAAGCGGCGTCTCGACGGGGCCAGGGCTCACTGCATTGACACGGATGCCACGGCCCAGCAATTCGGTCGAGAGCGTCTTCGACATGTTCAGTAATGCGGCCTTCGTTGCGGCATACACGGACGAGCGATCTGCGCCTGCATGGGCGCTTACGGAAGTCGTCAACACGACCGAAGCAGGATTGGCGAAGACCGGCAACAGCGCCTGCATCAGGAAGTACGGCCCTTTGACGTTGATGTCGAAAGAGCGGTCGAACATATCTTCCGTCCATTCTTCGATGGGCTGCCAGACGGATACGCCGGCATTGAGGAAGGCAACGTCGAGTTGGCCGTAGTGTTCCTTGATGACGTGTGCCAGCTCCTTTTGTGCCGCAACGCTGGCCGAGTCGGCGCGCAGTACCGGCACTTCCGGGCCCAATTCGGCCTGGGCCTTTGCAATCGAATCGGGGTTGACACCCGTTACGATCACGCGAGCACCCTCCGCCAGGAACTGCTTTGCCGTTTCCAGCCCGATGCCACTGGTGCCGCCAGTGATGAGCGTACGTTTACCTTGCAAGCGCGACATTTGAATTCTCCGGTGAATGACGACCACCGCGGTCGACAGGGAGAAATATGCGCTCATGCTCCATAGTATATAAGACTGCTTATTCGCATATAATTCATGCAAATTGAGCATGAATTGAGGTGGAGAAGTGGACCGATTTCTTTTGATGACATGCTTCGCGCGTGCTGTAGAAACCGGGAGCTTTTCGGCGGCAGGGCGGGATCTAGGGCTGGGGCAACCCAATGTAAGCCGCTATGTAGCGGCTCTGGAGGATCATTTGCAGACGCGTTTGCTCCACCGGTCTACGCGCAAGCTGTCGTTGACACCGGAGGGCGAACGCTACTATGCGGACATCCGGCGCATCCTGGATGCGGTGGATGAATCCGAATCGTCCTTCAGAAACAACGTCGATCCATCGGGACTCTTGCGCGTAGCCTGTCCGACAGCTCTCGCACACGCGTTTGTGCTGCCGCATGTGCCGGCCTTTCTGGAGCGCTACCCTCAATTGATCTTGGATCTCCAACTCAACGATCGATACGTAGACCTGGTCAATGAAGGCACCGAACTCGCCATTCGCATAGGACAGCTGGAGGACAGCACCTTGCGTGCCCGGCCTCTTGGATGGTACGACCGGGTCTTCGTCGCCAGCACGGACTACTTGGCTAAACGCGGCGTTCCGCAGACCCCGGAGGATCTACGCGACCACGATTGCATCATCTACACCTTACTGTCGTCCGGGGCGACCTGGCGATTCCGGGGCGCGGAGATTCCGATTACCGGCAGGCTCAGGGTCAACTCGCCCGACGCTGTGAGTGCGGCGGTCGTGGCGGGCCTGGGTGTGGCGCATGGACCTGCGTGGCTGTTTGAGGGCGGGCTGAACAGCGGGAAATTACAGTTCATTCTCACCAACCATGGGGCTCCCCCTGTCCCCGTGCAGATGGTTTATGTCGCCAACAGACTGCTCCCCACGCGGGCTATCGTGTTCATGGATTTTATGGCAGAGGTGTTTTCAAAGATTCCAGCCTTGAACGGCGGCACCCCTGTGCCGACTCTATAGATAGGACGAGACGGCCCCGGCATCTGTTGAACTCGCCTGAGTGTTTGATAAACCCGCTGTATCGGGCTTGGGTACAGTCCAGCGAAGTGCCGGGCTGGAGTCATCGTCAAACAAAAAAGGCCGCGACGCTCAAGAGCGTCGCGGCCTTGTTATGACTGCGGTATTTACGCCGAGTGGTAGGTCGGCAGGGCAAAGCGGTTCTGGCTCTGCAACATCGAGATTTGCGGCAGTTCACTGGCTTGTTCGGCCAGGTCGCGACGAATCGCGCTGATCACCCAGGTCAATTGATCGGCGGTGTGCAGCTGCTGGTAAGAGATCGAACGCTTGACCTGCTTGCCGTCACTGTTGCGCAGGGTCAACAGAATGCCGCCGTCGGGACGTGGCTGGGTGGTGACGTCGTAGTTGGAGAATACTGAAGCGAATTTATCTTGGATCAGGCTCATGTCTATCAGCTCCGTTGGCTCAAGTTGGCAAGCATGGAGTGATAGGTGCAGTGATTGTGCCAGCTCATGATTTATTAAAATATCGTTATAAATCAATCACTTAAAAAAATTGCCAATTTTCAGTTTCGTGCAAATTGCATGAATGGCCATCATGCATCCTGCATTTTGCGTTACTCAACGGGGTGGGATGGACGCGCCGGTACTGATAAAGACTGCCTGCGGGCAGCTAAATTCCTTTTTTGTGGGGGCATCGCTCGGGATACAAAACTTTTCAAATCCCGCGTGTACAGCTGAAGAAGGGCTGACGTATTTTCCTGCAATGCATTGGACCTTCCGCCTACGGAGGGATCTGTGCTTCTGGATCATACGAAGAATAAGAAAAAGGACGTTCCTCCATGAGCCACCCGCACAACGACATGATCACCTGGGGCAAGCTGCTGCGTAAGGTGCCGGCCATTGTCCGCGCCCTGCCGCGCGTAGTGCGTGGCATGCGTGCCGCGAATGTCACCGACCCCGCGCAGCCGTGCGGGTTGGGCTGGCACTTTGAGCAAGCGACCCTGCGCAACCCCGACGGCAACGCTCTGCTGTACGGCGACCGTGTGCTCAGCTACACCGACGCCAACCAATGCGCCAACCGTATCGCCCATCACCTGCAAGCCCAGGGCATCGGCAAGGGTGACGTGGTGGCGCTGTTTATCGAAAACCGCCCCGAACTGCTCTTGAACGTGTTGGCCGTGGCCAAGCTGGGCGGCATCTGCGCGATGCTCAACACCGCGCAAACCCAGGCGGCGCTGGTGCACAGCCTGAACCTGGTGAGTCCGGTCGCCATTATTGTCGGCGCGGAGTTGGTGGCTGCCCATGACGCGGTGCGCGATCAGGTGGGCATCGCATCTGATCGAACCTGGTTCGTCGCCGATCAGCCATCCAGCGCAGTGCCGCAGGGTTATATCGACCTGTTGGCTGCGAGCGCCGAGTGCCCGGTGGACAACCCGGCCAGCACCGCGCAGATCTTCTTCAACGACCCGTGCTTCTATATCTACACCTCCGGCACCACCGGCCTGCCCAAGGCCGGCATCATGAAACATGGTCGCTGGACCAAAACCGCTGTCAGCTTCGGCAGCATCGCGCTGGACATGGGGCCGGACGACGTCTTGTATTGCACCTTGCCGCTGTACCACGCCACCGGGCTGTGTGTGTGCTGGGGCTCGGCGATTGTCGGGGCGTCGGGCTTCGCCATTCGCCGCAAGTTCAGCGCCAGTCAGTTCTGGGACGATGCGCGCAGATTCAACGCAACCACCCTCGGCTATGTCGGTGAATTGTGTCGTTACCTGCTCGACCAGCCACCCGGCGAACACGACCTTGATAACCGCGTGACCAAGATGGTCGGCAATGGCTTGCGCCCCGGCGTGTGGGCGCAGTTCAAGGCACGTTATGGTGTGGAGCATATCTGCGAGCTGTACGCGGCCAGTGACGGCAATATCGGTTTTACCAACGTGTTGAATTTCGATAACACCATCGGTTTTTGCCTGCAGCATTGGGCACTGGTGGACTACGCCCATGACAGCGGCGAGCCACTGCGCGGCAGTGATGGCTTTATGCGCAAGGTGCCAACGGGCGGGCAGGGCTTGCTGCTGGCCCGGATCGATGAAAAATCGCCCTTTGATGGCTACACCGACCCGGAAAAGAATCGCAAGGTGATCCTCACCGACGTATTCGAAAAGGGCGACCGTTACTTCAATACCGGCGATCTGTTGCGCAGCATCGGCTTCGGCCATGCGCAATTTGTGGATCGCCTGGGGGATACCTATCGCTGGAAAGGTGAAAACGTGTCCACCACCGAGGTCGAGAACGTGCTGCTGCAACACCCGCAGATCGCCGAAGTAGTGGCCTATGGCGTCGAGATCGAAAACACCAATGGCCGCGCAGGCATGGTTGCCATCACTCCGAGTGAATCCCTGGCCTCGCTGGACATGCGCGAGTTGCTGCAATTTGCCCACGGACAATTGCCGCCCTATGCAGTGCCGCTCTTCCTGCGCATCAAGGTCAAGATGGAAACCACCGGTACCTTTAAGTACCAGAAGGTCAGGCTCAAGGAAGAGGCCTTTGATCCGGACAAGGCCGGCAATGACCCGGTGTATGCCTGGTTGCCGGGGTCGGACTGCTATGTACCGGTCACCGGGCAACTGTTGGCGCAGATCCAGGGTGGTCAGTTCCGCTATTGATTGTGCCTATGGGGGCTTTTGACAAAAAAGCCATGACAGTGGGGAACTCCATCGCGACACTGGCGCCTATTCAGTACCAGACAAGGAGCCCCCCACATGTCAGATCAAGCCAAACAAATGACCGAAGACGAAGCCGCCGAATTTGCCGAGCAGGTCTTCGACGTGGCGCGCAAAGGTGACGCCGCCATGCTCGCCGCGCTGCTGGCCAAAGGCTTGCCGGCCAACTTCCGTAACCACAACGGCGACACCTTGCTGATGCTGTCTGCCTACCACGGCCATGCCGAAGCGGTAAAAGTGCTGCTGGAGTTCAAGGCCGACCCGTTGATCGCCAATGACAAGAACCAACTGCCCATCGCCGGCGCGGCGTTCAAGGGGCACTTGCCGGTGGTCAAGGCGCTGATTGAAGGGGGCACGCCAATCGAGGCCGCCTCGTCCGACGGTCGTACCGCGCTGATGATGGCCGCCATGTTCAACCGCGTCGAGATGGTCGATTACCTGCTCAGCCAAGGCGCCAATCCCAAGGCCACCGATGCCCAGGGCGCGACGGCGCTGGCGGCGGCGCAGACCATGGGCGCGAAGGACACGGCGGCGCAGCTGGAGAAACTGGTGTAGGCTGTGCGCCCTCAAAAACCAGCCCGTTACAGGATCGCCCCATGAAAACCGCCCTCGTCGAACTTATCAGCAAAATCAGCGCCGGGGTCATGGGCGAGGACGAGGTCACGCGCATCGCCGAGGAGGCCGCCCAGGCCTACGCCGACCCGGCGGCCTTCCTGGCGGCCAACCCGGATATCAACTACGACGACAGCTTCCCGATTCCGCTGGGGGAGTGGGTGGTGGTCGGTAGCCTGCCGGACACCGTGCTGTTCCAGGCCGATACCTATGGCGACTTGTTTGCGCAGATCGTCGCGTCGTTTGGTCCGGGCGTGGCGTTCAACCTCAAGCCCAAGCAACTGGCCAAGACTGAAGACCTCACTGCGTTGAACCGTATCCAGATCCAGATGAGCGCCCTGAGCCCGGAAGATGGCGGTTATGTGCTGCTCAACTTCAGCCAATTGCTGGACGACGAAATCCAGGCGGTGCTGGTGTTCGGCAACGACCTGCCGCGTGTACTGGCGCTGTGTGCCGAAGTCGGCATCAAGGCCGAGCCGTCCCTGGAAGCGCTGAAGGTTGCCGTACACGTCTGAAATAAAACGGAACCCCTGCCAGGGCTGACTATCCTACAAGGGCATGCCCTCACTTAGGAGCGACACCATGGGTTCCACTTTTAATGGCTTGATCGGGCTGATCATCCTGGCGCTGGATATCTGGGCGATCATCAACGTGTTCAAAAGCGGCGCGAGTACCGGCGCCAAGGTCTTGTGGATCCTGTTGATCCTGCTCTTGCCGGTACTGGGCCTGATCATCTGGGCCATTGCAGGACCGCGCGGTAACGTGCGGATCTGACCCCCGCACTCGATTTGAAGCGAGCACAGTAAATGTGGGAGGGGCGTCGCACCGCCCCTCCCACATTGGTCTTCAGCGCACTCCAGAGATTTGTGTGTCGAAATATTCGCTGCACACAATTTTCACATCTTATCCAAGACAATCCGCCGGCTTTATCGACCCTGCCAATGCCCTGCTTCAGGTGCTTTTAAAGGCGGGGGCAGTCGTGCTCGTTCAGTAATTAATAGCCTTGATGGCATTGATCGGGCACCATTCGCGCCACTGCACTACTTCGTCACTTAAACTTCCAATGGGTCCTGAAACGACATGGCAAACCCGGACGCCCTGAGTCAGCAGCGAGCTTCTAATCGCCTGCTGCAACCGACCGTCAAATCCCATCTGGCGTACACGCTGCTCTGCGCACTGGTCATGATGGTGATGTTCTCCCTGCTGCGCCTGGCGCTGCTGGCTTACAACCGCGAGATGATCCTCGACACGCCGGCCTCGACCTTCCTTGAAGCATTCGCCAACGGCCTGCGTTTTGACCTACGCCTGGTGGTATACCTGCTGATCCCGCTGCTGCTGGCACTGTTCAGCGTACGGGCCATGGCCGCGCGTGGGTTCTTCCGCTTCTGGCTGACCATTGCGTCCAGCATCGCCCTGTTCCTGGGCTTGATGGAGATGGACTTCTACCGTGAGTTCCACCAGCGCCTCAACGGCCTGGTCTTCCAGTATGTGAAGGAAGACCCGAAAACCGTGATGAGCATGCTCTGGTACGGTTTCCCGGTGGTGCGCTACCTGCTGGCGTGGGCCGTGGGCACGTTGATCCTGAGCATGGCATTCAAGGGTGCCGACCGCGCCACGCGCCCTCGTGGCCCGTTCAGCGGTGGCAGCATCGGTACCCGCCAAGTCGCGCCGTGGTACAGCCGCATCGCGGTGTTCGTGGTGTGCCTGCTGATCGCCGTGGTCGCCGCCCGTGGCACCCTGCGCCAGGGCCCGCCGCTGCGTTGGGGCGATGTGTACACCACCGATTCGAACTTCGCCAACCAGTTGGGCCTCAATGGCACCTTGTCGCTGATCGCGGCGGCCAAGGCGCGGTTCGGTGAAGACCGCTCCAACATCTGGAAGGCGACCCTGGACCAGCCGCTGGCCACCCAGACCGTGCGTGACATGCTGGTGCTGCCACAAGAGAAACTGGTCGATACCGACATCGCCGCGGTGCGCCGTGACTACACGCCACCGGCCGAGAAGACCCTGCCGATCAAGAACGTCGTCGTGATCCTGATGGAAAGCTTCGCCGGTCATTCGGTAGGCGCCTTGGGGCGTCCCGGCAACATCACGCCATCCTTCGACAAACTGTCCAAGGAAGGCCTGCTGTTTGATCGCTTCTTCTCCAACGGCACCCACACCCACCAGGGCATGTTCGCCACCATGGCCTGCTTCCCGAACCTGCCAGGTTTTGAATACCTGATGCAGACCCCGGAAGGCAGCCACAAGCTGTCGGGCCTGCCGCAGTTGCTCAGCGCGCGCAAGTTTGACGACGTGTATGTCTACAACGGCGACTTCGCCTGGGACAACCAGTCGGGCTTCTTCAGCAACCAGGGCATGACCAACTTCATCGGCCGCAACGACTTCGTCGACCCGGTGTTCTCCGACCCGACGTGGGGCGTGTCCGACCAGGACATGTTCAACCGTGGCCTGGAAGAATTGAAGGCCCGTGAGGGCGGCAAGCCGTTCTACGCACTGCTGCAAACCCTGTCCAACCACACGCCGTACGCGTTGCCGACGCCATTGCCGGTGGAGAAAGTCACCGACCGTGGCAGCCTCAACGAGCATTTGACGGCCATGCGTTACTCCGACTGGGCCCTGGGCCAGTTCTTTGAAAAGGCCCGCAAGGAGCCGTACTTCAAGGAAACCCTGTTCGTGATCGTGGGCGACCACGGCTTCGGCAACGAACAGCAGATCACCGAGATGGACCTGGGCCGCTTCAACGTGCCGATGCTGATGATTGCACCGGGCATGCAGGAGAAGTTCGGCGAGCGTGACCACACCGTGGGCACCCAGATCGACATCGTGCCGACCATCATGGGCCGCCTGGGTGGCGACACCCTGCACCAATGCTGGGGCCGCGACCTGCTGAACCTGCCGGAAGGCGACAAGGGCTTTGGCGTGATCAAGCCATCCGGCAGCGACCAGACCGTGGCGTTGGTGACTGCAGACCGCATTCTGGTACTGCCCAAGGAAATGCCACCGAAGCTGTGGCAATACGAACTGGGTGCCAACCCGACCGGTAAAGTGATTGCTGAATCGCCGGACGAGGCTGCACTCAAGCAGAAACTCGAATCGTTCCTGCAAACCGCGACCAAGAGTTTGTTGGATAACACCGCAGGCGTTGTAAACGGTAAGCCGGACTGATTAACCGGCAATAAAAAAGAGGCCTTTTTCAAGGCCTCTTTTTTTTGCTTGGTTATTACCGCGTAGCGGTTATATGCGGCCCAGCAACAACAGGACCAGCAGCACAACCAGCACTACACCGAGGATACCCGACGGGCCATAACCCCAGTTACGCGAGTGAGGGAACACTGGCAGACCACCAACCAGCAAGAGGATCAGGATGATGATTAGAATGAGGCTCATGTTTTGTTTTCCTTATAGGCCTTGTGCAAGACCGGTTATTTAACGAGAGGCCCGTGTGTTTTATTTCGGACGCCTTAACAACTCCGACTGTGCGGCTTCACAGAAAATTCCGTGTTTTTTTAAAGCATTTCGCAAACACCCTTATTTCGTTTAATCCGTTCACAACCCTGCTGGGTTAATTGAAAAAGATTGAACTTAGGCTATAGGCGGGCATCCGACCCGGCCTGTGGTTTGCCTGGGGCATTCATCAATCTGATGGTGCGTGGGTGTAGGAAAAACCTTCGCTACACTGCCGATCACTTCCTCTGTGAACCACAAGGCTACTTCCTATGCAAAACCGCATGATGATCACTGGCGCCGGGTCCGGCCTGGGTCGTGAAATCGCTCTGCGCTGGGCCCGTGAGGGTTGGCAGTTAGCCTTGTCGGACGTCAGCGAGCCAGGCCTGCAGGAAACCCTGAAGCTGGTGCGCGAAGCCGGTGGCGATGGGTTTGTCCAGCGCTGCGACGTGCGCGACTACAGCCAGCTCACCGCGTTTGCCCAGGCCTGCGAAGTGAAGCTGGGGGGCATCGATGTGATCGTCAACAATGCCGGCGTGGCCTCGGGCGGTTTCTTTGCCGAACTGTCCCTGGAGGACTGGGATTGGCAGATCGCAATCAACCTGATGGGCGTGGTCAAGGGCTGCAAGGCGTTCCTGCCACTGCTGGAAAAGAGCAAGGGTCGCATTATCAACATCGCCTCGATGGCGGCACTGATGCAGGGGCCGGCCATGAGCAACTACAACGTGGCCAAGGCCGGAGTAGTGGCGCTGTCGGAGAGTTTGCTGGTGGAGCTCAAGCAGCAGGAAGTCGGGGTGCACGTGGTGTGCCCGTCGTTCTTCCAGACCAATTTGTTGGACTCGTTCCGTGGTCCTACTCCGGCGATGAAAGCTCAGGTGGGCAAGTTGTTGGAGAGTTCGCCGATCTCGGCGGCGGACATTGCCGACTACATCTATCAACGCGTGGCGCAGGGCGAGTTCATGATCCTGCCCCATGAGCAAGGGCGGATGGCGTGGGCTTTGAAGCAGAAGAACCCGCAGTTGCTCTACGACGAAATGACCACCATGGCCGACAAGATGCGCGCCAAGGCCCAGGCTGTTAAGGGCTGATTGGGAGTTAGTCTGTCAGGCAATTTACCTTCATTTGTAGGTGTTGCCTGATTTTGCCGCGAGGCATTGCTGCACCCACACCCAGCGCGCATGGTCGGGGTCCTGTTATTCAATAAGGACAACCGCCATGCTGGTCTTAAGCCGTGCCGTAGGCGAAATCATCTCCATCGGCGATGACATCACCGTGCACATCCTCGAGTTGAACGGTAACCAGGTGAAATTCGGGATTGCTGCGCCGGTCGGGGTGCATGTCCACCGCGCCGAGGTCTACCAGAAGATCCTTGAGCGTCAAGCCACGCAACCCCAGCCCTCCATCAACCCCTGAGTCAGTCGAACAGATGCTTGGGCACATCGTGCTTGAGCATCAACTGGCACTGCTCGCTGTCCGGGTCGAACACGATCAGCGCCTGGCCCTTGGTCAGCGCCTGGCGCACCCGCAGCACGCGGGTTTCCAGGGGCGTGTCGTCGCCATTGTCGGTGCCGTCACGGGTCACGAAGTCTTCGATAAGGCGGGTCAGGGTGTCGACTTCAAGTGCGTCGTAGGGAATCAGCATACAAGCCTCGGGTGATGGGTCCCGGCGATGCTACTGCGCCGGGACCGCAGTTGCCAGCGTCAGGACTTCTGACCGACCAGGCTGTCCACCGACGGCACGCGGGTGTCGCTCTCCATCTGCGTTTCGTGCTCGATCTGATGGCTGAACCGATCCAATGAACCCTGGGCCGGTTGCGCATCACTGGCGAACACCGGCGGGCTGAGGATATACGCGCCCAACAGCCGACTCAGTGCAGCCAGGCTGTCGATATGGGTGCGCTCATAGCCATGGGTCGCGTCGCAACCGAACGCGAGCAGGGCGGTGCGGATATCGTGACCGGCAGTCACCGCCGAGTGGGCGTCGCTGAAGTAATAGCGGAACAGGTCGCGACGCACGGGCAAGTCGTTATCTGCTGCCAGGCGCAGCAAATGGCGGGACAGGTGATAGTCATACGGCCCGCCGGAATCCTGCATCGCCACACTGACCGCATGCTCGCTGGAGTGCTGGCCGGGGGCGACCGGGGCAATGTCGATGCCGACAAACTCACTCACATCCCAGGGCAGGGCCGCCGCTGCGCCACTGCCGGTTTCTTCGGTGATGGTGAACAGCGGGTGGCAGTCGATCAGCAGTGGTTCGCCGCTGTCGACAATAGCCTTGAGCGCGGCGAGCAGGGCGGCGACACCGGCTTTGTCATCCAGGTGGCGTGCACTGATATGCCCGCTTTCGGTGAACTCGGGCAACGGGTCGAACGCCACGTAGTCACCGATGCCGATCCCCAGGGAATCGCAATCGGCGCGGGTGGCGCAATAGGCGTCCAGGCGCAATTCCACGTGGTCCCAGCTCACCGGCATTTCATCCACGGCGGTATTGAACGCGTGCCCGGAGGCCATCAACGGCAACACGCTGCCACGGATCACGCCGTTATCGGTAAACAGGCTGACGCGGCTGCCTTCGGCAAAGCGGCTTGACCAGCAGCCCACCGGGGCGAGGGTCAGCCGGCCATTGTCCTTGATCGCGCGCACGGCGGCGCCAATGGTGTCCAGGTGCGCAGACACCGCGCGGTCGGGGCTGTTTTTCTGGCCCTTGAGGGTGGCGCGAATCGTGCCGCGCCGGGTCATTTCAAACGGGATACCGAGTTCTTCCAGGCGCTCGGCGACGTAGCGCACGATGGTGTCGGTAAACCCGGTGGGGCTGGGAATGGCGAGCATTTCCAGCAAGACTTTTTGCAGGTAGTTGAGATCCGGTTCGGGAATGGTTCGGGTCATAAAGACTCCTGATGAAATAAGGCAAATGCTCTGGCCAGTGGGGCTGTTGTGGCTAAGGGGCTTGTTGTGGCAAGCCCGCTCGCCACAGGGTTATTGAGCCGTCGGCTGGCTATGGGGGAATAACAGGTCCACAAACTTCTCCGCTGTCGGTTGCGGGTCATGATTGGCCAGGCCGGCACGTTCGTTGGCTTCGATAAATACGTACTCGGGCTGATCGGCAGCGGGCACCATCAGGTCCAGGCCCACCATTGGGATGTCCAGGGCGCGGGCAGCACGCACGGCGGCGTCGACCAGCGTGGGGTGGAGGATCGCGGTGACGTCTTCCAGGCAACCTCCCGTGTGCAGGTTGGCGGTGCGGCGCACGGCCAGGGTCTGGCCACGGGGCAGGATGCTGCTGTAGTCGTAGCCGGCGGCGTGCAGAGTGCGTTCGGTTTCTGCATCCACGGGGATTTTGCTTTCGCCATCGGTGGCCGCCTGACGGCGTCGGCTCTGGGCTTCGATCAGCGCGCCGATGGAATGCTGGCCGTCACCGGTCACTTCGGCGGGGCGGCGGATCGCGGCGGCGACTACCTCAAAGCCAATCACCAAAATGCGCAGGTCCAGGCCTTCGTGGAAGCTTTCGAGCAACACCCGGCTGTCGAACTGCCGCGCCGCTTCGATCGCCTGCTGCACCTCTTCGATGCTCTGCAGATCCACCGCCACGCCCTGGCCTTGTTCGCCATCGAGCGGCTTGACCACGATGCGCTGGTGTTCGTCGAGGAACTCCAGGTTGTCGTCGGCACTGCCCGCCAGTTGCTGCGAAGGCAGTTTCAAACCCGCCGCTTTCAACACCTTGTGGGTGAGGCTCTTGTCCTGGCAGAGGGTCATGCTGATCGCGCTGGTCAGGTCGCTCAGCGACTCGCGGCAGCGCACGCGGCGCCCGCCATGGCTGAGGGTGAACAAGCCGGCGTCGGCGTCATCCACCTGCACATCAATACCGCGGCGATGGGCCTCTTCGACGATGATCCGCGCATACGGGTTGAACCCCGCCTGCGGGCCGGGGCCGAGGAACAGCGGCTGGTTGATACCGTTCTTGCGCTTGATCGCAAAGGTGGTCAGCGCACGGAAACCCAGCTTGGCGTAGAGGCTCTTGGCCTGGCGGTTATCGTGCAGCACCGACAGGTCCAGATAGCTCAGGCCACGGCTCATAAAGTGTTCCACCAGGTGGCGCACCAGCACTTCACCGACACCGGGGCGTGTGCATTGCGGGTCAACCGCCAGGCACCACAAGCTGCAACCGTTTTCCGGGTCGTGGAAGGCTTTTTGATGGTTCAGCCCCATCACGCTGCCGATTATCGTGCCACTGTCTTCGTCTTCCGCCAGCCAATACACCGGGCCACCTTCATGGCGCGGTGTGAGGCGTGCGGCGTCGACCGGCAACATGCCGCGCCCCTGGTACAGCTGGTTCACCGCCAGCCAATCGGCTTCGGTCTGCACCCGGCGAATCCGAAAGCCGCGAAACACACGGGTGGCCGGGCGGTAGTCGCTGAACCACAGACGCAGGGTGTCCGAAGGATCGAGGAACAGCTGCTGCGGATCGATTCCGAGGATCTGCTGGGGGGCCGCTACGTAGAGTGCGATGTCGCGCTCGCCGGGCTGTTCGTTGAGCAGCTCCTGGGCCAGGCTGGCCGGGTCCGGGAAGGTATGGCCGATCAACAACCGGCCCCAGCCGCAATGCACGGCGATCGGCTCGGCGGCCAATGGGCTGCCATCTTCGGCCAGACGCGCTTGCAGGCGCTCGTACGTCGGCGCCTGGCCCTTCAACAAGCGTTGGCTGTAAGCCGCTGCATGGGGTTTCATCAATCAGATTCCTTGTTCGCTGAGCCACAGGTTCAGCGCCGCCAGTTGCCACAATTTCGAGCCGCGCAGCGGGGTCAATTGGCCCTGCGGGTCGGTGAGCAGGCGGTCGAGCATGGCCGGGTTGAACAGGCCGCGATCCTGGCTCGGGTCCAGCAGCAATTCGCGCACCCAGTTCAGGGTGTCGCCTTGCAAATGCTTGAGGCCCGGTACCGGGAAGTAGCCTTTCTTGCGGTCGATGACTTCGCTCGGGATGACCCGGCGTGCGGCTTCTTTCAACACTTGCTTGCCACCGTCGGGCAATTTGAATTTGCCCGGCACGCGTGCCGACAACTCCACCAGACGGTAGTCGAGGAACGGTGTGCGGGCTTCCAGGCCCCAGGCCATGGTCATGTTGTCGACACGTTTGACCGGGTCATCCACCAGCATCACCGTGCTGTCCAGGCGCAGCGCCTTGTCCACGGCGGCGTCCGCGCCGGGCATCGCAAAATGCTCGCGAACGAAGTCGCCTGCGGCGTCGTTGGCGGTCAGCCATTTCGGCGCGACAGTGGCGGCGTAGTCGTCGTAGCTGCGGTCAAAGAACGCTTCGCGATAAGCCGCATACGGGTCGCTCGCGCCATCCACCTGCGGGTACCAGTGGTAACCGGCGAACAACTCGTCTGCGCCCTGGCCGCTCTGCACCACCTTGCAATGCTTGGCGACTTCCCGCGACAGCAGGTAGAAGGCGATGCAGTCATGGCTGACCATCGGCTCGCTCATGGCGCGGAACGCCGCCGGCAGTTGTTCGATGATCTCGCGTTCGGCAATGCGCAGTTGGTGGTGACGGGTGCCGTAGTGCTTGGCGATCAGGTCCGAATACTGGAACTCGTCGCCACGCTCGCCACCGGCGTCTTCAAAACCGATGGAGAAGGTCGACAGGTCCTGCACGCCGACTTCACGCAGCAGGCCGACGAGCATGCTCGAGTCGACGCCGCCGGAGAGCAGCACACCGACATCCACGGCAGCCCGTTGACGGATGGCCACGGCTTCGCGGGTGCTGTCGAGCACGCGGTCGGTCCAGTCTTCGAGGGTGAGATTGCGCTCGTCCTCATGGGGGCCGTAGGGCAGGGTCCACCAGGTTTTCTGCTCGGTGTTGCCCTGCGCATCAATGCGCATCCAACTGGCCGGCGGCAGTTTTTCAATACCCGCCAGCAGGGTGCGTGGTGCAGGCACTACGGCGTGGAAATTCAAGTAGTGATTGAGCGCCACCGGATCGAGGATCGGGTTGATATCACCGCCCTTGAGCAACGCTGGCAGCGCCGAGGCAAAGCGCAGGCGCTGGCCGGTGCGCGACAGGTACAGCGGCTTGACGCCAAGACGGTCACGGGCGATGAACAGGCGCTGGGCATCGCGCTCCCAGATGGCAAAGGCAAACATGCCGTTGAGCTTGGGCAGCAGCGCTTCGCCCCAGGCGTGATAGCCCTTGAGCAACACTTCGGTGTCGCCACCGGAATAGAACGCATAGCCGAGGGCTTCAAGCTCCTGGCGCAATTCCGGGAAGTTATAGATCGCACCGTTGAACGCCAGGGACAGGCCCAGTTGGGCGTCGACCATCGGTTGGGCGGAGCCGTCCGACAGGTCCATGATTTTCAGGCGTCGATGGCCCAGGGCAATCGGCCCTTGGGCGTGGAAGCCCCACGCGTCAGGGCCGCGTGGTGCCAAGTGATGGGTGATTCGCTCCACCGCTGCGAGGTCCGCAGGTTGAAGATCGAAACGTAACTCGCCAGCTAATCCGCACATAGGTTCCTTACCGGTTTTTCCGTTGGGGAGGGATAGAAAGACCCGCGCCAAAAAGGCGGGTACCTAGGGACTGACCCGAGGCTATACGCGGAGTTTTAGAACAATAAGTTATATGGCAAAAAGCCGTACCCCTCGGCCAGTGGCCCTGCGGCCCGTATGGCGTGGGTCGAAGTGGGGGTAATTAGGTCGCGTTCAGATGCAAATAGTCGTGGGGTGCGCAGGGCAAATGCGCAGTTATTTGAACCCTTTTGCGGCAAAGGTGCGCCTATCGTCTGGCGTCATTGTTCAACGCAATGAAGGAACGTTGTTAATGACGCAAACAGGTAATTTGAGTGAGGTGGTCGTGCCGGTGACTCGGGACGAACTGATGAGCGCATTGCTGGATGTCACCGGTGACTTGGATACCGCGCAGGTCTTGTACGAGCGGTTGCCGGCCTGGTGGGTCAAGGCCGATTCCCAAGTGCTCCAGGCCATTGAGCAGCTACACGCCGACAGTGAACGGCCACGGGAAAAACTGCACCGGCTGCTGGGCCGCCTCAAGCCCCTCGATCAGTTTTGCCGCGAACGCCTCACGGCCTTGCTGGCGACCAAAGGGCTGGCTGGGCTGGACATCGACCATGACACCCTGGATCTGCCCAGACGCTCATTCAGTGGCGTGGGTGCGGACCTTGGCGGCAGGCTGATCGAGACCATCAACCTGGAGAGGCACAGCCTGCTGCAGGCGGCGATGCAGAACTTTTCCGACGCCGCTGCCGAGGTCGGGGGCATACCGTTCAACGCGGTCGTGCGTGTCGGGCCGGGGCGCGCCATTGCGCAGAATCTAACCGCGCATACCTTTGTCGGTTACTGCCGGGAGCTGAACCTGGGCGAGGCGTATCAGGCCCATATCCGCGAGGTGTTCAACCTGCCCGTCCCAGCCGAGGGCAGCGTGGACACCGGGCGCGGGCATAACCCGGCGGTGCGGGAGGTTGGTCACCCCCGTTGCCTGGATATGCAGATCGACCTGCAGGTGGCCTATGGCAAGGGGGATATCGACGCACCCACCCGTGCGCTGTTGCTCGGCGTGGTCAGGGTCGACCTGCCGGCCAGCGACATTTCAAACGTGTGGTTCAACGGCCAGCCGCTGACCTGGCAGGGCCTGAATATCAACGGGACTTGCCTGTGGGGTGTGCTGGTGTTTTCCAGCAGTGCTGCCGAGGGTTTCTCCAGTGGCCCGATTGTGGTGTACATGCCCAATGAGCCGGTGCGGCCGTGGTATCGCTACGAGTCCCTGGAGCAGTTCAAGGTCTACCTGGCGCTCAAGCTCCAGGTCAGCGCTTATCGAGGTTTTTTCACCTGCTATCTGGATGAGTCCGAGCGCTTCGATTTTTTTCAACGCTTTGACCAGAACAAAACCCTGGTGCGGGTGGAGCCGCTGGCGGTAACGAGCAACCTGTCGACGTTTTTTTTCAACGCCTGTGTCGGCAAACTCCGGCTCGATGCCTTGGTATTGGCAGTGCCCAACGCCCAGGCCGATGACGATGCGCGTCGCCTGCGCATTCAGAACTACCTGGACATTGGCCTGACGGTGCTGAATGTCGCGGGGCTGATGGTGCCGGTCATCGGCCAGTTGATGATGGGCGTGGCAGTGGGGCAAATTCTGGGGGAGGTCTTCGAAGGGGTGGATGATTGGGTCCACCAAGACAAGCACGAAGCACTCCGGCACCTGACCAACGTTGCTGAAAACCTTGCCGCCATGGCGTTGTTCGCGGCGGGTACGAAAGTGGTGGGCCGGTTGTGGCGATCCACACCCTCCACATCGAGGCTGTATGACAAGGTCGAAGGCGTGCGGATGCCGGATCAGACCACGCGACTATGGCGGACCCGTACCGAGCCTTACCGCCGGTCCATCTCGCTGCAAGGACGCGTGGCCGGCCCTCGCGGGGTGTATCAGGTCGATGGCCAGTCGTACGTCAATATCGACGGCGGGGTGTATTCGATCACCTTCGATGCCCGCAGCGGTCGCTGGAGAGCCGTGCATCCGCGGCGTGCATCGGCGTACCAGCCGCCCGTGAGCCACAACTTTCAGGGCGGCTGGCAGTTCTCGTTCGAACGCCCTTATGAGTGGGAAAATGTCGAATACATTCTGGGGCGCCTGGACCCGACCCTGAAATCCTTTACTCCCGAGCAATTGCGCGACATCGCTGCGATCACCGACATGAACCTGTCGCGCCTGAAGCAACTGGCCAGGGACAACCTGCCGCTGCCGGAGCGGCTGCGCGACTGTGCGCAGCGCTTCAGGCAGAACCAGGGTGTTCGCGACCTGGTCTGGCAAATGGAAAATGAAGCCCCCCTCGATGCCACCACCTCTCATGTGCAGATGCAGGCTCTGCCGCTGATGGACGGCTGGCCCCAAGGGCGTTTTTTCGAACTGCTGGACGATGAGGGGTATGTGCTTGAGCGTCACCCTGACACCGCGCCATTTGACTACGAAGACTTGAGCATCCACCTCACTGCGCAGCAACTGAAAAGCGGGCAGATCATTCCCACGTTGCTGGCCGCCCTGGACGATGAGGAGAAGCTGAAACTGCTGGAAGGCACCTTTCAGCCTGGGGAGGAGCCAGCCATATTGACGCAACGCCTGACGGCATCGATCAAGCAGAATCATCGAGCGCTGTATGAACGCCTGCGGGCGCATGCCGACGTCGGCGACCGCACGGACCATGGGTTGCTCAAGGATCGTCATCCACGGTTGCCCATTCGGCTCGCCTGGGAGGTCATGAGCAAAGCCTCCAGCGCCGAGCGCTTGCGCTTGCGTCATACCCGGCACGTGCCGTTGCGCCTCAGTCAATGGGCGCGGGAGACCCAGGAGGTGCAGGAAGAAGACGAGGCCCTGACGGGCCTGTATGTACCGGAATTGGCCAACGATGCTACTCGCCGCATCGCTACCGGCTTGCTGCGGCGGCTACCCGGCTGGCCCGAGGATATGTCGCTGAACGTGCGCCGTGAGCGCGTGGGGGGCGAGGTCCTGGCCCAGGTCGGCGATTCAGACGTCGCTGTGACGCGCGTGGTGGTTCAGTCGGCCAAGGGGTTTCGTGCCCACGATGGGCAAGGGGCGCCGTTGGGGGCGCTGGCCGGCGGCTCGGAAGGTTTCTACACGGCGCTGCTCGATTGTTTGACCAGCGAGCAACTCGACGCAATGCACCTTACCGGAAACGGCAGGGCCAGCCACTTGCGGCACGCCATCATCAGCAAATCCCAGGATGAGCGAAGCCGGATTGCCCGTTACCTGTGGCCGGAACGTGCGCTACCGCAGGAGCGTGCACCCGTGTGTATCCAGGCGATTCCGGCGCAGCCGCAGCGATTCCCGCGAGGATTGGAATATAAGGTCAGGAAACTCTACCCCTGGTTCGACAGCGTGCGCGTTTCGAGCTTCTTGCAGGGCCTGGGCAGCGATGACCTGGCCCGTGCCAATGCCGTGCGCGCGCGTGAGGAGCAGTACGAGAAGCTGCAACGAACCCTGAAACTGTGGGCCAAGGAAAAGGTGGTGCAAGCGCGCTCGGACCAGGCCCTGCGGGACGTCCGCCAGGCGCGGCACCAAGCCGCAGAGGCGATCAAGAACAGCTGGCGATATGCGTTGGTGGCGTCCGATGCAGAAGGCCGGAAAGTCCCGAGCCTGTCCCTTGACGGCATGACCCTGGCAGGCTTGCCGACCCTGCCGCCGGACGTCCAATTCGATCATGTGCAACAACTGTCGCTCAAGCGGATGGGGCTTAACGATGATGTGTCGTACTTTATCCGGCACTTCAAGGGGGTGCGCGCTCTGGAGCTGACGGACAACCAGCTCACGCGATTACCTGAAGTGCTTCAGCAGATGAAGCAGCTCAGTTATTTGTACCTGGACCATAACCGGCTGCAACTGACGGAGTACACCCGCACCAAACTCGCGGACCTCAGGGCGTTGAAGGTGCTGAACCTGAGCAACAACCCGCTGCTGGATCCGCCCATCGTCCACAAGATGCTTGATTTGCAGACGTTGGCGTTGCGCAATTGCCGTCTTACAAGCCTGCCGGCGGGCATCAGGAACATTCCGGGCCTCAAACGCCTGGACCTGCGGGGCAATGATATTGCCAGCCTGCCGGCCTGGTTGTTCGATTCGACACTCAACAGACCCGAGAACATCCATCTGGATCAAAATCCACTGGATGACACCAGCCGTCAGTTACTGAGCACCCACAAGGCAGCGACGGGCGAGGGCATGGGCTTTCTCGAGGATCACATTGGCCGGCTCAACGAGCAGCGGGCCAAGGCGTTGTGGCTGGGGGATGAGCGCTTGCCGGCCTATGCCGAAAAGGCGGCGACGTGGAAAGGGCTTTGGGATGAGCCGGTTTCCGATGGGCTGTTCAATCTGCTGGCCGGCCTGGAAGGTACGGCAGACAGCATGTATGTGCGTGAGGACATGGAGACGCGGGTCTGGGAAGTGCTGGACGCGATAGCGGCCGATGATGAATTGCGCACGACAGTCTTCGACCTGGCGGCCACGCCATTGAACTGTGATGATTCCGCAGCGGTGACGTTCAGTGACGTGCAGACCATGGTCCTGGTCCGTGAGGCGGTGCGAAAGGTCGAGAGTGGTGAGGCCACGGCCAAACCGTTGCTGAGCCTGGGCAAGGGCTTGTTTCGCCTGGATCAGTTGGCGTCCATCGCCCGCCGGTACAGCTCCGAGCATCCGGCCCTCGATCCGCTGGAGGTGCACCTGGCCTTTCGCACGGGCTTGGTCGAGCGCCTGCATTTGCCCGGGCAACCTCGCCATATGCGTTACGCCAGCCTGGCCGGGGTAACCCAGCATATGCTCAGGCGCGCTGAGGCACAGGTG
This sequence comes from Pseudomonas sp. MIACH, assembly GCF_001269925.1. Lineage (GTDB taxonomy): Bacteria > Pseudomonadota > Gammaproteobacteria > Pseudomonadales > Pseudomonadaceae > Aquipseudomonas. Next base: position 108,557 of record NZ_LHVO01000017.1, read on the forward strand.
AAAGAGGCTGAGCTGTCGCCGCAGCTGTTGAAGTATCTGGCCAAGCAGCCGTGGTGGGTCAAGTATCTGAAAATCACTGACCCCGACGCGTTCGAAGCCTTGAGCCAGCCCTTTCGTGCGCGCTCCGAAGAGCTGTTCGATAAGCGGGAAACCCTGGATGACGCCACCTATAAAACTGAAATCGACAGGATCGGCGGCGAGCAGGACCGGGCAGAGTCCGCCGAGCTCGAACGCCAGACTGAGGCGGCGTTGAGAGCCGATGACCTGGACGCCTGCGCCTTGCCGCCGTCGCGTTGAGCCTGCACTTACCGAGGGGTTTTTACCGTGTTGCTGCGAATCAACGCGCGTACCGCGAACCGGTTCGGATGGCAGGCTTCGGCCACACTGCGCGGTAGCGGCAGCGGTTCGTTGTCCAGCCATGCTGCCAGCAACTCGCCGGACAGTGGCGCGGTGATCAGGCCCCGTGAGCCGTGACCGCTGTTGATGTACAGGCCGTCCAGCCAGGGGCAGGCGGCCTGCGGCGTGTGGCGCGCGTCTTTGCGTAGCGAGGCGTAGGCTTGGTCGAACGCCAGGGTGTCGGCCAGTGGCCCGACTATCGGCAAGTAGTCCGGGCTGGTGCAGCGAAACGCGGCGCGGCCTTCCAGGGTGTGCGCGGCAAGGTCGGCGGCGTGCAGGCGCTCGGCCAGGTCCGGAGAGATCTCTTGCAGCAGCTCAAGGTTACCGGCGTGCTCGGCAGCGGTAGGGGTGAGGTCGTCGCTGTTGAAATCAAAGCTGGCGCCCAGGGTGTGTTCGCCCTGGCGGGCCGGCGCCACATAGCCTTCGGCACACACCACCGTGGCCAGGGCCCGGCTGGCGGCAGTCTGCGGCAGTCGGGTGATTTGCCCGCGGATACGCTTGAGGGGCAGCTCGGCGCTGGCGGCAAAACGTTTGACTTCAGCGGCCCCGGCCAACACCACCACGGGGGCGCTGGCGAGCAGCTGATCGGCGTCCCAGGCTTGCCAGTGGTCGTCGACTTTGCGCAACTCCAGCACATCATGATGGGCCAGCACTTCGATGCCTGGCTGGCGGGCCTGCCATTGGCACAGCGCGGGCGGATGCACCCAGCCGCCCTCGGGGAAAAACAACCCGCCATGCTCCAGGCCCACACCGGCTCGGGCCTGGGCTTGAGCCTTATCCAGCAGATGCAGCAGCTGCGGGGCGAATGCCTGGGCCAACTGCGCCTGGCGTTCGGCCTCCTTGGCATTGAAGGCCAGTTGCAGTACGCCGCAACCGTCCCAATCCACCCCCCGTTGCAGGTGCTCCAGCAGGCGCCGGGTATGCCCGAAACCGCTGACAATCATCTGCGACAACGCCGTGCCATGTGCCGACAGCTTCAGATACAGCACCCCTTGTGGATTGCCGGATGCCTCCTGAGCGAGGCCGTCATGCCGTTCCAGCAGGCTGACCTGCCAACCCCGTGCCGCCAGGCTGGCGGCGCTGGCGCAACCGGCCAGGCCGCCGCCGATCACCAGGGCGCGGCGCTCGCCGTTGGGCATGGGAGGGCGCGCGAACCAGGGTTTGGGGCTGGCAGGTTGCGGCGTGTCGGTCGGCCAGCCGAGAAACTCACCGCGCAGAATCTCCCACTTGTGGCCGATGCCTGGGGTGCGTTTCATCTTGAAGCCGGCGGCATTGATCAGCCGCCGCACCCAGCCGGTACTGGTGAAGGTGCTGATGGTCGAGCCCGGCGCGGCCAGGCGTGCCAGTTCGGCGAACAGTTCGGCGCTCCACATCTCGGGATTTTTCGCCGGGGCGAAACCGTCGAGAAACCACGCGTCGATCTGCGCGTCCAGTTGCGGCAGTTGCTCCAGGGCATCGCCGATCAGCAGCGTGAGGGTGACGCGACCGTTATCCAGCACCAGGCGCTGGAAGCCTTGGTGGATGGCGATGTAGTGCGCTAGCAGTTGTTCGGCGAACGGCGCCAGCTCCGGCCAGAGGGCGAGGGCGCGTTGCAGGTCGGCGTGACTCAGCGGGTACTTCTCCACGCTGACAAAGTGCAGGCGCGCACCGGCCACCGCGTGTTGTTCGAACAACTGCCAGGCGCAGAGAAAATTCAGCCCGGTGCCGAAGCCGGTCTCGCCAATCACCAACCGCCCGTCCGCCGGCAGTGCGGCGAAACGCTCCTGCAAACGGTTCTGTTGGAGGAACACATAGCGGGTTTCATCCAGGCCCGACTGGTCGGAGAAATACACGTCATCGAACACTCGCGAGTGCGGGCGACCTTGGTCATCCCAGTCGAGCTGGGCGTGGGTGATCGGATTCATGGGCGGCTCGGTAAAGGCAAGGCGGCCATTCTAGCCGATCAACAGGCGCGTCATTGATCCATGGCAAGCGGCGGTGGAATTTCCTGGCACGCCGCGTTGCCCAATCCGCTAGTCTTGCTGAATTCTGGAACGGAGCCGCCCATGTTCGAATCTGCCGAAATCGGTCACGCCATCGACAAAGACACCTTTGAGGCCGAAGTCCCGGCCCTGCGCGAAGCCTTGCTGGAGGTGCAGTACGAGCTGCAACAGCAAAAGCGCTTCCCGGTGATCATCCTGATCAACGGCATTGAAGGCGCCGGCAAAGGTGAGACGGTCAAACTGCTGAATGAATGGATGGACCCGCGCCTGATCGAGGTGCGCACCTTCGACCAGCAGACCGACGAAGAACTGGCCCGTCCACCGGCCTGGCGTTATTGGCGCCAACTGCCTGCCAAAGGCCGCATGGGCATCTTTTTCGGCAACTGGTACAGCCAGATGCTGCAAAGCCGGGTGCACGGCGAGATCAAGGATGCGCGGCTCGATCAGGGGATTGCCGGTGCCGAGCGCCTGGAGAAAATGCTCTGCGATGAAGGCGCAGTGATCTTCAAGTTCTGGTTCCACCTGTCCAAGAAGCAAATGAAGGCGCGGCTCAAGGCCCTGGCCGATGACCCGTTGCACAGCTGGCGCATCAGCCCGCTGGACTGGCAGCAGTCCAAGACCTACGACAAGTTCGTGCATTTCGGCGAGCGCATCCTGCGCCGTACCAGCCGCGACTATGCGCCCTGGCATGTGATCGAAGGCGTCGATGCCCATTACCGCAGCCTCACCGTGGGCAAGATCCTGCTCGAAGGCCTGCAGAACGCCCTCAAGCAACCCAAGGGCAAGGCCAGCGGCATGAACCCGGCGCCGTTGCCGTCGGCCGTGGACCAGATGAGCCTGCTCAACAGCCTCGACATGACCCTGAGCCTGGACAAGGACGATTACGAAGAACAACTGATTACCGAGCAGGCGCGCTTCTCCGGCCTGATGCGCGACAAACGCATGCGCAAGCACGCACTGGTGACGGTCTTTGAAGGCAACGACGCGGCGGGCAAGGGCGGGGCGATCCGTCGGGTGGCGGCCGCGCTCGACCCGCGCCAGTACCACATCGTGCCGATTGCCGCGCCCACCGAGGATGAGCGCGCCCAGCCTTATCTGTGGCGGTTCTGGCAGAAGATCCCGGCGCGGGGCAAATTCACCGTGTTCGACCGCTCGTGGTACGGCCGCGTGCTGGTGGAGCGTATCGAGGGTTTCTGTACCCCGGCAGACTGGATGCGTGCCTATGGCGAGATCAATGATTTTGAGGAACAACTGCGCGACGCGGGCGTGATCGTGGTCAAGTTCTGGCTGGCCATCGACAAGCAGACCCAACTGGAACGCTTCCAGGCCCGCGAGGAAATCCCCTTCAAGCGCTTCAAGATCACCGAAGACGACTGGCGCAACCGCGAAAAGTGGGATGACTACCGCGCGGCAGTGGGCGATATGGTCGACCGCACGAGCACCGAAGTCTCGCCATGGACGCTGGTGGAGGCCAATGACAAACGCTGGGCGCGGGTCAAGGTGTTGCGCACCATCAACCTGGCCTTGGAGGAGGCGTTCGCCAAGTCCGACAAGCACGACAAGAAGAAACAGAAGTAACCACTGGCCTGGTGTTGTTCAGGCTGCAGCCCTCTGTGGCAAGCGGGCCTGTTGTGGCGAGCGGGCTTGCCCCGCGTTGGGCTGCGAAGCGGCCCCCAAACCAGCTAATAAGGTCTGCCTGAAAGAACGCGGCGCCTGGATCAGGGCCGCTTCGCGCCCCAACGCAGGGCAAGCCTGCTCGCCACAACAAGCCCGCTCGCCACACAAGCCCACTTGCCACAACAAGCCTGCTCGCCACAGGTTTATGGTTGTCACCATGCTTTTGTATATGCCGGGTGAATGATCGTCGCGGTGGGGCAGGCCTGGATCTATCCTCGATCCATCTCCCCACAACGACAAGATCGAGGTAGCCCATGCGTGAAGTAGTGATCGTCGACAGCGTGCGAACCGGCCTGGCCAAATCCTTTCGCGGCAAATTCAACCAGACCCGCCCGGATGACATGGCGGCCCATTGCGTCAACGCGCTGCTGGCCCGCAACGGTATCGATCCGGCGTCGGTCGAGGATTGCATCGTCGGCGCCGGTTCCAACGAGGGCGCCCAGGGCTACAACATCGGTCGCAACGTGGCCGTGCTGTCGCAATTGGGCACCGGCACGGCGGGCATGACCCTCAACCGGTTCTGCTCGTCGGGTTTGCAGGCGATTGCGATTGCGGCCAATCAGATCGCTTCGGGCTGCAGCGACATCATCGTCGCCGGCGGCGTCGAGTCCATCAGCCTGACCATGAAAAGCGTCAACACCGATAACCTGATCAACCCGCTGCTCAAGGAGCAGGTGCCGGGCATCTACTTTCCCATGGGCCAGACCGCCGAAATCGTCGCCCGCCGCTACAACGTCAGCCGCGAAGAGCAGGACCTCTACGCCCAGCAAAGCCAGCAGCGCACGGCCCAGGCCCAGGCGGATGGCTTGTTCGACGATGAAATCGTGGCGATGGCGGTCAAGTACAAGGTCGAGGACAAGAATACCGGCGCTGTGCAGATCCTTGACGGCGTGGTCGACCGCGATGACTGCAACCGCCCGGACACCACGTTGGCCAGCCTGTCCGGTTTGAAGCCGGTGTTTGCCGAAGACGGCTCGGTGACGGCGGGTAACTCGTCGCAGCTCTCCGACGGCGCTTCGATGACGCTGGTGATGAGCCTGGAGAAAGCCCTGGAACTGGGGCTCAAGCCCAAGGCGTTTTTTCGTGGATTTACCGTGGCCGGTTGCGAGCCGGATGAGATGGGTATCGGCCCGGTGTTCTCGGTGCCCAAGCTGCTCAAGGCGCGGGGCTTGCAGGTGGCAGACATCGACCTGTGGGAACTCAACGAGGCATTTGCTTCGCAGTGCCTGTACGCGCGCAATCGCCTGGAAATCGACAACGCCCGGTACAACGTCAACGGCGGCTCGATTTCCATCGGCCACCCGTTCGGCATGACCGGCTCGCGGCAAGTGGGGCACCTGGTGCGTGAGCTGCAACGGCGCAATTTGCGTTATGGCATCGTCACCATGTGCGTGGGCGGCGGCATGGGCGCCACGGGACTGTTTGAAGCCGTACGCTAAGCAACATGTGGGAGGGGGCAAGTCGAATCGTCACACCGCCCCTTCCACATTTGAACTGCGGCGTATCCCAATTCGTTCGCTTGCCCCTAGAATGGCCGCTCCTCCACCTCTGGCATTTTCTGGGGCACTCATGCACATCTCTTCCGGCCGCTGGGTCTACGGTTTTTTCCTGACCCTGCTGACCGCGCTGCTCTGGGGCATTCTGCCGATCAAACTCAAGCAGGTGTTGCAGGTGATGGACCCGATCACCGTGACCTGGTTTCGCCTGGTAGTGGCCGGCAGTTGCCTGTTCGTGTACCTCGCCGCGACCAAGCGCCTGCCCAGTCGTACAGTGCTTGGTCCCAAGGGCGGCTGGCTGGTGGCGATGGCGGTGTGCGGCCTGATGGGTAACTACGTGTTGTACCTGGTGGGTCTGAAACTGCTCAGCCCCGGCACCGCGCAGTTGGTGGTGCAGATGGGCCCGATCTTTTTGATGATCGCCAGCGTGTTTGTGTTCAAGGAGCGTTTCAGCGTCGGGCAGAGCGTGGGCCTGGTGGTGCTGATCGTCGGTTTCGGGCTGTTCTTCAACCAACGCCTGGAAGAATTGCTGACGTCTTTGGGCGCCTACACCGCCGGGGTGCTGACGATCCTGCTCGCGACGTCTGTCTGGGTGTTCTATGCCTTGGGCCAGAAGCAGTTGCTGACGGTATGGAACTCACTGCAAGTGATGATGGTGATCTACCTGTCCTGCGCCGTGCTGCTGACGCCTTGGGCGCATCCGCTGGAGGCCTTGGACCTGAGCCCGCTGCAGGGCTGGCTGTTGCTCGCGTGCTGCATGAACACGTTGGTGGCCTACGGCGCATTTGCCGAAGCCCTGGCCCATTGGGAAGCCTCGCGGGTGAGTGCGACCCTGGCCCTGACGCCGCTGGTGACCTTTATGGCGGTGGCGTTGGCCGCGTGGCTGTGGCCGGACTATGTACAGGCCGAAGAGATCAATGCCCTGGGCTATTTTGGCGCGTTGGTGGTCGTCATGGGCTCGGCGGCAGTCGCGCTGGCGCCGTCGTTGCTCGCCGGGCTCAAGGCCCGGCGGCTACGTATGGCGTCTTAGGCGCCCAGCATGTTTTCCGGGCGTACCCACTGGTCGAACTCTGCGTCGGTGAGGTAGCCCAGGTCCAGCGCCGCTTCCCGAAGGGTCAAGCCCTCGGCGTAGGCCTTCTTGGCGATCTCTGCCGACTTGTCATAGCCGATGTGTGGGTTGAGCGCCGTGACCAGCATCAGCCCGCGCTCCAGGTGCTCGGCCATTTTCGCGGCGTCGGGTTCGAGGCCGGCGATGCAGTGCTCCTGGAAGTTATTGCAGCCATCGGCCAACAGGCGGATCGATTCCAGCAGGTTGTGGATGATCACCGGCTTGTACACGTTCAACTGCAAATGCCCTTGGCTCGCCGCAATGCCGATGGTCACGTCATTGCCCAGCACCTGGCAGGCCAGCATCGACAGCGCTTCGCATTGGGTCGGGTTGACCTTGCCGGGCATGATCGAACTGCCCGGTTCGTTGGCCGGCAGTTTCACCTCCGCCAGGCCGGCGCGCGGGCCGGAGCCCAGCAGGCGCAGGTCGTTGGCGATTTTCATCAAGGCCACGGCCAGGGTTTTCAGGGCGCCGTGCAGGGTCACGATCGGTTCGTGGCCGGCCAATGCGGCGAATTTGTTCGGCGCGGTGACGAAGGGCAGGCCCGACAAGGCGGCCAATTCCGAGGCAATCGCTTCGCTGAAGCCATGGGGCGCATTCAGCCCGGTGCCCACGGCCGTACCGCCCTGGGCCAGCTCGCACACCTGGGGCAGGGCGCTGCGGATCGCACGTTCGGCGTAATCGAGCTGGGCGATAAACGCCGAGATTTCCTGGCCGAAAGTGATCGGCGTGGCGTCCATCATGTGGGTGCGGCCGGTCTTCACCAGTTTCGTATGCCGTGCCGACAATTCTGCGAGGCCGCCGGACAGCGTGTTGATCGCCGGCAACAACTGCTTGTGCACCGCTTGCACGGCCGCAATGCTCATGGCGGTGGGGAAGCAGTCGTTGGAGCTTTGGGAACGGTTCACGTGATCGTTGGGGTGCACCGGGCTCTTGCCGCCGCGTGGCTTGCCCGACAGCTCGTTGGCGCGGCCGGCGATGACCTCGTTGGCGTTCATGTTGCTCTGGGTGCCGCTGCCGGTTTGCCAGACGACCAGGGGGAACTGGTCATCATGTTGACCGGCGAGCACTTCGTCGGCGGCTTGTTCGATCAGGCGGGCGATATCGGCGGGCAGGTCGCCGTTGCGGTCGTTGACCCGGGCGGCAGCCTTCTTGATCAGGGCCAGCGCGTGCAGTACCGCCAGCGGCATGCGCTGCTCGCCGATGGCGAAATTCACCAGCGAACGTTGGGTCTGGGCGCCCCAGTAAGCGTCATCCGGGACTTCCACTTCTCCCAGGCTGTCGGTTTCGATACGGCTCATCGGGCACACTCCTTCAGGTTCGTTTGCGCAGTTTAGGCCCTGATCAGCCTGGGGGGTTCCCTAAAAGACTTTTCATCGGATTCATTCACTGCAATCCGCGCCCGGTAAGGCTCGGGGTTGAGCCGCAGCGTTTTTTAGGCGCAGAATGGGCGCCCTTGGGGTCTTACCTCGCCTGCTAGAAAAGGAAACTCGATGACTCGTCTTCGTGCCATCTGTACCGCGGTTGCTCTGGTTTGCGCCAGCGGCCAGGTTTTTGCCGATACCGCCAGCCACAACGCCAGTGCCGAAGCCTTCCTTACCCTGGCCCATGCCGACAAGCTGGGTACCCCGGTGTACATGCAAGTGCAGCAAATGTTCGCCCAGCGTTTCGAACAGACCAAGGCGCCTGCCGCCAAGCAGTCCGTACTGGACAGCTACCAGGCAAAAGCCAACGCCGCCCTGGACCAAGCCATCGGCTGGCCAAAGCTGAAGCCGGACATGGTCAAGCTCTACACAACCAACTTCAGTGAGTCCGAACTCAAGGACCTGGTTGCCTTCTACCAGTCTCCACTGGGCAAGAAAGTCCTGGAAAAAATGCCGCAACTGACCCAGCAATCGGCCCAGATGACCCAGGCCAAGCTGGAAAGCGCCGTGCCGGTGGTGAACAAGCTGTTGGAAGACATGACCAACGAGCTGACGCCAAAAGCCGCTGCACCGGCCAAGAAGAAGTAAGCAGGAATGACCATGCAACAGCGTATCGAAACGGCGCTCGCCGCCCTGGTCCCGGACCACTTGAGCGTGCTGGATGAGAGCCATATGCACAGCCGTGGGTTGCAGACCCACTTCAAGGCCGTGCTGGTCAGCCAGCAGTTCGAGGGGCTTAACCGCGTCAAGCGCCACCAGAAGGTCTACGCCACCCTGGGTGACCTGATGAGCCAATTTCATGCGCTGGCGCTGCATACCTACACGCCTGAAGAATGGGCGAAAATCGACGCAGCCCCGGCCTCGCCGACCTGCGCCGGCGGGCATAGCTGATACGCGGGTGTTGCTAAAACCCTGCATTTGCTAGAATCCGCAACGCGCCGCTTAGCCGGCGCGTTTTTTTTGCATCCGGTTCACCCCTTACGAGGGTAGCCACCTGGAGAGAACACCCATGACTCAACCGATTGTCGTGGCGGCACTGTATAAGTTCGTCACCCTCGAAGATTACGTCGCCCTGCGCGAGCCCTTGCTGCAGGCGATGGTCGACAACGGCATCAAAGGCACCTTGCTGATCGCCGAAGAAGGCATCAACGGCACCGTTTCCGGCAGCCGCGAAGGCATTGATGGCCTGATGGCCTGGCTGAAGAACGACCCACGCATGGACGACATCGACCACAAAGAGTCGTACTGCGATGACCAGCCGTTCTATCGCACCAAGGTCAAGCTCAAGAAAGAGATCGTGACCCTGGGCGTCGAAGGCGTCGACCCGAACAAGAAAGTCGGCACCTATGTCGACCCGCAGGACTGGAACGCGCTGATCAGCGACCCCGAAGTGCTGTTGATCGACACCCGTAACGACTACGAGGTCTCAATCGGCACGTTTGAAGGCGCTATCGACCCGAAAACCACCAGTTTTCGCGAATTTCCCGACTACATCAAAGCCAACTTCGACCCGGCCAAGCACAAGAAGGTCGCCATGTTCTGCACCGGCGGCATTCGTTGCGAGAAGGCGTCGAGCTATATGCTCAGCGAAGGTTTCGATGAGGTCTACCACCTCAAGGGCGGCATCCTGAAGTACCTCGAAGAGGTGCCGCAGGCCGAAACCAAATGGCAGGGCGACTGTTTTGTGTTCGACAATCGCGTGACTGTGCGCCACGACCTGAGCGAAGGCGACTACGATCAATGTCATGCCTGCCGCACGCCGGTGAGCGCCTCCGACCGCGCATCCGAACACTATGTGGCGGGCATCAGTTGCCCCCATTGCTGGGATAAGCTGCCGGAGAAAACCCGTCGCAGCGCGATCGACCGGCAAAAGCAGATTGAACTGGCCAAGGCCCGCAATATGCCGCACCCGATTGGCTTCAACTACAAGCAAACCCCTTCCGAGGCCTGACCCATGTCCGCGCGCCTGCTCTATGTGATGGATCCGATGTGTTCCTGGTGCTGGGGGTTTGCCCCGGTGGCGCAGGCGCTGGTTGAGCAGGCCCAGGCGGCCGGCGTGGACGTGCACCTGGTGGTGGGCGGATTGCGTACCGGCAGTGGTGCGGCACTGGAGCCGACCACGCGGCGCTACATCCTTGAGCACTGGCAGGCGGTCACCGACGCCACCGGCCAGCCGTTCAAGCGCGACGGCGCGTTGCCCGACGGCTTTGTCTACGACACCGAGCCTGCGTGCCGTGCCATCGTCACTGCGCGCAGCCTGGCGCCGGATTGCGCATGGACCTTGCTGGGCCTGATCCAGCGCGCGTTTTATGTCGAGGGTCGCGACGTGACCCTCGCCAGCGTGCTGGTGGAGCTGGCCGAGGCGGCGGGCATCCCGCGTATCGAGTTTGCCGGCGCCTTCGACCGCGCCGAGCAGCACGCCGCCACGGCGGCTGATTTCACCTGGGTCCAGGACCTGGGCATCGCCGGTTTTCCGACCTTGCTCGCCGAGCGTAACGGCCAGTTGGCGTTGCTGACTAACGGCTATCAGCCGCTGTCTGAGCTGTCGCCGTTGCTCGCCCGTTGGTTGGAGCGAGCTGCCTGTGTATGACCAGCCCAAACGCACTGATCGACTGACTTGGGCGGAAGTTCGTCGCCTGGCCCTGCGCCATAAGAAATCCCTGTGGATCGCCAATGGTGTTGCCGTGTTGGCGACCCTGTGCAGCGTGCCTATCCCCCTGTTGCTCCCGCTGCTGGTGGATGAAGTGCTGCTGGGCCATGGTGATGCCGCGCTCAAGGTGATGAACCACGCATTGCCCCTGGTCTGGCAGAAAGCCGCCGGCTATATCGGCCTGATGCTGCTGGTGACCCTGCTTCTGCGTTGCGGTGCGCTGCTGTTCAACGTGGTGCAGGCCCGGTTGTTTGCGCGTTTGGCCAAGGACATCGTGTACCGCATCCGCGTGCGCCTGATCGAGCGGCTCAAGCGTATTTCCCTCGGCGAATACGAAAGCCTGGGCAGCGGTACCGTCACCACCCACTTGGTCACCGACCTGGATACGCTGGACAAATTCGTCGGCGAAACCCTCAGCCGTTTCCTGGTGGCCATGCTGACCCTGGTCGGCACCTCGGCGATCCTGGTGTGGATGCACTGGCAGCTGGCGTTGCTGATCCTGCTGTTCAACCCGCTGGTGATCTACGCCACGGTGCAACTGGGCAAGCGCGTCAAGCACCTGAAGAAACTGGAAAACGACAGCACCTCGCGCTTTACCCAGGCCCTGACCGAAACCCTGGATGCAATTCAGGAAGTACGCGCTGGCAACCGCCAGGGCTTTTTCCTTGGACGCCTCGGCCAGCGGGCCCAGGAAGTGCGTGACTACGCCATTCATTCGCAATGGAAAACCGACGCTTCCAGCCGCGCCAGTGGCTTGCTCTTCCAGTTTGGTATCGACATCTTCCGTGCGGCGGCGATGCTCACCGTGCTGTTTTCCGACCTGTCCATCGGCCAAATGCTCGCGGTATTCAGCTACCTGTGGTTCATGATCGGCCCGGTGGAGCAACTGCTCAACCTGCAATACGCCTACTACGCGGCGGGCGGGGCGCTGACGCGGATCAACGAACTGCTGGCGCGTGCCGACGAGCCGCAGTACGCCGGCGGTGAAGACCCGTTCACCGGACGCGAAACCGTGGGCATCGAAGTGCGTGGCCTGGACTTCGGCTACGGCGAAGACCTGGTACTCAACCAGTTGAACCTGACCATCGCGCCCGGTGAGAAGGTGGCGATTGTCGGCGCCAGCGGCGGAGGCAAGAGCACCCTGGTGCAACTGTTGCTCGGGCTGTACACACCGCTGGCGGGCAGTATCCGTTTCGGCGGTGCCACCCAGCAGGAGATCGGCCTGGAGACCATTCGCGAGCACGTCGCGGTGGTGCTGCAACACCCGGCGCTGTTCAACGACACCGTGCGCGCCAACCTGACCATGGGCCGTGAACGTAGCGACCAAGCCTGTTGGCAGGCCCTGGAAATCGCCCAGTTGGATGCTACCGTCAAGGCACTGCCCTTGGGTCTGGACAGTGTGGTGGGGCGTTCCGGGGTGCGTTTTTCAGGCGGGCAGCGGCAGCGCCTGGCGATTGCGCGCATGGTCCTGGCCGAACCCAAGGTGGTGATCCTCGACGAAGCGACCTCTGCCCTGGACGCCGCCACCGAGTACAACCTGCACCAGGCACTGGCGCGCTTCCTCAGTGGCCGTACTACACTGATCATCGCTCACCGTCTGTCGGCGGTAAAACAAGCCGATCGAGTATTAGTGTTCGACGGCGGTCACATTGCTGAGGACGGGGATCATCAGCAACTGATTGCCGATGGCGGCCTGTACGCCAAACTCTATGGACACTTGCAACAAGTGCGTTGATTTAGCCTAGGCTGAGCTATCGGAACCGGATGTTCGCGTGCGTATCCAGCAGTGCATGTGCAAGGGACTTCATGAAGCAAAAGCGGATTCTAGGAACGCCAAGGCTGTTAGGCATTGTCTGGCCCTTTATCGCCGTGGTGTTGTTCCAGGCATTGTTGGGGTGCGTCAGTCTCTACATGCTTTCTGCCGTGCGTGGTTATGTGGCCGGCGAGAGCCTGTGGTCCAAGGGCCAGAAAGACGCTATCTATTACCTGACCCTCTACGCCGATAATCGCGACGAAGCCACCTACCTCAAATACCAGCAGGCCATTGCCGTGCCTCAGGGCGGGCACGAGCTGCGCATTGCCCTCGACCGTCCTGTGCCCGACCTTGCTGCGGCCCGCCTGGGTATCCTCAAGGGCGGCAACCACCCGGATGACGTCTCCAGCCTGATTTGGCTGTACCTCAACTTTCGCCATTTCAGCTACCTGGAAAAAGCCATCCAGCTATGGACGGTCGGCGATGGCTACCTGGTTCAACTCAATGACCTCGCCCGCGAGATGCATCAGGCGGTCACTCGCGACCAGGTCGGCGCTAACGATGTGCGCCAGTGGAAGGCGCACATCATCGCGATCAACGACGGTGTGACACCCGCGGCCAAGGCCTTCAGCGATGCCTTGGGTGAAGGCTCGCGGATGATCCTGCGGTTGCTGGTCATCACTAATCTGGCGACGGCCTTGGGCCTGATCGTACTGGCGCTGTTGCGAACCCATAAGCTGCTGGCCCAGCGTCACGCATTCGCCGATGCGCTGCAGGAAGAGAAAGAGCGGGCGCAGATCACCCTGGAGTCAATTGGCGATGGCGTGATCACCACTGATGTCGACGGTGCGATCACGTATATGAACCCCGCGGCCGAGGCGCTGACCCATTGGAATTCGAGCCAGGCCCAGGGCCTGCCGCTGGCCGCGTTGTTCAATTTGTTGGATGACAATGCCCAGCCTGACGGATTCACCCTGATCGAACACATCGTCAAGGGCCAACTCAGCGGCGGCCGAGAGCACTCGAAAACGATCCAGCGCCTGGATGGCAGCACGGTCTCGGTCACCCTGGTGGGGGCACCGATCCGCAGCGCCGGCAAGATCTCGGGCGCGGTGCTGGTGCTGCATGACATGACTCAGGAGCGTCAATACATCGCCAACCTGTCATGGCAGGCGACCCATGACGCGCTGACCGGCCTGGCCAACCGCCGCGAGTTCGAATACCGCCTGGAACAGGTGCTGCACCCGGCAGGGCAGGCGCAGAGCGGGCGGCATGCGTTGATGTTCCTGGATCTGGACCAGTTCAAGCTGGTCAACGACACCTGCGGGCATGCGGCAGGCGACGAACTGCTGCGGCACATCTGTGCGCTGCTGCAATCGGACCTGCGCGAAGGTGACACCCTGGCGCGCCTGGGGGGCGATGAATTCGGCATCCTGCTGGAGAACTGCCCGGCAGCGGTGGCGGAAAAAATCGCCGAAAGCCTGCGCCATACCGTGCAAAACCTGCATTTTGTCTGGAAGGGGCGGCCGTTCATGACCACCGTGAGTATCGGGCTGGTGCATATATCGAGCACCCCGACCACCCTGGAGACCTCCCTGCGGGCCGCCGACATGGCGTGCTACATGGCCAAGGAAAAAGGCCGCAACCGGGTGCAGGTGTACCACGCCGATGACTCCGAACTGTCCGTGCGCTTTGGCGAAATGGCCTGGGTACAGCGTCTGCACATGGCATTGGAGGAGAACCGCTTTTGCCTGTACGCCCAGGAAATCTCACCGCTCGGGCACACCGATGGCGGCAATGGGCATATTGAAATCCTGCTGCGCCTGCACGATGAGGCGGGTCGCGTGATCCTGCCGGACAGCTTCATTCCGGCCGCCGAGCGCTACGGTTTGATGACGTCCCTGGACCGCTGGGTGGTGGAGAACGTATTTGCGCTTATCGCCCGTTGCATCCACGAGCGTCCGGGCCGCCCCATGGCCATATGTGCGATTAATCTGTCAGGTATAACGATTGGCGATGATGACTTTCTCGGATTCCTGCGCGAGAAATTTCATACTTACAATATTCCGCCGAGCATGATCTGTTTTGAAATTACCGAAACCAGCGCCATTGCAAACTTAGGCAGTGCGATCCGCTTTATTAATGAACTCAAGGCCTTAGGTTGCCATTTTTCGCTGGATGACTTTTGCGCCGGAATGTCCTCATTCGCTTATCTCAAACATTTACCTGTAGACTTCCTGAAGATCGATGGAAGTTTCGTAAAGGATATGCTGGACGACCCGATTAACCGCGCAATGGTTGAAGTGATCAATCACATCGGCCATGTCATGGGTAAGCGCACAATTGCCGAGTTTGTTGAAACACCGCAAATCGAACAGGCTCTACTCGACATTGGTGTGGATTACGCTCAGGGCTACCTGATTGAACGACCGCAATTGTTTACCTTTGACAGCCTGCAGTGTCGACCTGTACGGCCGCAGCCTCTGTTATTGAAGGCGCCCGGCACATTCCGCTGAAATCTCTGCTGGTCTGTACATCACACTTAAAAAGGAGCCCGACTGTGATCGACACCTTCAACCGAACCGGCCCGCTTATGGAAGCCTCAAGTTACCCCGCCTGGGCGCAGCAATTGATCCAGGACTGTAGTGAGAGCAAGCGCCGCGTTGTCGAACACGAACTGTACCAGCGCATGCGTGATAACACGCTCAGCGCCAAGACCATGCGCCATTATTTGATCGGTGGCTGGCCTGTAGTGGAACAGTTCGCCTTGTACATGGCACAGAACCTCACCAAGACCAAATTTGCCCGCCACCCTGGAGAGGACATGGCGCGCCGCTGGCTGATGCGCAATATTCGCGTGGAACTTAACCACGCCGATTATTGGGTGCATTGGGCCCGTGCCCATGGCGTCAGCCTGGAAGAGTTGCAGGCGCAGAACGTCCCCCCGGAGCTGCATGCACTGAGCCATTGGTGCTGGCATACCAGTTCGGCCGATTCGCTGATCGTTGCGATTGCCGCGACCAACTACGCCATTGAAGGGGCGACTGGGGAGTGGTCGGCCGTGGTGTGTTCCACCGGCGTCTACGCGGCCGCCTTCCTCGAGGAAGAGCGCAAACGTGCGATGAAGTGGCTGAAGATGCACGCGCAGTACGATGACGCCCACCCCTGGGAGGCGCTGGAAATCATCTGCACCCTGGCCGGGATGAACCCGAGCAAGGCGTTGCAGGTAGAGCTGCGCCAGGCCGTGTGCAAGAGCTACGACTACATGTACCTGTTCCTGGAAAGTTGCATGCGCCTGGAGAAAGAGAAAGCGCCAGTGGCGGTGCGCGAGCGACAGGCGCGCGTCGCCAGCGAAGCCTGATGTAAGGGCGGGCGGGGTGCTTACCCCGCCATCGCCAGGCGGTTGCGGCCTTCGCGCTTGGCCACGTACAGGGCGCTGTCGGCCCGGCGCAACAGGCTTTCGCCAGACTCGGCAGCCAGCAAGGTGGAGCAGCCCAGGCTCACCGTCAATTCGATCCGTGTACCTTCCGCCCAATAATCCTGGGCCTGTGCCGCCTTACGCAAGCGTTCACCCACCATGGCCGCCGCATCCCGGCCGGTGTTGGACAGCAGGATCAGAAACTCTTCCCCGCCAAACCGAAACACCATGTCCACATTACGCAGTTGGCTCTTGATCGCCGCGGCAACGGCGCGCAACACGCTATCGCCCGCAGCATGGCCGTGGGTGTCGTTGATGTTCTTGAAGTGGTCGATGTCCAGCATCAATAGGGATAGCGGATGCATGTGCCGGCGCGCCATGTCAATTTCCCGTTGCAGGGTCTGGTCCATGGCAATGCGATTGCCCGTTTCCGTCAACGGATCACGCAGGGCGCTGCGGGTGGCGGCGCGGTACAACAGCGCGTTGCGCATCGGGTAGAGCAGGGTCGACAACAGGGATTCGAGCTGGCCGAGTTCCTCTTCCAGCAGGCGCTGGTTGCGACGAAAGATCAGCTCGCCCAGGTGCTCGCCTTCGTGACTCAGGCTGTAGCTGACCGAATGGTGGCCACGGTGGCCGAACTCCAGGCGCAGGTCACTGGTCTGGTGGCGATAGTGCAGGGCGTCGAGGGGAACCAGGCGCTGAACTTCACGGAAAAACACCGCGAGGATGCGATCCGGCTCCAGGCTGGTCTGCAGCAGCATGCCCAGTTGCTGGCGAAGTTGCGGGACGGTCGTGGGTCGGCGTGGGAGGAGGGATGGCTGACCAAAGCCCAGGCGTTGCAATTTTGCACTGTCGAAGTCAATTGCGTTGGTCTGGGTTGGTGTTTTCATAAGAGAACGGCCTCTAAGCACTTAGCTGTCTTACAGGCTCGATGAGAGTGGCGGGTGCCAAGCGTCTTACTGTTCCGTCAGTTCCGTAAAACATTGGAAACAGTTTAGACCGCTTTGCAAAGGGTTATAACCCCTGGGCCCCGCCGCACGTCTTGTCATCGCTTTACCTGCTTGGAAGGTGTTAGAGCGAGATTCATGCCATTTCGTTTAAATTAATAAAAACCTTTATAAATCAATGACTGTTTTTTACCTCAAAAACAGTCATTGAGCAGTGACGTCAGTTATTTGGCTGATTGCACCAGGATGTTGTGGTCAATCTGGTCAATAGACGTGACGCCGGTCAGCGTCATGGCCACGCGCATTTCCTTGGCGAAGATGTCCAGCAGGTTCTCGACTCCTCGCTGCCCGTCGGCGGCTAATGCGTAGGCGGTTGCGCGCCCCAGCAGGCAGGCCTTGGCGCCCAGGGCCAGCATGCGTACCACGTCCAGCCCGGAGCGGATGCCCGAGTCCACCAGCACCGTCAGGTTATCGCCCACGGCTTCGGCAATCGCTGGCAACGCCTTGGCGGTGGACAGCACGCCATCCAACTGACGGCCGCCATGGTTGGAAACCACGATGGCATCGGCGCCGAAACTCACCGCGTCCTTGGCGTCCTGAGGGTCGAGGATGCCCTTGATGATCATCGGGCCTTTCCAGAACTCGCGGATCCACTCCAGGTCTTTCCAACTGATCGACGGGTCGAAGTTATTGGCCAGCCAGCCGATGTAGTCTTCCAGATGGGTGGGTTTGCCCAGGTATTTGGAGATATTGCCCAGATCGTGTGGGCGGCCCATCAGGCCCACATCGAACGCCCATTGCGGCTTGCTGACGGCTTGCAGCATGCGCCGCTGCGCCGCGAACGGCCCGGACATGCCCGAGTGGGCGTCGCGGTATCGCGCGCCGGGCGTTGGCATGTCCACGGTGAACACCAAGGTGGTAACCCCGGCAGCCTGCGCCCGCTCCAATGCATTGCGCATGAAGCCACGGTCCTTGAGCACATAGAGCTGAAACCAGATCGACTGCGGGCTCTGCGACGCCACCTCCTCAATCGAACACACCGACACCGTCGACAGGCAGAACGGAATGCCCTTGTTCGCCGCCGCCTTGGCCGCCTGTACTTCGCCGCGCCGCGCATACATGCCGGTCAGGCCGACGGGGCTGAGAATGACCGGCATATCCAGCGCCTGACCGAACAGGGTGGTCTTGAGGCTCAGGTTGTCGACATTGCGCAGCACGCGCTGGCGCAGGCTGATCTCGGCCAGGTCCGAACTGTTCGCGCGCATCGTGTGCTCGGCGTAAGCGCCGCCGTCGATATAGTCGAACAGGAAGCGCGGCAGCTTGCGTTTGGCCGCTGCGCGATAGTCGGAGGCGGACGAGATGATCATGAAGCGTATCTCCACAAGGCTGGGCGGGTCAGGATAGGCAACTATCTGTCATGATAAAAACAACTTTTATCGCTAGCATCCAGTCGCTAAAGGAATACCCATGAACTTGAGAACGTTGCGCACGTTTGTCGAAGTGGTGCGCCAGGGCGGATTCTCCCAAGCCGCCGAGGTGGTGGCCTTGACCCAATCCACGGTGAGCAAGGCGGTCAAGACCCTGGAGGAGGAACTCGGCATGCCGCTGCTCGACCGCCTGGGCCACCGCAACGAACTCACCGCCGCCGGTGAAATCGCCTACCGTCGTGCCTTGGTGCTGCTCGCCGAACACCATGACCTGGTCGGCGAGATCAACGACCTGCGCGGCCTCAAGCGCGGCGTGCTGCGCATCGGCCTGCCACCGGTGGGGTGTGGTGTGCTGTTTGCGACGATGTTTGCTACCTATCGCAGTCGTTACCCGGACATCGACATCGAACTCACCGAATACGGCAGCAAAAGATTGCGCGAGTGCCTGGAAGCGGGGGAGGTCGACCTCGCTGCACTGCTGCTGCCGGTTGATGAAGGCTTCGATTATCAGCCCGTGCGCAACGAACCGCTGATGGCCGTGCTGCACAGGAGCCACCCCCTGGCCCAGCGTCAACGCATCGACTTCGCCGACCTGGCGGATTCGCCATTCATCCTCTTCGAAGCCGGCTTCGCCCTGAATGCCAAGATCCTCGCTGCCTGCGAGCGCAAAGGCGTGACACCCCGCGTGGCCGCGCGCAGCGGGCAGATCGACTTCATCGTCGACCTGGTCGCCGCCGGTCTCGGCGTCGCCTTCCTGCCACGCATGCTGGCGCACAAACACCAACACGCGGACATCGCCCTGATCCCCCTCGACGAACCCCATACAGACTGGCACATCGCCCTAGCCTGGCGCGCCAGCGCCCACCTGCCACCCGCCGTGCGCGCGTGGTTGGAGCTGGCCAAGGAGCAACAGCTTTCAACCGGTCACGCGGATGAATCCGCCAGATTCTCAGGGAAAGCTTGACTTCTCCTTTTCAATCAGTAACATACGGCGCATTCCGCGATAGCTCAGTTGGTAGAGCAAATGACTGTTAATCATTGGGTCCCTGGTTCGAGTCCAGGTCGTGGAGCCAGATAGGAAAAGCCTGCAGCGATGCAGGCTTTTTTTTGCCTTGGATTTTTCCTGGGTGATCAAAGCGCACAGCGTGGCCAGCATGAATGCATCTCAAATCCTACGATTCAGAGGTAAATATCATGAAAGTCACTGCGGTCGTTTCAACCAAAGGCGGGCCGGGTAAAACCACGGTTGGCGTCAATCTGGGCGCGTTCTGCGCCGATGATCTGGATAATCAGCCTTCGCTGTCGTCGCTCTATGCACCTTCTTGCTCTACCAGGGAAATGTTCCTCAGTCGGTTTTTGATAGCTTGGGGTTGAAATGATGAAGGTTTATCAGGGTAATATTTCTAAAGAGTCGTTGAGTCTGTTTGTTTCA
>NZ_LHVO01000018.1 GCF_001269925.1 Pseudomonas sp. MIACH
TCGCACGTCACCAAAGCCAACACCATCATCTTCCGATCCCGGCAGACCGACTGCGTAGCCTGTCCGCTGAAAGCCAAGTGCTGCCCGAACACTTCGATTCGCAAGATCGTCCGCAGCGTCCATGAAGCCGCTCGTGATGTGGCTCGGCGAATCGCAGCGACACCTGCGTACATTCGCTCTCGCCACGAACGCAAGAAGGTCGAAATGTTGTTTGCCCACCTCAAGCGCATCCTGAAACTGGATCGCTTGCGACTACGCGGCATGAGCGGCGCAACCGATGAATTCACGCTGGCCGCTGCCGTGCAGAACCTGCGTCGGTTGGCCAAATTTACTTCTCAAGGGCCACCGGTTACGGGATAGGTGCGTCTGCACAAAGCAAAAACCCTCAAACCAACCCAATAACCGAGCTGCAAAGCTCAACGAAGAGCCGAGAAACCACTCAATGTGGTGAGTAGATTCTCCAGTGGTGGTCGTGCCTGAGTTCAAGCGATCTGAAAATCCGACTTTTTCAACAGAATCGGCCGGTTTCTGCCTGTCACCAAACGGCAGGAGTCGGCCAAAAGCAGACTGTGGACAGGTAGCCGTTGATGTCTCTACGCTGGACGATCTAGTGACAGCACAGCGATAAAAAAGGAGTAGTCACGTTGGAAGTTGCCATCGATCGAGATAGCGTTCATGCAGGAGATGATCTGGGAAGCCATGCGACGTCGATCACACTCGATCCATCAGCAACGCTGCGCGCCTTAATCGAAGTGATACAAGATGCCGGCTACTTACCGGGTATCAATGGAGGCAAGGCTACTTGGATTATTTGGTCGTCTGACAAACCAATAGGTGTTTTAGCGCAGCAATGGCCAGCACCTAAATTGACCGTGCCGCCCGACAGCACCGTTGATCAATATTTCGGAAATACCGAACCTCGCCTTCTGTTCAGATATTGGTGTCAGGCAGATCCAGATGAGGTCTTTTCGAATATCAAGACCGGAAATGAGCCACCTTCACGATTTTAGGATTGGCGGTGGACATTTCTGTCGATCAATGCGGTTCAGATGACTGCTATGGGTAGATAGAAGCCTGTTATGACCGGCAGAAATCGGCCAAAAGGAGCCAGTCGGATGCCTCCAGGAAATCAGGGGCGATTCAGGCGGGCTTAAGGCATTTCAATCTAAATTTTCTGACTCTGTTAAATGGTGAGTAATGGATATTCTGAAAAAAGAGTGTATTGCCAGTGTAACGTTGTTTGATTTGCGCCTGTCTGAAGGTGAGCTAATGGTTTATGCAGATTGCATGCGCATTATCAAAGAACGCCTTTATGATTCGGAAATAGCTTCTCTAACAGTTTGTGAATCTAAAGAGGAGTTAACTCACTTCTTGGAAGATATGTTGGATGCGCTAAAATTAGTTGAAAGACAAGAGTACGTTCCAGATAGGTTTAAGTAGTTTTTAAGTCTGTGTCCTTTTCAATGTTGTCTCTTCTGCAGGGTACATTGAGTGTCTTTCTGTGGACAGGTGAAAGGCAACCCTTGGCCGATTTCTGCCCACCATCACAGGCGAGAATCGGCCAGAAGCGGTAATATAGAATGCCGTAACCCATCATCAATTAAATGCAGCCGACGCCATGCCTCAGCCCACAAGCCATCTGTTCGCTTATGTAAGGACAGTCAGTGATTTCCGGCCTGACGTTACCGCTATCGTGCTTTTCGGCCTGGAGGTAAAAGACGATGACCCGGTGTATCTGCTAATACGTTTTGAGGACTACGGAAAACTCCAGATTGAAGGCGACCACTTGATACTTGGATTGGATGAGGCCCTGGAAAGCGCTGAGTTCGAGTACGGTATTTTGCCAAATGATTGGCGAGTAATGAGCGAGGCGGAAATTCAGCGAATCGATTCGAACATCCGTTCTAGCGATTTACCCGCTTAGGGTCGAGAGCGGATTCTCACGAATGGCTCCTCTTGGCCGATAACGGCCTGTCAGAAGTTTTTATATTGCCCATCATGAGGCTTGCCCGCCGCCGCCAGAAACTCCTGCCGCGCCAGTGCCCACAAACTCACCTTGGCGGTTACCGATTCCATCTCCGCCTGCGGATTCGCGCGCCACAGTTGAACCGCCAGATAAAACAGATACGCCGCGCCCAGGATCTTGATCGCATAGAACAGCAGTTCCGAGGTTTGCAACACCACCGCGAGGCCCGCAAAGGCAAGGGCGATCATGCCGGCCAGGCAGGATGTGCGATAGCCGTAACGGGTGGCGTTGCTCACGGAGAGCAGGTTGTTGGGGCCGGGGGCCATGTTCAGGGCGAAGGGCGGCTCCGATTTTGGACGGGCGGGGAGCGTCGAGGATAAGGGGAGTGGGGGTGGTTGGACAGTGCGCGCGCGGGCATCGAAAAAATGCCAACGTGCGTCGAGCCGGTTGGATTCAGCTTGCTGCTGGCGTTTCCTCAGCCGCTGCGACGTGTGCTGAGCCTAGAATCGCTCAGCCATGTCCGTGGTCATGAGCATCTGCTCGAACCTCTCCAGAAACACCGACTCGGCCTGGGTCAGTTTCTGTTCACGGTTCCAGAGCAGGTAGACATTCACGTCAATGACTCCCTCCCATGGTGGCAAGCGCCAGACTTCTTCAGCCAGCACATCAGCTGCGACGATATGTTCCGGCAGGCAACCAATGCCATAACCGGCGCCCACCAGCCGGCGGATTTCATCCAGGCTCGGAGAAGAGGCAACAATGCGCCCGGTGAACCCTTGCTGATCACGAAACACCGTGAGCGGTGACAGGTTGCCGCCGATCTGGTCGCTGGTAAAACTGACGAAGTTTTCGCTCTGCAAATCCGCCAGGGTCAGGTTCTTGCGACCGAACAACCGGTGCCGCTTGCCGCAGAAAAACGCATAGCGCTGCTGCAGCAACACCCGCTGTTCAAGCTTGGGCTGCGGAGTGCGGCACAGGCCCAGGCCGAACGAGGCGGTTTTTTGCAGCAGTGCGCTGGCGACATCCGAGCTGCGCAGCACATCGACCTCGAATTCCACCTGCGGGTATTCAAGGTGAAATTGCGCGAGGAACTCATCGTAGCAGCGTGATTGGATACGGCTGATGGTCAGCATGCGGATCTTGCCCACCACCGTCTCGGTGGGTGAATCCAAGGCAGGGCCCAGGCGCGAGACCGTGCCGTACAGGTCGGCGGCGATTTGCATCACTTCTTCGCCGGCCCTGGACAGGCTGATACGCGGCCCACGGCGCACCACCAGCGCGCTATCGAGTTGTTCTTCAAGGCGCCGCAGGGCCTGGCTGATGGCGGGTTGGCTCAAGTGCAGGCGCGCGGCGGCCCGGCTGATGCTGCCTTCCTGGCCGATGACCAGGAAGGTGCGCAACAGATTCCAGTCCAGGCGATCGTTGAGGAAGCGCTTGGCATCGGGATCGCGTAACGAAGGGCCGATAGGGTTCATCATTATTCCTGGTGCTTATACTTGAGTATTTAGATTAGAAGCTTTTCCTAGCATAGGGGCTGGCGCAAGATCCAGCAACGCACCGCCAGAGTGCGAACGTTGTGCCTGCGCACGACACACCTTTTCTCCTGCTTATAACAATGACGCCCAGGAGCTACAGATGACGAGCACTACCTCAAGTCCGCGACGTGCCGCGGCAGCGGCCTTTATCGGCACCACCATCGAATTCTACGACTTCTACATCTATGCCTTCGCGGCAGCGCTGGTCCTCGGCCAACTGTTCTTCCCCAGTGAAAATCCGATGCTCAGCACTATGGCGGCGTTCGGCAGCTTCGCGGTCGGCTTTATTGCCCGCCCGTTCGCCGGCATGGTCTTCGGCCATCTTGGCGACCGCCTGGGGCGCAAGAAAATGTTGCTGGTGACCATCGTGCTGATGGGGTTGGCGACTACCTGCATCGGTCTGTTACCCACTTACGCCCAGGCGGGTATCTGGGCCCCGATCGGCCTGGTGGTTCTGCGTTTGCTGCAAGGGATTTCGGTCGGTGGCGAATGGGGCGGTGCGGTACTGATGGCCAGTGAGCACGCGCCCAAGGGCCGCAAGGTGTTCTTCGCCTCGTTCGCCCAGTGGGGTAGCCCGGCGGGCCTGCTGTTGGCGCTGATCGCATTCCGCTGTATCAGCGAAATGGAGCAGGACGCGCTGATGAGCTGGGGCTGGCGCATTCCGTTCCTGATGAGCGGCGTGCTGATGATGGTCGGCCTGGCGATTCGTTTCGGGGTGCCTGAGTCGCCGGAGTTTGCCGAGGTCAAGGACAGCGGCCAGACATCCGAGAACCCGGTGCTGGAAGTTATCCGCAAGGACTGGAAAAGCATTCTGTTCGCGGCCCTGGCGGTGACCATCGGCTCGGGCGGTTTCTTCTTCACCAACACCTTCATGATCACCTACGTCACCCAGTACCAGGGCATCGCCAAGACCACGATCCTCGACTGTCTGTTCGTGGTCACCGTCCTGCAATTTTTATCCCAACCCTGTTCTGCGCTGTTGGCCGAGCGCCTGGGAGAGGGGCGCTTCCTCAAATGGGTGGCGTCGCTGTGCATCCTGGTGCCGTACCCGATGTTCCTGCTGGTGCAGACCGGCAATCTGTTCTACATGACCGCGGGGATTGCCCTGGCGGTGGTACTGCTGGCAGCGCTGTACGCAGTGATTGCCGGCTACATGGCTGAAGCGTTCCAGGCACGGGTGCGTTACTCGGGTATCTCGATTGCCTATCAACTGGGCAGCGGCGTGAGCGGCGGCCTGACGCCGCTGATCGGCACCTTCCTGGCGGGTCACTTCGCCGGTCAGTGGTGGCCGCTGGCAATCTTCTTCAGCGGGCTGGCCCTGATGTCATTGATCGGCGTGCTGGGCCTGGCTTATTTGCGTGGCGTCAACGCCAAGACGGTCGGGTTGCCCCTTTCCCAAGGAGTTGTTTAATGAGTAAGCCAAGCGCTATGTCGCACATCGAGTGGCAGTCGCGCTGCGAGTTGGCCGCGCTGTATCGCCTGGTCGCGTACTACCGCATGACCGACCTGATCGACACTCACATCACCCTGCGTGTGCCAGGGCCCCAGCGGCATTTCCTGATCAATCGCTACGGCGTGGCGTTCGAGAAAATGCGCGCCAGTGACCTGGTCTTGATAGACCTCCAGGGCAAGGTGGTCGACGGTCAGCACGGTGGGCACGTGAATGCGGCCGGGTTCATCATCCATTCGGCGATTCATGAAGCTCGCCCGGACCTGCATTGCATCATCCACACCCACACCGCTGCCGGTATGGCGGTGGCCGCGCAGCGTGACGGGCTGTTGCCGCTGACCCAGCACGCCCTGAAGTTCTACGGCAACCTGGCGTATCACACCTACGAAGGCATCGCGCTGTCGATGCAGGAGCGCGAGCGGCTGGTGGCCGACCTGGGCTCGCACAAAGCGATGATCCTGCGTAACCACGGCCTGCTCGCGGCCGGTGGCAGCGTGGCGGCCGCGTTCCACGAGATCTACTTCCTGGAGCGTGCCTGCCAGGCGCAGATCCAGGCGATGTCCGCCGGGGTGGCGCTGAACATCCCCGACGAAGCCGTATGCCGTCACACCGCTGCGCAGTTTGGCCGTGATGGGATCGACGGGATCATTGATCTGGCCTGGCAGGCCGCGCTCAGTCTGATCGACGAGCAGCGCGCCGATTGGTGCAGTTGACCATGGCCAGTCTCGTGTTGTTGTGCCAGAACCCGGCGTTGACCGATTGGCTGGCCGCGCTGTTCGCCAGCCATGCGCCGCACTTGCAGGTGCTGCGCCCTGAAGATCCATGCGCACAGCAGGCCCAGGTCGCGGTGTGCTGGTTCCCGCCAGCGGGCAGCCTCGGTGCCTTACCGAACTTGCGCCTGGTGTACTCGATTGGCTCGGGGGTCGACCATCTGGCCCAGGATCCTTCGCGTGATCCTGCGCTGCCGGTATGTCGGGTTGTCGACCCGGATCACACCTTGGGTATGAGCGAATACGTGCACTGGGGGGTGCTGCACTTTCACCGCGGCTTCGACCAAGTGATAACCGGCAACGCTACGCAACGCTGGCAGCGTCCGCTGCAGCGCCGTGCGCAAGGGTTCAAGGTCGGGGTGATGGGCCTCGGAGCGATCGGCGCACCGGTGGCCACGCGGCTGGCCGAGGCCGGCTACGCCGTGCGCGGTTGGGCTCGCACACCGCGGGTGATCGACGGTGTGAGCACCTTCAGCGGAGCGTCCGCGCTGCAGGGGTTTCTTACGGAGTTGGATGTGCTCGTCAACTTGCTGCCGCTGACCGCCGCCACTCAAGGTGTATTGGGCCGCGAGGTGTTCCAGCACATGGCGCGGGGCAGTGCCTTGATCAATTGCGGGCGTGGCCAGCACCTCAATCAGTTGGACCTGCAACAGGCCCTGGCCAGCGGGCAGCTGCGTGGGGCCTTGCTTGACGTGTTTGAACAGGAGCCGCTGCCTGCGGATTCGCCGCTATGGCACACCCCTGGGGTATGGGTGACGCCGCACATGGCGTCTGCCGCCTCGGATCAATGCATCGCCCAGCAGGTCGCCGACAACGTCTCGCGGCTGACGGCGGGACTGGCATTGAACAATCTGGTCGATCCCGAACAGGGCTATTGAGCGGACAGCGAATTAATCACTGCGCGTTGCGTGCTGCGTTGTCGGCGCGAGGCGTGTGCAGTCTGAATTGTCTTGGCATGAGGTTATCCATGAAAACATTTTTCCATCCGGCACAGCGTCTGCACCATCCACGTTCCTACCTGTCGCGTGGGCAAATGCGCGAGCCGCTAGAGGTCCCCGCGCGTATCGACCCGCTGTTGGCGGTGGTCAAGAAGCTCGGCTACCCGCTGCTGGAACCTGCCGACTCCGGTCAGGCGCCACTGGCCGCGGTGCACAGCCCGGCATACCTGGAATACCTGAGCAGCGCCTACCAGCAATGGCACGAGGTGCCTGAGGATTGGGGCGATGAGGTGATGTCGAACATTTTCATCCGCGAGGGCAATCCGCTGCGTGGCATCCTGGGCAAGACCGCCCGTTACCTGGCCGACGGCAGTTGCCCGATTGGCCAACACACCTGGCAGGCCGCTTACTGGTCAGCGCAAAGTGCGGTAGCCGCCGCGCAGGCAATTATCGAAGGCGATGACGCGGCATACGCACTGTGCCGTCCACCGGGACACCATGCCCGTGCCGAAGGCGCTGGCGGCTTCTGTTTTCTGAATAATGCGGCGATTGCTGCCCAGGTGTTGCGAGGCAAGTTCGCCAAAGTCGCGGTGCTGGATACTGACATGCACCACGGTCAGGGCATCCAGGAGATTTTCTACGACCGCGATGACGTGCTCTACGTGTCGATCCATGGCGACCCCACCAATTTCTATCCGGTAGTAGCCGGCTTCGACGACGAAACCGGCACTGGCCGAGGCGAGGGTTTCAACTTGAACCTGCCGATGGCCCACGGCTCCAGCGAGGCGGATTTCTTCGCTTGTATGGATCAGGCAGAGACTGCCTTACGCGCCTTCGCCCCGGACGTACTGGTGCTGTCGCTGGGCTTTGATATCTACGAAAACGACCCGCAGTCCAAGGTCGCCGTCAGCGATGAAGGTTTCCGGGTGCTGGGGCAGCGAATCAAGGCGCTGGGCCTGCCGTGTGTCGTGGTGCAGGAAGGCGGTTACGACATCGCCACCCTCGATGAAAACGCCGCACGGTTCTTCGACGGCTTGACCGCTTCACGCTGACAGTCATTCGCCCGGGCTGACTAACCCACCACGGTTTCCAGCCCGGGTTTACCGAGCAATACCTAAAACAACAAGGGTGCAACTTACGGCTAGCCGCAAGTCAGCGGTCGGGCTTGACCTTGCCCGCTGCAAACACACCTGGTCAATAACAATAAAAATTTGACGCTGCCACTCTTAAACGTTGGCAAAAAGGAAGTGCACTATGTGGTTCAAACTTTTCACCCTGGGGATGGCCGGTGCCAGTGTCTGCTTGAGCAGCACCGTTGTGAGCGCGGCAGAGTCGGACAAAGGCTTTATTGAAGGCAGCACGACGTCGGTAGGCTTGCGCAACTTTTACTGGAATGCCGACAACCGTAACGGCAGTTACCGCAACCCCGAAGGTGAACGGCAAAGTTATCGTCAGGAGTGGGCGCAAGGGGTACTTGCCAAGTTCAACTCAGGTTATACGCAGGGGCTGATTGGCTTCGGCGTGGATCTGCATTACATGGGGGCGCTGAAACTCGACGGTGGCAACGGCCGCGTCGGGGATGGCATCGGCAATGGCGGCATCGTTGCGCGGGACAATCAGGGCGAGCCTAAAAGTGGCTACTCCAAGGCCGGTGGCGCGGTGAAGATGCGTGTCGGCCAGACCGAGTTTGCCTACGGTGATCTGTTCCCCGATTCGCCGGTACTCAAATACGGCGACATTCGTCTGTTGCCGCAAACATTAAGGGGCTTCAATGCCACGGATCGCTCGCTCGATGGCCTGACCCTGAATGCCGGGCGTTTTTTCTCCAGTAGTGATCGGGCGCAACCCAATCATGGTGGGCATCTGGGCACGGCTTACAGCGGGCGTCAGGCTGATAGCGAGTTTGTCAGTTATTACGGCGGTATTTACACCGGGGTCAACAACCTCAAGATCAAGTTATTTGGTTCCGAACTGGATGACATCTGGAATCAGCAGTTTGCCTCGCTTGATTACCGCCTTCCGTTGACCGTGGGCGGCGTGGTGAACACGGGCGTCAATTATTACCGGACCCGCAATACCGGCGCGGCATTGCTGGGCGATATTCGCAACGATGCCTGGAGTGCGCGTGCGGGGTATGCGCTGGGTGGGCACAAGTTTGAACTGGCCTATACGAAGATCGATGGCGACCAGCCATTTGACTATGTCTGGAACAGTTTTGATATCGAGCTGGATGCGGCCTCCCAGGGCAGTGACTTCAACAGCCCCAACGAAAAAGCCTGGAGCGCCCGCTACGATCTGGATGCCGCAGTGCTTGGCGTACCGGGCCTGACCTTCACCGCGCGCTACATTCGCGGTACCGACATCGATGGCAGGGATGCCGGCGGCGCCTACTCCCGATACCAGGCCGTGCGCGATGGCTCGCAGTGGGAGCGGGACCTGTGGGTCAAATACGTGGTGCAGTCAGGACCAGCGAAGAACCTGTCGATGCGCTTGATGCTCGCCTCGATGCGTACCGGTGGCGATTACGGCGCGATTGCCAACGACCTGGATCAAACCCGGATCATCCTTGATTACCCCTTGGACCTGAGCTTTCTGCGATAGCTCAACCACAATCGCTGCGGGGCCTGTGGCATTCACTGAGCGAGGGCAGATGCCAAATGCCACAGGCAAACACGCGTCGTGTTGCCTATGCACAATGCTTGATGCGGCGTTAGCAAATCCTCAGGTTTTGGTCACGAGTTTGGCGGTGCACTCATTGATGACTACCCCGCACTCAACACCGTGATGATTCGCTGCTGATGATCAGAACAGCCCGCCCAACGAAATCGTCGCGCCGCCCCCAGCCTGCAGTCCAACGTTAAGGCCAGCGGCAACGATCACGCCTTTGGCCGAGCGCAGCAGGCGCGTCGTGCTGTCGTGGGGCAGGAGCAGGTTGCCCATAGGCGTCAGTGTGGCAGCGGCCATGGCCAGCAGCTTGGGGTCCAGACCGAACAGCATGGCCGAGCCACTGGCCCCGCCGACGAGGCCCACGCCCGCTTCAATGAACACACAAGCGCCTTGGAAGTCCTCCCGGGTCAGACCGCGGGCAGCGATCGAGTCTGCAACCAGCACTTGGCCAAACGCCGGAAAGTCCTCGCTTGCGCCAGCGGCCCCGACGCTCTTGCCGCGCACGTGCAAGTTGACCTTGCCGAAACGTGGCAGGCGTGCGCCGATGCCCATGCCGACCCCGACTGAGCCATAACGAAACTGCTGGTCGACTCCCTTGGGGTCGGTCAGTGTCAATGCACCGCCAGCGGCGGCCGCGAACACTACGGTCAAACCGCCGCTGCTGGCTGTCTTGTAGCGCCAGTCACTGACAGTGACAGGTAATGGGATTTGCATTTGAATATCCTTATAGGTGCCGCGCCATCCGGCGCCGACGAATCCAGGCGGCCACATGGTAGCCGCCGCCTGCGATAAACACGATTGCGAACAGGCCCGTCAGTAGGCTCGCGCCCCATAGCGCACCACGGTCTTCAATGATTGCGGTACTCGAGGGTGCATCGGCGCGGTAAAACACTGTCACTGAGTCGCCCACCGCGTAGCCGAATATAAACCCGCTCTCGGGGTAGCTGACCGTCTTGCCTGCGGCGTCGGTAAAATCAATTTGTGGGTGGCTGCCGCCCGCGTTCAGGGCGCTGACATGCCCTTCGGCGCGTTGCGCCTGGGCCAGAAAGCTCAGCCGATCTTCGACCAGCCATAGGGTGAGGTAGAGCAGGCACAGGCCCAGCGGGATGAATATCAGCGCACGGGGCAGATCGCCGCGCCCGGGAGAGGGTATCTTGGTCATGGCAGGTCCCTTGCATCATGCATAAACGGCGGCTATTACAATCAACCGGGGGGACGCTGTCAATCGGCCGGGCAAGAACTGCGCCTGACCCCGTCCAGCCTTCATACGCTGCGCCTAACATCTTGATCCGGCAGAACATCCGCCCACTTGCGATACACGCGGGGAAGGGGCAGGGTGAGGGACGTTCTTGCCGGCTGCGGCGCGTGGGGCTGTACATTGACGTAACATAGCCGCATGACACTCAGCCTCGGATGTTATCGGGAATGAAAATTGGCCCACTGGACGGGATGAAATTTGCCTATCACATCACCAGCTCACACGTTGCGTGCACGGTCGGAGCTCGATTACTACCGCATCAGGTCGGTTCAACTCCCCGTTGGAATCACCACTCTTGAAGCGTGGAACATCACAACGGCTGAGCCGGGACTGGCCATGCGGCTGGCTTTCCGAATAAGGGACGCCATTTCTTCGTTATTCGGCGTGAGGCGAATCGGCGGATTCTCCGGCGTTGCGCGAACAACAGTAGACACAGGCGAACACCTGGATTTCTTTCTGGTGGAGCACAGTGCCCCCGATATCCTGGTTCTTACAG
This sequence comes from Pseudomonas sp. MIACH, assembly GCF_001269925.1. Taxonomy (GTDB): domain Bacteria; phylum Pseudomonadota; class Gammaproteobacteria; order Pseudomonadales; family Pseudomonadaceae; genus Aquipseudomonas. Next base: position 11,081 of record NZ_LHVO01000018.1, read on the forward strand.
AGCGTGACCGGCACCTGGATGTCATGATCTGCCTTTCGATAACCGATCGTGTGCTCACCATCACATCATCGGTCATCACGCATAACCTCTATGGACGCCTCTACATGTTACCGGTGGGGCTCGCCCATAGAGTGATCGTCAGTAGTCATCTGCGGCGACTGAAAAGAAGCCTTGAAAGGCAGTAGAGGTTGGTTGTTCCGACTCCATCAGCACCGGTCCTATCGCCCACTGACAGGCGCATGCACGGCCATCAACTCAGCCACCCACTCGATAAACACACGCAGCTTGAGGCTGATATGCCGGTTCGGTGGAAAGGCCACGTAAAGCGGCATCGGATCGAGATTCCAGTCCTCGAACAAGGGCACTAATTCGCCCCGCGCCTCGAAGGCTTTCGACATGTAGGTGGGCAGCCAGAGCACCCCAAGACCCGCCAGGCCGGCGGCGAGGTAGGCATTGCCGTCATCGACCGCCAGGGCGTAGCGGCCTTTGATCTGCAGCGTTTCAAGGTGCCTGCGCATGGCATAGGGCAAGGGCTTGCCGGTGCGGGCCCAGAGGAAGCCGACGATACGATGGTGCGAGTCTTCCAGTTCCAGTGGGTGTGCGGGCGTACCCACGCGTGCCAGGTAGCTCGGCGCGGCAAAAACGCCGAGGGGGAGATCGCCTACGCGGCGGGCCATCAGGGATTGGTCGGTGAGTTCGCCGCCGCGCACCACGCAATCGACGTTTTCATCGACCATGTCGACGATGCGGTCGCTGACGCCCATATCGATCTGGATGTCCGGGTAGCGGGCGTAAAACCCAGGCAACGCGGGCACGAGGATCAGGCTCGCCAGCGGGCTTGGCACATCCACGCGCAGGCGGCCCCTGGGCAGGGTCGCCGCGCCGGACAGGCTGGTCTCGGCGTCGTCCATGTCAGCCAGCAGTTGCAGCACGCGTTCGTAATACACCGCACCGTCGGCCGTGACATTGACTTTGCGCGTGGTGCGGTTAAGCAATTTGACCCGCAGGCGCGCCTCCAACTGCTGCACCAGTTGCGTCACGGTAGTCTTGCTCATGTGCAGGGTCTCGGCGGCCTTGGTGAAGCTGCCGGCTTCCACCACGCGAGCAAATGCCTGCATTGCATCAAAACGGTCCATGACGGCCTCGGCGATCGATTGTTTGGGTTTCACAAACAGTGCTGGCTAAGGTTGCTGGTTTATCGTCCTGGCACAAGCCCCTAGAGTCTGCCTATCGCTAATTACGGGTCACTTCGACCCTTTGATGGAGGCATTCATGACGCAGCGTAATGTGGTTTTTCCGCCTGGACGCCAGGCGCTGTATGAGCGCAATCGCTATTCACCCGCCATTAAATCCAATGGCTTTTTATTCGTGTCGGGGCAGGTCGGCAGCCATGAAGACGGCTCGCCCGAGCCCGATCTGGAGGATCAGGTCCGTCTGGCATTCAACAACCTGAATGCGATCCTGGGCGCTGCCGGTTGCACCTTTGACGATGTGATTGATGTGACGGTATTTATCGTTGATCCCGAATCCAGGTTCGAGACGATCTGGAAGGTGGTGCCGGAGTTCTGGGGCAACGCACCACACCCTACGCTGACTGGGGTAGGGGTTACGTGGCTGTATGGGTACCAGTTTGAGATCAAGGTGATTGCCAAGCTGCCAGACCAGGGACCAACGATCACTTAAGGGGCCGACGAGGTCCACACCGCCAGTTCATAACCATCCGGATCAATGAAGTGAAACCTGCTGCCTCCGGGGAACGAAAAGGTCTCTCGGCTGATCACGGCGCCTGCGGATTTGATCCGCTGCTGCGTGCCTTCAAGATCATCCGCGTACAGGATCACCAACGGGCCACCCGGTCGAACGGGCTCTCCGGTAGTGAAGCCGCCGGTCAGTCGCCCATCGCTGAACTCGGTGTAGGTGGGGCCGTAATCGACGAATGCCCAGCCGAACACTGCGCCGTAAAAGGCTTTGCTGCGGGCGATATCACCCACGTTGAACTCGATATTGTCGATCTGCCGGTCTTGACCGCGAACGCTCATGGTTGCCTCCTTGGCGGATGGTTGAGGTGCGAGTCTAGCGGTTTACGCCCAGGACTGGGTTACCATGGCGCCGCGAAATTCCCGCCGAACCCTCTGGCCCCTTATGTCCTCCAACGCGCTGTACACCGACCTGTCCATCTACTACGACCTGATGTGCGCCGACATCGACTACCGCGCGCAGAGCCACAGCGTGCGCCGCCTGCACCAATTGTTCGGCAATAACGGGCGCCGCCACCTCGACCTCGCCTGCGGCACCGGGCCCCATGTGCGCCACTTCCTCGACTTCGGCTACCACAGCGCCGGCCTGGACATCAGTCAACCGATGCTGGATCTCGCTCAACTGCGCTGCCCCGAAGCACAGTTCAGCCGCCAGGACATGGCTGGCTTCCAGGTAGACGAACCGCAAGACCTGATCACCTGCTTCCTGTACTCGACCCATTACAACCCCGGGCTGGCCCAACTGCGCGCCTGCTTCGCCAGCGTGCACGGCGCACTCGCAGAAAACGGCGTGTTCTGTTTCAACGCGGTGGACAAGCTGCACATCGACAACCGCTTGCTGGTACGCCACAGCGTCGATTTTGAAGGCAGCCATTTCACCTTCGGCTCCGGCTGGCATTACAGCGGAGAAGGGGAGCAGCAGGCGCTGCGCCTGAGCATCGAGAAGACCACGGCGGGGGTGACTGAGACCTGGCAGGATGAGCATGCCATGGTGGCGCTGAGTTTTACTGAGTTGCAGGCACTGTTAGCGCCGTACTTTGAAGTGCAGGTGTTTGAGCATGACTATGAGCGGATCACGCCTTGGGAAGGCGTGACCGGGAATGGGTTGTTTGTGTGTGTGAGGCGTTAATAAACTGCCCGAGAGCGCTGATGCCAGGGCGCTGGATCGCAATTTGCCATGTGGGCGACGGAGTGGACTTAAGCGGCATTCATATCGGCAAGTTGGACTTGATCTCTACCATTTGATTTTGCGCTGTACATTGCGGTATCGGCACGCCGGATGAAGGCGTCAAACGATTCGGATGGAATCCACGTTGCAACGCCGAAACTACAAGTCGCCTGGCCAATATCATCGAATGGCAGGGTGCTTATTACAGCTCGAAGCTTTTCTGCCAGCAGCCTTGTATCGTTCAGTTCGCTATCCGGGCAGATCAATGCAAACTCTTCTCCACCGGTTCTGCACAGCAACGCTAACGGTGCGCTGCTCTGATCCCAAGAACAGAACCAGCACCAGGAACGTGACGGCTACCCCAGCTAGGCACACCAGACCGCAAAAGGTCACGTCTGATGCTTTGAGTGGGTTCTGACGAGTAGAGATCATATTGTGTGCCTTGCTCATCGCCAAAAAAGTGTGCAGTGACCTGGAGTCCTTTGGCAGTATCGGCACGCTTTTCGTTATCTTTATAAATCAGGCGTTAGAGCAAGGATTACTGCCGGTTAACGGTTCAAGTTTCGAGCTTTCTGGCAATGGCGCTTACTTGCCGATCCGGTCGCCAAGGTGGCGCTGACCGATCGATACTTTTCGCAAGTAAGCGCAACGCCTTACCAGTTGTAACTCACCGACCCGGTCACATTTCGACGATACCCGTATTTGCAGCTGTCGCCCGTGTACCCGCATTGAGAGACATAGGTTTCGTCGGTCAGGTTGGACGCATTGAGCGCCAGCTTCGCCCCTGCATAGGATGAAGACAGCTTGCCCAGGTCGTAGCTCAGGCTGGCGTCAAACAGCGTGTAGTGGGGAATGCCCTCGCTATTTTGCGAGTCGATATAGCTCCTGCCGACATAGCGTACTCCTCCCCCTATTGCCAAGCCCGATAGCGCACCGCCCTGAACGGTGTATTGCGACCACAGCGAGGCCAGTTGTTCAGGGGTATTGCCAGGCTGATTGCCTTTTTCATCGGCCGTATTGCTGCGGGTAATTTCAAGGTGTGAATAGCTGTAGTTGGCCATCAACTCCAGAGCGTCGGACAACTGCGCCTTGCTTTCCAGTTCGATACCGCGCGACTGGATTTCTCCGGTCGCCACTGAGAAACGATTGTTGGCAGGATCGGCAGTCAGTACGTTTTGCCGCGTCAGGTCGAATAGGGAGACAGTCACGTAGCTGTCACTTCCCTTGGGCTGGAATTTGATCCCGACTTCGTACTGGCGGCCAGTTTCGGGTTCGAAGGCACTGCCGTCACGCGCCACCGCCGTTATATTTGGGAAAAACGACTCGGAATAGCTCGCGTAGGGTGCCACGCCGTTGTCTGCCAGGTACATCACACCGGTTCGCCAGGTGAAGGCGTGATCGCGCTGCTTGAGGTCTGCCGCAGTATCGGTGGCGTAATGGATCGTTTTCGATCGTGCCCAGTCTTGGCGACCGCCCAGGTTGAAGACCCAATGTTCGTCGAATTTGAGCTGTTCCGAGAGATACACACCCGCCTGGTCAAGCTGACGACGCTGGTTGATGTCGTAAAAGGCGTTCAGGTCGCTGTAATCCTGGTGATAGACCGGCGCATAGATATCCAGTGGATCAACCACGTTGCCACCCCCCAACTGGTTGGTACTGGCATGTTGCAGATCGATACCGACCAACGTTGTATGTTCGAAACGGCCGGCGCTCCACTGGGCTTGGAAGTGGTTATCGAGCAGCGCATTCTTCACTTTTTCGTGGCCCAGATATCCGAAGCGGCCCACGGTGCGCTGGTCGTCATCCAGGCCGTACTGGTAAATCGTGCGCTGTTCCTGATAGGAGCGGCTGTAACGGGCGTTCTGGCGGAATGTCCAGATATCATTGAGGTGATGCTCAAACTGATAACCCAGTGACCACTGTTCTACATCGTACTTGTCGAAGTCAGGGTCGCCGACAAAACGATCCGTAGCGATCCGTCCGTAACGCGAGCTGTCGAGGGTGCCGACCCGTGGCAAGGCGTAGTAGCCCAGCACATTGCGGTCTTTTTGAAAGGATGCCAGCACCGTCAACGAGGTGTCTTCCGAGGGGCGCCAACTGATTGCCGGGGCGATGAACTGACGGTCATCACGGGCGTAGTCGATTTGTGTACCGCTGTCTCGCCACAGCCCGGTGAGGCGATAAGTCAAGACGCCGTCATCGCTAAGCGGCCCGCCGAAGTCCGCAGCCAATTGCTTGCGATCAAAACTGCCTGCCTGCGCCACCAGTTCATGCAGCGGCTCATCGGTGGGACGCTTGCTGATCACGTTGACCATGCCACCCGGCGAGCTTTGACCATAGAGCACCGACGATGGTCCGCGCAGTACCTCCACGCGCTCCAGTCCATAGACTTCACCCACGGCACGGCTCTGGTTGGCAAAGCTGTACTGGCGCAGGCCATCGCGATAGATACCACCGCCAGTCGTCGCGTCAAAGCCACGAATACTAATCGTGTCGCGCCGGGTATCGACACCGTTGGCTTCACCATTGACCCCGGCGGTGTAGCGCAGCACCTGCCCGATGCTTTGTGGCTGCTGGGCATCCATCTGCTTACGGGTGACCACGCTGATCGATTGAGGCGTTTCCATGATCGACGTATCGGTCTTGTTGGCACTCATGGTTCGGCTGGCGACCAGGCCATCGTTGCGGCCCAACGAGGTGTCGTACGCCGTGCCACTGATGGCGGTCGGCGCTAACTCCAGCATGTCGCTGTTGCCCGGTACCAGCAGCAGGCTACCGTCGTCCTGGCGCTCATAGGTCAGCCCCGAGCCGAGCAAGAGCTGCGTCAGGCCGGCCTCAGTACTGAAGTCGCCTTGCAGCCCCTGGGTATTCTTGCCAGCTGTCAGCGTTGAGCTGCCCGCCATGGTAATCCCCGCCTGTGCGCCAAAACGTGACAGCGCAGCGTCCAGGGGGCCTGCGTCGATGCTGTAATGCTGCGAACTACCCGCGGCAAAGACTGGAAGGCTGCAAAGCGGTTGCACGCTGAGCAATAACAGCCCAAGCGTGCGGGCACGCAGGGCGCGGGAAGGTGAAGTCATACGGGGCTCCTAAGGGGTTAAGACCCACCTCTGGCGGGTGGGTGATCCCTATAGGCCAAGCGAGTTTTAAAAAACTATCGCGCAGCGAAAAAATAATTTCAGACGGGTACGATCGAGACCCAATAGCGGGTCATGCGCTCGATACGCACCGGCAGCGTGCGCGCTACCAGCGTCAAGGCTGCATCGGTGTCATCCAGCGAAAAACTGCCCGTGAGGCGTAACCCGGACACCTGCTCATGACAACGCAAAACACCGGGACGGTAACGCGAGAGTTCCGCCACCAGGGCATCCAGGCGCAGGCGATCCGCCGGCAGAACTCCGCGCAGCCAAGCCTGGGTGAGCATGAGGTCGGCACGGTTTGGCATGCCGATCCCGAAGCGGTCCACGCGTGCCTGCCATCCTGCCTCAAGCAAGGATGGCGCTTGTTGGCCTCGTGAGTGCACCTGCACCTGGCCTTCCAGCACGGTTACCTGCGTGCCTTGCCGATCATGGCGCACCTGCAAATGCGCTTCGCTACTCTGCAGGATCGCGTCCGGTGTGATCAGTTGCAGCGATCGCGACTCTGCCCGCACGCGCAAGGCCAACTCGCCCTCGATCATTTGGATGCGCCGCACCTGATCAGTGAAATCCAGGTTCACGGCACTGGCCGTGTTCAGCCACAGCGAGCTGCCATCAACCAGTGTCCACTGGTGACGCTCGCCCGTTCCTGTTCGGTGGTTCGCCAGTGCGGCGCGCACCGGCGTGGAGCCCGCGCCTTGCCAGGCAACCCCGCCAACCGCACCAAGGACCAGCAGGCGCTTGAGTACCTGCCGACGTTTCTGCATGTCCGGTCCGGCCGACTCCAGCGCCTTGCGCGCGGTGGTATCGCGCAAAAGATTCGCTCCGGGCTGTTGCAACAGCAGCAAGCTGGCGACACGTTGCCAAGCCTGTTCATGCTCATTGCTCGCCTCGCGCCAACGCTGCAATGCGTCCAGATCAGGCGCACTCATAAGCCCGGACTGCATCCTCACAAGCCAATCAATGGCGATATCACGCACCTGCGGACTAATCTCGGCCCTCATTCGAAACGGCTCGCATAGCAAACACTGAATGCCTTGCCCATGGCCCGTTGCACTTGAGCCACGGTCAGCCCCAACTGCGCAGCGATCTGCGGATACGTGAGGCCGTCGAGCTGAGACATGAAGAAAATCTGCCGTATGCGCTCGGAGAGGCCAATCAGCAGCGAGTCAAGTTGCAACAAGGTTTCTATCACCAGATACCGGTCCTCGGGTGACGATTGCACCCCCTCGGGCCGAGCAGCCAACGCTGCAAGATAAGCCCGCTCAATCTCCTGGCGGCGCCAGCGATTAACCAGCAGTCCATTGGCAATCGCCGCGAGAAACGCCATGGGCTGACGCAGCTCGCGCACCTGCTGAGGGGCGCGCAGCACGCGGATGAACGTGTCGTGGGCCAGATCCTCGGCATCGGCACGGTGTCCCAACCGCCGGTTCAGCCAGCCCTGTAGCCAGCCGTGATGATTCTCGTACAACTGTTCGACGGACGATGTTGGGCTGGCATCCTGCATGTGAGGCTCGCACTACGTGAATGATAACGCTTCTCATCTTATTGGTCGGGCGGATGGTTGTACAGTGTTTACACATGTTTGATGCGGTGGAATTCTCGGCCAATATTCCTGAAGGCCCTTGAATTACCCTGACCGGGTTTATTCGCACCCGAGAATGTTTGCCTCCCGCTCTATCGGTCGCTGAAAAATGTTCGCTCCTGGCCGATGGCGGCCTTCAAAAATAATGCACTTGCGCCGAAAACAGCCCCCATCATTGATGAAACCGCTGCCCCAATGCATCCAACCGCACCGCAATCGGCGGCAGTTGCTCGCTGCTCCTGGCCAACATCTCCACATCCTGCGCCGTGCTCTGCGCAATGCTCTGTACCGACTGCAAGCGCCCGACAATCTCCAGATTCGCTGAGGTCTGTTCCCGTGTGGTGGTGACAATCCGCCCATTCAGCGCATCGATCTGGGTAATGTCATTGCCCACTGCCCGCAGCATTTCCACCGCGAGTTGGCTGTCCTCCACACACCGTTCCACGCCCTGGCGGCTGTCGTGCATGGCTTCTACGGCCTGGCGGCTGCCTTGTTGCAGGCCTTCGATGATGGTTTTGATTTCTTGGGTAGAGACGGCGGTGCGTTGCGCCAGGTTGCGTACTTCATCGGCGACGACGGCGAAGCCGCGGCCTTGTTCGCCGGCGCGGGCGGCTTCGATGGCGGCGTTGAGGGCGAGGAGGTTGGTCTGGTTGGCGATGCTGCTGATGACTTCGAGTACCGAGCCGATTTGTTCAGCCTGCACGGCCAGGCCTTGGACGGTCTGGTTGGTGCCTTCCAGGCGCGTGGCCAGTTGGGTGATTTCATGTTGGGCGCGGCCAACGCTTTCCTGGCCGCGCAGGATTTGCTGGCTGGCGACGCCGGCGTGTTCAACCGCTTCTTCGACGTGCACCGTAATGTGGCCCATGGCGTCTTCCATGCGCTGCATGGAGTCGGTCATTTGCGCGATTTCGGCCAGTTGGTGGCGAGCACCTTTTTCCAGGGTGCCGCTGGCGTGGGCCAGTTCCTGGCCGAGTTGGCCGAGGCCATGGGAGTCGCGGGCGACGCCGTCGATAAGGTGGGTAATTTGTTGCAGGAAGTGGTCGAAGCGCTTGCTGAGGGAGACGTGCACCTTGCCTTCACCTTTGGCGCTTTCCACGGTGAATTGGGTGGTGACAGCGAGCATTTTTTCCAGCATTTCCTGGCTCTCCACCGCTTCTGCCTGGCTGTGCACGGCGAGGTAGAGCAGGGCGACGGTTTCCATCACCACGTAGAAGGCATGCACAAACACCATGGTCCAGCCGCCGTGGTGTTCCATCACGAACACCGGGAAGCCTTGATGTTGCAAGGCGTGAAACACCACATGGTGTACGGCAATCGTCAGTGCGGCCACCAGGATCGGCAACCAGTCTCGGTAGAACGTCAGCACCGCCAGCAGCGCGAAAATCCCGAAGTGCGCTTCGATTACGCCCTGGGCCTGGTTGATGTGCAGCGCCGCCATGACCATCAAGCCCGCGCCCAGTGCGCAACGCATCACCCGAGTGCCGCCGATGACGCGATAGAGCGCGGTGAGCACCACGCTGGTGCCGCCACCGACGACAATCGCCTGGATCAAGGTGTCGTGCCAGAAGGCCAGGCCCATGGAGAACAGCGTCATCAGCCAGATCAATGCCAGCATGATGCGGTCGGCTTTACGGTAATGCTCCAAAAAACGGGCGCTTGCGGGCATTCACTCTTACTCCATGTGGTCTGGCCAGGATCAAAGCATGCGGCGTGCCACTATGGCCCGCGGGTACAGCGCAAAGCAGGTATCAGGCACTTTGCAGGTTTAGGGAAACCAACAAGCTTATCGGCATGGGGGGAGGGGACTTTAAGTGCGAACGCGATCAGAGGGGGCAGACGACATTCCTGGTGGCAAGCGGGGGGCAATGTGGGGCTTGCTCCCGATAGCGGTAGCACAGTCACAGCATCATTGACTGACCCACCGCTATCGGGAGCAAGCCCCCTCCCACATTAGGACCCTCGTTCGCCACGGGGAAAGAGTTCGCTGAGCGACTGCCCGAGCGGGCTGCCGCCAGGTGGATCAGAAGCTGTACTTGGCCGTCAGCATCATGTTGCGTGGAGTGCCGTAGGTATCACCGCCGTAGCTCACGGAGTTGGCGATGGCTGAGTAATAGCGGCGGTCGAAGATGTTGTTGGCGTTGAGCTGCAGGTCGACGTGGTCGTTGACCTTGTAGCCGGCCATCAGGTCGGTGACGGCGTAGGCGCCTTGCTGGAGGCGGTAGGTGCTGCCATCCGCCAGTTTGACGTCGTTGTACATGCGGCTCTGCCAGGAGATGTTGCCGCCCACGCGCAGTTTCTCCAGCGGGCCCTGGAAGTTGTAGCGGGTGGTCAGCTTGAACAGGTGCTCCGGGGTGTCGGTGTCGTACTGCTTGTTGACCTTCTGTGGGTTGGCGTCGTCCTTGATGGTGTGGGTGCGGGCGTAGGTGTAGCCACCGCCGACCTGCCAGTTCTCGGTCAGCGCGCCTTGCAGTTCGAAGTCGATACCTTGGCTGCGAATTTCGCCGGAGGCGTCATAGCAGGCCGACTGTGGGCAGTTTTGCACGTACACCTGCGTGGCGCGGTTTTCCTGGTCGACACGGAACAACGCCACGCTCGCATTCAGCGCGCCGTCCAGGTATTCACCCTTGATGCCCACCTCGTAGTTTTTGCCGACAATCGGCTTGACCGGGGTCCCGGATGTGTCTTTGGAGCTCTGCGGCGTGAAGATGTCGCTGTAGCTGACGTAGACCGAGTGATGGTCGTCCAGCTCGTAGATCAGCCCCGCATAGCGCGTGAGGTTGCGGGTGACCTTATAGTCGCCGTCGTTGCTGCCATGGGCGTCGTAGTCATACCAGTCCAGGCGCGCGCCGAGGATCAGCTTCAATGGGTCGGCCAGGCTCAGGCGCGAGGTCAGGTAGAAGCCATCCTGGGTGGTGACTTCGCGGGTATCGGAGGTATGCACGAAGTCCGGTTTGCCCGCCGTCAACGGCCAGTTGGTGTTGTAGGGGCTGTAGTCGTGGCTGGTCATGTCGTAGATCCGCCGGCTGGCACCCACCACCAGTTCATGGGTACGTCCAAACGCCTGGAACGGGCCGCTGGCAAAGGCATCCACGCCGGCCTGGTTTTCGTCGTAGGCGGCCTGGTAGACCGTACGCGCCAGGGTGTTATTGACCCAGCGCGACTGGTAGGAGCCGGAGAACAACGCGTTCTGTTCGGCGTAGTTGGCGTTGACCTGGAGTTTCCAGTCGTTGGCCAGGCGCTGGCGCAGTTCGGCGAAGACGGTGTTGACTTCCTGGTCCTTGTTCTCCCAGTCGGTGCCGGGGTTGTAGGAGCGCGGCAGGTCGAGGTGATGGCCGTCCTGGCCGATCATCGACGAGCCCCAGAAGTAGTTGGTCTTGTCCTTCTGGTTCGAGTAGCCGAGGGTCAGGCTGGTGTCTTCACTCAGGTCGGCTTCGGTGACGGCGTAGAACAGGCCGTGATACTCCTCGGCATGGTCGATGAAGCTGTTGGCGTCGCGGTAAGAGGTGACCACCCGGCCGCGCCAGGTGCCGCTGTCATTGAGCGGGCTGGAGGCGTCGAGCTCGCCACGGTAGTCATCCCAGCTGCCGGCGGCGCCGGTGAGGGTGACTTTCTGCTCGTCTAGCGGCCGTTTGCGGATCATGTTGATGGCCGCCGAAGGGTTACCCGCGCCGGTCACCAGGCCGGTAGCGCCGCGCACAACCTCGACACGATCGAACATCGCCAGGTTTGGCTGGGCGCCTACCGAAACCCCGTTATAGCCGCTGGGGATGCCGTCATACATCAGGTTGTCGATGTCGAAACCGCGTGCGGTATAGGACTGCCGGCCAGGTCCGTTGGAGTAATTGAGGAACAACCCCGGCGTGGCGTTGACCACATCATTGATGCTGGTCATCGCCTGGTCATCCATACGCTGACGGGTGATGACGGTGACGGCCTGCGGGGTTTCACGCAGGGTGAGGGGCAGTTTGGTCGCGGTTTTCATCGCACCGGTGGTGTAGGACTGTGTGCCCTCGGTGGTTTCACCCAACTGCTGCTCGCCGGAGACCTGGGTAGCGCCCAGTTCCAGAGTGGCTGCCGGCGTTTCAGTGTCGGCAGCAAAGGCCGCGTGCGAGGTGGCAAGACACACCGCCAAAGCGATCAGACTGGGTGTAAAACCTTTACCGCCGTGTTGTTGCACTGACATGGAACGGACTCTCCCCTAAGTGCCGTCCTTGGCGAATAATAAATCTGTTGATAATTATTCGCATTAGTGTGGCAGATTAAGCCCGTAGGAAAAAGCCTTTGGGGAGAATTAGTTAACGAATTTTTCACATTTCACGCGCGCTCAATCGCGTGTTGGAATCGCCACGCGGCTCGTCGCCTTTACCTCCCGCAACGCCAGGCTCGACTGGATCGACGCAATCCCCAACTGCCGCCGCAGCACGCTCTCCACAAACTCGCTGTAGCTGTCCAGATCCTCCGCCAACACCTGCAACAGGTAATCCGCATCGCCGGTGATCTTGTGGCACGACAGCACCTGAGGCAGCTCTTTGACCACCGCTTCAAACGCATCCGGCGCATGGTCGGTGTGGATCGCAAAACGCACATGCACAAACGCCATGATGTCCAGGCCGAGCAGCTTGCGATCGAGGTTGGCCTGGTAGTCCTTGATCACGCCTTCTTCTTCCAGGCGTTTGCGCCGCCGCCAGCAGGGCGTGAGGCTCAGGGACAGACGCTCGCTCAGTTGCGCGTTGGAAATACTCGCGTCTTCCTGCAGCAGGGCGAGGATGGCGAGATCGGTGTCGTCAAGAACGACCTGTTTGGTTTTATTTTTCATATTTGGCTGTCACTGGGGTAAAAACACCCGATAAAGCTACCAGCACCAGAAGTAAAAGCAAAGAAAGCCCGGCGCTGCCAGAACAAAATAGACCCTGTCTTTTACTGGCGGATGTATCCAAATGCTGACTGTTTTTAGTGATGACCACCGTTTGCACCACGGCACCGAACTCAAGGACGGTGTGCTCAAGCCCTCATTCGAACAACCCAGCCGCGCCGACACCGTGCGTGACCGCGTCCGTCACGTTGGGCTGGGCGATATCATCGTACCGCGCAGTTTTGAGCGTGCCTGTTACGTCAACGCCCACAGCGAACGCTACGTCAGCTTCCTCGAAACCGCCTGGGCCGAATGGACCGCCATCGGCCGCAGCCATGACGCGCTGCCGCTGGTATGGCCGGTGCGCGACCTGGCCAATCAACAGGTACCGGACTTCATCGACGGCAAGCTGGGCTTCTTCGCCATGGACGCCGGCTCGCCCATCACGGCCACCACCTGGCACGCCGTCAAGACCAGCGCCGATATTGCGCTCACCGGCCTGGCGCTGATCGACGAAGGCCATAACAGCGCCTTCGCCCTGTGCCGCCCACCGGGGCACCATGCGGCCCGCGAATACATGGGCGGTTATTGCTACCTCAACAATGCCGCGATTGCCGCCCAACAGGCGATCACCCAAGGCGCCAAGCGCGTCGCGGTACTGGATGTGGATTTCCACCACGGTAACGGTACGCAGAATATTTTCTACGACCGCCCGGATGTGCTGTTCATCTCCCTGCACGGTGAGCCTGCGGTGTCCTATCCGTATTTCTCCGGTGCCAGCAGCGAGCGCGGTGCAGGTGCGGGGGAGGGCTTCAACCTGAATTACCCGCTGCCGAAGAACACCACCTGGGATCAGTACACCACTGCGCTGACCCACGCCTGCCAGCAACTCAAACACTTCGCCCCCGACGTGCTGGTGATCTCCCTCGGCGTCGACACCTTCAAGGACGACCCCATCAGCCACTTCCTGCTCGACAGCCAGGACTTCCTCAGCATGGGCGAACTCATCGCCAGCGTGGGCGTACCGACGCTGTTCGTGATGGAAGGCGGCTACATGGTCGATGAGATCGGCATCAACGCCGTCAACGTGCTGCACGGCTTCGAAAGCAAGACTGCCTGACCCAATAACAACACACGCTCGATTCTTTTTTTCTGCCAAAACTCAAAAACATAACAAGAGGTTTTGTGATGAAAACAACCACGTCCGGGCTTTGTGAAAAGCCTGCATTGCAACGCACCCTGAGCAACCGCCACATCCAGCTGATGGCCATGGGCGGTGCGATCGGCACCGGCCTGTTCATGGGCTCCGGCAAGATCATCGCGTTGTCTGGCACCTCGATCATCCTGATCTACATGATCATCGGGCTGTTCGTGTACTTCGTGATGCGCGCCATGGGTGAGCTGCTGCTGTCCAACCTCAACTTCAAGAGCTTCGCCGACTTTGCCGGCGCCTACCTGGGCCCGCGTGCGGCGTTCTTTCTCGGCTGGTCGTACTGGCTGAGCTGGAGCGTGGCGGTGGTGGGGGATGCGGTGGTGGTCGGCGGGTTTTTCCAGTACTGGTTCCCGCATGTGCCGGCATGGATGCCAGCGGTGGGCATGCTGCTGACGCTGTTCGCGTTGAACGTGCTGACGGTGAAGCTGTTCGGCGAAGTGGAGTTCTGGTTCGCGATCATCAAGATCATCGCGGTGGTGACCCTGATCGGTGTGAGTGTGGTGCTGATTGCCAGCTCGTTTGTCTCGCCCACCGGGGTCACGGCGTCCTTGAGCCACTTGCTGGATAAACAGGCGGCGTTTCCCAATGGCCTGTTCGGGTTTTTCGCCGGCTTCCAGATGGCGATCTTTTCCTTTGCCGGCACCGAACTGATCGGCACCGCAGCGGCTGAAACCCGTGCGCCAGAGAAGACCTTGCCCAAGGCGATCAACTCGATTCCGCTGCGGATCATCCTGTTTTACGTGCTGGCCCTGGCGTGCATCATCGCGGTGACGTCGTGGCAACAGGTGTCGCCGAGCAAAAGTCCGTTCGTTGAGTTGTTCCTGGTCGCAGGCTTTCCGGCCGCGGCGGGGATCGTCAATTTCGTGGTGCTGACCTCGGCGGCATCGTCGGCCAACAGTGGGGTGTTTTCCGCCAGCCGCATGTTGTTCGGCCTGGCTGACCTGGGGGACGCGCCGGGTATCTTTGGGCGATTGTCGAAAAGCAGCGTGCCGTTTATAAGCCTGGCGTTTACCACCCTGTTGATGCTGCTGGGCCTGGTGTTGCTGTTTGTGGTGCCGGAGGTGATGACCGCCTTCACGATTGTGTCGACGGTGTCGGCGATCCTGGTGATTTTCACCTGGTCGACCATCCTCGCGTCCTACATCGCCTACCGTAAAAAGCGCCCGGACCTGCACGCCAAGTCCCTCTACAAGATGCCCGGCGGTGTGCCGATGGCGTGGTTTTCCCTGGCGTTCCTGCTCTTCGTGTTGGGTCTGCTGGCGTTGCGGCCGGATACACGCCTGGCGCTGTGCGTGATGCCGGCCTGGTTTATCTGGCTGGGCATTGCCTTTCAGTTTTCACGCTTCAAGGCGGCCAGCGTGGTCAATGCCAGTCATAGGTGATTCACGGGTCCCTTAGAACTCCATTCTCAAACCGAGCGTGCCCTGGCGGCCGTTGAAGGTGTTGCTGTCGAGGTTGCGGTTGTAGCCCACCTCGCCGTACAGGCTGATGTCCTTGGCCACCTTCAACGTGGCGCCGATATTCAGGTCCAGGGTGGTGGACTTCTGCTCGGTGTCGATCGCTGTCACCTCGTTGAAGGTGACGGTGTTCTGCCCGGCGCTGGTGTGCCAGGCATTCGCCCGTACGTAGGGTTGCAGCGGCATGCTGCGGACCTGGTAGTCGCCGCGCAGGCGCACGCCCAGGCGACTGGTGACCTGGGTGTCGGCGTCATAGGAAACGTCGGAGATCCCGTCGTTTTGCTTATCCAGCTTGGTCTTGCCGACGATCAGTTGCGCCTGGGGTTCAACCACCCAGTTACCCACCCACGCAAACGGCCAGCCGACCTCGGCAGATGCTGTGACGTTGTGCCCGTGGGTGTTCATCTTCACGCCGCGATCGGACTCATTGTTGCCGTCGAAGCGGGTGCCCATCAGCACCAGGTCGAGGTAGGCCTGGTTGGCGCCGATCAGCGTCCAGTAAACCCCCACGCTGTCCCCGCGCAGGGTGGTCTTGCCGGCGTCCTTGTCCTGCCAGCCACCGTTGAAGCCTTTGATGCTGCCTTTGAGGGTGCTGTGGCCGACAAAGAACCCGCTGCGTTGGGTCAGGCCATTGTCGTGGGTGCTGGCGTACACGTCGCTGCCCACCTGGAAGCCGGTCACCGAGCTATTGATCGATGGGCTGACGGTCCCCGCGAAGCCCTGGCGAGTGCTGTTGCCATAGAGCCGCCCCCAACCGGACGTGAATGCACCGCTGTGCAGTTGTTGGCTCTGGTCGCCCATGCGTTGGTGAAAGGTGCCGAGCATGCCTTGTACCAATTGCTGGGCGGCGGGAAACAGCGCGGCGTAGATCGGCACCTCCGGACGGTAAATGGGAATCGGCTTAAGCCCGGGGTTGGTCGGCAGCGGCGGGTCACCCGGAACGGGGGTGGGTAACGGCACGATGATCACCGGGTCCGGTGGCACCACCGGGACTGTCGAGCGCAGGTAGTAGTTTTCTGCGGTACCGGCCGTCACGCCGCCCTTGAACAGGTAGTAGTCGAACGCGCCGGCAGACACCGGACGACCGAGCGTAAAGGCGCTGCCGCTGCTGGTGGCACCGTTGAGGGCCTGTACCACCTGGATCCCGTCTTGCAGGGTCGCCGCGCCGGCACCGCCCAGGTTGGTGACGTTGATTGCCGTGGTACCGCTGAGGGTGCCTTGATTGATCACCAGTTTGTCACTGGGCGAGCCGTCGGCGCCGAGGACACTTTGCAGCGCGAGCTGGCCGCCGGTGCCGCTGTAGTTGCCATTGACCGTCAGGGTGTCGGTGGCGCTGGAACTGCCGGTGGTCATGTCGATCAGGCCGAAGTTGTTCAACGTCGTCAGTTGGCCGGCGGTAAAGGGGTTGATCACGCCCGTGCTGACCAGCAACGCACTGCTGCCATGGATGTTCAACGTGCCGGTACCGGTGCCGGTGTCACCCAGGGTCAATGTGCCGCCAAGGGTCAATTGCGAGCCGTTATCCAGGTTCACGGTTTCCCAGTTCTGATACCGCGTCGGCGTGCTGACCTGTGAGTTATCGAACGTCAAGGTATCGACCCCCAGGCCACCGTCTACCACCGGGGTGGGTGCCACAATAGCTTCCGTCAGGTTCTGCAGCAGGCCGGTATCGTTATCGCCGCCCAGCAACACCGCCGAGTTGATCCGACCCGCACCGATCCAACTGAAGGCGTCGTTGCCGAAGCTGGCAAGAATTTGCCCATTCACCGTACCGCCGGTGATGGTAATGATGTCTACGCCACCACTGGTACTGATATTGCCACCTATGTAGCTGGTGCCCGAGACCAGGATGGTGTCGTTGCCAAAGCCAGTCACCAGGTTGCCGACGATGGTTCCCCCGCGCATATCAAATACGTTGTCGTCGAGTTTCATGTCGACACGACCGATGCTGCCGCCGGTCATCAGCGCCACATCGCCATCCTCAAAGGCCCCCGTGATGATGCCGGCGCTCATGGTGAAGTGATCAATGCCATCGCCCTGGAACAATGCAGTGGTCATGCCGCCGCTCATGGAAAACGTGTCGGCACCGTTGCCCTGACTGATGCTACCGACTTGTCCTCCGCTGATTTGCACAATGTCGTTACCCGCGCCTTGCAAAACCGAGCTGTTGACGCGCCCTTGGAACAGCCGAAAGATATTCGCCCCATCCCCCATGCTGACACCGCTGGGGCCGATCTCTGCATCAGGTGCATTGAGCTCGATCAAGTCATTGCCAGCGCCGTAGGCCACACCCATCACGCTGCCGTTGCCTGACGGAAAAATCAGGCTGTTGTTTCCTTGCATGTCAACGAGATTGCCGCCCGCGCCACTGGTGCAGTTGATCACGTCATCGCCCGCCGTGATCGTAAAGGCGCAGGCCTGTGCACGGTCAGGAGCGATTGCCAGCCATGAGAGCGTGGCAATCGCTACGCTCAGGCACGCTAAGGGGGAAAGGGGTTTGCTCATGATCCATCCTCGCTCAAGGCGGCCTATCTCCACGGTGCCTGGTGACAGGCACGGTTAAAGACCATGACAACGAAGAACGCGATACGGATCAGGGACGACGGGTTACCTGAATCTGAAAACACCGGCCAATGCAAAGGGTTGGCATGGCTTTCTCGACTGCACCTGAAGCTGTGCAGTACTTTTTGCACCATAGCCACACATCCTGCCGGCCGCCACTGTCAGAAATAACAGGTACAGACGAGTGGGGGACTAGGTAAACACGATCTCGTAAGGCTCACGCATCCGCTCCAGCAGCACCTGGGCCAATATCGGCGCGAGGCCGATCTGCGGATCGCCCGCCAACTGACTGGCATACGCATGGGCGGCGTGAAGCTTGCGGGCCACGGTCCAGGTGTCCAGGCGCACCTTGCGCGCCCGTTGCCAGGGGATCATCGCCCCCTCGCGGGCGGGGCAGTGCCATGCCCAGATCGGCAGTTCATAGAGTTTCGCACCCACCAGGCTGCAGGCCTTGGCGCTGGCACGGCCGACGGCGTCATGGTCGTCATTGCCGTCGTTGCGCCACGTTGAAAACACCACATCGCCCGGTTGCAGGTAGCGTGCGATAAATTGGCTCAGTTGCGATTCCCGAGAGGCGAGGGCGTTGTCGCAAAAACCGCCGCGAATCCATTTCAGGCTGTGCAACGGCATGCCCAGGCGGCGCAGTGCCTCGGCGCTTTCCTGGGGACGCACCACGCTCAGGCGGCTCGCCGGCCATACGTGGGAGCCCGGGTGGCTGGCGCTGCCGTCGGTGATAGAGATCA
Organism: Pseudomonas sp. MIACH; assembly: GCF_001269925.1. GTDB lineage: Bacteria > Pseudomonadota > Gammaproteobacteria > Pseudomonadales > Pseudomonadaceae > Aquipseudomonas. Next base: position 29,552 of record NZ_LHVO01000018.1, read on the forward strand.
GTTGCAGGGGGTGTTCCAGCGTGCTGAGCAATTGCAGTAAACCACCGCAGGCCAAGACTTCGTCGCCGGGATGGGGCGCGATGATCACCACGCGCGCGCCGGGCGGCACCAGTGCGGCGGTAGAAATGGGGGGGATCTGCGCCAACTGCGGCGCGCTGTTCCAGATTTGCGCAGGACCGCGACGGCCTTCACTCAGGGAGGCAGGCTTCATGGGAGTTACATCCTTGTCGATTGATGCTGGGTCGTGCCCGGTTTGCGGGACGACTCTATTTATTCACCACAGACTCCGCCGTGGTGCGTGCGTGGCCATTCAATCCTGAATTGCCAGCAAGGCGTCATCAGCATAGACAAGGATTGGTCTTTTTTACATTCTGTAATGTCGTTTTTTTCAGGAAGCGCACATCAGGCTCTTCAAATAATCGCCGAAACCGCCTTGGGCACGGGCCTCCAGGCGTGCGCTGGTAATGACTTGCGGGGCGTGGCTCCAGGCGATGGAAGCACCGCAGCGTTCGAGGTCGCGCACCAGTTGTACATCTTCATGGCAGGCCAGCGGTTCGAAGCCACCGGCACGTACATACGCACCGGCACTGATGCCCAGGTTGGCACCGTGGATATGGCGGTGACCATCACGGGCCTGGTACGCCTGCTGGTAACGGATCTGCGCCGCCGGGTCGAACCCTTCGCTCCAGGCGTCGACGGTCACGGTGCCGCACACCGCATCGGCGCCCAGTGCCAATTGCGCCACCAGCCAATCGGGAGCGACACGGCTGTCGGCGTCGGTGCACGAGATCCAGCGTGCGCCCTGATTGAGCAGGTGCCGCGCGCCCACCCCGCGCACATGGCCCACATTGCGCGCCTGCACGTCCAGGCGCTGCACCGGGAAGCCTTCGGCAATCGTCGCACTGGCATCGCTGCAGCTGTCGAGCAGCACCAGGATATGCACCGCTTCGCCCAGCAAGCCTGGGTGGCTGGCGGCGACCAATGCTGCCTCCAGGCATTCGCCGAGTAAGGCCTCTTCGTTGTGTACCGGAATCAGCACGCCGATCATCGCAGGCCCTCGTGGGTGGCAACCGAAGTGCCGTCGCGGCTCCACAGGTCGAGTAGAAAGTCGTGTTCGTGGTGCGACGCGATCAGGGGCATCGCCAGCCGCTCATGCAGCAGGGCATGCACCTGCTCGGCGGTTTGCGGGCAACCGTCGATAGCGGGGCGCCAGTGACAGGCCAGTATCTGGCCGTTGGCAGTCAGGCTGGCGAGGGCGCGGTCGATCAAGCGGCACAGGTCATCGTGGTCCAGGTAGTAGCACAGCTCGCTCAATACGATCAGCTCGAACTCTTCGGTCGGCCATTGTCCGGGCAGGCGGCTTTGCTGCACCTGGGCATGGGCGAAGCCCAGTAAGCGGCCACGCGCCAGGCTGACGGCGGCCGAGGCGGTGTCGCAACACAGCAGGCGATCGCAGCGTGGCGCCAGTTCGGCACTCAGTTCGCCATTGGCGCAACCGGGTTCGAACACCGAGGCATAGCGTGGCCGAGTCAGCAGCGCCAGGGTCAGCGCACGTTTGCGTCGTTCGTACCAGCGTTGGCGAAAGGCCCAGGGGTCATCGTTACCGGCAAACAGTTGATCGAAATACGGCGTCGCCACACTCATACAAATACCACTTCAAAAGGTTGTAGCAGACGCTCCACCACATAGGGCGCCAGCACCGGCGGCAGGCCGATGTGCGTATCACCCTCCAGTTGACTGGCGAACGCATGGATGGCGTGGCGCTTGCGCGCGACGGCTTCGCAGCTCAGCGGGATTTTGCGTGCACGGTGCCACGGTACCAGGCTGTCCTCGGGGGAGGCCCAGTGCCAGGTCCACACCGGCAGTTCATACAGCCTTGCACCCACCGCGTGTGCCGCCTTGGCGCTGGCGCGGCCAACGGCCTCGTGGTCGCAATGGCCGTCTTCGCGCCAGGTGGTAAACACCGCATCCGTGGGTTTGAGATGGCGTTGGATAAAGGCACTGAGCTGGTCTTCGCGCGCTGCCACCTGGCTGTCGGTGAAGCCGGCCCGCAGCCATTTCAGGCTGTGCAACGGCACACCCAGGCGATGCAGGGCCTGTGCCGATTCCTGCGGGCGCACCACGCTCAAACGCTCCACCGACCACTGTGTGGAGCCGGGGTGGCTGGCGCTGCCATCGGTCACCGAAATCAATAGCATCGGCCGGCCCAGCTCAGCCAGGCCTTGCAGCAGTCCGCCACAGCCCAGCACTTCGTCATCCGGGTGCGGAGCGATGATCACGGCGCGAAAGCCTTCGGGCACCAACTCGGCGACGCTGATCTGTGGCAGTCCGGCCATCAGCGCCGAGTCCTGCCAGCGCTGCAGGGGCGTGCCCTGGCCCACGATCGGGTTGGGTTTCATAACTGCCACCTCCCGGTGGGTTCACCGGCGACCAGCTCGCCCAGGCCGGCGAGGTCGCGTTCGGCATGGCTTTGGCGGACATACACCGACAGGTCCGCCATCAACTGGGCGAAGTGCGGATCCTTGCAGTACGGTCCCGCCCCCACGGCGCGGCCGACATGGCGCATGACCTGCTCGACAGTGTCCTCGATACAGGCGCGCGTCTGCTGCGCCAGTTGCCGGGCGTCAGCCTTGGGCTCGCGGTCGATCTGTTCGGCGCTGGCCCGCAGCACACAGGCGGCGCTGTTAAGGGCGCTGTCGACGGCGCCCAGGTGGGCGAGGGCATGGGGCTCCGGGCGCTTGCTGCACTGGTCGCGCAGTACCTCTGCCAGGCGTTGTGCGGCACCGTACCAGCAGGCGGCAATGCCGATGCCGCCTTGCCAGAATCCGGGGCGCGCGAGGTAGTCGCCGGGGCCGCCCACGGCAATGCCATGGGCGCCATCAAAGATGACCTCGACGCTGCCGGTGGCGGCCATGCCCACGGCATTCCAACCTTCATTGGTGACCGTAATGCCCGGCTGATCCATCTGCACCGCCACCAACTGCTGGTGACCGTCTTCATCCCAGGCCGTCAACAGCCCATGGCTGACCACGGCGGCGCCGGAACACCAGGCTTTACGCCCGTGCAGAAGGCGGCGATGGCCCTCGCGGTGGACGTGCACCTTGGCACTCGGCGGTTCCGCCGCCCACATGCCCCACAGGCTGCCCAAGGGCGGCAGCGGACAGTCGAGTTCGGCAATGATCGCCAGCGCGTCGGTGTGACCTTCGAATAACTTGCACAAGCGCAGGTCATGGCCTGCCACCTGTGCCAGGCGGCTGAACCGCGCCAGTGTTGCGCCGCTGCCCGGCAGCGGCAACTGGTCCAGCCCTTCCTCCTGAAGTGCCCTCAGGGCCTTGGCCAGGTCATGCGTGTCCGCATAGCCTGGGAAGCCTTGAAGGAATCCATGCAGTGCCATGTCACACCTCGTCGTCACGCTGCAGTTCGAACAGTAGCAGCGAACGGCCCGTCACGGCGTACTCGTGGTCGAACTCAAAGCGCTCCTGGCCGCGTACTGCCGGTTCATTGGTGTCGAGCATGCAGGTCCAGAACTCACCCTGCGGTACCGGCGGCAGGCGGAAATTGACCATGTCATGGTGGGCGTTCACCACCAGCAGCAGCGTGGCGTCGGCGCCGGCGCGGCGAATCCCGGTTTCCTGCGCGCGGCCATCCATCAGCATGCCCAGGCAGCGGCCATGGCTGTCTTCCCACTGTTCGGTGGTCATCTCGTTGCCGTCCGGCGACAACCAGGTGACGTCTTTCACGCCGATATCTTCGTTGTAATCGCCCACCAGGAAGCGACCACGGCGCAGGATCGGGTAGGCCAGGCGTAGCTTGATCAAGCGCTTGACGAACTTGAGCAGCGCCTTGCCGTCTTCGTCCAGGTCCCAGTTGACCCAGCCGATCTCACTGTCCTGGCAATAGGCATTGTTGTTGCCGTGCTGGGTACGCGCGAACTCATCACCGGCGACGATCATCGGCGTGCCTTGGGCCAGCAGCAGCGTGGCGAAGAAGTTGCGCATCTGGCGCAGGCGCAGGGCGTTGATTTCCGGGTCGTCGGTGGGGCCTTCGACGCCGTGGTTCCACGACAGGTTGTTGTTGCTGCCGTCCTGGTTGTTCTCGTCGTTGGCTTCGTTGTGCTTGTCGTTGTACGACACCAGGTCGTGCAGGGTGAAACCGTCGTGGGCGGTGATGAAGTTCACCGAGCTGTACGGACGGCGGCCGCGATGGTTGAACATCTCGCCCGAGGCCGTCATGCGCCCGGCGAAGTCTGCCAGTTGGCCGTCATCGCCTTTCCAGAAGGCACGCACGGTGTCGCGGAAACGGTCGTTCCATTCAACCCAGCCCGGTGGGAAATTGCCGACTTGATAGCCGCCGGGGCCGCAGTCCCAGGGTTCGGCGATCAACTTCAGCTGGCGCAGCACCGGGTCCTGGCGGCAGGCCACGAGGAAGCTGTGGCGCTCGTCGAAGCCATCGCGGTAGCGGCCGAGGATGGTCGCCAGGTCGAAGCGGAAGCCATCGACGTGCATCTCGTTGGCCCAGTAACGCAAGGAGTCGGTGACCATTTGCAGCACGCACGGGTGGCTCAGGTCCAGGGTATTACCGGTGCCCGAATCGTTGATATAGAAGCGCTTGTCATCGGGCATCAGCCGGTAGTACGAGGCGTTGTCGATGCCGCGCATGGACAGGGTCGGGCCGCGCTCGTTGCCTTCGGCGGTGTGGTTGTAGACCACGTCGAGGATCACTTCCAGCTTCTGCTCGTGCAGGTGCGCAACCATCTCCTTGAACTCGGCGATCTTGCCGCTGGCCAGGTAGCGCGGGTCGGGGGCGAAGAACGCAATGCTGTTGTAGCCCCAGTAGTTGGTCATGCCCTTTTCCAGCAGGTGCTGGTCGTTGACGAAGGCATGCACCGGCAGCAGTTCCACCGAAGAGATGCCCAACTGGCGGATGTGCTTGAGCACGTCGTCTTCCATCAACCCGGCACAGGTGCCGCGCACCTCTTCGCCGACCGAAGGGTGGCGCATGCTGATGCCGCGCAGGTGGGTTTCGTAGATGATCGTACGGTCCCACGGCACCCGCACCGGCTGGTCGTTACCCCAGGTGTGCGCCGGGTCGATGACCTTGCACTTGGGCACGAAGGGCGCGCTGTCGCGCTCGTCGAAACTGAGGTCGTCATCCGGGTGGCCGATGGTGTAGCCGAACAGCGCTTCGGACCATTTGAGTTCGCCGACCAACTGTTTGGCGTAGGGGTCGATCAGCAGTTTGTTGTGGTTGAAGCGATGACCATTGGCCGGGTCGTAAGGCCCGTACACACGGTAGCCGTAGATCAGCCCAGGGTGGGCGTCGGGCAAGTAACCGTGGAAGGTTTCGTCGGTGTATTCGGGCAGTTCGATGCGCTCCAGCTCGATTTCGCCGGTGTCATCGAACAGGCACAATTCGACTTTCTCGGCGTTGGCCGAGAACAGCGCAAAGTTGACACCCAGGCCATCCCAGGTAGCGCCTAGGGGGAAGGGCAAACCTTCACGAATCCGCGACGGCTCGTTACCCGGCGTCGATGGGGTCTTATGGGGTTTGCTCATTGAGTTGCTCCTGCAAGGCTATTTTTTCGGGCCGAACGCGACCCTACTGAAGAGTTTTCAGCGAATGATAAGAAGAGTGAAATCACCTTTTGCCGACAGCGCCGGCAAAAGGTTCGTGGCGCCGTGCGCGTTAAGCCTTGGGCTTTTTCGGCGCTGGCGGCTTCTTGGCCGCCGGGGGCGCCGGCTTGCTCGCGCTTGGGGCTGGTGGCTTGGCCTTTGCCGCAGGCTTGGGGGCGGTCTTGGGCTTGGCGGCCGGTTTTGGCTTGCTCGGCGTCAGCGCTTCGGCTTCGGCCAGCTTGCGCGCCATCTCCCAGTGGCGCGCGTCCTCCCCGTGGGGCTTGCCTTCAGACTCCCAGATCTGATGCGCTAATTCGCGTATGCGTTTGTCTTCAGTACTCATCACAATGCTCCTCACAGAAAATTTTCAGCTTTCTTGATCATCAGGATTGATAAAGACATTGACCGGGAAATCCCCCAGGGCAGTGCTGATCAACAGCTCCTTGTCTGGTGTGACTGCGCCTGTGTGAAAAAGTCCCTTCCAGTTTTGCGTTGTCGCGGCGAACGGTAATTTCACCCGGGTATCGCCCCAAACCTGCGCATTGATCTGGGGATGCACACCGTTTTCAAGCAGGTGATGAGACCAACGTGGCACCACCACCAGCAGGCGTTTGCCCTGGTGTTCACGGCAGAACGCAAGCACTCGCTCGGCGTGTTGGCCGACCACTTGCAGCGGTGTATAGCTGCCGCTGCGGAACACGTCCGGATGGGCCTTGCGCAAGGCCAGTACCTGGGCAATCAACGCTTGTTTGATACGCCCGTCACGCCAGTTGAACAACAGCTCGCCGATGTCCGGCGGGGTGTCGAGTGCCTGTTGGCGCGCGGTGAAATCCACCGGGCGACGGTTGTCCGGATCCACCAGGCTGAAGTCCCAGAACTCATCGCCCTGGTACAGGTCCGGCACACCCGGCACGGTAATGCGAAGCAAGGTTTGCGCCAGCCCGTTGAGCGCGCCGGCGGGGGCGATGGCTTGGGCGGCGCTGCCGATGGCGTGGCGTAATGGGCGTCCTTCATCACTGAGCAACAGGCGTGACAGAAAGGCTTCGACGCCTTGTTCATAGGCCTCGTTGGGCGCGCTCCAACTGCTCTGCAACTTGGCTTCGCGCAGGGCTTTTTGTTGCCACTGCCACAGGCGCTGGTGATAGCCCTCGAAGTCTTTGGCCTGGTCCAGCGGCCAACTGCCCAGCAACACCTGATACAGGATCAGCTCATCGCCGGCCGAGGGGGTGGCGGCATCGTCACGCAACGGCGCTGCCAGCGTTCGCCAGTGCTCCACTTGCTCGACGTACCACGGTGCGCACTCGCTGAGCACGGCCAGGCGCGCACGAGTGTCTTCGCCGCGTTTGTGGTCATGGGTGGCGGTGGCCAGCAGGTTATCGGGGAAGGTCTGCAAGCGCTGTTGGTTGATCCCATGAAACTCGGCCAGCGGCGCGCTGAACTGCTCGGTGCTGAAGCCCACATCGTTGCGCGACAGCAGCACGGCCGAGCGGTAGAACGCGGTGTCTTCCACGGCCTTGGCCGCCGCCGGCGAGGTCAGTTGCTGGAAGCGCACACAGGCATGCTTGAGGATCTTGCGCTCGCGACCCACCGGGCGATTGCGCCAGGGTTGACCGCCGAGCCATTTTTCCAGGTGCTCGAGCACCGGCCAGTCGCCCTCGCCAAGGGTCGTGCGGGCGCCGTCCAGGGCCTGTTGGAACACCTTGTCGTCGTCGGCGCTACGGCCGCGGGCGCTGATATAGGTGCGGTACACCGGGAAATGCACGATCAGTTCCTGCAACGCGCGGCGGATGGCGCCGAGGGTCAGGTCGCGGGTCATCACATCGTCGCGTGCCACCTGCAGCAGGGCCTGGGCCACGCTTTCAAAGTCGCCACCCAGGGAGCCGTTGAGGATTTGCTGGCGCGCCAGCCGCGCCTCTTCGATAAACGCCGAGGGCCGTTCGCTGTGGCGCGTCCATAACTCGGCCAGCGGCGCAAAACCCTCGGGATGGTGTTGCAGCAGCGACAACTGGTTCATGAATTCGTAGCCGGTGGTGCCGTCCACTTGCCAGTCTTCGCGAAGGGTTTCGCCCTCACCGAGGATTTTTTCGACGAAGATCGGCAAGTGCCGTTCCGGCGACAGCGTGTCCACCCGACGCCGCAGCTTGCGGCAGTAACCGCGCGGGTCGGCCAGGCCGTCGATGTGGTCGATGCGCAGGCCATCCACCAGACCGGCGCTGATCAATTCGAAGATCTTGCCGTGGGTGGCTTCGAACACCGCCGTACGTTCGACCCGCAGGCCGCCCAGCTCGTTGACGTCGAAGAAACGCCGCCAGTTGATGTCGTCCGCCGCCGTGCGCCAGCTGGCCAGGCGATAGGCCTGTTGCTCGAGCAAGTGGTGCAGACGGTTGAAGCCCTCCGGCGTGCGTCCGTCGAACTCGGTCAGTCGGTGTTCGATGGCCGCTGACACTTCGGTGGCACGCTCGGCCAATGCCTGCTTGAGCCAGGCGGCTTCGGCGTAGGCGTCATCCTGATAGGCGAGGGCGCTGAAGCGGTCGGCCAGGGGTTTAAGCAGCTCATCCGTGCCGAGGATCGCCGCGTAATCCCGTGGGCAGATCTGGAAACGGTGTTCGTAATGTTCGACGTAAAACGCGCCATGGGCCGCATCGAAATGCAGGGTCAACGTGCCGCTCTGCAAGGCTTCGCCGTAGTCGCTGCCGAGAAACGGCATCAGCAATTGGCCCTTGAGCAGCGGGTCGGGGGAGTGCCACTGGATATCGAAGAATTCGCTGTAGGGGCTCAGCCGGCCCCATTCCAGCAGGTCCAGCCACCAGGGATTGTCGGCGCCGCCCACGGCCATATGGTTGGAGACGATATCGAGGATCAGCCCCATATCGTGCTCACGCAGGGCCGCGACCAACCGGCGCAAGGCGGCTTCGCCACCCAGCTCGGGGTTGACGCTGGTGGGGTCGACTACATCGTAGCCGTGCATGGAGCCGGCACGCGCACTCAGCAAGGGCGAGGCATATAGATGGCTGATGCCGAGCTGGGCGAAGTACGGCACCAGCGGCACCGCATCATCCAGTGTAAAACCTTTGTGGAATTGCAGGCGCTGGGTCGCGCGCAGGGGCAGGGCTTTCATCGGTCACGCTCATAGGCTTGGTTGCGCGCAACAGCCAGCAGTTCGAGGCGGCGCGCGGCACCGGCGTTGTCGAGCAGGCTGGAGGCCTCGCCCGGTAAACGGCGGCGCCAATTGGGATGGGTGTCGGTAGTGCCGGGCAGGTTGGCTTGTTCTTCGAGGCCCAGCGCGTCTTCCAGCGGCAACAGCACCAGCGGCGCACGGGTGTGGCCGAGGTAGCGCACGCTGGCGTCGATCATATGGTCGGTTTCATTGCGGATCTCATCGACGAAGTTCTGCGGGTCCTGGCTCAAGGCCTGGCGCAGCGCCTGGCGTTCACGCAAGCGGTGTTCGCTCCATTGCTCCACGGTCGGCGCATCGATCAGGCCCAACTGGACGTTCCAGTCGATATCGCGGCTGTGCCACCAACCATTGAGAGTCGGCAAGTCGTGGGTACTGGTGGTGGCCAGGGCGTTATCCGGCCAGTCGAGGATCGGGTTGAACTGGCCGTCGTGGCCCTGTTCGAACAGCAGCACGCGCATGCCGAGAATCGAGCGGGCGATGAGCTTTTCGCGCAGCCCGTCGGGCACCGTGCCGAGGTCTTCACCGAGCACGATGGCCTGGTGGCGGTGGGATTCCAACGCCAGCAGGCGCAACAGGTCGTCCACCGGGTAATACAGATAAGCCCCTTCACGCGGCGAGGCGTCCATGGGGATCACCCACAGGCGTTGCAGGCCCATGACGTGGTCGATGCGCAAGCCGCCGGCATGGGCGAAGTTGGCCCGCAGCATCTCGATAAACGCGCGGAAACCGTTGCGCTTGAGGCCTTCGGGAGAAAACGCGGAAATGCCCCAGCCCTGGCCGGCGCGGTTAAGGATGTCGGGTGGCGCGCCCACGGTGAGGTCGGCCAGCAGTTCATCCTGGCGGCTCCAGGCCTGGCTGCCACCGCCGTCGGCGCCTACAGCCAGGTCCGCAATCAAGCCGACGCCCATGCCACTGCCTTTGGCGGCTTGTTGGGCGCGCTCCAGGCAACGGGCGATCAGCCATTGGCCGAAGGCGTAGAAGCCGATCTCGGCGTGGTGCTCTTCGGCGAACGCAACCAGCGCAGGGCTCTGCGGCGAACGCCACTCTTCAGGCCAGTGGCGCCAGTCAAGGTCTTCGCCTGCGGCGGCGCGCACTGCCTGCACGGCTTCGAAGCGGCAATGGTTCTCCAGGGCCTCGCCACCGGCCTGGCGGAAACTCAGGAAGTCGGCGTGCTGCGGGTGATGGCCGTGGCGGAAGTCTTCATACAGCGCGCGCAGCAGGCGCTGTTTGGCCTGGGCGGCGACGGGCCAGTCGATCAGGCTGTGCTGTTCCAGCGTGTGCAACTCTTCTTCCAGGCCGAGGGCTTCAATTGCATTGCGCACCTCACGTTCACCCAGAATACAGGCGGGTGAGGCATACAGGCTGTTGAGGAACAGGCGGCTGGACGGCGAGTACGGGCTGTAGCGCTCGGTGTCGGCGCTGAACATCGCGTGCATCGGGCTTATGGCCAGGGCATCGGCGCCGCGCTCGGCGGCGGAACGCGCCAGGTGTTCCAGGGCCAGGGTGTCGCCAAAGCCACCGTCGCCCAGGCGGCGCAGTGAATACAGCTGGGCGCTCAGGCCCCAGGCGCGGGCTGGCTGGTTGTCCACCGCTTCGGCCACGCTGTAGCAGTGGGTGGGTGCGACCGCGAGGGTGAAGGCCTGGTCATTGATATGCACCTGGTGGTAGCCCAAGGCGATAACGCCGGGCAGCACGGCATCGCCGTCGAGGCGCATCTCCAGGGTTTCGCCGTCTTCGAGGTTGACCCGGCACAGGGTGTCGGGTTCGAAGTAGCGTGCCAGGTCGAGGCCTTCGCCGCTGTCGACGGTCATCAAGGGGGGCAGGTGTTTGTCTTGTTGCACCTGCTCCAATTCAAGCAGGCTGGCGTTGATGTCTGCATCGCTGTCGGCCGGGTGGCCCAGGCCTTTGAGGACGGCGCGCAGGGCGTCGGGTGTCACTCGTTGCGGGCGGCCGTTTGCGTCGATCCAATCGACGGCCAGTCCCGCTCGGCTGGCGAGGATTTCCAGGTTCGCTTCGCTCAAGGGTGCTCTCCAACAGGTGATAGGGTGACGCGGGCGCTGAAGGGCGGCAGTTGCGCGCTTTGCGGGGCCGGCGTTTCAAATAGGATTGGCGCGGTTGCCGGGTGATCCAGCGGCGTGGCGCTCAGGTTCAGGTCGATCTGTAGCAGGCTGCCATTGCTCAGGCGCCAGCGCGCGCTGACGGCTGCATCGGCGAGCACCTGCGCGCCCAAGGCCACGGCGCCGGGCAAGTGCGGCATGATGTGGCGATGGCGCAGGCTGAGCAGTTGGCGATAGAGCTGCGCATGTTCGTTGTCGGCGATCAACGGGGTCGATTGCTCGAATGTCGACAGCGCGTTGGGGTCCGGGATGCGTTCACGCCGCTCGGGGTCGTGGAACGCGGCGAAGTCGGCAAACTCATTGCGCCGGCCTTCACGCACCGCTTCGGCCAATTCGCCGTGGTGGTCAGTAAAAAACAGGAACGGCTCGCGCGCATTGGCTTCATCGCCCATGAACATCAGCGGAATCATCGGCGACAACAGCAGCAGGGCGGTCGCGGCCTTGAGCGCCTGGGGCGAGCAGAGCTGGTGCAGGCGTTCGCCCAGGGCGCGGTTGCCGATCTGGTCGTGGTTCTGCAGGAAGGCCACGAAGGCCGTGGGCGGCAGCTCACCGCTCGGTTCGCCACGCTGATGGCCGTGGCGCGTGGTGTGGCCCTGGTAGATAAACCCTTCGCCCAGGCATCGCGCGAGTTTGGCGGTGGGGTCCTGGGCGAAGTCACTGTAATAGGCATCGGTTTCGCCGGTCAGCAACACGTGCAGCACGTTATGAAAGTCATCATTCCATTGCGCGTCGAAATCCTGCTTGAGCAGGCTGGCCTGGTTCAGCTCGTTTTCCAGCATCAGCCACACATGCCGCCCAGTGTCCACCTGCTGGCGGACCCGGTGAGCGAGTTCCTGGAGAAAGCCGGGGTTGTCGATGGCGTGCACGGCGTCCAGGCGCAGGCCATCAAAGCGGTATTCGAGCAGCCACATCAGCGCGTTATCGAGGAAAAAATCCCGCACTTCGCGCCGCTCAAAGTCGATACCTGCCCCCCATGGCGTGTGCACATCTTCCTGGAAGAACCCCTTGGCGTATTGGCCCAGGTAATTGCCGTCCGGGCCGAAGTGGTTGTAGACCACATCAAGGATCACGGCGAGGCCGTGTTCATGGGCGCTGTCGATCAGGTGTTTGAGTTGCTCGGGGGTGCCGTAGGAGGAGTGCGGTGCGTAGGGCAGCACGCCGTCGTATCCCCAATTGCGCTCACCGGGAAATTGCGCCAGCGGCATCAATTCGATCGCGGTGACGCCCAGTTCGGCCAGGCGTGGCAGGTGCTTTTCGACTTCGGCGTAGCCGCCCAGCGCGCCGACGTGCAATTCGTAGATCACGGCTTCGTGCCAGGGGCGGCCTGGCCAATTGTCGTGACGCCAGGGGTAGGCGAGCGGGTCGACTACCACGCTCCAACCATGCACGTCCGAGGCCTGGGCCCGGGACGCTGGGTCGGGAATTTTCATTTCCCCATCGATGTTGTAACGGTAGCGCGTGCCCGCGGGGCACTTTACTTCAGTCTCGAACCAGCCCTCTGCCTGGGGCAGCATGGCGATGGATTTACCGTTTTCCAATTCAACGCTGACATAAAACGCGTCTGGCGCCCACAAGGCAAAACGCGTGTGTTGCGCGTCCAGCATGATTGCGCCGTGGGGCCAGGTTTCCAAAGTCCGTAACGGCATCTATGAAGACCTCCCTTGATTATTTAGTCGATTTCCCCAAGGCCTTGGCCACCAGTTGTTCATACAGCTCGGCGTACGGTTCCACCGCCTGGCACCAGTTGAAGGGTTGGGTCATGGAGCGGCTGCGCATGGCGTTGAGCAGGCCTTTATTGGCGAATACCCGGAACGCGCGGCTCAGGGCTTCTTCGTAGCTTTCGACCGTGGATTCATTGAACAGGAAGCCGGTGACGCCATTTTCGATGGTGTCTGCCAGCCCGCCGGTATTACGCGCGACCGGCAGTGAACCGAAGCGCTGGGCGTACATTTGGCTCAGGCCACACGGCTCGTAGCGTGATGGCATCAGCAGGAAGTCACTGCCGGCGAACATGCGGCGCGCGTCGGTCTCGTTGAAGCCGATGCGGACGCCGACCTGGCCGGGGAAGCGCAGCGCCAGCTCACGCATGGCTTGCTCTTCTTCCGGCTCGCCGCGACCGATGATGGCGATCTGGCCGCCGTGCTCGACGATAAAACTGGCCACTGCTTCGGTGAGGTCCAGGCCTTTCTGGTAGACCAGGCGCGAGACCACGGCGAACAGCGGGCCGGTGGAGGCATGCAGGCCGAACAGTTCGCGTACGTGGTCGGCGTTGACGGCCTTGCCTTCCCAGTCACCGATATTGAAGTTGTGGGTCAGGTGCGTGTCGGTGGAGGTTTCCCAACTTTCATCGATGCCGTTGGGGATACCACTGAGCAGGCCTTGCTGGGTCTTGGCGGCGAGGAAGCCGTCGAGGCCGCAGCCGAATTCGGGGGTGGTGATTTCCTGGGCGTAGGTCGCGCTCACGGTGGTGATATGGCTGGAATACGCCATGCCGGCCTTGAGGAACGACATCTTGCCGTAGAACTCCATGCCTTCCTGTTGTAACGCGTGGGGCGGAATCCCCAGCTCTGGTGTCGAGGCCAGGCTGACCACGCCTTGATAGGCGAGGTTATGAATGGTGAACAGGGTCGGTGTGCGTGACCCACGCCAGTGCATATAGGCCGGTGCCAGGCCAGCGGGCCAGTCGTGGGCGTGCACCAGGTCCGGGCACCAATGGATCTGCGCGAGGTTGGCGGCCATGTCGGCAGCGGCCAGGCCCAGGCGGGCGAAGCGAATATGGTTGTCCGGCCAGTCGCGGCCGTTGTTGGCGCCGTACGGCGTGCCTTCGCGCTCGTAGAGCTCGGGGCAGATCAGCACATAGATGACCAGGCCGTCCTTGAGGTCCATGCGCCCGATCTTGCACGGCGGCAGTGCGGCGTGGCCACCCAGCTCACCGATGATATGGATCGGGTTGTCGCTTTCCATCACCTGCGGATAACCCGGGATGAGCACGCGCACATCATGCAAGTGGGCCATGGCGCGGGGCAGCGCCGCAGACACGTCGCCCAGGCCACCGGTTTTCACCAGGTCGGCGAATTCGGACGTCACGAACAGGACTTTCTTGCGATTGGGGTTATGACTCGGGACCGGCCGCACCGTGTTGAGGTCGACTAAAGCTGTCGACCCGCCAACTGGCTGACTAACACGCTCTCCCTGAATACTTGCAGCGGCACTGATCATAGCTATCTCCACGTGTTGGTCGGCTAATGGCCCGCTGCCATTAGCTCCGATGACCGCATCCTGCGGCCAGGCGCACAAGCGCAATAACAAACTGGCAAGGCGTATGCCAGTTGCACGGTAAGCAAAAAAGAATAGATAGACGGCATCTGGTATGCACCGCTTGTGCGCGCCTTACCCTAGACCTGACCTATGGCAGAGTTCGAAAGTTTCGATTTTTTGCGGGGTTTTTGTTTTGGAACGGACCCATCGGTCATGAGTCTAGGACAGATTCCAGAGCCTGTAGGGTTTATGTGGGAATTTTGTAGGACAAAAAACTTGTAACCATATGCAATTGAGGAAGGCGGGAGGTTGTGGTGAGCAGGCTTGCGCCGGTTCAGGGCCGCTTCGCGCCCCAGCGCAGGGCAAGCCTGCTCACCACAAAGATTACGCTCACACCCTTAGTGCGGGCCGCACCTGATTGGTGCGTCAGCCAAGCACGCGAATGGGCGCGCCCTTGGCCCAGGCTTGGATGTCTTCAATCATCTGCTGATAGAACTGCCGGTAGTTCTGCTCGCTGACGTAGCCCACATGGGGGGTGGCCAGTACGTTGGGCAGGTGGCGAAACGCATGATCGGCCGGCAGCGGCTCTTCGGCGTACACGTCCAGGGCCGCGCCCGCCAGGCGGCCATTGGTCAATGCCTGCACCAGCGCCTGCTCATCCACGATTGGCCCGCGTGCCGTGTTCACCAGGCGGGCCGTCGGCTTCATCCAGCCCAAGGCCTCGGCGTCGACCAGGCCGCGGCTGCGGTCGCTGAGCACCAAATGAACGCTGAGAATGTCGGCCTGCTCAAACAGTTCGCGCTTGCTGACCCAGGTCACCCCGGCCTCGGCTGCGCGTTGCGGCGTGAGGTTTTCACTCCAGGCAATCACCCGCATGCCAAACACCTGGGCGAACTGCGCGACCTTCTGGCCAATGCTGCCCAGGCCGAGTATGCCCAGGGTCTTGCCATGCAGGTCGCCGCCCAGGCCGACCTGCCAGCCACCCGCGCGCAGGGAATTGGCTTCGGCCAACAGGTTTCGGGTGGAGGCCATGATCAGCGCCCAGGTCAGTTCCGGCGCCGCCTGCTTGTAGCTGTCGGTGCCGCACACCTGGATACCCAGGGCCTTGGCGGCGGCGAGGTCGATGGCGGCATTGCGCATGCCACCGGTTACCAGCAACTTGAGGTTGGGCAACCCCTGCAACAGGGCTTTGTCGAAGGTCGAGCGTTCACGCATGACGCAAATGACCGCGAACCCCTTCAAACGCTCAATCATCGTGGCGGTATCTGCCGGGTAATCGTGCAGGAAGTGCACTCGCCCCACGGCCTCCAGCGCTGACCAATCCACCACGCTACTGGCTACATGCTGCCAATCATCAATGACTGCGATCTGTACCGACATTCACGAGTGCCTCGAAAAAGTTGGATTAAAGGGCGTTCAACCCCTGCAACAGTGCCTGGTGAAACTTCGCGGGCTCTTCCATCTGCGGCGCATGCCCCAGGCCTGGGAATTCCACCAACGTTGCGTGGGGAATCAGCTTGGCCACTTGCTTGCCCAATACCGCGTAGTTGCCGATCCTGGCCTTGACCGCCGGCGGCGCAATGTCTTTGCCAATGGCGGTGGTGTCGGCGGTCCCGATCAGCAACAGGGTAGGCATCTGCAGATTCTTGAACTCGTAGTACACCGGCTGGGTGAAGATCATGTCGTAAATCAACGCCGAGTTCCATGCGACCAGCGTATGCCCGGGGCCATTGCTCAGGCCGGCGTACATGTCTACCCAGCGCTCGTACTCGGGCTTCCAGCGTCCGACGTAATAGGTATTGAGTTGGTACTTGCGAATCCCCTCGGCGCTGACTTTCTGCTCTCGCGCATACCACTGGTCGACGCTCAGCGTGGGCACGCCCAAGGCTTTCCAATCTTCCAGGCCAATCGGATTGACCAGCCCAAGCTGCTCGGTCTGTTCGGGGTACATCAGCGCGTAGCGGGTGGCGAGCATACCGCCGGTGGAATGGCCAATGAGCGTGGCCTTTTGAATGCCGAGTTTTTCCAGCAGTTGATGGGTGTTGAGGGCCAACTGCTGGAAGCTGTACTGGTAGTGTTCGGGCTTGCTGGAGCTGCAGAAACCGATCTGGTCCGGTGCGATCACCCGATATCCGGCGTCGCTCAGGGCCTTGATCGAACCTTCCCAGGTGGCGCCGCAAAAGTTCTTGCCGTGCATCAGTACCACGCTGCGGCCGTTGGGTTGACCTTTGGCCGGCACGTCCATGTAGCCCATTTGCAAGGATTTGCCTTGGGATTGGAATTGGAAATGTTCGAGGGGGTAGGGGTATTGGAAGCCTTGCAGCTCAGGGCCATAGCTGGCGGCGAACGCCGGGGCGATGCTGGCCGTCAACAGGCCGGCGATGCAAAAAGCACGGGATAGAGGCATGGGCGGGGCTCCGAGTAAGGTGCTCGGATGCTCTTTGCGGGGGATTAACGGGGGATTAACACCCACTGCAAGGTCACGGCGGCGAGCACCGCGTAACGCAGGCCCTTGGCCAGGGTCACCAGCAGCAGGAACCGCCAAAACGGTTCCCGCATCACGCCGGCCACCAGCGTCAACGGGTCACCAATCACGGGCACCCAACTGAGCAGCAGGGTCCAATGCCCCCAGCGTTGGTAATGATGGCGGGCTTTTTCCAGTTGCTTATCGCTTACCGGAAACCAGCGCCGCTGCTTGAAGTGCTCCACCCAACGCCCCAGCCACCAGTTGACCAGCGAGCCAAGGACATTGCCCAAGGTGGCAATCCCCAGCAGCAACCACAGGCTGTAATGTCCGCTGATCAACAGGCCAACCAGTACGGCTTCCGATTGCAGTGGCAGTAACGTCGCCGCGCCAAATGCCGCGACGAACAGCCCCAGGTAACCCATCAGCACCGATCAGTGCGCCGGGTAGTCCGCCACCACCACATCATGGCCGTCGCGGGTCAGGCCGATGATTTGATAGGCCTCACTCTGCCCGTCCATCTCCATGCCAGGCGAACCCATGGGCATGCCCGGTGCCGAGATACCCAGCAGGTCGTCACGCTTGCGCAACGCCAGCACCTGCTCGGCGGGTACATGGCCTTCGACGAACTTGCCGTCGATCACGGCGGTATGGCACGAACCGAGGCGCGGGGCCACGCCCAGCCGTTGCTTGACGGCGCTCATGTCGGTTTCGAGGTGGTCATTGACCTTGAAGCCGTTGCTTTCCAGGTGGCTGATCCACTTTTTACAGCAGCCGCAACTGGCGTCGCGGTGCACGTCGATGGGAATCAGGTCGGCGGCCTGGGCCAGGGTGGTGGTGAACAGCGCTGAAAGCAGGGCCAATCGCAATGGGGTTTTCATTCGGGTGTCGTCCAATACCGGGCAGTAGGTCGGGCATTCTCCCTGCTTTTATCCGTAGGACGTTGCGGTAATGTTTCAAAATTATACGAAGGGCGGGTTTTCCATGCGATGCCTGAGTTGGTCCAGTGCAACGGCCGATAGCTCGGTCATGCGCTCATGGAGGCTGGCCAACTGCAATTCGGTTTCATAGGTCAGCACGCGCTTGAACAGGGTGCCGTCGCGAAAGGGCTGCAAAAAGTAGTGAATCGAGCCGTCGACGACCAGTGAGGTGAACACCGTCTTGAATTCGCGAGGACGCCGGGCGATCTGCACGCGGTAGCTCATCGGCACACGTACACCCAACAGGTCGATCATTTCAGTAAAGCGTGCTCCGGCAGGGAGGGAGCCGCTGGTGCCGGTGTCGGCACCGAGGGAGGTGGGGTGCCATTCGTGCCAGCGATCCGGTTGGGTCACATAGTCGTAGACGGCATCGATAGGGGCCTGGATAAAGCGTTCCTGACTGATCTGCTCCAAGCGGACCGACTGCTCGACAGCGCGCATGGCACACCTCCTGTGTGGCTATGAACTGTCAGAATAGTCCCACTCCCGCACATTGCACGGGAGTGTCTCAGCCATTTATCAGCGCACCTTGAAACGACTCATCAACGCAATCACCCGGCCATTGGCGTCCAGCAGGCTTTGGGTATTGGTTTGCGTGGTGTGGCCGCTTTCCACCAGTTCGTCGACCATATGTCGGATATGCACCATGCTGCGGTTGATCTCCTCGGTCACCGCACTTTGCTGCTCGGCAGCGGTGGCGATCTGGGTGCTGAGGTTGTTGATATGGCTGACCGATCCGGCCATCTCGTCAAGGCCGGTGTTTACCCGCGCCGTGGCATCCGCCGCCGACTGGCAACTGGCCTGGGTGTTTTCCATGGCCGCCACCGACGAACTCACGCCGGTGGTCAAGCGCGCGAGCATTTCATTGATCTGCGAGGTGCTGGCTTGGGTACGTGCCGCCAGTGCGCGGACTTCATCCGCGACCACCGCAAACCCACGCCCCTGCTCGCCGGCACGCGCTGCTTCAATGGCCGCGTTGAGGGCCAGCAGGTTGGTCTGGCCGGCAATCGCGCCGATCACCCCGAGGGTTTCGGTGATGCGCGCAGCGTCCTGGCGCATGTTCTCCACGGTGTGGGTGGCACTGGCGACTTCGCCGATCAGCGCACTGACACTGGTGGACGCTTCACCCACCACCACGCGGGAGCGGTCGGCGTGTTCGTTGGCGCGTTGGGTGAACGAAGCGGTTTCCGCCGCGTTTTGCGCCACGGTATCGGCCGTAGAACTCATCTCGGTGATGGCGGTGACGGTCTGGTCGGTCTCCGAGGCGTGGCGCACCAGGATGCTGTTGGTGTGCGCCGAGGTTTGCTGCAATTGCTCAAGGCCCGATGACATGGCCCCGGTGGCCTGGGTCACTTCGCCGATCATGTCTTGCAGGTAGACGATAAAGCGGTTCACCGAATGACCGATGGCGCCCAGTTCGTCTTCGGCGCGGATGGTGATGCGCCGTGTCAGGTCGGCATCACCGGTGGACAGTGCGTCGATGTTGGTCTTCAGGATTGTCATGCGTTGCACCAATTGGCGGATCGCATAGACCGCCAGCAGCACCAGCAGCAACACCATGGGGACCTGCAGCAGGGCCAGGCTGCCGAGCACATCGTCGCGCTGGGCGGTGATCAGCGAGGTCGGCAGGGCGGTGGCCAGGAACCACGGCGTGCCTTCGATAGGCCGCATGTAGAAGGTACTGGCCACGCCCTGGTTATCGAATTCGCTGCGCTGCAAGGTCTGGTCGCGATGGGTGAGGGCTTTGCTGATCTTGGCGGCAAAGGCCGAGGTGCCGGCCAGTTCGCTGATGTTTTTCAACACCACCGGGCTGCTCAGGCGTGTGCTGTTGCTGATGATCTTGCCGTCGCCTTCGACGATCAGCATCTGCCCGCCGATGTCTTTTTCCTTGCTCGCCACCAGCTCATTGAAGAAGCCCAGGGTCACGTCGATGGTGGCCACGCCGTACGCCGCGCCGTCACGCTGGATCGCCATGGCGCAGTTGGTGCGCGGCTCCTGGCTGGCATCGTCCTTATAGGCCGCGGCCCAGGCACATTGGCCGCGTGGCGACGCGAGGCCGCCCTTGTACCAGCTCTGGTCGTAATAGTTGGGGGCGGGGTCGCTGTTCCAGAACGTGTTGACCGCCAGCTTGCCCGAGGCGTCACGGTGCCAGAAGGTGCTGTGCTTGTTACGTCCGGGCGTGCGCTGGTTGGGCAGCGGCCAGATACCGCCACCGAATACTTTCAGCTCGCCATACTGGTCGACCAGGCCCGGCAGGACTTTGTCGATGGCATCGCTGTCGAGCAGGGGAATGGTTTGGGTGATGGTGCGTTGCTGGGACTGAACCTTGTTCAGTTCGCCCTGGATCTGTTCGGCCACCTCACTGATGCGGTTGAGCACCACCTGTTCTTCGGTCTGTCGCAGCTTGGGCGCGACCAACTGGCCGATACCGACGACGGTCAACACGAATAGCACCAGGACGAACAGCACCAGAAACAGGGTATAGCGAGCTTGGATGGAGCGCAGTGGGGGCATGGGGGTCGTCCTTACGAAGCGTTTATTATCGACGCGGCTTTTTGGAGCTTCGTAGGGCTATCGGCTTGAATGTGCGCAGCTTTAGGTACGTTGGTGCTAAATCGCGGTGTTTCGGCATAGCGAGGCCAGGCACCGGGCTGTTGCCCGATGCCTTTAGGACGTGACGGCGCGTGCGGGGGTGACCTATGGCTTGATGTAGATGTGCAAATCCCCTGGGATATCTCTGGGGGAGATTGCCTTGGTGGGGTCCGGTGCACGGCCCTGGACCTTCATTCCAGCACTCCACGGTACTTTGGAGTTGTCAAATACGCCAATGCCGATGCTCCCTGTCAGCTCTGCGAGGCCTGGTACACCCTCTGAGGTGTTCATATGGGAATGGCCCACCAATGCGGCCCACTTTTCTGTACCGGACGTTGCCTGGATGGTTTCTGCGGCGTAGTAGTTGAATTCTTCCAGTCGCCGTACAGAACCGTGACCTGTCTGCGTGGGTTCGTGCAGGTGACGACGAATATCAATGTGTCGGGTGAGGTAGTAGTGGTCGATGGGCAACACTTCGATGCCGTCGGCCTCCAGCTTTTCGCGTAACTGCACAAATGTCGGTTGGGTTCGAGGTGAGTCGCTTCGTCCCAACCGTCCCACGCCGTCATCCACAAGCCCTTGCGGCATGTCGATCAAGCCCTCGAAGTAGACTTTTTTGACACCTTGGTTCTTCAACGTTTCCACGTTATCGAACAGCACCCGGAAGCTGGCCATCTGATTGTGGCTTTCGCCAAACACCACCCCGGGCGAGTGTTCAAGGGCTTTTGTGATGAGCTCGGATACGAGGATCGGTTCAGGGACGTCAGGAATGGCGGGCCGTGATGGGAGCCCCCCTTGTTTCATGGCGTCGTAGTATTCATTCATTTGCTCATTGAACCTATTCATCGTCGCCATCTTGGTATCGGGCTTGAAATGGTCCGGTTCCAACCTTCCGCGCGTGGCTTCTACATAGTCGCCGTCGGGTAGCGGTTTTCTGACCCGAATCGGGCGGCCACTGGCATCCATGGGATTGAATCGCTGCGCGTGACGCTGTCTGGGGGAATGCGTCAATGGCGAATGGGGGGACAGCGTGTCAAGCGGGTTGAAGTCGCTCAGGGGGGGGCCGTAAGGCTTCATCTTGTCCGGGTCATAGGCATATCGCTGGCCGTTGAACAGGACTGTGTCGCCCTGGTAGGTCTGGTCTGCGACCTTGAACGTGCCGTGGGTAATGGGCCCATGCTCGCGGGTGATCGTGCGGGTTAAATCATAAGTGCCAGTGGCGCCCTTGATCTTGTCCACGCCCTTGCCGATCAGCTTGGCACCGCCCTGTACCAGGTCGCCCACCCCGCTCAACGGATTGAGTTCACCGATCACGGTGGTGCCGAGGATTCTGGCAACCTTGAGGGCCTTGGTCGTCGCTTTAACGGTCCTGGACGCGACAGTAGCCACCTTGGCTGCCGCACCTGCGCCCGCCGTGACGAAACCGAAAATATCCATGCCCAGGTCGACGGCACCATCCAGGTAGTTGCCCTCCGAAAAGTTCTGGATCGACGATTTGAGTGGAATCAAATCAAGGAAAAAATTCGCCAGTTTTGACTGGGTCTCCATTTGCCGATCAAAGGTGGTTGCGCCTTTGGCCTGCTTGATCACATCTGAGTTATAGATATCCAGATGTTGGGTAAACGCGTCGGCGATCGCCAGCGTACGGGGGCTGGAGAAGCTGTCGGGCACCGGCAGTGGTGTGCGCGCCTCTTTACTTTTTTCAAACGCGGTCTCAGCGATGTCTTTTGGGGTGAACGTCTCTATTGGATAGATTCGGCTGGCGTCGCGCGTTTGCTCTTGGGTCAATACGGTACCGGGAACCGCCTTGATAGTGGCTTGTTTGAGATCCACTTCATAAACCGTCTCGCCGCTCACGCCTGTGGACTTGATCAGCAACCGATCATTTTTTTTGGCAAGGGTTCGCCCAGTGAAGCCTGGGTCCAGGGTGTAGGTATGGTTCTGATAGAACTCAAGCCGTCCATATTCGAGATTCTCCCGGTCTTCGATCGGAAGTTGGCTGATCATCTGCCTGATGGCGATGGAGATCCCTTGTTTGCGGGCTTCCATGGCCTGAGTGAGCTGAGTATCGAACACCTTCTTTACGTCAAATGCGAGGGACTTGCCTTGTGTGGCGTTGACAATCCGCTCGTCTGTGGATTCCCACTCATACTGATGCAGCCCGCTCATTGCGATATCCAGCAACGAGTGTCGACCGGCGGGTGCGCGATTAGGGTCATAGAGCGGTTGGTCGTAGGGCTGCGAGGTGTTCTTGACGGTCAGCAGTTTCTCTTCAAAAGGTACATCCTCGCCAAATCGTTCTTTCAGCTTGGCCAGTGCGATTTCTTTACGGTTGGGGACTGCGGCCTCGATCTGGTCGCTGGCGCCGACCCGGGCGTCTGCCTGCCGGTTGAAGGCGCTCCTGGCCTTCTCAATGTCGGGGGTAGCGTAACGGCCAGCTTCTGTTTCAGAGAGCACGCCGTTGACGACACCCCAGACCCGCAGCGCAGCGGTCTGTGCCTGCTGGGTGACGGACAGGTTTTGCAGGCCGGCATTTTCGGCTTCCATCATGACTTGGGCGAAGGTCATGTTGGGCACTCTGCCGGGTGTCCAGGCTTCGATCGTTGCCGCCGCGATGGACAGGTTGACCCAGGCAGCGCTGCCGTAGGTCACGTTGGCGGGGATGTCTTTGATCAGCAGCTCCGGAGCTTTTCTGGCCAGTAACAGGTAGGCGCCGACGTTGGCCATTGCAGGTGTGGCGTAGCCTTCGGTCTCCAGATGCGCACTGAGGTTGCCCAACACCGCCGACGCGGGTTTGCCCCAATGACTTTGCTGGGCCAGATCGAAGTTGGCGACGGTGTTTGCATGGGGCTCGCCAATGGACGCCGGGTCCAGCAGCACATTCATCGCCGCCAAGGTGTAGTCGTTCACGCTGGTGTCGGTGGCGATACCCCTCAACTGAGTCTGCAAGGCTTGGCCCAGATCCTGCGCGCGTGGGGTGCCAAGCAGTGCCTCCAGGGCCTTGGCCGGGTCTTTCATGGCCTCGGCGGACAATGGCTGGTTGCTGTTCAAATACTCCAGTACACCCAGGCTTGTCCCCATCGGTCGAGGGTTCGGATGCTGGGTCGCATAGCGCAGGGCAGTTTCCAGCAGCGCGTTCTGCCCCTGGGCACTCAAGGGCATCGGCCAGGACAGCGCGCCGCCAAAGTTACCCAGAGGGTGTTGCTGGGTTCTATTGAGCACCGCGTCAGCCAACGCGGTCAGTGCAAAATGGCTGGTGGGTACGCTGAAGTTGGACGAGCGGATATACGCCTCAAGCGTGACGGTGTTACCGGCTTCGGAAGAGGAAGACGCGGGATGCACATCGATGAGTGTCGTTCTCAGCGCCCGCAGGATTGCCTGAGGCAGTGTGGTCTTGCCCAGGTCTAGGGCGATTTCGTTGAGTTTTTGCCCCAGGGCTCGCAGGTTCTGCATGTTTGCCTGGGCCTGTTCCAGGCCCGTATTGGCAGAGTCCGCGTGCTGGGTACCTGTGGACGACTGGCCGGCTAATGGCTGGCGGTGGTTATCAATGGGGAGGGAGGGCAGAAAAGGGCGAGGCTGCTGGACGGCTACAGAAGGGGTTGTCATGGGGGGGTACCTTTCTTGACGTGGCAACAAAAGCGCCTGTTATTAGGAGGTTCCCTATTCCCCAGACGCCCCATTGGGTGTGGGAAACACCCACCGGGGTTCCTGCCGGGAGGCTTGCGGTTTGTAAAGTCGGGTGTCGGTAACGGCGTGAAACGTCCATCAGGGGGGCGGTCCACTCGTCTGCTGCCGGGGGGATGACGGAAATGCCGGACGCGCCAAAGTGTTTTATCACCTGTAACATACGCACCCGTCGCCGGGTGTATGCCTGGCATGTTCGGCGAACACAGTGGATACACTCTTCCGGTTCAGGAACCCCTCATGACCCAAAAGCAACGCTTGAAATACTCGATCCTGATCGCCCTGGCGGTACTGGCGACGATGTTTGGCCTGTCCTACCTGCAGAACATCGGGGCTATCAGTGAGAAGACGTTCCAGACCATCGCCATTGCGGTCGCAGTGGTCGTGGTGGTGATCAACGGCATCATGCGCCGCAAGGTCAAGCTCTAAGCCCGACCTTCGAGCACCTTCGCAGCCTCTTCATGGAGGCTGTAGCTTTTATCCGCGTTGAGGGTGATCACCCCCTCGCTGCAGAGGCGCTTGAGCACCTCGCGCACACTTAGGAACGACAGCGGAATCCCCAGCTCCAGCAGATGGCTGTGCACGCCGCGTACCCCCAGGGCGCGCTGGTTGTCGGCGGCGGTGAGCAGTGCGTCGATGACCTTCAGCCGAATCAGGCTGGTGCGCAAACCAAAACACTTGAGTAAATGCCGAATACGCTGGTTGCCTTGCTGTTCGGGCGTTTTACCGAACACTTGCGCGCCGCTGGCGAATTGGCTATCGGCGACCGAATGTCCGTCCGTGGGCACTTGCGGGTTGTACATGCAAAAACTCCTTATCAGAGCCTGATCAGGAAAATGATGGCGCTCTTATCTAATAAGACGAACGAGCAAGGGAAATCATGAAGTGAGGGATGTAGAAATTTCGTCGGTATCGGTTTTGTCACATCTCTGGAGCCTTAAATAAACGCCTGACCGGGTTAAATTCTTCGCGGTTTTTTGCGTCCTTACGGTGGGGTAGCAATCCCCGGTGAGGGTGTTCAATTTGACTGCGGAGTCTGTGTGATTATTTCCAACGGGTTGTCCAGGGTGTGCGTGGCGGGGTTGTTGCTCGGGTTGAGCCTGGCTGCTTCGGCGCGGGAACAGGTGACGCAAGCGTCGGCGGATATCCGGCGTACCAGTTTCGGCGTGCCGCATATTCGCGCCAATGATGAGCGCGGCCTGGGCCTGGGCATCGGTTACGCCTATGCCCAGGACAACCTGTGCCTGCTGGCCAATGAAGTGGTCACGGTGAACGGCGAGCGGGCCAGGTACTTCGGCCCCGAGCAGTCGACCCTGGAAGAACGCAATAACCTGGCCAGCGACGTGTTTTTCACCTGGCTCAATACGCCCGGTGCCGTGGCGGCCTTCTGGAAGGCGCAGAGCCCGCAGATCCAGCAGCGCATGCAAGGCTATGTGGCCGGTTACAACCGCTACCTGAAAGAGCAGGGCGCACCCGCCCAGTGCCAGGCGGCCTGGGTACGGCCGCTGGTGGTTGAAGACCTGGTGAAATTGACCCGCAGGCTGCTGGTGGAAGGCGGTGTCGGCCAATTCGCCGAAGCCCTGGTCGGCGCCAAGCCGCCTCAGGCAACGGCGAGTGTGCAGCCCAGCGCCAAGGCGTTTGAACTGGCCGCCGCCAATCAACATCGCTTCAGTCTCGATCGCGGCAGCAACGCGGTGGCGGTGGGGCGTGATCGTTCGTTCAATGGACGTGGCATGTTGTTGGCCAACCCGCATTTCCCTTGGGTGGGCGGCATGCGCTTTTATGAAATGCACCTGACCATCCCCGGCCAGCTGGATGTGATGGGCGCCGCGTTGCCGGGCCTGCCGGTGATCAATATCGGCTTTAACCAGCATGTGGCGTGGACGCATACGGTGGACACGTCCAAGCACTTCACGCTGTATCGCCTGACATTGGATCCCAAGGATTCCACGCGCTACATGCTGGATGGAAAATCCATCCCCCTGGAAAAGACCTCGGTGACGGTGCAAGTCAGGCAAGCGGACGGCAGCGTCAAGCCTGTGACCCATCCGGTCTATAGCTCGCAGTTCGGCCCCGTGGTGCAGTGGCCCGGCAAGCTGGATTGGGACAACCACTACGCCTTCAGCCTGCGCGACGCCAACCTGGGCAACGACCGTGTCCTGCAACAGTGGTACGCCATGAACCGCGCCACGAGCCTTAAAGATCTGCAAACCTCGGTGCACACTCTGCAAGGCATCCCGTGGGTCAACACCCTGGCCGCCGATGACCAGGGCCAGAGCTTGTACATGAACCTGTCGGTGGTGCCCAACGTCAGCGCGGCCAAACTGGCGCAATGCAGCGACCCGCGTGCCGGCCTGCAGATGATCATGCTCGATGGCGCCCACAGCGCGTGTGCCTGGGACGTCGATCCACGCGCCGCCCAGGCCGGCATCTTCGCGGCCGACCAGTTGCCGCAGCTGGAGCGGAGCGACTACGTGCAGCACTCCAACGATTCGGCGTGGCTGGCCAACCCCAAGGCGCCGTTGACCGGTTTCTCTCCGGTGATCAGCCAGGACCACATCGGCCTCGGCCCGCGGGCACGCTTCGCCGTGCAACGCCTGCAATCCCTGGAGCAGCGCCCGATCAACGTCGCCGACCTGCAAAACATGGTGATGGACAACGAGGTGTACCTGGCTGGCCAGGTCATGCCCGACCTGTTGGAATTCTGCGCCAAACACCTGGGCACCGACGCGGTTACGCTGACACCGCTATGCACCAGCCTCAAAGATTGGGACCAACACGCCAACCTCGACAGCGGCCTGGGCCTGGTGCACTTCATCAACCTGTTCGAGCACCTGCAGCAAATCCCTGATGCCTGGCGCGTTGCTTTCGACCCGGCCCAGCCCCTGACCACCCCACGCGGCCTGGCCATCGACCGCGCGCCCGTGGCCAAGGCCCTGCGCGAAGCCATGCTGGCCTCCACCGCAGCCGTCGCCAAACTCGGCCTCAACGCCGACAGCAAGTGGGGCGATATCCAGGTCAGCGGCCAAACCCCGATCCACGGCGGCCCGCAAGCGCTGGGGATCTACAACGCCATGCAGACCGTGCCCCGGGCCGACGGCAAGCGCGAAGTGGTCAGCGGCAGCAGCTACCTGCAGATCGTCACCTTCGACGACCAGGGCCCACACGCCCAAGGCCTGCTCGCGTTTTCCCTGTCCAGCAACCCGGCATCGAAATACTCGAAGGACCAGACCCAAGCGTTCTCCGAGAAAAAACTGCGCCCACTGCCGTTCACCGACGCCCAGATCAAGGCCGACCCGCAGTACCAGCAGCAGCTCATCAAGGAGTAGGGCAGGCACGCAACCCCTTGATGCCAATGCGAAATATTTTTGAAATCAAGGGGTTGCAGGCAAAAGCAAATGAGTACATAATGGCGCCCATCGAACGCAACGAAGCATTAAAAACTTCAATGTATTCAATGAGTTAGAGTAGAGGCAGGGTTTTATAGCCCACTCAAGTTTTTATACGGTGAATGTCAGCAGCAAGGGCATTGATCGTTTGAGGCCGAGTAGCAAAATGGTTATGCAGCGGATTGCAAATCCGCCTACGCCGGTTCGATTCCGACCTCGGCCTCCACTCTTAGAAACCCCGTAGATTAACGTCTACGGGGTTTTTTATTGCCCGAAAGAAAAGGTCCGGGTACCAACCTTTCGAGCAGGCCTAACTATCTCCATCCGCATCAGTCCGTACAGGCGTGATCCCGCTCTCGCTAGAGCGTTGCGCCGTATCCCGTAACGCGTTCAAAGGGTTTTTTTCGACGAGTGACGTGTCTAGATCAATGGTTCTGAGGCTTTTAAGGTTGTCACGGCGCGTGTTGGCGACTACCCTGAAAATGTTCGTATTGTTACGAATAATTTCGGTTGTGGCCGTTTTCAGGTCACGCTACTTCAGGATGAGGAACGAAAAATGTTTTCACACGAAGGTCCCGCGATAGAGCTGCTGTTATTCGTTTTTGGTCTGGCGATACTGGTTTTGATCGCTTGGTTTTTTCATCACCAATACGAGCGGAAGTCGGGGAAGGGCGTTAAAAAACAACATAATCCTGGCGAGAGCCGCTCAACGTAGAGCTGCTGTCGAACGACCTGATCGAGCCAGTCGGCTGCGGCTGGCTCGCGCCATTCACCGACGTGACGAATTGGGGGCCGACTACGATTGACGAGTCGAGGCCTCCATTCTTGAGCGTACTGACCTCAATCTTCAGTAGTCAGTCTCGGACCTGCTGATGCGCTGCTCCTTCACTTCACCCGCGTACTTGGCCAGTTTCTCCTGCTGAGTTGCCAGCAACGTACAGACCTTCATCAACGCCACCGCCTCACTCGGCGTTCTGCTGCTGGTTGCCAGGGCTGTCAGCTCAACCACGGACCAGCCGATGACCGCCGCTGCATCTTCCAGGTCGTAAAACAATTCCTGCTGGGCCGTTCTGGGTCCGTCCAGGCCCTGTATCAACTCTTTCATTTCCGTCACTCCGGATTAACTCGCATCAATGAATTGACGTGTATCCACCCCTACACAAACCCTACCAAGACGTTACACGAAACCCGTGACGGACTTCAGTGGCGGCGGTCTTACTTTACGTACACCCAACCTTGTAAAGCAGAGAGCGTTGTCATGAAGTTGAATTACCTAACCAAGGCGGCTGTTGTTGTCGCGCTGTTGTCGACCTTGTCGGGCTGCTGGATATTCATGCCGCCGGGCGGTGGCGGGGGTGGTGGCCACGGCGGTGGTGGTCATGGTCAGGGCGGTGGCCCAGGGGGTGGTCCGCGTTAACCGTTAGTCAACCAGAGGTGGGCCATGAATTATGGCCCACCTCTTTTTTTGCCCGGGATAAATCCCAGGCAAAGAAAAGCCCGTGATGGGGAGCACGGGCTAAAAGGGATGTTCATTAGGAGCTGGGTTCACCATAAGGCTGTGTGTGTGAAAGGTTTGTGAAAGCGCCTGAGCGATTTGAACCTGGAAGTGTATGCCTCGATCGGTGCCTGGCTGTACGGGGCGCCGGGAGGCATAACCCACTACTGTCGCAGGCATATCACACCGCTTGGAAGCCGCTCCATGTTCATGTCTACCAGCCTGCTCTCAGCCTTTGTGCTGTTCGCCTTCGTGTCCTCGATCACCCCAGGTCCGAATAACACCATGTTGCTCGCCTCGGGAGTGAACTTCGGGTTTCGCCGCTCGATGCCCCATGCACTGGGGATCAGTATCGGTTTCATGCTGTTGGTGATTTCGGTCGGCCTGGGACTGGGCGAAGTGTTCAAGGTGTTCCCGTGGGCCTACACGGTGTTGCGCTACGTGGGCGCGGCGTACTTGTTGTACCTGGCCTGGAAGATCGCGACGGCGGGCGACATGTCCGATAGCAATGATAAGCACGGCAAACCCATGACCTTCCTCGGTGCGGCGGCGTTTCAGTGGGTGAACCCCAAGGCGTGGATCATGGCGCTTGGGGCCATCACCACCTATACGCCGGCTGAGGGCTATGTCACCAACGTGCTGGTGATTGCGCTGGTCTTTGCCGTGGTCAACCTGCCCAGCGTGTGCGTGTGGGTCGGATGTGGCAGCGGCTTGCGTAATGTGCTGCGCGAGCCGCGCTGGTTGAGGCTGTTCAATTGGTCAATGGCCGGGCTTTTGGTGCTGTCGCTGTACCCGATGCTGTTTGCCGGCTAGGCGTCAGACCGGCGAGATGGTCGCCAGCAGGCCGATGCCGATGGTCAGTACTAAAAAACCGAACAGGAAAATCGCCATCTTGGTCATAAGGCCTCCAAAGGGAAGGGGGTGGGGATGTGGGCTATTGTCCGCCCAGACGGCATTTCAATACAGGCGCAGATAGAAAAGAAAAAACCGTATCAGATGCGCTGGGGAGTGTTCTGCCACGGGCTTTTGGGGCCTGTGATTTTTTCAAGATCAGTGCCTGGGACAACCACGGCTTTTCCCCCTAAGATGGCGCCCATTGCATCAACAATAAAAGTGGGCCAACCCTCGATGGAAAGACGCCAGTTCAGCGGTGGCATGAAAGGCAAGAACCTGCGCTACCTCAACGAAACCTCCCAGCCGGCGTCGGTCATCCGCGTCGGCTTCCTGCTGCTTGAACATTTCTCCCTACCGGCCTTCACCCAGACCCTCGACACCGTGGTCACCGCCAACCTGCTGCGCCCTGATCTGTTCGCCACGCGAACCTTCGGGTGTGATGACGGCGAAGTCATCAGCGACCTGGGCCTGGTGATCCGCCCGGATGCACGTCTCGATGCCCCTGCGCTGCAAGGCCTGGATCTGCTGGTGATCTGCGGCGGCTTTCGCACCGAACTCAAGGCCAGCGAGCACTTGATCCAGCTGCTGCGCAGCGCCGCCGAGCAGGGCGTGAGCCTGGCCGGGTTGTGGAACGGCGCATGGTTCCTCGGCCGCGCGGGCCTGTTGCAAGGCTACCGCTGCGCCATCCACCCCGAACATCGTCCGGCCTTGGCAGAAGTGTCCAAAGCCACCGACGTCACCAGCGAACCCTACGTGATCGACCGCGACCGCCTTACCGCATCCAGCCCATCCGGCGCCTTCCACATGGCCCTGGACTGGATCAAAAGTCTGCACGACAAAGCCCTGGTTGAAGGCATCGAAGACATCCTGGCCTTCGAAGAGTCGCGCTACCGGCGCATCAAACCCACCGAAAATATCAGCGTCAGCGCGCCCCTGCGCGAAGTGGTCAAGCTGATGGACGCCAACCTCGAAGAACCGCTGGAACTCGACCAACTCGCCGTCTACGCCGGCCGCTCGCGCCGCCAGTTGGAGCGCCTGTTCAAAGAGCAACTGGGCACCACGCCGCAGCGCTACTACATGGAACTGCGCGTCACCGAAGCACGCCGGTTGTTGCAGCACACCGAACTGTCACAGGTGGAAGTGCTGGTGGCGTGCGGGTTTGTCTCGCCGAGCCATTTCAGCAAGTGCTACAGCTCCTATTTCGGATATCGCCCCTCCAAGGAGAAGCGGTTGGTCAAGTAAGGTGCGAGGAAATCCAAATAAATGCCGGAGGTCCCGCTGAATCTCCAACTTAGCGCTGTCGCACAGCAAACGGAACCCCCTGTGGCGAGCGGGCTTGCCCCGCGTTGGGGTGCGAAGCGCCCCCAATGAAGGACAAATACGGTCTACCTGATATTCCGCAGAGGCTGGTTTTGGGGCTGCTGCGCAGCCCAACGCGGGGCTAGCCCGCTCGCCACAAGAATGTGTTCGATCAATAAAATGTTTAACCAGTAATAAGAGTGCGCGGCTCTCCTCAAAACCGCTCCAGGCGATACGGCCCTAGCGCCGGCAACCCTGAAAGCGCATGCGCCACCGACGCCAATTGCCCCACCATCTCCGCCGTCACCGCCGCCTGGGTCAGCCCCAGATGCTGATGCCCAAACGCAAGCAGCACCTTCCCGTCACATACCCGATCAATAATCGGCAGCGAATCCGGCAGCGATGGTCTGAATCCCATCCACGGCGTCGCATCCTCTGCACTCAGGTCCTCGCGAAACAGCCCCTGGCTCAACCGATGCAACTGCCACGCGCGTGCCATGTTCGGTGGGCGGTCGAGGCCGGCGAATTCCACCGTGCCGGCCAGGCGCAGCCCGCCTGCCATCGGGGTCATGATGAACTTGCGTTCCAGGGACGTGACGGCAAACGGCAGGCGTTGCTGTTCATGGGGCAGCATCAGGTGATAGCCGCGCTCGGTGTCCAGCGGGACTTTTTTGCCGGTCAGGGCGGCGGTGAGTTTGGCCGAGTGGGCGCCACAGGCGATCAGGACCTGGCGGGCGGCAAAGGTGCCTTGATCGGTACTCACGGTGACCCCATCGCCTTCAACCCGTGCATCCAGCACCTGGCGTTGGAGGAACTGCACGCCACTGGCCTTGGCCGCATCCACCAATTCGCAGACCAACCGGTAAGGGTCGAGGAAGTGCCCTGTTCGCGGGAAAAACAGGCCGCCCTGGATCCGGGCGCTCAATTGCGGGGCGATCCCTCGAATGGCATCCGCCGACCAGAAATCCACCGGCACGTTTTGCTGCCGCATACGCTGTTGCAACCCATCGATGGCCGCGCGGGAGTCTGAACGTTCGAACACCAGCAGCGAGCCATCTTCGCGCAACAGCTCCGGGCGCTGGATGCTTGCCAGCAACCGTTGCCAGGCGCCAAGGCTCGCTTCATTGAGCGCGCGCAGACCCGTCACCGTGCGCTGGTAACTCGCCGGGCGCAGGTTCAGCAGCAGGCGGATGAACCAGGGCAGGGCGCGCGGCAGGTATTTCCAGTCCAGGCGCAGCGGGCCCATGGGGTCCATGAGCATGGCGGGCAGGCGCTTGAGGATCGACAGGTCGGCAATCGGGAACACCTGTTCGGTCGCCAGGTGCCCGGCGTTGCCGTAGGAGGCGCCCATGCCGGGTTCCAGTTGGTCGATCACCAGCACTTGCCGTCCCTGTCGCGCCAGCTGCAGGGCGCAGGCAACGCCAATGATGCCGGCTCCGATTACGGCGATATCTGCAGGGGCAGGGTCGTGCATCAGCTACGCCTCTCTCGACCAGTTGGCATACCACTGGCGGAACAGCGCGTATTGATGCTCGGCGTAACG
Source organism: Pseudomonas sp. MIACH (assembly GCF_001269925.1). GTDB lineage: Bacteria > Pseudomonadota > Gammaproteobacteria > Pseudomonadales > Pseudomonadaceae > Aquipseudomonas. The sequence continues at coordinate 62,057 of NZ_LHVO01000018.1, forward strand.
CCGCTGGGCATCGCTGAGCACGTCGGTCTCGTTGAAGTGCAGGGCGTAGGCGTGGTCGCCGTTGAGTACCATCAGGTGCTTGTAATACAGCACCAGGTCGCAGCCTTCATCGAAGGATGAAAGCACCGCCAGCGCGCCTTCCAGCTCACGGGCCAGGCGGCGGGCCTTGGCATCGCCCTTGGCCGCTTGCCTGCTCAGGGCTACCAGGTGCAACACTTCGCGAGGCAGCGCGTTGCCAATGCCGGTGATCGCGCCCGTGGCGTTGCAGTTGACGAAACCGTGCACCACCTGGGTATCGACGCCGACCATCAGGGTCACGCTGTCGTCCTGGGAGGTGATGTGCTCGGCGGCGTAGCGCAGGTCGGCGCCGCCACCGAATTCCTTGAAGCCGATCAGGTTCGGGTGTTCGCGGCGCAGTTCGAAGAACAACTCCGCGCGGGTGGCGAAGCCGTAGTAGGGGCTGTTGTAGATCACCGCCGGCAGGTGGGGCGCGGCCTTGAGGATCGCCGAGAAATGCGCCTTTTGCGCGGTGGCCGAAGCGCCACGGGACAGCACACGCGGAATCACCATCAAACCATGGGCGCCAACCTTGGCCGCGTGGGCAGCGTGAGCCACCGCCTCACGGCTGTTCACCGCACCGGTACCGACAATGGTCGGCACGCCGGCCGCCACCAGGCGCGCTACGCCCTCCTGGCGCTCGGCTTCGGTGAGCAACGGCCAGTCGCCCATGGAACCGCAGTACACCACGGCGCTCATGCCGATATCGATCAGTTCGCGGCCCTTGGCGACCAGCGCGTCGAAGTCCGGCTTGCGCGCGGCGGTGCACGGGGTCATCAACGCGGGGATGCAACCGGTGAAGATGTTGTCGCTCATTGTCCTGGCTCCTTACAACGTTCAATCAAACGGGATGGGCTCAGATGCCCCAGGCAAACGGGTCTTGTTCGTCGATCAGCAACGTGCTGTCGGCGGTCACGTAGGCGCGGCCTGTGATGAAAGGGATGACACGCTGGCCGTCCCATTCATAGCGGCCTTCGAACTGGCTGCCGGTGATGCTGGCTTGTATCCAGGGCGCACCGGGGGCGAGCTTTCCATCGGCGGCCAGACACGCCAGCTTGGCGCTGGTGCCGGTGCCGCAGGGTGAGCGGTCGTAGGCTTTGCCGGGGCACATCACGAAGTTGCGACTGTTGGCGTGGGCGTCGTCGGCGAACAGTTCGACATGGTCGATCAGGGCGCCATCGGGGCCGCGGATGCCCTGGGCGTCGAGGGCCTTGAGCATCGCCCAGGTGTAGTCGGTGAGGGCGTCGACGTTGTCCATCTCCAGCGCCATACCGTGCTCGGAAACCAGGAAAAACCAGTTGCCACCCCAGGCAATATCGCCCTGGACCACGCCGTGGCCCGGCACCGATACCGCGATCTGCTCGCGATAACGATAGGCGGGCACGTTGCGCAGGGTCACGGCGCCGTCATCGTGCAGCGTCGCCGTGACCGGTCCTACCGGCGTGTCGATGCTGTGCTCGCCCGGCTGGATGCGCCCCAAGTGGTGCAAGGACGCCACCAGGCCGATGGTGCCGTGGCCGCACATCCCCAGGTAACCGGCGTTGTTGAAGAAGATCACCCCGCAGGTGGCGCCTGGGGTGACGGGCGCGCAGTACAGCGCACCGACCAGTACGTCATTGCCACGCGGTTCCAGCAGGCAGGCGCGGCGCCACCGGTCGTGCTCTGTGCGCAGGTTTTCCAACTGGTCGGCGATGCTCGCGCCCTTGAGCGCGGGGAAGCCGGTCATCACCAGGCGCGTGGGCTCGCCGCCGGTATGGGAGTCGATCACGTGCAGTCGCTTCATAACGCGCTCCCTCTATGAAAGCTGTGGGGTGCTTTCCTATGAGTGTATGGATAGGCATGCAGTGGCCCTATCGTGAACGCGCAAGCGCGGCGGCGATTGATGTTTTTTGCTGGCATCGATGACGAATTCAGCACAGTCCGCCATGCTCGACAGCACCCCGGGCATGGGGCAATCTGCTTGCCATCAAGGTGAACGCCGGGGAGAGACACTCATGCTTCAAAGCGCGTTTGCGAGCCTTTGCCAAGGGCTCGGGGCAAGCCCTCCCCACAGCATCGAGCAGCTATTGGCCGGTGTGGCGCAGTTGCTGCCGATGCTGGACGTGATCCCCAATGCCGCCATCTTCATCAAGGACACGGACGCCCGTTACGTCCTCGCCAACCGCACGCTGGTGCAACGTTGCGGCCTCAAGCAGTTGCAACCGTTGCTGGGCAAGACCAGCGCCGAAGTGTTTCCCGCACAATTGGGGCCGGGCTACACCGAGCAGGACCGGCGCGTGCTGGAGCAGGGCCTTGTGCTGGAAGACCAACTCGAACTGCACCTCTACGGCAGCCGCGAGCCCGGCTGGTGCCTCACCCACAAATGGCCGCTGTACAACCACGAAGGCCGCATCATCGGCCTGGCCGGGATCTCGGTCGACCTGCAATCGGCCAGCCAAACCCACCCGGCCTACCAACGCCTGGCTGCGGTGGACGAGCACATCCGCACGCACTTCAACCGCCGCGTCACCCTCGGCGAACTGACGCGCATCGCCGGTATTTCCGTGGCGCAACTGGAGCGCTACTGCAAACGCGTGTTCCACCTGACACCCCGGCAGATGATCCAGAAAGTGCGGTTGGAACACGCCCATCGCTTATTGCACAGCGACATGCCGATTACTGAAGTCGCGCTGCAATGCGGCTATACCGACCACAGCGCGTTTACGCGGCAGTTCAAGGCGTCGACCGGGTTTACGCCGAGGCAGTATCGGGAAACCTGCTGAGCACGCTGAAGAGGTGGAGATACCGAAGGTCGTCGCCGGCAAGCCACATTGCAATGCAACGAATGGCCCACCGAACCCTCATATGTTCACGAGTAATGTTTAACGACGACAGGTACCGAGCTTATGACCGCGGCTGAAAACAACCATGTGAACTGGCTGGTGGAACAATCGATGCTGCACGCGGCACGCCAGCGCGCCAAGCTCTATTCAGGCCAGGGCCGGTTGTGGCAACAGCCGTATGCGCAGACCCGGCCCCGTGATGCCTCAGCCTTGTCGTCGGTGTGGTTTACCGCCTACCCGGCGTCGATTGTGACCCGCGAGGGCGGTACGGTGCTGGAGGCGTTGGGGGACGAGACGCTGTGGCAGGCACTGTCGAAGATCGGCATTCAGGGCATCCATAATGGCCCGCTGAAAAAATCCGGTGGCCTCACCGGCACACGGCACACGCCGACCATCGACGGCAATTTCGACCGCATCAGCTTCGAGATCGACCCGCAGTTGGGCACCGAGGCGCAGTTGCAGGCGTTGACGCGCATGGCCGCCGCGCACAACGCGGTGATCATTGACGATGTGATTCCGTCCCACACCGGCAAGGGCGCGGACTTTCGCCTGGCCGAGATGGCCTACGAGGATTACCCCGGCCTTTACCACATGGTGGAGATCCGCGAGGAAGACTGGCCGTTGCTGCCCGACGTAGCCGAGGGCCGCGATGCGCAGAACCTCAGCCCGCTGCAAGTCGATGCACTGCGCGACAAGCACTACATCGTCGGCCAGTTGCAACGGGTGATTTTCTTCGAGCCCGGCGTCAAGGAAACCGACTGGAGCACCACGCCCGTGGTCATCGGCGTGGATGGCAAGCCGCGCCGCTGGGTGTACCTGCACTATTTCAAGGAAGGCCAGCCGTCGCTGAACTGGCTCGACCCGACTTTCGCCGCGCAGCAGATGATCATCGGCGACGCCTTGCACGCCATCGATGTGATGGGCGCGAAAATCCTGCGCCTGGACGCCAATGGCTTCCTCGGTGTGGAACGCACCCTCGATGGCACGGCCTGGTCCGAGAGCCATCCGCTGTCGATTACCGGCAACCAGTTGCTGGGCGGGGCGATTCGCAAGGCCGGCGGTTTCAGCTTCCAGGAGTTGAACCTCACGGTGGATGACATTGCGTCGATGTCCCACGGCGGCGCCGACCTGTCCTATGACTTCATCACCCGCCCGGCGTACCAACACGCGCTGTTGATGGGCGATGCCGAATTCCTGCGCCTGATGCTGCGCGAAATGCACCGCCAGGGCATCGACCCCGGCTCGCTGATCCATGCGTTGCAGAACCACGATGAGCTGACCCTGGAACTGGTGCACTTCTGGACCCTGCACGCCCACGACACCTTCCTTTACCAGGGCCAGACGTTCCCCGGCAATATCCTGCGCGAGCACATCCGCGAGCAGATGTACGAGCGCCTGGCCGGCGAGCACGCGCCGTACAACCTCAAGTTCGTGACCAATGGGGTGTCCTGCACCACCGCCAGCATCATCACGGCGGCGCTGGGCATTCGTGACCTGGAGGCGATCAGTGCGGCGGACATTCAACAGATTCGCCAGATCCACTTACTGCTGGTGATGTACAACGCCATGCAGCCGGGGGTGTTCGCCTTGTCCGGCTGGGACCTGGTAGGCGCGCTGCCGCTGGCGGCCGATGAGGTCGCGCACTTGATGCAGGATGGCGATACCCGCTGGATTCATCGCGGCGCCTACGACCTGGTGGACCTGAACCCGGACGCAGAATTGTCGGCCGGTCAGATGCCGCGCTCTAAAAGCCTCTACGGCAGCCTCAACAGCCAGTTGCAGGACCCGGAATCGTTTGCCTCGCAACTGCAAAAAATCCTCGCCGTGCGCCGTGCCTACGACATCGCCGCCAGCCGCCAGATACTGGTGCCAGACGTCCAGAACCCTGGACTGTTGATCATGGTCCACGACTTGCCGGCCGGCAAAGGCACGCAAATCACCGCGCTGAACTTCGGCGCCACACCGATCACCGAAACCCTGCACCTGCCGGACATCGCGGCCGGGATGGTGGTGGACATCATCAACGAACGGGTAGAAGGGGACCTGACCGCGGAGGGTGAGTTCACCATTACCCTGGATGCGTACGAGGGGTTGGCGCTGCGGGTTATCAGCAGCACGCCGATGTAACTCCAATCCTCCAAGCCCCGAAGAACCAAATGTGGGAGGGGTTTCCCCCAGGCACACCTGCTCCAGCTTGCGCCGCAGGCTGGGGATATCACCCTGCGCCTGGCAGAGCAAAGTAATCGGGTGAGTTTGTACAAAGTGATGGGGGGCGGGTGGCAGTAGCCCCAGGTGTGCGGCGTTGAGAGCGCGCCATGAACCATTCCAGCACCAGGTATTCCGGCAAGCCGCAGCGCCAGTAACGTTCACCTTGGTGGGGCAGGTGCACGTCTGCACAGTCAGCCGGACGGCTGTAGATAAACACGTTTTCGATGGCGTACACCTCAAACGAAGATCCGTTCATCCCGGGTGTTCGCACCAGGTTGTCGGCCGCCAGCAACACGTCGAACGGTGTCCGTCCGGCGCGGCTCATTCTCAGGGCCTCGGTGGCACTGCCGGCCGTCGCAATGCAGTAATAACCCATGCGGTTGAGCATTTTTTCGATCTGCAGGACATGGGCGTGCAGTGGATCCACGATAAGGATGCGCAGGTGTTTGTCGATCATGGAGAGGACCTGTCAGCGTGCGGATGGGTAGGGGCCCAGCGTAGCGATGGCAGGCAGGGATTGGATTAAGACGGGTCTGAAAGTTCCGCGCTCAGGACACTGAGCCGGACTGGGTGGGGGCGCCCTGGCGCTGTATTTACGCGCAAGGAATAACCGCCACCCTGCAATGGCAGCCTGGAATAGGAATCAGTAGTAGCTTAGTGCCACCGCTGGTCGGATCGTCAGCGGCGCATAGGAACGATTTTTGAGGGGCACCGCTCTACTTCCGCGGACTTAATCAGGTGCTCAAATGCAGCAATCAACACGGCGTTCTGCAGTAAAGGCCTGGGCGGATATCTACTCCCAGGCTGTAAATGATCGGGATATTGAGGACAAATATTTCAAATTGCTGAGGAAGGCCGACGATATGGAGAGCACCGGCCTCATCAATGGGAGTGAATGGAGGAGGCTTGTTCGCAGAGCAGGCGAATTCCTCGCAAGCACAGCCGAATGAATCAGAACGGGAGAGCTAGCCCACTCTCCCGCCCTTGGACATGTCGATCTCAAACACCAGCTCTTCAGCCAGTTTTTGAATACTTGAGCTGTCTGCAAGCGTGGCCAGGTTGATACCCGTCGTGCAAAACATCGCGTCATGCTCGGGCTGCCTGACCAGGACGGTAGCCGTCCAGCCGTTGATCAGGATGCAATCCACCTGGTGACCGGGCAGGCTGCGCTCCAGGTCCGCGGTCAGTGATAGCTTCTTCCAACTGTGCATGATGACCCGCTAACTCGTCAGTGATGCAGGGTTGACAGGCGGCGCTGGAAAAAGTGCCAACGGCTTCATGCACCGGCGGACTGCTGTCGGGCAATTTCCTGGTTGCGCAGAATGAACCGCTGCAACTTGCCACTGGGCGTCTTGGGCAGTTGTTCGACGAACTCCACCTCCCGAGGGTAAGCATGTGCGGCCAGGCGCTGGCGGACGTGCAGGCGCAGTGCTTCGGCCAATTCGGTGCTCGGTGGGTACTGGTTGCTCAGCACCACAAAGGCTTTGATCAGCTCGGTGCGTTGTGGGTCGGGCTTGCCGATCACGGCCGCTTCGATCACGGCCGGGTGCTCGATCAGGGCGCTTTCGACGTCGAAAGGCCCGACGCGATAGCCGGACGTGGTGATCACATCATCATTGCGGCCGACGAAGCTGATACTGCCGTCGTCATTCAACTCGACAATATCGCCGCTCAGGTAATAGCGACCCACAAAGGCCTGGGTGGGCATCTTCAAATACCCCTCGAACCAACACAGGGGCGAGCGCTCGCGATCCACCGCCAGGACGCCCGGCCGACCTGCCGGCAATTCCCGATAAGCGTCATCCAGCACGACGATGCGGTAGCCGGGCACCGCATAACCCGCCGAGCCCTCACGTACCGGATGGCGCAAACGGTGGTGATTGCACAGCACCATGCCGACCTCAGTCTGGCCGTAATGATCGTGAATGATCACGTCCAGTTGCTCGGCAAACCAACGGATGACTTGTGGGTTGAGCGGCTCGCCGGCACTGCTGACGGCGCGCAGGTGGCCGCGTACGGCGCTGGCGAACGCCGCCCCTTCGGCGATGAGCAGGCGATACGCCGTGGGTGAACCGGCCAGATTGCTGATGGCGTACTTGGCGATGATTCGGCACGTGCTCTCTACCGTGAACGGGCCGTTATAGAACAGCGTCGCATGACCGCACGCCAGCGGGCCGGTCACTGCGTAATACAGGCCGTAGGCCCAGCCGGGATCGGCCAGGTTCCAGAAACGGTCGTCATCACGCAGGCCAATCGCGTCACGCATGTAACCCTTGAAGGCCAGAATGGCGCGCAATGGCACTTCCAGAGGCTTGGCCGGCCCGGTTGTGCCCGACGTGCACATCAACAGGAACGGCGCGCTGGCGTCCAGCAGCACGGGTTCGCACTCGACGCTGTGGCGATCCAGCGTGGTCCAGAACGGGTAATCGCCCGGGTGCTTTGGGTGATCGCCGGTGACGACGATGCTGGGGCAGTTGGCAACGTCGTCCAGCTTGGGGCGGTTTTGGCTGTCGGTGATGATCCAGCGGGCGTTGGAGCAGTCCAATCGCTGCTCGATCGCCTTGGGACCGAAGGCGGTGAAGAGCGGTTGATAGACCGCGCCCACCCGCCAGGTGCCTAAGATCGCAATCAACAGCTCAACCGTGCGCGGCATCAGGCCGGCAACACGATCTCCCGGCTGCACACCCTGCTCACGCAAAAAATTGCCGAAGCGTGCAGCGTCTGCCTGCAATTGCTTGAAGGTGTAGTGCGTAGCGCTGCCATCCTGGGCTTCGCAATACAACGCCACGGCTTCGGCGTGGGCGTGTCGGTCACAGCACTCGATGCAGGCGTTCAAGGCCGCGAGGTCGCCTTGCAACGCCTGCTCGGCGGTGTGCAGATAATTGAAGGACGTGGCGACAGATTGATAATCACGCATAACGACACCTGGTTATTTTTATTGAGTTGGTACTGTGGCGCGCTTTGCCGATTGATCGGCGCTGCGCGGTTCAGCGGGCTAGCTGTCCATCATGTCGGCCGCTTGCTGGGTGGCCTGGCTGGTGCGAGTGGCCAGCTTTCGAACTTCATCGGCGACCACCGCGAATCCGCGTCCGGCCTCGCCAGCGCGGGCGGCCTCAATGGCGGCGTTCAGCGCCAACAGGTTGGTCTGGCTGGCAATGCCCTGAATGGTGGCGACAATGTGCGTCAGTTTGCGCAAGGTCTCCTGCATCACCTGGTGCTGGTGTTCCTGAGCCGCGCGCATCGCGCTTTCTTCATGGTTGGCATGGATATCGGTGATGGCGCCCACCACTCTTTGCGGGGAACCATCCTCTGCGCGTCGCGTTTGCCCACGGCCGCGAAACCAGCGGTAATTGCCGCTGCTGTGCTTAAGCCGGTAGTCGACATCGAACGGTGTTTGTCCACTGCGGTCGTCGACGTGGGCGACAAACGCTGCAATTGCCCGGTCGCTGTCATCGGGGTGCAGGCGTGACGTCCAGCTTTCCAAGGTGTTGGGAAACTCTTCGACGGTGGTGTGTCCCAGCAGTCGACGCATTTGCGACGACCACCAGATTGTATTTTTCGGGTTCGCCGGATCACCCGCCACCACCTCGATATCCCACAGCCCGTCATGGAGCATTTCACGGGAAATCTCGAAGCGTGTGGCCGCCAGTTCGAGTGCCTCGTCGCGCAAATGCTGTTGGTGGATATCGCGCAGGCTGCCGCCGATGGCGACCGGCACGCCTTGCGCATCGCGGCGCGCCGCACCATTGATCCTGCACCAGCGATAGTCGTCACCTGGGGCAAGGGCCATGCGCACGTCCAGGGTAAACGCGGTTCGTCCGCTGCGATCAGCCAGGTGCCTGGCCAGCGCGTCTAGCTGCCGTTGGCGGTCGGCGGGGTGCAGTTGTTCGTTCCAGCGACCCAACTGATCGATACCTTGGGGTTGGATCGACGCGACCCCGGTCCACCGCACTGCACACTCCAGCGCAGGTGCCGCGAGCCCCTGGGTTTCCAGTTCCCAGAACAGGTCACCGGCGCCTTGGGTGATCAACGTCCAACGCGCCTCCCATTCCTGCAAAAGCGTGTCTCGGCCGGCCAGTTGTTCGGCTAGACGGCTGGTTTCCAATGTCAGCGCGCGAACCTGTTCCTGCAGTGCTCGCCGCTCTTGCAGCAAGGTCTCGACGCCCGCGAGGATGCGGCGTAGCAGTGGGTTGTTCGACGACAGCGGCGTACTCGGCTGGTCAGGCTGGTCCAGTCTGTCGGCCAGCGGCGCCAATACCCAGCGGTTGGTTCGACTGAAAAAAAGCATGGGGTACCTCTACCTCGGATCAAATGGGTGCAACCGCCAAGGGTTGCGCGGGGCATGCCGATAGGGCCCCGGTGTCAAAGGCTGCTGCCCCTGGGAATGTCTGCCAGGCCAGTGGGCCGGCGGCGATTTCCTGCGGGCTCAGCAGGCAGTGGTCGAGCTCGCGCTGTAACACGTCGGTGTCGAGCCCTTGGCCGATAAAGACCAATTCCTGCCGGCAGTCGCCGACCACACTGTCCCATTTGGCCAGGATGCTCTGCAGCCGGTATTCATCTCGCGGCCACTGCGGCTGCTCGACAAAATTCCACCAGCGCCCGACATAATCCCACTGGAACTGCTTGCCGCTTTGCACCAGCAGGCCGATGTCCAAGTGGCGGCTGGCAAGCCAGAAATAACCCTTGCTGCGCAACAGCCGCCCGTTGTGCCAGGGGCGCTGGAGAAAATCGAGCAATCGCCGGGGGTGGAAAGGCGCGCGTTCACGGTAGACCCAGGACGTCACCCCATAGGTGTCCGACTCGGAGGGCGGCGCGTCCGTCGCTGCCATCTTCTGCATCCAGCCCGGCGACGCCGCCAGACTGGGCAAATCAAACAGCTGGGTCCCGAGGATGCTGGATAACCCGACGTGACCGTGGGTCATCGGCAGGATCCGCGCGCTCGGGTTGAGGCTCGTAAGGATCGCGTGTACGGCCTGGTAGCCTGGCTCATCGAGCAGGTCCAGCTTGTTGACGAGAATGACGTTGGCGTACTCCACCTGTTCGATCAGAAGATCCGCCAGAGGGCGTTCGGGGGCGTCCGGCGATGCGTCGTCGCGGTCAACGGTGTGCGGTGATTCGAGCAGCGCCTGGAAACGACTGCCATCGACCACCGTCACCAACGTATCCAGGCGCGCCAGTTCGCTGAGGCTGAAGCCATCAGCGTCAAGGAACGCGAACGTCTCCGCCACCGGCATTGGCTCGGAGATCCCCGTGGACTCGATGAGCAGGTAATCGAAACGCTGCTGGCGCGCCAGGGCGCTGATCTGCTCCAGCAGATCGGCGCGCAGCGTGCAGCAGATACAACCATTGCTCATCTCGATCAACTCATCGCGACCATGGTGCAGCGCGACCTCGCGCTGCACCTCTTCGGCATCGATATTGACTTCGCTCATGTCGTTGACGATGACGGCCACTCGCAGGCCTTCGCGATTGCGCAGGATGTGGTTCAGTACGGTGGTCTTGCCGGCGCCGAGGAAGCCGGAAAGCACGGTCACCGGCAGGCGGCCCGCCTGGGCGCCGTCAATCATGCGTTCACCGCTGGCGAGCTGGCGGCTTTGTCCAGGTAGCTTTCGAACAGATCGACCACCACGAACCCCTCATCGGCGGCATCCCCCCACAGGTCTTTCACACGGAACTCGACGTGGTAGGTCGGTTGATGGGCCGCGCTCGCATCGCCATGGCCAATGGCGTCCGGGAACGGCCATTTTTCTGTTGTCCGGTGCAGCACCACGCCTTCCTTGCCGCGCACATAGGCGGGCATGCGGACGTGCCCGGCCACATACTCGTCGCGCACCAGCACCCGGTCGCCCACTTCAAAGGGCGGCCGCCCTGTGATCGCCTGGCGACCTGCGCTATGGGCGGGGTTCGCCAGCTTGAAGTGAGAGCCCAGGGCCTGATCGAGTTCGGCCTGGGTAATCACGCCCGTTTCCACCAACAGGGTGGCGGTCGCAATGACGTAGCGCTCGTAATATTGCGTGCCGACGTGCTGACGAACATCCAGGCGTTCGACGGCGTGACGCACCTCGTCGACGCTGAATTTCTTCAAGTGGTCGGCGCCGACAAACATCAGGCTGTAGGCCAGGTGTTCCCAGTCCTGCTTGAAGACTTGCTTGTAGCTCAAGCTATTGATGGTGTGGGGTACTTTTCCAAAACCTTGGAAACCGCCGAGATCGTGAAAGCCATCCATAATCAAAACTCCGGGAGTTGAACGATGATGAGGGGGTGTTCTCAGCCAACGCTGGGCAGGGCGACGCCGATCAGCACGTCTTTGGTGACGAGCTTTTGCAGCTGCTCTTCGGTCATGTGTTCACTGCCTTCAGGCTTTACCGGCAATACCAGGTAGCGGCTTTCGGCGCTGGTATCCCAGACCTTGACCACCATGTCGCTGGGCAACTCCGTGCCGAGTTCGCGCAGTACGGTGCGTCCCTCCCGGACCAGGCGTGCACGAAACTCAAAGCCCTTGTACCACTCAGGCGGCAGGCCGAGGACCGGCCAGTTCGTGCACGAGCAGAGGCTGCAGACGATCACGTTCTTCAGCACCGGCGTGTCTTCGAGCGCGACAATGTATTCACCCTGGGGGCCGGTATACCCGAACTGCGCACACGCGGCGGTTGCGTCATTGAGCAACAGCGCGCGGAACTGCGGGTCGACCCAGGCCTTGGCAACCACGCGGGCGCCGTTTTCCGGGCTCCAGCCGTGCTCCATCAATTGCGTGAGCTGCTCGACATAGCCCTCCGGGATGAGCTCCTTGCTCTTGAGCACTTGGAACAGTGCCCAGGCTCTTTCGCCGGGCGTTGAAGGGGTCGCTGCGGGAATGGATGTACTCATGGGGTAACTCCTATCAGTCAACGCGGTTGTGTGGTGATTGAGTTTCTTATTGTTCTTCAGCCAGTAGCGAAGCCGTTGAAAGGCTCAGAGCGTGCGCCAGTCCACAGAGGCTTCAAACGCCGCCGCTGCCTGGTAAATCGTGCCTTCGGCGTAGTGTTTCGCGACCAGCATCAGCCCGACCGGCAGGCCGTCTACCAGGCCGCATGGAATCGACATGGCGGGATGCCCGGTGATGTCCTGCGGCGCGGTATTGCCGATCATTTCGAGGGCTCGCGCCACGTATTCGGTGATCGAGCAATCCGCAGGAGGGTGGGGTTGGGCGATGATCGGTGTGGTCGGCATCACCAGCAGGTCATAGGCCTGCAGCGCCTTGTCATAGCCCTGGCGGGCAAAGCGCGCGAGGTTCTGGGCCTTGGCGTAATAGCGCCCGTTGTAGTGCGTGAGGCCGAACTGGCCGACGAACATGCAGAGCTTGAGCGAGGCGGATAATTGGTCGGCTTGCTCGCGCCAGCCGGCCTGTTTGTCCAGCAAGCCGACATCGTAGAGGCCTTTCCAGTTAAAGCCCGCGCCGTTGCCATGCATCATCTGCATGGTCAAACCTTCGCAACCGATGGGGTGCCACAACGATCCCGCCAGGCTATGTTCGGGAACGGATACCGACTCCACATGCGCGCCCAACGCCGCTAGACGGGCGATGGCGTCATGCACCTTGTCAGCGACCCGCGGATCCTGGTTGGCAAGCGCGAACCCCTCTTGCAGTACGCCGATCCTGAGGCCTTTCACGCCCCTTGCCAGGTAGGCGCAATAGTCGTCGACCTGCGGCGACGCCTGGCGTGGGTCCAGCCCATCAGCACCGGCCATGGCTTGCAGCATCAGCGCGTTGTCGCGCACGTTCGCGGTAATCGGGCCGGCATGGTCGATCGTGGCTTCAATCGCCATGATCCCGGAGTAGGGCACCAGGCCGTGAGTCGGCTTCATGCCGTAGATGCCGCAGAAAGACGACGGGATGCGGATCGACCCGCCTTGGTCGCCCCCCACGGCGATGTCCACTTCACCGGCCGCGACCAATGCCGCACTGCCCGAGGACGAGCCGCCGGCGGCATAACCGTGACGATGGGGGTTGTGCACGGGGGCTGGATCAGAGGTGTGGCTGCCGCCGGACAAACAGTAGTGTTCACAGGTGGCCTTGCCCAGGATAGTCGCCCCGGCATCCAGCAAGCGCGTCACGACGGTGGCGTCGAAGGACGGCACGAAACCGGCCAGCGGTGCGGCGCCGTTCATCATCGGCACGCCCGCCAAGGCGATGTTGTCTTTCAGCGCGACGGTTTTGCCCGCCAGTATGCCCTCGCGGGCACCGTTCACTTCAGCCCTGTAGTACCAGGCGTTCAACGGGTTTTCCTTGTCCGAGGGACGGTAGCCGGAACTGCGCTCGTAGCGTATTGGCGGCACGAAATCAGGCAGCTCGTCGACCAGGTCGTAGGCATCGAAGCTCGGTTGCATCAGCTCCAGGTAGAGCGCTGCCTGCTCGGCCGTCAGTTGCATGTTCAACTGGGATGCGATGCCCAGCAGTTGATCCAGCGTGGGTCGAATAATGGCCATGACTTTCCTTGATATCATCGATGATCGGCACGCAGGCGCGGGGTTGTTCAAGGTCTTCCCGAGCCTGCGAGACCCGATCATTACGGGTGGCAATGGAGAACAAATTAGGCAGCTTTGGCGCGAGTTGCTTGGTTGAGCAGGACACTCGCTTGGCTGAAAAAGACACCGGAGGACGGCGGCCCGCTCAGAACACTTTCAAGATGCGCAGGTTCAGCCGTGCACCTTCCTTGAACCCTTGCTCGACCTCGATATCCCGGCCTAGCTGGGCCTGTATCTGCAGGGTCGGATCAACGAAGTGAGTGACGGTAAAGCGCCCGTAGGAGGTTGAAAGACCGTCGTGTTGATCGACACCGTCGACGCTTGTCGCCGCGCCCGTGATGTAGCCGGCGCCGACCGCAAAGGTGGTGCTTGGCGTCCAGTTGTAGCGCAGCGCGGTCTGATATTCGTATCGAGCGTTTTCTTCAAGTTTCGCGCTGTTCGCGCCATAGTCGTGATTGGCGGATACCCAGGACACATCCGCGACGGTGTCCAACGCCCATTGGGCTGAGAAGTGGTGGATGTAGGCCGCTTGTAACGTCGCGCGCCAGCGGTTCTCACCCAGGTTCAGGGCGTCATGTTTGTCGTAGCTGCCGACAGGGATGTACAGATAGGGGGCCAGCGCGAACACATCTTTGTTGGCCGTCGGCAATGTCCATTTCAGCGGGGCGGTGAGGATCGGGTCGCCGACACCGTGGGTATCACCCAGTGCCCCGACGTCTCCCGAGGCGTTCATGTAGCCGAACGGCAGCAGGATCTGTGGCTCCCAGACGAGATTGTCCGCCAGGCCGATGGCGTGGATGTAACGAAGGATGCCTACATCCGAGCTCAGCTTGGCGTTGTCGGAGGTTCTGTGCCCGTTCTGATAAAGGTCCGACCGCTCGACGTGCTGGTAGTAAAACAGCAGGGCATTGGCGCCTGCGGGCAGCGGTTCGAAATCTCCTGGTGCGACCTCAATGGCGTGGCTTTTGACAAACGGCAGCATTCCCAACACGAGCACGATGCGACTCAATTTCATGATCGAATTCCTGGCAAAAAGTGGCCCCAACCCCATGCGCTAGAGAGAAGGGGCCAAACATTAAACGGGGGGGAGACGGACTGGTCGGCGGCGGCTGTCAGCCCTGCGCGACGACTGCATCACGCAACATGCCGGTCTGCGGGTGGCAGTTGATGTATTCGAACATCTGGCTCTTGGCGTCCGAGACCGACACTTCGTGGTACAGCCGCAACTTCACCAGGCCTGCAGCCACGCGGAAGAACGTGACGAAGATTCGCAGGTGGGTGGGGTGGGATTCTGCCCAGCGTTCCAGTTTCTCGACGGAACGCCAGTGACCGATGTTGTAGCTCATGTCGAGGAAGTTGCCGTCGAGGTCGATATTGCGCACGAAGCGATTGCTGTAGCAGCCCAGGGGCGCGCCGTTATCCCGCAGGAAATCCATGCCGTCCTGCAGCGTCGGCAGGATTTCATCGAGGTACAGCGAGCGTTCGTCAGCCTCGGCATCCGCCCAATCCTGACCGGAGCGGATCAGCGCGATATGGTCGTGGCCCACGACCACGACACGCCCACCTTTGGCGGGGTCGCCTTGCACCACTTGCAACTCGCCGTTGGGGTTCATCCAGTCGGTCTGGGACGCGGGGAAGCGATCGCGCATCGAGCCCCAGTAGCCATGCTCTTCGATCTCGCCACTGGTCTTGTCCATGATCGCGCCGACGCCCGGCAGCTGTTCCTGGAACGCGTACAAGGTTTCGAATTGCTCGGCGCGCGGGGCGGTGATTTCCCGAAAGTAACCCAGGCCTTCGTTGAGGCGCTCCGGCGACGTCCACCACTCATTCACTTGCGGTGATCGCAGCCAGCGGCAGTAGGCTGCCGGGTCCTTCCAGTAGCCGACGATCATCAGATTGTCGTAGCCGCTGTTGTCCGTGTGATGGGTCAAATCGTGGGTCAGCGGGCCGTCGGGCAGGCTGAAGCTGGCGACCATGTCTCGCATCGCCTGCAGGGCGCGTTCACGGTGCGCCTCACCGCGAAACTGCACACCCAGGTAGGCCATCACCACCTGTTTCAAGTGTTCGTCGGCGCGTCCGACCCACATCGGGAAGGGCGGCTGGTAGTCTTCGGGCACACGGCGGGACAACGTCCGTGGGCACTTGAGGTGTTTGTCGATCGCAGATTCCATGGGAGGCTCCTTGTTTTTTTAGGTTCAGGCTGAGTGGGCTGCAAAGGCCGTGAGGTAAACGTTAGGCAGGCGTGTGCAACGCCGCTTTGTTCGCAAGGCCAATCGTTTGGTTGGAAAAGACAGCCACCGGTTGCCTGAACAGGAGTGCCCAATGAGGGTGATAAGTGTGCGTGGCGATGGTCTGGATTTTGCTTGCTCAGCTCGACTGACAGCGTGTCGCTGCTTCAAGTCGTTGCATTAAGGTGAGTGCCATGGCTCAGAACAATCAATATTCCACCCTTGCCGTTTCGCAACCGCGTCGCTTCGAATACTGGAAGGAAGTGGTGTGTCGCCACTGCCTTGTGGCCGACAGCAAACCCTCGTCCCAGAGCGATTTCAACGGAACGCTGGAGGTCACCGGCGTGGGCATGCTGGATATCTCCAAACTGTCGTCCCCGCTGCACCACTGGGTGCGTTCCGAGCGACATTTGCGCACGGGTCCGGCAGAAGATTTATGGTTGGGCTTTACGCTCAATGGGTATGGCGAACTTGAGCAAGGGGGGCGTAAATCCACACTGGGACCCGGCAATTTGTTCCTTTATGACGCAACCCGGCCGTTTCGATTCAGCCTGGGGGGCACTGAAAACCATCTGGTCCGCATCCCTCGACAGTTGCTGACGCAACGCCTTCCACGTGTTGCTGAATGCACCGCAATGGTGCTGGATGATCGCCGCCCTGGCGTGGTCCCGTTGCGCGAGATGCTGCGCCATACGGCCAGCACACCCGCACTTGTGCAAGATGAAGGGATTTGCAGCCGATACTCCAGCACCATTCTCGACCTGCTGGTGATCAGTCTGGAACTTCAGGAACTGAAGACGACCCATCAGGAGTTGGATCTGTACGCGCGGATGATGACCTACATCCAGTGCCATCTGACCGAACGGGAGCTGTCGATCGAACTGCTCGCCCAAGCTCACCACGTGTCCACACGCACGGTGACCCGTGCATTCGCCCGCCATCAGAAAAGCCCGGTCGCGGAGATCTGGAGAGAAC
Organism: Pseudomonas sp. MIACH; assembly: GCF_001269925.1. Lineage (GTDB taxonomy): Bacteria > Pseudomonadota > Gammaproteobacteria > Pseudomonadales > Pseudomonadaceae > Aquipseudomonas. The sequence goes on from NZ_LHVO01000018.1 coordinate 78,852, forward strand.
GGCTCAATGCAAGTCGAGCGGCTATCGAGTGCGGTCAGGTGCGTAGCGTTTCCCAAGCCGCACTGGACTTCGGATTTTCCGATTTCTCCCACTTCAGCCATGCTTTTCGCAAGGCTTTCGGGGTCGCGCCGCACACGCTCTTGCCTCGCAGCTGACGCTCAACGGTTTTCTGGATGGATCCGGTCCGAACGGCTCGCGCTGTCGAGGCAGTCTTCCAGGTGCTGAATACCCGATATTTGGCACCTTTTAATGCGGGCATGGTTGTTTTTACCGGCTGCGTTGTGATGTCATTGTGACTTCATCGATAATGGCAGGAGCCCGCAGTCTTGGAACTTAACTTTATTGTCGCCGTGGTGAGTGGCGCTATTGATCATATTTGGCTGGTTTTCGTCGCTGTCCTGATCAGCTTTGCCGTCCTGAGATTGCGTAAAAATGAGTACTCTTTTGAGTCAGCATCCCTTTGGGTGCTATTTGGCGTCTTGTCCTTCTTAGCCATTGTACCGAATGGCTTCCACGCGACGTTTAGTCCAGATATTGCTGAGCTGGCCTTGGATGAAGTCAAGAACCTTCCTAATTACAAGGCGCTCTTCACCGCCGATGTGATTTTAGTTTTCCTCGGGTTTGTTGGCGGCGCCAAACTGGCCTGATCAAAGCACCCGTTTGAGCTTGTTTAGTCCTGAAATAGGGTTACACCTATTTCTCCCTAACGCCCGAGCATGAACCTCAACCCTCTGTATCCTCCATGAAACAAATCTGTACATTTAATTGACGCCACTATATTGCCACCCTATCATCGCCGCCCATTGATGGCGCTGTGCCATGTAGAGGGATCTATTAATGTGGCGTTTGGTACGCCGAGCCAGGCTCGGCCTGCTTTCAGCTTTTTTTTGCCTTGGCACTGCCGGCCTGGCTCATGCAGCTACCCCGCAGAACACTCCGGGTATCACCGACCTGATTCGTGACCGCCAGGACCGTTTGCTGGAAGAGCAGCAGCGTCGCCTCGAAGAGCTAAAGGATTTACCCGGTAAAGCCCCAGCCCCAGCAACGCCGTCAGCTCCCGTTGACACCCGTTGCTTTGCGATCAAGACCATCGAATTGTCTGGCGCCGACGCGCTATCTGAAAGCGAACGCGCTGGCCTGATCAAGCCCTACATCGGCCAATGCCTTGGCGTGCCCCAGCTCAACGAAGTCCTCAAGGTCATCACTGATCGCTACCTGGCCAAAGGTTTGGTGACCAGCCGCGCGTACTTGCCACAACAAGACCTCTCCACTGGCGTCCTCAAAATCCAAGTCGTCGAGGGCAAGCTGGAACATTTGAAGGGCGCTGAGGGCAGCGGCATTACCGATCGACAATTGGCCATGAGCTTTCCGGGCAAATCGGGCGAGTTGCTCAATCTGCGCGAAATCGAACAGATGGTCGACCAACTGAACCGTCTGCCGTCCAACCAGGCGCAGATGGAATTGGCGCCCGGCAAAGAAGTGGGCGGCAGCGACGTGCTGGTCAAAAACACCCCGCAGAAACCCTGGCGCGTCGGTCTGTCACGTCACAACGGCGGCCAGCGCAGCACCGGTGAACAGCAATGGGGCGCCAGCCTGGATTGGGACAATCCGCTGGGCCTGGCCGACCAACTCTCGCTGCGTGGCGGCCACGATGCGGTCAGCGATCACCAAAAAACCTCGCGCAACTCGATGCTCAATTACAGCCTGCCATTCGGCTGGTGGAACCTCAATTACAGCTACAGCGAAACCGAATACCGCTCGCTGGCCCAGGCTAATAATTTCAACTTCAAACAGTCCGGAGACAGTCAGAGCCACCAGTTGCGCCTGGAGCGCGTGATTCACCGCGACGCCCTGAGCAAAACCTCCCTCAGCACCGGCCTAGCCTACCTGCGCACCAACAACTTCATCGAAGACAGCAAGCTCGCGTTGAGCAGCAACCGCCTCAGCGAAGCCCAGTTCGGCATCAACCATGGTCGACGTATCGGTGGCTCATTCCTCAACATCGACCTGGGCATGCAGGACGGCATTGGCGCGTTCGACGCCCAGGCCAATCACAATCCGCGCCCCGGCCAGGCCGATGCGCGCTATCGCAAATACACCGCGACCCTTAGCTACCTGTACCCGTTCAAACTGTGGGGCGAGTCGTTCAGTTTCAGCAGCCTGATGACCGGCCAGCGCAGCGAAGACGTGCTGTTCAGCCCACAGCGCATGAGCCTGGGCGGGCAGTCGTCGATTCGCGGTTACAAGGATCAAAGCCTGGCCGGCGACAGCGGCGGCTACTGGCGCAACGACCTGCGCTGGAGCCGCCCGGTGACCATCGCGTGGTTGCAGCCGGTGTTCAATGAATACGGCACCAGCCTCGGCTACGACCAAGGCGTGATCAGCCATGGCCGCTACAACGCCGAACAGCACGGACGCATGAGCAGCAACTCCGTGGAGTTGTTCGCGCGTGGCCAGAACGTCGCCGCCACGGTGACCTTTGCACACTCTTTGGAACGCCCGGGGCCGATCACTGAACGTGAAGCGCCGGTTTATTTCCGTATGGATTTCTTTCTTTAAATTGTTTACCGCCTTCGGGCCTCGGGATTTGACATGGACGTTCGTCAGTTCGCCTTTCTTGCGCGCCAACCTTCTGCGGCCTTGAAAACGCGCTCCACTTTCCTGGGACTGCCCAAGCGCGGCTTGGCGTTGATCCTGGCCAACGCGATGTTCTGGCAGCCGTTGCTGGCGCAGGCGGATGGGATTGTGGTGAGCGCACCGGGCACAACGCTGGGCCAGGCGGGTAACGGCGTACCCATCGTCAATATCGCGGCGCCCAATGGCAGCGGGTTGTCCCATAACCAGTTCCAGGATTACAACGTCGGCCAGCAGGGCGTCATCCTCAACAACGCCACCAGCCGCACCCAATCGACCCAGTTGGGCGGGATCATTCTCGGCAACCAGAACCTCAACGGCACAGCAGCCAGCGTGATCCTCAACGAGGTCAACGGCGGCAGTCCGAGTCAGTTGCGCGGCTACACCGAAGTGGCGGGGCAGTCGGCCCATGTAATTGTGGCCAACCCCTATGGCATCAGCTGCAACGGTTGCGGCTTTATCAACACGCCGCAAGCCACGTTGACCACCGGTAAAGCGGTGATCGAAAACGGCCAGATCAGCCGCTATCAAGTCGATCAAGGCAGCGTCGCCATTGACGGCACCGGCTTGAATGCCAGCAACGTCGACCAGTTCGAAATCATCACCCGCGCCACCACCATCAACGCGCAGATCCAGGCAAAAAAACTCACCGTTGTCGCGGGTCGCAACGATGTGGACGCACGCACCTTGAACGCCACGGCGCGTGCGTCGGACGGCAGCAAGGCGCCGGATCTGGCGATTGATTCGTCGGCGCTGGGCGGTATGTACGTGGGGGCGGTGAAGCTGGTGGGCACCGAAGCGGGCGTGGGGGTGAAACTGTCCGGGGATATGGTTGCCGGCGGTGACATCCAAATTGATGCCGCAGGAAATGTGGTCATGGGCCAGACCTCCGCCGCCGCAGCTGTTAACGTGAAGGCGCAGAGCCTCGACGCGCAAGGCGCGGTCTACGCCGGTACCGATTTGTCGGTGAAAACCCAAGGCGCACTGACCAATCAACAGGCCCTAGCGGCCAGGGACAGCATCACCCTGGACGTCGGTGGCCGGCTGACCAATAACGGGATTATCGAAGCGGGCGTCAACGCGGATAACAGCCGCAATACCCAAGGCGACGTGCGCTTGACCGCACAGACTATCGATAACAGCGGCAAGACCGTGATCGCCAGCCGTGACCTGACCATCGGCACCGGTGAACTGGCGAATCAGGGCGGCACGTTGAGTGCTCAGCGCAATGCGCAACTGACAGCCACACGAGTAGATAACCAAAACCAAGGCCGCATCCTCAGCGCGGGCAACCTCAGCATCAACGCGGATCAACTGCTTAACAGCCAAAGCGGATTGGTCACCAGCACCGGCAACCTGACGGCGGGTATTGGGCAATTGATCAACCGCAGCGGCGAGCTGTCGAGCCAGGCGCAGGTCACGCTGCAATTGGTAGCGTTGGATAACGTGGCAGGCCTGGTGTCGGCCGGGCAGTCGTTGAGCCTCAACGCATCAGGTTTGATCAATAACCAGGGCGGCCGAATTGCAGCGCGTCAGACAGTACAGGTCAATAGTGGCGCCCTCGACAACAGCCAAAAAGGCTCGCTCACCAGCCAAGACTCACTGACGTTAAGCCTCAACCAAGGGCACTGGGATAACCGCAACGGCCAGATCAACGCCAGCGGTCAATTGACCCTTAACAACCTCAATACGGTCGATAACCGCCAAGGGGAAATCTCCAGCTCGCGGTCATTCCTCTTGGCCGCCAACCGCCTCGATAACGGCGCGGGTAAAGTGCTCAGCGACCAAGATCTGACCCTGCGTATCGCCGGCGCGATGAACAATGCTTTGGGCCTGGTTTCGGCGTCAAACCTCGACATCAACGCTGCCAACCTGAACAACCAGGGCGGCAAGCTCAGCGCACGTAATCTTCTGACGGCGAACACCGCAGGCCTGTTGGACAACCGCAGCGGCGAGCTTCTGGCCACTGACCTTGCGTCCACCACGGGTGAATTGAGCAACGACCGCGGCCGCCTGCAAGGTGATCGGTCCCTGGTGCTCAACAGCGGTGTGGTGTCCAACCAGCGCGGTACATTGGCGGCAGGTAAAACCTCTATCCTCAATGTATCGCGCTTGGATAACAGCGCAGGCACGCTCACCAGCGACGGCGCATTGGTCGCGGTGATCGCCGGGCAATTGCTCAACCAGACCGGTCTGTTTGCCGCCAAAGGTGATGCACGCCTCAACCTGGGTCGCCTTGATAACCAACAAGGCACTCTCGTCGCCCATAACCTCACTGTGCAATCGAGCGGCCCGCTGAATAACCAGCGTGGCACCTTGCGCGGTGATGTCGCATTTAACTTGAACGCCGGCCAAGTGGATAACAGTGAGGGCGGCCGCATCAGCGCGGGCCAAATGCTGAATGCTGGCGTCAGTGGTCTTGATCAGCACAACGATGGTCGATTCTTCGGCCAGGGTGATGTGCGCCTCAATCTTAATAACGGTCATTTGAATAACCAGGGTGGCACGATCAACGCCCCTGGCCAATTACTGCTGAGCAACCTCGCCAGCGTCGAGAACCAGGGCGGCGAAATTTCCAGCACCCAGGCGTTCACCCTGGCTGCGGACACCCTGAATAACCACCACGCCAAGCTCCTCAGCGAGCAGGGTTTGACGGTGCGTATCGCCCATGCACTCGATAATACGCAAGGCTTAATCTCGGCTAAAACCCTGGATGTGCGCGCCGCCAGCCTGGCTAACCAAGGTGGCACGCTCAGCGCCGGCGATGGCTTGATCGCGCAGATCGACGGAGCATTGAATAACCACAGTGGCAAGCTGTTGGCGCGCACGGCGTCGGTCAACAGTACGTCGCTGGATAACCGCGAGGGCCTGGTCCAAGGCGACGCGATGCTCTCGCTCAACAGCTTGGGCCTGGTCGACAATCGCCAGGGCACGCTGTTCGCCGGGCAGGCGATGGACATCACCGCGACGCGCTTGGACAACAGTGGCGGTAAGCTGACCAGCGACGGTCGCCTTACCGCGTTGATCAGCGCGCACCTGCTGAACCAGGCCGGTCTGTTCAGCGCAACCGGCCCATTACGGGTGAGCGCGGCAAGCCTGGATAATAGCGCCAAAGGCAATATCCACAGTCAGGCGGGTGTAGACCTGGACCTGAACCACGGCCACCTGAATAACCAAGGCGGTTTGATTCATGCGCCGGGTGCACTGCTACTGAGCAACTTAAGCAGTGTCGATAACCAGGGCGGGGAAATTTCCAGTGCCCAGGCCCTGGTGTTTACCGCAGGCAGCCTCGACAACCGGGGCGGCAAGTTGCTCAGCGAGCAAAGGCTTGTGGTGCGCGTTGCCAACGCGCTGGACAACACCAAAGGCTTGGTCGCCGCCACGGGGTTGGACCTGCACGCAAACAGCCTGGTTAACGCCGAAGGCAAGCTCAAAGTCCGCGATGATCTGACGCTGTCCGTCGACACGGCCCTGGACAACCGCCACGGTGAAATCATCGGTGCTACCACCACCTTGAGCAGTATGAGCCTGGATAACAGCCAGGGGCTGTTGCAAGGGGACCGGTTACTTGACGTCACCACCCGTGGTATCGCGATCAACCGTGGCGGCCGTTTTGTCAGCGGTCAGCAGGCGGACCTGGCGATTGGTCAATTCGATAACCGTGGTGGTAGCGTAACGGCAGCCGGGCCGATGCGGGTAAGCGGCACGCAACTGGATAACCGCGAGGGTGGCTTGCTCAATGCACGCCAGTCGCTGGTGATGCAGGTTGATAACCTGAACAACCAAGGCGGTGAAGTTTCCAGCCTCTCCGACCTGTCGCTCTACGGCAAGCAGTTCGACAACAGCCACAAAGGTCGCCTTCTAGCGAACGGCGCACTGAGTCTGGAACTCGACCAACTGAACAACCAGCAAGGCACCGTGCGCAGTGACAAGCGCCTAACCCTGCAAACCGCCACACTGAACAACGACAGCGGCCGCCTCAGCAGCGGCTCGGCTTTGAATCTGACCGCCAGCAGCGTTATGAGCAACCGCAGCGGCGAGCTGCTTAGCGCGATGGCGTTGACCGTGAGCAGCGCCAGTATCGACAACAGCGGCGGCAAAATGATCGGTGATGGCGCTGTGCGCATCACGACCGGCGCGTTGAATAACCAGAGTGGCGGGCGCCTGACCAGTGCCGATCTCCTGAACCTGACGGCAGGGCAGGTGGATAACCGTTTTGACGGCCATATCGCCAGTAACAAGGCACTTACCGCCAGCCTCGCCGGCCTGGATCAGCGCAACGGTGGCCAGCTCTACAGCACCAGCGATTTAAGCCTGGACATGAACCTCGGCGCTCTCAATAACGCCGGTGGCCTGATCCACGCGCCAGGGCAATTGCTGTTGAAAAACCTCTCCACCGTTGCCAACCAGGGCGGTGAAATTTCCAGCGAACGTAGTTTCATCCTGGCCGCGCAAACGCTGGATAACAGCGACGGCCATGTGCTCAGTGATCAAGCGCTGACCCTCAAAGTCGACCAAGCGCTGATCAACCTCAAGGGCGTAATCGCTTCGGCAGGCCTGACTGCTCAAGCGGGGCGACTGGATAACACCAGCGGCGTACTCAGCAGTTCCAAAGACCTCGCGTTAACGTTGGGGGCCGACCTGCTTAACGACGACGGCGAAGTCTCCAGCAGCGGCGTCACAGTGGTCAACGCGATGACTCTGAACAACCGCAACGACGGTCATGTGATGGGCGACATCAGCCTCGACCTGACCACCATCGGCGCACTGTTCAACCAAGGCGGCACCTTGGGTGCCGGCCAGCGTCTGAACGTGACCGCAGCCAGCCTGGATAACAGCCAGTCCGGCAGCCTGGCGACCGATGGCAGCCTGACGGTGAAGGTCGACGGCCTGCTTGATAACCAAGCCAAAGGTGCTGTGCTTGCCAAAGGCGTGATGGACATCCAGGCTGGGAGTGTGGACAACCGCACCGGTCGCCTGTCCGGACAGAACCTGCTGACGCTACGCAGCAATAGCTTGGACAACCGTGGCGGCGCGGTGCGCGCCAATCAGGGGCTGACCCTGCGCGTCGGCCAACTCGACAACCGCGAAGGCGTGCTTAACAGCAAGCAGGCGCTGGCACTTGCCGGCCAGTTCTTGAACAACCAGAGCGGCCTGACCAGCGCGATTGGCCCCGTACGCCTGACCCTCGATACCGTCGAAAACGCCAAGGGGCGCATCGCCAGCCAGGATGATCTGGACGCTACGATTGGCGTGCTGAATCAGCAGGGCGGTCAGTTGGTCGCCCAGGGCAATCTGAGCCTCAACGCTGACACCTTGGATAACCAAAACGGCGGTCTGCTCGCCGCGACAAAAGTGCTGAAACTCAGGGTCGGCAGTACCGACAACCGCAGCGGGGAAATCTCCAGCCAGCAGAGCATCGAGTTCAGCGGCACGCGTCTAAATAACAGCGGCGGCAAGTTGTTGGCCGGTACTGGGCTGGAATTGCCCATGGCAGAGGTGATCAATCAGGCCAAAGGTTTGATCTTTGCCCAGGACGCTCGGCTTACCGGCACGGCTGTAGATAACACCGATGGCACTGTTGGCGCTCAGCGTGCTTTGGCGCTTCAACTGAAGGCAGGCCTGGAAAACACAGACGGCAAGCTCACCAGCGAAGGCTCGATGGAGCTGGCAGGCCAGCGCATCGACAACACCCGCGGCAAGATTTCCAGCGCAGGACCGCTGACCCTTGCGAGCGCAGCGGCGCTAATCAACCAAGGTGGCACCGTCGAAAGCGGCCAAAACCTCACATTGACCAGTACCAGCCTGGATAACACCAACGGCCTGCTCAAAAGCCAAGGCCTGGCAACGGTCAACACCGGACTGTTCACCAACGGCATCGAGGGCCGCGTGATCAGCGCCGATAAGCTCGACCTCAGCGCCACCCAGCTCAACAACAGCGGGCATATTGGCAGCGTCGGCGCCATGAATGCCAGCCTCACCGGCCTAACGCAATGGGGCGGCGCCGAGCTGGTCAGCACCACTCAACTCAACCTTGACCTGCACAACGGCGAACTGGTCAACGCAGGGGTGATCAACGCACCACTGCTGACACTCAACAACCTCGCCACTATCAACAACCAGCACGGCGAAATCTCCAGCCAAAACGCCTTCACCCTGGTCGCAAAAAACCTGGATAACAGCAACGGCAAACTGATCAGCAACCAGGAACTGACCCTGCGCGTCGACCAACTGCTGGCCAACCTCAAAGGCCATATCAACGCCGCCAGCCTCGATGCCCGCAGCACTCGCCTGGACAATACCGAAGGCCTGCTCAGTGGGCGTGGCGATGTCACCCTCAGCGCCAGCGAATTGTTCGATAACCAACGTGGCAGCGTGATCGCCGACGGTGCCTTGTTGCTGACGAGCGCAGCGTTGGATAACCGCAATGGCGAGATCGCAGGCAAGGCGCTTGCGACGATCAACGCCAGCAAGCTCGACAACCAAAACGGCAAACTGATCAGCACCGATGCCCTCAACCTGAGCGGCGCAAATCTCGATAACCGCAACGGTCTGGTAGGCGCCACAAAAGCGCTGAAACTCGACGTGGCGACTCTCGACAACCGCACCGGCGAATTGACCAGCAACGCCGACGTCAGCGTCACCGGCCAACAACTCAACAACAGCGACAAGGGCGTGGTGTTCGCAGGCGGTACGTTGAACCTTGCCGTTGATCAACTCATCAACCGCACCCTCGGCGAACTCAACGGCCAGCGCCTGACGCTGACCGGCTCCATGCTGGACAATAACGGTGGCAAGCTGCTCAGCCAGGCATCGTTGAAGCTGGATCTCGCAGGCGATTTCGATAACAGCCTGGGCGTGCTTAGCAGCGAAGATGCATTGGCCGTCAAAGCCCGCAGCCTGAACAACAGCAAAGGCAGCCTGTCCAGCGCCAGTGGTTTGAGCGTTGCCATCACCGACAGCCTTAACAACAGCGAAGGCAAATTGGTCACCGACGGCGGCCTGACACTGCAAAGCGCCAATCTTGGCAACCAGCAAGGAGTCATCAGCGGCAAAGGCCCTGTCGCCATCACTACGGGTGAGCTGAACAACCAAATCGGCCGCCTCAACAGCGGCGACACCCTGGCCCTGACCACCGCACAATTGAACAATGGCGGCAGCATCGGCAGTGCCAAGGCGCTGACCGCCAGCGTCACCGGGCTGGATCAGCAGGGCGGCAAGCTGTTCAGCAATGCGGGTTTGAGTCTCGACCTGAACAACGGCCAACTGAACAACCAAGGCGGATTGATCAACGCTATTGGCCCGCTGGCGCTCAACAACCTCAACAGTGTCAATAATCAGGACGGTGAAATCTCCAGCGCCCAAGCCTTCACCTTGGCCGCGCAAAGTCTGGATAACAGCAACGGCAAGCTGCTGAGTAACCAGGCTCTGACCTTGCGCGTCAATCAAGCCCTGGCTAACTTGAAAGGCCTGATCGGCGCCGCCAGCCTCGACGCTCACGCAGGCTCAGTCGACAACCGTGGCGGCACGCTGAATAGCCGCAGCGACTTGCAACTGACCAGCGATGGCCTGCTGAACAACCAGGACCAAGGCTTGATCAGTGCCAAGCAAACCCTGAACCTCAACGCCGCCGGCCTCCACACTGGCAACGGCGGTGAAGTCTCGGCTAAGGGCGTGTTGACCGCAAACCTCAACGCTCTGGCTCTGGTGGGCGGTCGCGTCGTGGGCGAGCAGGGGATGACCCTGGACCTCAACAACAACGACTTGGACAACCGCAACGGCCTGCTGCTGACTAACGGCCCGCTGACCCTCAAAAACCTGCGTGACCTGAATAACCAGGGCGGCGAAATCTCCAGCTTGCAAAGCTTCGCCCTAACGGCGCGCAACCTGGACAACAGCGCCGGCAAGCTGATCAGCAGCCACGTGCTGACTGTCAACGCGTCCACGATGAACAACTCCGCAAGCGGCCTGCTGTCCGGCTGGCAAGGTTTGAACGTCAGCGGTGGCAACCTCGACAACCGTAACAACGGCACGCTCTCCAGCCGTAGCGGTGCAATCGATGTGCACCTGAGCGGCGCGCTGCAGAACAACAACGAAGGCGCGCTGGTTAGCCAAGGCCGTTTGGGCGTCAGTGCCGCCAGCCTGGATAACGGTGGCAAAGGCGTACTGTCCAGTGGCGACGGGCAAACGCTCACCGTGGCCGGTGCGTTGACCAACGTTGACGGCGGTTTGATCGAAAGCGGTACCACGCTGGATCTGCAAGCGGCAACGCTGACCAACCAAAGCACGATCAACGCCCAACAAACGATGACCGTCACCGGCACCGACCTGAACAACAACGGCGGCACGTTGGCCACCAACGGCCGCCTGACCCTCAACCTGCTCGGCACCCTCAACAACAGCGGCGGTAGCATTGCCAGTTCCGGCCCGTTGCTGCTGCAACGGGCGATGCAGGTCAACAACGACGCCAAGGGCAAAATCATCAGCCAAAGTCTGTTGACGCTGTTCTCCGGTGGCCTGAACAACAGCGGCAGCGGCACCCTCGCCGGTAAAGACCGCGTAGCGATCACCAGCACCGGTATCGTGCAGAACGACACTGACGGCCTGATCTACAGCCAGGACGCCGATGTGCAATTGACCGCGGTGGGATTGAACAACGCCAACGGCAAGGTGCAGGGCCAGACCGGCCTGGGCCTGAGCATCAGCGGCGACCTCAATAACCAAGGCGGCACGCTCCAGGCCCATAGCCTGAACCTGAATGCCAACCGCCTCGACAACCAGAGCGGCTTCATCGCTGCGCAGACCGGCGATGCAGTGGTCAACGCCAACTACTTCGCCAATGCCAATGGCGGGGTGTATGCCACCGGCTTGATGCGAGTCAGCGGTGTGCAACTGGACAACAGCGCCGGGCAGATTGCAGGTCGTGCGGTTGAGCTGAGCGCCGGCGGCTCGCTGATAAACCGCAGCGGTGTGATTGAAAGCGACAATACCCTGAGCGTGACGGGCGGCAGCGTCGACAACCAAGGCGGGCAACTGCGCGCGCTGGGCCGCAGCGGCAAAACCAACTTCCAGCTCGGTGGTGCATTCGATAACCGTAATGGTCGACTGGAAACCTCCAACGCTGACCTGACCCTGAATACCGGCGGCTTCCTGAACCAGGGCGGTAGCCTGCTGCACGGCGGCATCGGTACTTTTGATATCGCCACCGCCAACTTGATCAATGCTGGCGGTAACCTAGTGACCCGAGGCGGCCTGACCCTGGCTGCAGACAACTGGACCAACAGCAGCGTGATCCAGGCCGGGCGCTTGACGGTCAACGTCAATACCCTGAACCAGACCGCGAGCGGCCAGTTACTCGCCTCCGACAGCCTGACGGGCAACGGCGGCAACTGGAACAACGATGGCCTGATCGCCAGTGACGGCACGGCCAATCTGACGCTGGCCGGCAGCTACGGCGGTAACGGGCGCTACAGCAGCCTGGGCAACCTGGGCCTGAGCGCCGCTCAGATAACCGTGAATGAAACCGCCAGTGTGGCAGGCGGTGGCGCTTCGCAAATGACCACCGGGGGCCAACTGCTCAACCGTGGGCGTTTGACCTCCAGCGGCGAGCTGCGTATCAACGCCGGCAGCGTTGTTAACACCGGGACATTGGGGGCTTCACAGAACCTGGTGCTGACGGCCCAGAGCCTGCTCAACGATCACGCTGCAAGTGGTGTCGGCGCACGCGGATTCCTGTTCAGCGGCCAGGACTCGACCTTCAACCTGGGCAGCTTGACCAACAATTATTCGGACATCTACAGCCTGGGCAACCTCACGGTAGCTGGTGTAGCCGGTGGAACCCAGGCGCAGAGCGTGCGTAACGTTTCCGCCAGCATCGAGAGCATGGGCGACCTTAGACTCGCGGCCAATGACGTGGTCAACGAGCGCGAGAAATTCAAGCTCAACCAGCAACTGACGTCCGTGGGCGTGGGCATTCGGTGCACCCAGCATTGCAGCGGCGGTTGGAGTGACCGACGCCCTGCGGTGACGTTGAGCCGTACCGTGTCGAGTGTGCTCGAAATCGACTCGCCTTCGGCCACCCTCAGCGCCGGGCGCAACATGGTGGTTACCGGGCAGAACTTCACCAACCGTTACAGCGTGGTGTCGGCCGCCAATGACCTGTCGATTACTGGCGAGAACATCCTCAATCAGGCAGCTACCGGTGGTTCCGGTTCCCAGAGCCAGGAATACAGCGGCATCACCAAAATCTCTAAAGGCCAGTACAACCAGATGGTCGCCGCGGTGCAGGCCTATAATCGTGCGCACCCGCAGGGCTCGCCGGTGGATGAAGCGGCGTTCGCGGCTTTGATGACGCGGTTCAGTCCGTCGCTGTTTCCCGGCATCAACCAGCCCATCGCGGTACAAGGCGGCACCCAAGTGGTGGCTCCGGCGATTATTCAGGCCGGTGGCAACGCTGCGCTCACCGCCAGTAAAAGCATCAACAACATCAACGTGATCAAAACCGCGCTGGCGGTGGGTGGCCGTTCGCTGGACACCGGCGTAGGCGCCAACAAAACCCAGGTGGTGGTGCTCAATGCACAACTGCCACCCGACCTTGCCCAACAGCAGGTCAACCCCCTGACCCTGCCGGGCTTCGGTTTGCCCAGCGGGCAGAACGGGTTGTTTCGTTTAAGTGGCCAAAGCGGCACCACGGGGCAGGCGGGCGCTGGTAATCAGGATTGGACGCTGGGCAGCGCCAGCCTTGACGCGAGCCAACGCCAGCAAGCGCTGCCTGAAACCCATGGACGCGTGATTCAAGTCGGTGGCGCGGCGCAAGTCACCACCAGCACGCGCCAGGTCGCCGTGGCTGCCCGTGACGCGGGTTTGATCAATGCGGTCGCCAGTGCCATCGATACCGACGGTGTTGGCAGCGCCGATGGGCAAACCCAGCGACCGGGCCGCACCAGCGTCGCCGACATCACCCGCGTCGATGGCATTGACGCCCGCAATTCCGCTGGTGTTTTCCAGCCTGCGGTCGATGGTTCGCGGCCGGGCATCGACATGCCTGCTGTAACGCCAGGCGACAGGGTTGTGCACACGTCATCTGACGGGACTCTCCCTGATCTGAGAGTGCCGGGCTTGTCGACCGTTGCGCGCAGTACCGACGTTGCTGCGATTGCACTGCCGGATACCCAACTGCCGGGCCTTACCCCGGCTGCCCAGGACGTACTCGCTGGCGGTAACGTACGACAACCGGCCGTCAGCCAGCCCACGGCATTGGCCAGCCAAACCATAAGCCGCGTCCAGGGTCTGCCGGAAAATCGTGCGGTATCGCAGCCGCACAAATACCTGATCGAAACCAATCCGGTACTCACCGACCTCAAGCAATTCATGAGCTCGGACTACCTGCTGCAAGGCCTGGGCTACAACCCAGACGAGAGCTGGAAGCGCCTGGGTGATGGCCTGTACGAACAGCGACTGGTTCAGCAGGCCGTGCAAGCGCGCACTGGCCAACGCTTTATCGACGGCCAGACCACCGACGAAAAACTGTTCAAGTACCTGATGGACAACGCCATCAGCAGCAAGCAGCAACTGAACCTGGCAATGGGCGTCAGCCTCACCTCGCAGCAGGTGGCTGCCCTGACGCATGACATCGTGTGGCTGGAAGAACACGAAGTGAACGGTGAAAAAGTCCTGGTGCCGGTGCTGTACCTGGCCCAGGCCAACAACCGTCTTGCACCCACCGGAGCCTTGATCGCCGGTAACGACCTGAACCTGATTGCCGGTGAAAACCTGGTTAACGCCGGCACCTTACGCGCCACCAACAACCTGTCGGCCAAGGCCGCCAATGATGTGACCAATAGTGGGCTGATCGAAGCAGGCAGCCGCCTGGACCTGCTGGCGGGCAACAATATCGTCAACAAAGCGGGGGGCATCATCAAAGGGCGCGATGTGACGCTGACCGCCATCAATGGCGATGTCATCAACGAGCGCAGCGTGACCGGTTGGGATGACAAAGGGGCAGGGTACTCGCAGCATCGCGATTATGTGGATAGCGCTGCGCGGTTTGAGGCCGCGAATGATCTGGACATCAGCGCCGGGCGAGACTTTGTCAGCGTCGGTGGCGGCGTGCAAAGTGGTCGCGACACGACAATTGTCGCGGGGCGTGATGCCAACTTAGTCTCCGCCGAAGAACGCAATGCGATGGACATGGGCAAGCGTCTGCAAACCAGCAACGCCACACAACATGGCTCCGATGTGGATGCAGGGCGCGATGTCAACATAAAGGCTGGGCGAGACATCACAGCGATCGCCAGTCAGATCGATGCTAAGCGCGACGTCAACATGAGTGCTGGCGGTGATTTGATTCTGGCTTCGGCTGCAGATGAGGAACATTCCTCCCGCAAAAACAAAAAAGAGAAACGTCAGGAAGATCATGTCAGCCAGGTTTCTACCACGCTGAATGCAGGTGGGGATGTATCGCTGGGTGCGGGTAAAGATCTGGCGATGATTGCCAGCCGTATCAGTGCCGGGGACGAGGCATATCTGGTTGCTGGCGGTAACCTGGCGCTGCTGTCTGCGGAAGACAGTGATTATTCGCTGTATGACATGAAGAAGAAGGGGAGTTGGGGCACTAAGAAAACCCAGCGTGACGAAGTGACTAAAGTTACCAACATCGGTAGTGAAATAAAAACCGGTGGCGACCTTACGATTCAGAGCCAGGGTGACCAGAAGTACCAGGCGGCCAAGTTGGAAAGTGGCGATGATCTGACCATTGCCAGTGGCGGTGGTGTGACTTTTGAGGGTGTGAAAGACCTTCATCAGGAAAGTCATGCCAAGAGCAAAAGCAGCCTTGCCTGGAACAGCATGAGCGGCAAGGGCAATACTGATGAAACCCTTAAACAAACCCAAATGGAGGCCAAGGGAAATATCGTTATCAAGGCCGTTGATGGTTTGCACATCGACGTCAAGCAGGTCAATCAGCAGACGGTTAGCCAGGCAATTGATGCGATGGTTAAGGCTGATCCGCAGATGGCGTGGTTGAAGGACGCAGAGAACCGTGGAGATGTTGATTGGAAACTGATCAAGGAAACGCACGACTCGTATAAGTACAGTAACTCCAGCCTCGGGCAGGGGGCGATGCTGGCGATCATTATCATCGTTACTGTTCTGACGGCGGGCGGTGCCAGTGCACTGGCTGCATCGGCGGGCAATGCGGTAGGTGCGGGTTCAACTATGGCCGCTGCCACTACAGCGACAGCAGCGACGTCAACAAGTGCAGCAGTTGCCGCGACATCAGCAGGGCTCGGGAACGTTATCGCAACAGGGGCCTTGACGTCGTTAGCCGGTACGGGAGCGGTCAGCGTCATCAATAACAAAGGCAATCTCGGGGCTGCTTTTAAAGATACGTTCAGCAGTGACAACATAAAAAATGCACTGATTTCCGGATTGGCTGCAGGTTTCACCACGGGCGTCATCGACCCAAATCTGGGGGGAACTACCAAGCCGTTCAATAACCTGACCAAAGGCTTTGATCTCAATACCTTGGAGGGGATTGGAGGGTTTGCGGTTCACGCGGGAGCTCAGGGTGTGGCTACCGGCACCATCCAAACCGCGATTGGTGGCGGAAGCCTGGGCAAGAACGTTACGGGTGGTCTGGTTTCCCAGGCTGGGAACGTGGCGGCTGCGACAGCGTTTAACTTTGTGGGAAGTTATGCCCAAGAGCATTGGCAGGCCGCAAAGAATGCGGGGGACACCACAGGCATGGCGATGTGGGCTGAGGGCGGTGCGGCCCGTGTCTCCATGCACGCATTGTTTGGTGGTGCGGTATCGAGTGTCACAGGGGGGGACTTCAAAACGGGGGCCATTGCTGCTGGTGCAAGTCAGGCAATGGCACAGGTTCTGAACGACACATTCGACAAGCAACCGGAGTTGAGGCAAGGGGTCGCGCAGATTGTTGGTTTGACTGCGGCAGGCTTGTCAGGAGGTGATGTCAATAAGGCGTCTTGGGTGTCGCAAATGGCGGATCAATACAACCGCCAACTGCATCAAAAAGAGACGATCGCCCTTGAGGCGTTGCAGAAAGACGATCCGAACAACGCCTATAAATTGAAAGCTGCCGCCTGTGCCTTGGTGCATTGCAGTGCCTCCGTTCCGGTTGAGGACCCTAACTACAAAGTGATCCGCGAACTCGAATTGGATGGCGGCAACTTTAAAGATGCTCAGAAGCAACTGATGGCAACGGGCGCTTTTGATGACTACGGGCGCTGGGATCAAGCTAACGACAACTTGCTGAAGAATGACGAGGCGCTGAAGCGTTCTGGAAACGCGGGGCGTGCTGTCCTGGGGGCGATTGGGGCTGCTGGAGGATTCGGCGGTGCAATACTGTCTGCACCAGCCTGCGTGACAGTTGTGGGCTGTGCGGCACCAGCGCTTTCTGGATTGGGAGGTGCGCTTTCCTTTCACGATGGGATGCAGGCGACAGGGGAACTGCTAACGCCTTATCAACACACTCAGGGGCAAAAGGTACTTGATTCGTTCAGTTCTGATACCTACCCGGGTGATGTTAACCCAATGCGTGACTATGGGACCGCGGCCGCACGTTCAGCGATGGAAATTGCGCTGTTCAAAGGTGCCGCGAAACTCGCAAGTGGTGAGGGGGTGTCGGTTCTGTTGCCAGGCAAGAAACCTGTGCCGCCTCCAGATGGTGGTGATGTTCCCCCACCGCATGAGATCGTAGGTCCTTACTCACCTATCAGCAAAACCCTCATACCTGAGGAAATGGAGCAGAAGATACTTTACGGAGAGCGTAAAACCACTCCTTCAGGAAATCCGAAGAACGAAATCATCGGTGCTCATTCGGGTGAAATAAGCAATACGCATCCCGATTATGCTGTGGAGGTGTTGTCGAGCAACGCTGACGGGACACGAAATGCAAAATTGGTGGCGCAATTTACTGATGGGAATATTTCGAAGATTAAAACGAGCACCTTGTTCCCCGCGTCCTGGTCGGATGCGCAAACGATGAGTGCCGTTCGAGCTACTGGAAATGGCCCGGCGCTTGCGACGAGGGCCGATGGGGCCTCGTTGCATCAAACGACAGTTAACGGGGTTAAAGTTGAGGTCATCAAGGTTGGGGAGCGCGTTACTGCTGGCTATCCTTGTGGCAGAGGCTGTACGGATCCGACGAAATTCTGATAGGTGAAATATGTTTAAAGAATATGAATTTTTGCTGGATTCAATAGGCTCAGAAGATTACTGGTCGGATGTAGGAATTGATATCGCGGCCTCCAAGATCTCTCAGTTTGATAACTCAAGCTGGAGCGACCTTGAATCTGCTCTTCTGGCGAAGTCTGAAATCTGGCGAGGTCGGTGCGCGGAGTCTCTCGGTGACTCGAATGACGAGCGGGCGTTGCGTGTTTTGCTAACGCTTCTAAAGGCTGGAGAGGAGTCGGTTGTCATTCATGCAATTGAATCAATTGAGTCAGTTTTTTTGGCTGGCTACATTCTTGACAGGGCGCAGGTCATACACGCTCTAGATGAGGGGTTTGAGGCAGAGAGCAGAACGTTGAAGCTAATGGCGGCTACGTTGGTCAGGAAGTTAAGTGAGGCATGAAGGTTGCTCGGTAGCTGACAGAGGGCGCCTCCTTTTTCTACAGGTCATTGTTTTGCCACGCTATGACAAGCCAGCCCAACCCGACTAACTTTCGTGGCGTGCTGCGCTCATGCGGCTCACGCTATGCAGCAACCCTATCTCTCCACCACGTTCTTCCGTGGCACCGTTGCGACTAACAGCTAGCAAATGACTGTTAATCATTGGGTCCCTGGTTCGTGTCCAGGTCGTGGAACCAGAAGCTTCATGACAGAAGCCTCGGCATTTGCCGGGGCTTTTTCGTTTTCGGCCACCCAAACCGCAATGTTGCGGCCTGCGAAGGCTACCAGGGTGATGGAGTGTGTTCGGTCGGCAGGACGCCGGAGAATGGAGAATTGCGGTGCAGAAAAGATAAGGGCCTGCATGAAGTTCATCATGCAAGCCCTTGATATCTATGGTGCCCGAACCCGGAATCGAACCGGGACGCCCTTACGAGCGGGGGATTTTAAGTCCCATGCGTCTACCAGTTTCGCCATTCGGGCGGTAGCGCGGTGTAGCAGGGTTGGGAATATATAGATCCAGGCGCCTCGACGCAAGGTCGGGCTGCCGCTTTCTTGCATAAGAGTGCGCATGAAAAAGCTTGGCAGATCAGTGATCTACATCGGCTTTAACAGGCGAACCAGAGGATTCCTACGCCACGGGAACAAGCTGCATAAATGACAGTCATAGCGATATGCCATCCCGGCAGTCTGGAAAGGAATCAGTTGATGCTCAGTGTTCGCAAGCGCTCTTGGCTAGTGGTTGTAGGTGTCATGGCACTGTCGGCCGGTACGGCACAGGCTGGGAGTGCGGTGAAGTGGGGAGATTTCAGCGCGTCAAGTAGTGACCGGTTGACGGGGGCTTCGCTGGAGGCGGGCAACCAGTATGCGTTGAAGGCGTCGAGCATTTCGGTGGGCGATATTGAACAGCTGCAAGCTGCGCAGAAACGTACCGATAGCGAGGTGCAAGGCCTGAAAAGCAAGCTGGAGGGGCAGGACCGCGCGTTCGATGAGTTCAAGCGCAAGGACGGTTCAAGTTCCAGTTCCAGTGACAGTCAGTTGGCGAGCCTCAAGCGCACGATCGACGATCAGAAAAGTACGATCGAACGGCAGAAAAGCGACATCGACGGGTTGAAGCGCAGCCTGGAGGATCTCAAGCGCAGCGTGGATAGCTTGAGCAGCAAGGTCAAGTAGCCGCAGGGCTAACATGCACGCAACAGGCCGGTGCCCAATGATGATTGATTGAAAACGAAGCCCCGGTTTGACCGGGGCTTCTGCATTTCTGGCTTATACGAAGGGCTGTGCGCCGAAGCCGCGTGGCAGGCGTTGCCGCCCTGGCAGGTCGGTCAGGCGTTGTGTCCAGGCACTGCGCCAGTCGGTGCTGGTATGGGTCTTGGCTTGGCGCGAAGAACGGCGAGCGGCGTTGCGCTGGTTGCGGCGTGCTTCCTTGTACGCATCGGTGTTGCGGCAGGTGCGGCATTTGACCCGGTTCAGCTCAGTGCTGGAGGGCAGATTGCTGCCGTGATGACCGCAGGCCAGATGCCCGGCGACCTTGAAGTGAATGACCATGTAAGCGTCTCCTTCTTATTGGGTGCGCGCATCGGTAAACCCACGATGCACGCGGGGAGGGCTGGGATTGAAAATCCGGGCACCTGAAATTATGACCCCGTGGGTGCAGCAGCGTTCGGTTTTGCCCTCGGACCTGTTCAACACCCCCCCTGGACGCTAACCTGCCACGCCACTGATCATGAAAAGGAGTGTGTGATGAGCGTCGAAACCCTGCCCCTGGAAGGCAGTTGCCGTTGTAACCGGGTGCGCTTCAGCGTGAGCCAGGCGCCGGCGATTACCATGGCGTGCCACTGCACCGGTTGTCAGAAGATGACCGCCAGCGCGTTCTCCCTCAGCGCGCTGATTCCCGCCAGCGCGTTCACCGTGACCCAGGGGTGCCCGGTGGTCGGCGGCCTGCACGGGATCGATCGTCACTATTGCTGCCCGCACTGCATGAGCTGGCTGTTTACCCGCCCCCATGGCATCGATGAGTTCGTCAATGTGCGGGCGACGTTGTTGGATAACGCCGCGGATTACGTGCCCTTTATGGAGACCTGGACCAGCGAAAAACTGGCCTGGGCTTCCACTCCGGCAGTCGAAAGCTTCGAGCAGTTGCCGCAACCCGAGGACTTTGCGCGGTTGTTGCAGGCCTATGCCGAGTTCAGCGCTCGCTGAGTTCAGTCAATCAAGGCGAGCAGGTCTGTGTCGCCCACGTCCTGTCCGGCCTGGGTCAGCAGCGTGGTGACCTGGCCTCGATGGTGGGTCTGGTGATTGAAAAAATGTACCAGCAGGCCGCCAAACGGCTTGCTGGCCGCCGCGCCGCGCATGTTGTGGTAGTGCAGATGATGGTCGAGGTCGGGCTCGCGCAGGGTCTGGACCCAATCGATGATCAACTGGTCCAGCCAACGGCGCTGGGCCGTGAGTTCACCCAGGTCGACGAACGCCAGCTGCTTGAGGTCCGAGGGGGCGGCAATGGCGCTCAGAGGCGCCAGCGCCGTATAGCGTACGGGGTGCAGGGCAAAGCGTTTGAGCCAGACGGTGTCGCCCAACGTGAGGTGGTTGAGTGTGCCGAAGATCGAGCCGAAAAACGCTTGGCGGTCCACGCGCAATTCATCGTCCGTGAGCTTGGCGGCCGCGGCATAGACCTTGCGGTTCATCCACTGGTTGTAGGTCGCCAGCAGCGCCATTTGTTCGATGCGGTCCACGTGCTTCACCCCTCGTTGGCAATGGTGCCACCATCATAAGGCAATTACCTGGACGACCCGCAATTGCTACTGCACCTGGCGCAATAGGCCAAGTCCAGTGTCGACGTTGCCAGCGCCCAGTGCGTTGATCACGCCGTCGTCGACCCCGTAGACGCCACCGGCAGCATGGGCCTTCGACACAAGGGCGATCAGCAGGATCAACCCCAGGGTCACGCCGATAAACATCAGGTTGCGCCGCAGCGCCCGCTGTTTTGCCGGCGGCAACAGCAACAACGTCTTGCGCGCGCCGCGATGGTGACGCGCACGGTATTTGGCAAACCCATCCATCTGCTTGGGGGTGTGTTTTTTGTGCATGATGCACCTCGCTTGAACTCAGTTTTCTACGCTCAGCACCGAAATGCCGCTGGCTTGGGCCAGGCAGACCAGTTCGGATGTGTCATCACCGCCCGGCAGGGCGATGACCACATCCGCGCGGCTGTCGGTCAGCATGAAATGGTTGCGCTGGCGTTCCGCCTGCTTGCCGTGGCGTTGCCAGTTGGGCGGATAGCGCACCACATCGATGCCGAGCTCCCGCGCCCAGTCCTCGATGTCGCTGCCGAGGAACTGGTTGCCGCCGTGAATCAGCACCTGCACCGGGCGCAGGCGGTGGTAAGCGTCCAGCACTTGGCGGGACTTTTTGCAGTCGGCGTAATGACGACCTGCACAGATCAAGACGCGCATGATCCTATTCCTTGTAAGGCACGCTGGCGGCCGGGCGACCGCCAGCGTTTAAACGGCGGGGGAACTCAGTACCACTGCTTGAAGCGGCGGATGTAGATCGTTTTCATCAGTTGGGCCACGCAGCAGTAGCTGAGCAGCGTGCCGACCAGCCACGGGAAGTACGCCAGTGGCAGTGGTTGCAGGCCCACCAGGGTGCCCAACGGCGAGAACGGTACGTAGATCCCCAACCCAATCACCACGCCGGTCATCAGCAACACCGGCCAGGCGGCGGTGCTCTGGAAGAACGGGATCTTGCGGGTGCGCAGCATATGCACCACCAGGGTTTGCGAGAGCAGGCCCTCGATAAACCAGCCGGACTGGAACAGGGTCTGCATTTCCACGCTGTTGGCGGCGAACACGTACCACATCAGGGCAAAGGTGGTGATGTCGAAGATCGACGAAGTCGGTCCGATCCAGATCATGAAGCGACCGATGTTCTTTGCATCCCACTTGCGCGGCTTGGCCAGGTACTCCTTGTCCATCTTGTCCCACGGCAGGGCCAGCTGGGAGATGTCGTACATCAGGTTCTGCAGCAGCAGGTGAATCGACAGCATCGGCAGAAACGGGATAAAGGCACTGGCCACCAGCACCGAGAACACGTTGCCGAAGTTGGAGCTGGCGGTCATGTTCAGGTACTTCATGATATTGCCGAAGGTTTCGCGGCCTTTGAGCACGCCTTCTTCCAGCACCATCAGGCTCTTTTCCAGCAGGATGATGTCGGCCGATTCCTTGGCGATGTCCGTGCCGCTGTCCACTGAGATACCCACGTCAGCATCGCGCAGGGCCGGTGCATCGTTGATGCCGTCGCCGAGGAAACCGACGGTGTGGCCGTTGGCTTGCAGCGCCTTGAGCACCCGGGACTTCTGCAGCGGCGTGAGCTTGGCGAATACGGTGCGCTCTTCCACGTGACGCGCCAGGGTTGCGTCATCCATCAATTCGATTTCCACCCCCAGCAGCGGCTGGCCTGGATCCAGACCTACCTGGCGGCAGATCTTGCGGGTGACCACGGCGTTGTCGCCGGTCAGGACTTTCACCGCCACGCCGATGTCTTGCAGCGCGGCAATCGCCGGGCCGGCGGTTTCCTTTGGCGGATCGAGGAACGTCAGGAAGCCCTGGATCACCAGGTTGCGTTCATCGGCGGTGGTGTATTGCTGGCGGGCCAGGGCCTTGGGAATGTTGCGGGTGGCCACGACCAACACGCGAAAGCCGTCTTCGTTGTAGTCATTGGCGATGGCCAGCAATTCTTCACGACGGCGCTCATCCAGCGGCACGGCGGCGCCCGCTTCCATCACGTGGGTGGAAATACCCAGCATCTCCTCCACGGCGCCCTTGCACACCAGCAGATGGTCGTCGGCAGCGTCCTTGACCACGATGGACAGGCGACGGCGTACAAAGTCGAACGGCAATTCATCGACCTTGCTGTAGGCAAACGGCACCTGGAACCTGGGGTTCTGTTGCGAGAACTGCACCACGGCCTGGTCCATCAGGTTTTTCATACCGCTCTGGTGGTAGCTGTTGAGCCAGGCCAGCGACAGCACCGCCTCATCACGCTGGCCGAAGGCGTTGACGTGATGTTCGAGGATGATCTTGTCCTGGGTCAGGGTGCCGGTCTTGTCGGTGCACAGCACGTCCATCGAACCGAAGTTCTGGATCGCGTTGAGGCGCTTGACCACCACTTTGCGCTTGGCCATGGCGGTGGCGCCCTTGGCCAGGTTGGCGCTGACAATCATCGGCAGCATTTCCGGGGTCAGGCCCACGGCGACCGCCAGGGCGAACAGGAAGGCATCGCCCCAATCGCCTTTGGAGAAGCCATTGAGGAAGAACACGATCGGCACCATCACCAGCATGAAGCGGATCAGCAGCCAGCTGACGCTGTTCACGCCGCGATCAAACGCCGTCTGCACCCGGGACCCGACAATCGCTTTGGCCAGGGAGCCAAAGTAGGTGCGCGGCCCGGTCGCCACCACCACGGCTTTGGCGCGGCCGCTGACCACGTTGGTGCCCATGAAGCAGATGTTCGGCAGGTCCAGCAGGTTGTCTCGGTCGGCGGCCAGGGCGCTGGCGGACTTTTGCGTTACATCCCCCAGGGTGTCGTATTTCTCCACCGGCAAGGCTTCGCCGGTGAGCACGGCCTGGCTGATAAACAGGTCGCGGGACTCGATCAGGCGGATATCGGCGGGGATCATGTCACCGGCCGACAGTTGCACGATATCGCCGGCCACCAGCTCGCGCATCGGCACTTCGCGCAGGGTGGGCTGGCTGCCCACCTGTTCACGGCGCAGGACGGTGGCGGTGGTACGCACCATGGCTTTGAGCGCTTCGGCGGATTTGGCCGAGCGGTGTTCCTGCCAGAAGCGCAGCAGGCTGCTGAGCAGGACCATGGTCATGATGATCACGACTTTGGTGGGGTCGGCTTCTTCGCCAGCCTGCATCGGCAGCCAGCAATCGGTGAAAAAGCTGATGCCGCCCAGGGTCAGCAGCACGTAGATGAACGGGTTGTTCAGGGCCTGCAGGAACTGCACGATGGCGTGAGGCGGCTTGTCATGGGCTACCTCGTTGTGGCCTTCGCGTTGCAGGCGGGCGGTGGCGTCCAGTTCGGTCAGGCCATCCTGGGTGGCACGCACGTTGGCCAGGGTGGCCGACAGGCCGTTATGGGCTTCGCGGGCGGCACGCATCGACAGCTGGGTGTCGGTGGCGGTGCCGTGTTTATTGTGCAGCGGGGTGTTTTTTACGGCGCTCATTGTGTGTACTCCTGTCGCCAATTCTCGACAAAACATACCCGTTACTTACCTGAATACAGGCGAGCGAAAGCATGCCGAGTCGCTGACTTCGCGATCGGTTTAAATAGGGTGTTAGATAACTTCCGCAGGCGCGTTAGTTAAAAGATGCGCAGCGATCTACAACTGGAAAAGTTCATAAAGGAACTCCAGAGCGTTAATCAGGAAGTTGCTGTTTCAGCTGGGATGAACGGCGCGAGCGCTCACAAGGATCCCAGGCACAAAACCTTCGGTCTCTGTGGGTCTATGGGGGAGGGGGCGACAACGCCCGTGCGTCGCGGCAGAAAAACGCCGCAGGCACGGTAGAGCCTGGTTCGCAGGGTTGCGACGGGCTTACGTACATCGGGTAAAACAAGGGTTGTGAAGGTCATAACACACCTCGGGACCGGACGGGCGACCGGCGAGGCAGTTACGGTGGAGCATCAAGCTCTAGCGCAGCTTACCGGACCGGGGAGGCGAGTCCTGTCATATTCTGGGTTGGGCGCCCGATGCCCGCCAGGGCGGTGCTCGGACAGCGACTAGATACTGTGTCCATTGGCTTCTTTTGTGAGGGTTAAAAAAGGCCCCAGTTGCGGGCACGGGCAATCTACTCAGACAGTTACAAAATGTCAACGCATGATTAATTAAATAGCCCGGCGTTCAGAGTTCATTCAGACAAGAGGCGTTCGAAAGTTACCCTATATATAACTTCATATGCCGCGTGCGGCGAGCACGGCCAGATAAATCAATACCAACCCGCAGGTGCCATAACTGATGCGCTGCCAAGTCGGCGAGGCATTCTTGCGCAGCAGGTTCACCAGTGATGCGATCAGAAAGCACGACAGCACCGAAGCCAGCATGAACCCGGCGAAAAACATCAGCGTCTGCCCATGGCTCGGGGTGGCGCCGACGATGCCGGACAGCGCGCTGCCCAGCGCGCCCCAGTAGACAATGTTTTTCGGGTTGGCCAGGGAGATCGCCGCGCCCACGGCCAGCGCATTCTGCCGGGAGCTGGCCGGCGCGCTGTCCGCCTCGGGCAAGTGCCAGGCGTCGATCAGGCTGCGCACGCCCAACCAGGCGAGGTACACCGCGCAGATGATCGTCAGCGGTACGCGCACCGCGTCATGCTGGATCAACAGCGCGATGCCGGTGAGGCCAATCACTGCCCAGACGGCGTCGCCTACCAGCGAGCCAAACTGCACCAGCAAGGCGGGTGTGAAACCGTGGAGCAAGCCACGGCGCAACGTCTCTGCCAGTACGGCGCCGGGGGAGAGGCAAAACACGAAACCAAAAACCAGCGCGTAAAAGAAGATCGTCAGCATGCCCGCGTCCTTTCAGGAAAGTGCGAGAGCATACGCTGGCAGAGGGTTGGCGATCCATATCTGCACACGCTGTTGTGGCAAGCCCGCTTGCCACAGGGGGATTCAACCTGCCGTCAGGGCGTGGTCATTTACAGCCGCGCAATGCGGTCGAGCTCGGCCTTCAGCTCGCCAGGGCTGAGGTGGGCAAAGGGCAGGGCGAAAAACGCCCGGCAACGGGTGGCGATGGTCGTCAGCGTTGCGTCGAATGCGGCTTGGATATTGGTTTCATCGCCCTGCACATCCGAAGGATCTTCCAAGCCCCAATGCGCCTTCACCGCCGGCCCGAAATACACCGGGCAGGCTTCACCCGCCGCCTTGTCGCAGACGGTGATGACCACATCCGGCGGGCTGCCTTCAAATGCGTCATTGCCCTTGCTGTACAACCCCTCGGTGCGGATGCCCGCCGCCTGCAACGTGCTCAGGCTGCGCGGCAGGACCTGGCCCTTGGGAAAGCTGCCGGAGCTGACCGCGGCAAAACCCTGCGGGGCCAGGTGGTTGAACATCGCCTCGGACAAGATGCTGCGACAGCTGTTGGCGGTGCACATGAACAGGACTTTCATTGCGGTCTCTCCGTTAGATGCTCAGGCGCAACGCGAGGGCGGCGAGGGTGATCAGCAGCACCGGCAGGGTCAGCACGATCCCGACCTTGAAGTAGTAACCCCAGGTGATGGTGATGCCTTTGCGCGCCAGGATATGCAGCCACAGCAGGGTGGCCAGGCTGCCGATCGGAGTGATTTTCGGGCCCAGGTCGCTGCCGATCACGTTGGCGTAGATCATTGCGTCCTTGACTACGCCCACGGCATGGCTGGACTCGATGGACAGCGCGCCGATCAAGACGGTCGGCAGGTTGTTCATCGCCGACGACAACAATGCCGTCAGCACGCCGGTGCCCATGGCCGCACCCCACACGCCGTAAGTGGCGAAGGTATCGAGCCAGGTCGCCAGGTAGGTGGTGAGGCCGGCGTTACGCAAGCCATAGACCACCAGGTACATCCCTAAGGAAAAGATCACGATCTGCCACGGGGCTTCCTTCAGCACCTTGCGCGTGGAGATCTTGTGGCCCTTGGCGGCGATCACCAGCAGGAGCACGGCGCACACCGCGGAAATCGCGCTGATGGGAATGCCCAGCGGTTCTAAAGCAAAGCAGCCGATCAGCAGGATGCCCAGCACCCACCAGCCGGCGCGGAAAGTGGCGCGGTCGTGGACCGCGCTGGCGGGGTCTGCGAGGTCGGCCGGGTCGTAGGTCTGCGGAATATCGCGGCGGAAGAACCACAGCAATATCGCCAAGGTGGCGGCGACGCTGACGAAGTTGACCGGCACCATGACCGCGGCATATTCGTTGAAGCCGATCTTGAAGTAGTCCGCCGAGACGATATTCACCAGGTTCGACACCACCAGCGGCAGGCTCGCCGTGTCGGCGATAAACCCCGCGCCCATCACAAAGGCCAGGGTCGCCGCCGGCGAAAAGCGCAGCGCCAGCAGCATCGACATCACGATGGGCGTGAGGATCAGCGCCGCGCCGTCGTTGGCAAACAGCGCCGACACCAACGCCCCGAGCAGCACCATATAGGCAAACAGTCGCCGGCCACGCCCGCGCCCCCAGCGCGCCACATGCAGCGCCGTCCAGGCAAAGAAGCCGGCCTCATCCAGCAGCAGGCTGATGATGATCAGCGCAACAAACGTCCCGGTGGCATTCCAGATGATGTGCCACACCACCGGGATATCGGCCAGGCTGATTACGCCACAGGCCAGGGCCAGGATTGCCCCCATCGTGGCGCTCCAGCCCACGCCGAGGCCCTTGGGCTGCCAGATAACCAGAACGATGGTGAAGATAAAAATGGCGACTGCGACAAGCATGAATAAACGCTCCGGTGGTTCAGCAGCAGGTGCTGGCTCGTTGTGGTCTGTCGCCCATTGCACCCAGACGCTGTGCGTCGTTGTGCAACCATGGCTGGTTGGCTTGCAGGGTGATGTCCAGCACCCGGATGACCCACTCGGGCAGGTCCGGGTTGACGCGGTAGTAGATCCATTGGCCCTGGCGACGATCCAGCAGCAACCCGCAACTGCGCAGTTGCGCCAGGTGGCGGGAGATTTTCGGCTGGCTGTCGTCCAAGGCATGGATCAGTTCGCACACGCAAAGTTCGCCTTCACGCTGAATCAATAACGTAAGGCGTGCCCGGGTGGCGTCGGCCAGGCATTTGAACAGGGTGGGCGGGGAGAGGGGGTCCAGCATGGCCATGGCCTGCGTATATATGGAAATCCGAATATACGTATTTCCATATGTTTCGGTCAAATCCGGTTTCAATTGATATGGATCAAAGTTCGGGAATTCAACCACAAGTGATTGAAATTAAAATGAAACATGAATGTCCTAAAGTGCCTCCCCATTGCTGATGAAGGAAGACTCCGCGTGACCCGTGCCACTCGCAACCTGCGCAAGACCCTGGATTCCGTCGCGGAAAATAACGAAACCGCGGCGTTCGACCTGATGCGCGCCGTCGAAAAACTCGGCGATGAAGTGCTGCGCCAGCGCTTGCTCAACACGATTCATCGGCTCAACCAGGACGCTTACGAACTGCGCGAAGCGCGGGACTCAGTGGAGCAGGTGTCGGTCCGGCTCGCCTGAGCAAGATCGTTCAAGACAATCGCCTAGTCGCGCTGGCATGCTTGTGGACTGTCTGTCGATGAGCCGTTTCCATGCCTGCTGCCTTACCTCATTACGCCTTCGCTCGCGGCGCCATCGCCGTTATTCCCTTGTCTCTGGCCTGTGCACCCTGGGGGCTGCTGGCCGGTTCCATGGCCATCGATGCGCAATTCACGCCACTGCAAGCCCAGGGGTTGTCTGCCATTGTGTTTGCCGGTGCGGCGCAGTTGGTCGCCATTGGCATGGTCAAGAGCGGCGCCAGCCTGATTTCCATTGTGCTGACCACCTTGCTGCTGACCTCCCAGCACCTGCTGTATGGCATGCACCTGCGGCCGATTCTGTCGCCGCTCAAGACTCGCTGGCGCATGAGCCTGGGCTTTCTGTTGACCGATGAGTTCTTTGCGCTGGTCAGCCACTATGACCGTGAAACCTTTAATCGCTGGTACGCGTTGGGCGCCGGCCTGACGTTTTACATCGCCTGGAACCTGTTCACCCTGGCCGGCATCGTGCTGGGCAAAAGCATCCCCGGCCTCGATCAGTTGGGCCTGGAGTTTTCCATCGCCGCCACCTTTATCGCGCTGATCACCCCGGTGGTGCGTGACGTGCCGACAGTGGTCTGCGTGGCCGTGTCATTGCTGTTTTCCGTATGGCTGAGCTTTCTGCACTGGGAGTCGGCCGTGGTGGTGTCGGGTGTGCTGGGCATGAGTGCAGGGTTTGCCTGCAAACGGTTGGGGGTAGGGCAGCGATGATTTACGGGATGATTGTGGCCATGGGCCTGGTGGTTTTTTTCAACCGCTACCTGTTTATCGAACCGCGCCTGCCGGTGCGCCTCAATCGCGGCGCGCGGGAGTTTCTCGGGTTTGCGGTGCCGGGCATGCTCACGGCGATCTGCGGACCGATCATCTTCCTCGCCGACCACCAACTCAACCTGAGCCCGGCCAACCCTTACCTGCTGGCGGGCATCTGTGCGGTGGCATTGATGTTCTGGACGCGCAGCGTGTTGATCACCGTGCTGTTGAGCATGGCGCTGTTCTATCTGTTCCGCTGGTGGTTCTGAAGCACAGGCGAAAAAAAGCCCGCGGGAGGGCGGGCAGAAGGGAGACTTCTAAAAATGAGCCTGGCCACTATAGGCGGCAAATTTTCTCTGCACAGTGAAACAAAGTTCATGAGGACCTCAGTCAGCCGTGCGGCAATGGTACAGTCGCATTTTTTTCAACGAGGCAATGGCATGCACAAGGTGGTTATGGGCGCATTGGTAGTGGTAGCACTGGCCGGTTGCGCAGGTTCGAAGATGAACGAGGCGCGCTCGGGTGCTCCCTACAAGGCCATGGCATCGGATAAGGCCACGCTGGTGGTTGCCGAGTGCATCCAGTTTGGCTGGCAGGACGAGAGCGTGTTTGGCGTCGACGCCGGTGGCTTCAAAGAGCCGAATGGTGCCGGTGGTTTCACGGTCTACACCACGGGTGGCGATTACTTCGTCGACGTGCAAAGCGCCGGTGCCGGTTCGTCCGTCAAATACTACGCCGCTGAAGATACGATGCCTGCCAAACGTCGTTTGGCCGCACTCGCGACGTGTCTGTAATACGTTGCCTTAGTCATTTTAGGAAACGCCCGGCGGGACAGCCGCCGGACATTCGCTTATGATTCAATCCGCCCGCCCGACATGATGGCTCTTTACCAGTACACGGACGTCGAGGCCTAACCGTCGGGCGGGCACCTTTGTTGTTTATCGCGGCATAAAACCCAAATGCCAGCGCCGTGGAATCTTCAGCGACACCAGCCCCAACAACCCCGCCATAACCCCGCTGACCACCAGCGCCCTCAGCCCCATCTGCTGCTCCAGCAGGGCGCCGATCACCGCACCGATAAACATCCCTGCCCACGGAATCAGCTGCACCCGCCAGCCGTTGCGGCGCTCCCCCAGCATCCAGCGTCCCAGTCCGCGCCCAAAGCGTGACAGCGCCCCAGTGACGTAGGTAAGACCCACCGGCAAGCCGTTGACCTCTTCCACGGCCGCGTTGAGCATGCCCATCGCAATAATCGCCGCCAGCAGCGCGGGCAACGTGTCGGCGAAGGGCAGCAAGGCTGCGCCGCAGAGCAGCGCGGCAATACACAGCAGCAGGGGCAGGGCATGGCGCCGGCTGACGCGGCTGACCACCACCCCCAAGGCATTGCCGGCGATAAAGGTTGCGACCAGCAACAGCAGGCGTCCGGTCAAGCCGAGATCGCCAACACTGATGGCCACTGCCAGGCGGGTGGTGTTGCCGCTCATAAACGACACAAAGTCGCCGCTGGCCATAAAGCCGATGGCGTCAGTCATGCCCGCCAATACCGAAAGGCTGGCCACCAGCATCATGCCGACGCGGCCGCGCCAGCGCTGTCGATGGGCCAGTGCGGCGTTGGCATAAGGTTTGTGGGGCGAAGGCAACATAGGGCCGGGCTCCTCGGTGAGATTATCCGGCCACTACCGTAGGACGCTTTGATAGCGCGCGCAATGACCTCAGACACCTTCCAGGCGCCAACCTTCGATTGCCCAGGTCAAAACGTGAGTCGGCTGGATCGCCTGCACGAACGCTTGGTCATGGGACACCACCACCATGGCGCCGGTAAAAGCATGCAGTGCCTGCTCAAACGCGCGCACCGATTGCAGGTCCAGGTGGTTGGTGGGCTCGTCGAGCAACAGCAGCTGCGCGGGTGTTTGACGCCACAGGGCAATCGCCATCGCGGCTTTCAAACGCTCGCCGCCGCTGAGGTGCGCGGTCGGTTGTGTCACCCGCAAGGCATCCAGTTGCAGCAAGGCCAGGCGTGTGCGCAGTTCGCCTTCCGCCAGCGATGTGTCGAGCAGGTTGAGCTGTTCGACCAGGGAGCGTTGCTCGTCCAGCAGCGCCAGGTGCTGATCGATATAGGCACTGGGCACATGCACGCGGCATTCACCGCTGA
The DNA here is from genome assembly GCF_001269925.1 of Pseudomonas sp. MIACH. Taxonomy (GTDB): domain Bacteria; phylum Pseudomonadota; class Gammaproteobacteria; order Pseudomonadales; family Pseudomonadaceae; genus Aquipseudomonas. The sequence continues at coordinate 110,308 of NZ_LHVO01000018.1, forward strand.
GCGGCTGCCATTGGCCTGCCAGCAGCTTGAGCAGGGTGGATTTGCCGCAACCGTTGGGCCCATGCACGGCAACGCGCACCGGGCCCATCAGGTTGAGCGTCAGCGCGGGGTGGTCCAGCCACGGTAGCTGGGCATGGATCAAGGACAACACCTGCCGACCATTGGGCACCGCCGATCCTGGCAAGGCCAGCAGGGTTGGTTTTTTCTCCTCGACCCGCGCATAGGCCTGGCGCACCTGATCATCAAGCTGGGTTTTGTCGGCACGGTGGGCGCTGCGCAGTGTGCTGACGACCTCGGTGGCGGCGCTTTTCCAGCGCGACCTGGTCAAGCGGTCCACGTTGGCCGTGTCGGCCTGCTTGCGTGAATGGGCGGCGTGACGCTGGCGGTTGTCGTGGTCTTTTTGCAGGCGCTGACGTTCGCGGCTGCGTGCCTGGCGAGCGTGCTCCAACGCGGCGATGGCGGCCTGCTGCTGCCCGTCGCGCTGGGTGCGATAGGCCTGGTAGTTACCGCCATACACCTGTGGCCCGAGGGGCGAGAGTTCGATGATGCGGCCCATGGTGTCGAGCAATTGCCGGTCATGGCTGACCACCACCAGGCCGCCGCGCCACGCGGCCAGCACGCGCAGCAGCCAATGGCGGCCGGCGCTGTCGAGGTGGTTAGTCGGTTCATCCAGCACCAGCAGTTGGGGGGCGGCCAACAGTGCGCCGATCACCGCAACCCGCGCCAATTGGCCGCCGCTGAGTTGCGCGGCCGGGGTTTTGGCGTCGAGTTGCTCCAGGCCTGCGGCATCCAGGGCTGCGCGCAGGCGTTCGGCAAGGTCCCAGCGTTCGTCGATCAACGTCAGGTCTTGGACCTGCGCCGCGCCCCGGGCCATGCGCTCAAGGGCGGCCAAGGCCTCGGCGGCGCCCGTGACGTGAGCGACGGTATCTCCCGCAGCGACCACTACGTTCTGCGGTACATACGCCACCCTGGCCGAGCGATCGAGTGAGCCGCTGGTGGGTAACAGCACCCCGGCGATGAGTTTCGCGAGGATACTTTTGCCCTGGCCATTGCGCCCCACGATGCCGGTAGGGGTGTGGTCGATGGACAGGTTCAAGTCGTCCAGCAAGGTCTCGCCATTGGCGAACTGGAAGCCCAGGTGTTGCAGGGAAATCAATACGGGCAGCCGGTTGACGTCAGTCATCAGCACCTCCAAAAAAATGTCGGACAGGCCAACAAGCGCGCCAGGCGGCTCGTTGCGGGTACATTTTGGAAGGCTTAGTGATTCACGTCGGCGGTCGTCCCGGGAGTCAGAAGGGCCGCAGAGCCTAACCCGTCTTGGCTTTTTTCGGCAAGTCTGCGGCCAGTTGTTCGAGGAACATGGCCAAGGCCACTTCCTCTGCCTTGAGCCCTTTGCGCAGTCGGGGCTTGGGCAATTTGGAAAGTTCGCCGAGGCTGAAATGCTCCAGCACGGCCGGGTGGATGTAACACTTGCGGCATACGGCTGGGGTGTTCCCCAGCTGCTTGGCGACATCCTTGACCATCGCCACCACATGTCGTTTGGCATCGGATTCCGGCTGCCATTCCAACTCCCGCAGTACCGCCAGTGCCATGGCGGTACCGGCCCAGGTGCGGTAATCCTTGGCGGTGAAGTCGGCACCGGTGAGGCTGTGCAGGTAGGCATTCACGTCCTGGGAGCTGACCGTGTGGCGCTCACCGTCCTCGTCCAGGTACTGGAACAGGTTCTGTCCGGGTAATTCCAGGCAGCGCTTGACCACCGTGGCGAGGCGTCGGTCCTTGACGCTGATCTGGTGCTCCACGCCACTCTTGCCGCGAAACTGGAACAGGATCTCGCTGCCTTTCACATCCACATGGCGGTTGCGCAAGGTGGTCAGCCCGTAGGATTTGTTGTCGCGCGCATATTGGGTATTGCCGACACGAATCAGCGTCGCGTCCAGCAGCATCACCACCGTGGCCAGGACTTTTTCGCGGGTGAAGCCGGGCTCGGCGATCTGCGCTTCCAGCTGTTTGCGCAGTTTCGGCAGGGCGTTGCCGAATTCCTGCAGCCGAGCGTATTTGTCGCTGTCACGTACCTCACGCCAGCGCGCGTGATAGCGGTATTGCTTGCGCCCACGGGCATCGCGGCCGGTGGCCTGCAGATGGCCGCGCGGGTCGGCGCAGATCCACACATCGGTATACGCCGGAGGGACGGCGAGGGCGTTCAGGCGTTTGATCTCATCGGCGTCCTGGATGCGCTCGCCCTTGGCGTCGAAGTACTGGAACTTGCCGCGCAGCTTCTTGCGGCGGATGCCGGGCTGGGTGTCGTCAACGTAATGCAGGTCGCGGGGCAGGTCGGCGGGCAGCGCGGAGTCAGGCATGGTGCGGGTTCCTTGGCAACAGATCAGGCCGGTATTCCTGATTGACCGCAGCCGTGTGCGGTCGTGCCAAAAGGTTTCTTACGCCAGTACGGCGACCGCCTTGATCTGGGCCCACAGCGCCTGGCCGGGGTGCAGTTGCAACTGGTCGCGGGAGAAACGCGTGATACGCGCCAGTAACGGCGTGCCATCGGCGTCCAGGCGCACCAGCACATGGGCGCTGTTATCCGCCGCGATCTCCTGGGTAACGGTCACGGGCAGGCGGTTGAGGATGCTGCTGTGCTCTTCGGCTTGCAGGCTGAGGCTGACGTCGCGTGCCTGCACCTTGACCCGCAACGCTTTGCCCAACGCCAGCGGCGCATGGGCTACGCGCAAGTGCTGGACACTGTCGGGCAGTTGCAGTGTGAGCAGTTGATAGTGCTCGTCGTAGGCGCTGACATTGCCGTTGATCACCACGCCGGCGTCGTCTCCCCGCGCCATTGGCAGGTCGAGCCGTGCCAGGGTTTCGCCAATGGGGCCGCTGGCCAGGGCTTTGCCGTCGCTGAGCAAGACGATGTGATCGGCCAGGCGCGCCACCTCATCCTGGGCGTGGCTGACGTACAGGACGGGGATGTCCAGTTCGTCGTGCAGGCGCTCCAGGTAGGGCAGGATCTCGCTTTTGCGTTTGCTGTCGAGGGCGGCCAGCGGTTCATCCATCAGCAGTAGCTTTGGGCTGGTGAGCAGGGCACGGGCGATACCGATGCGTTGGCGTTCACCGCCCGACAAGTGCTGGGGATGTCGCTCAAGCAGATGGCCGATCCCCAGCAGTTCCGTGGCCTGGGCCATATCCACGCGGCGCTGTTGGCGCGGGATGCGCTTGAGGCCGAATTCCAGGTTGGCGCGCACCGACAGGTGGGGGAACAGGCTCGGCTCCTGAAACACGTAACCGAGTGCGCGCTTATGCGGTGGCACGAACAGCCCGTTGCGGCTGTCTTGCCAGACTTCATCGTTGATCTGGATAAACCCGTCCTCGGCCCGCTCCAGGCCGGCGATGCAGCGCAGGCAGGTGGTCTTGCCGGAGCCCGAGTGACCGTACAGTGCGGTCACGCCACGACCGGGCATATGCAGGTCCACATCCAGGGCAAAGCCGGTGTAGTTCACGTTCAGGCGTACATTGATCATCGGCATCAGCTCCAGCCCATCTTGGTCTTGCGGCTGGAGTAAAGCGCCAGCAACACGAGGAACGCGAATACCACCATGGAGCCGGCCAGCCAATGGGCCTGGGCGTATTCCATGGCTTCGACATGGTCGTAGATCTGTACCGAGACGACGCGAGTCTTGTCGGGAATATTGCCGCCAATCATCAGCACCACGCCGAACTCACCGACGGTGTGGGCAAACCCCAGGATAGAGGCGGTGATAAACCCCGGGCGCGCCAAGGGCAGGATCACCGTAAAGAAGGTATCCCAAGGGTTGGCGCGCAGGGTCGCGGCCACTTCCAATGGGCGAGTGCCGATGGCGGAGAAGGCGTTTTGCAACGGCTGCACCACGAACGGCATGGAATAGATCACCGAACCAATCACCAGCCCGGCGAAGCTGAAGGTGAGGGTGCCCAGGCCCAGCCATTGGGTGAACTGGCCGAAGTAGCCGTGGGGGCCCATGGTCAACAGCAGGTAGAAACCGATGACGGTGGGTGGCAGCACCAACGGCAAGGCCACCACCGCGCCAATGGGGCCGCGCCACCATGACCGGGTACGCGACAGCCACAGGGCAATCGGAGTGCCGATGACCAGCAGGATCACGGTGGTCAGTGACGCCAGCTTGATGGTCAACCAGATAGCGGAAAAATCGGCACTCGACAGGGGCATTTACTTGGCCAGCTCATAACCGAAGGACTTGATAACCGCAGCGGCTTTCGGCCCCTTGAGGTACTCGACCAGTGCCTTGGCTGCGGCGCTGTCTTTGCCTTTGTTGAGGATCACCGCGTCTTGTTTGATCGGGTCGTGCAGGGCCGCCGGGACGATCCACGCCGAACCGCTGGTGACTTTGCCGTCTTTATAAATCTGCGACAAGGCGACGAAACCCAACTCGGCGTTGCCGGTGGAGACAAACTGAAAGGCCTGGGTGATGTTCTGTCCTTCGACGAGCTTGTCCTTGACCTTCTCGGTCAAGCCTTCCTTGGCAAGCACCTGGGTGGCGGCGAGGCCGTAAGGTGCGGCTTTCGGGTTGGCGATGGACAGGTGCTTGAATTCGTTCTTCTTCAACACCTCACCCTTGGCGTCCACGTAACCTTCCTTGGCCGACCACAGCGCCAGGGTGCCGACGGCGTAGGTGAAGCGCGAGCCTTTGACGGTGTCGCCTTCGCTTTCAAGTTTCTGCGGGGTGGTGTCGTCGGCGCTCAGGAGCACTTCGAACGGCGCGCCGTTCTTGATCTGGGTGTAGAACTGCCCGGTGGCGCCGTAGGCTGCGACCAGCTTGTGGCCGGTGTCTTTTTCGAAGTCGGCGGCAATCGCCTGGATCGGTGCGGTGAAGTTGGCCGCGACGGCGACCTGGACTTCATCGGCGTGGGCCGAACCGAAAGCGAGGGCAGCGACCAGCATGGCCAGGCGTGAGGCGTGAATCTTCATGAAGCAGCTCCTTGGGGACTGTACGGTCTGTTATAGGTAGAAGGTGAAACCGCTATGTATGGGAATATATAGCGGTTAGCCACTGCCGGTACAGTGCAAAGTTGCCACAGGTGACGGCGCTATTTGAGCTTTGCCAAGGCCTGCTCGGCCAATTCGCGGGTGAGTTCATAGGTGCTTGTGTCTTTACCCAGGCGTAGCGCCTGGCCGGACCACAGGTTGCTGAAGCCCGCTTCGTCCTTGGCCTTGAGCGGTATCAACGCGCCGCCGGAGGTGGGAAATGCCGGGGCCGCCGGGTTGATCGCGCCCAGGTCGCGCATCACGCGGTTGACGATGCCGCGCGCCGGGCGACCGGTAAACAGGTTGGTCAGCGCCGTTTCGCTGGCCTGGGCGTTGTGCAGTGCATGATGATGCGAGGCGGTGATGTTGGCTTCGGGGGTAAACAGGTAGGCGGTGCCGATCTGCACGGCCGATGCGCCAAGGGCAAATGCCGCCACGATCCCGCGCGCATCGCCGATCCCGCCGGCAGCAATCACCGGCACGCTGACGGCATCGACGATTTGCGGCAACAGGGCGAACAGACCGATCTGGGTATTGAGGTCGTCGCTGAGAAACAAGCCGCGATGCCCACCCGCCTCAATGCCCATGGCGATGATTGCATCGCAGCCGTGTTGCTCCAGCCAGATGGCTTCTTCCACGGTGGTCGCGGAAGAAAGCACTTTGGCGCCGGTGGCTTTTACCCGCTCCAGCAGTGACTTTTCCGGCAAGCCAAAGTGAAAGCTGACCACCTCGGGGCGGAAGGCCTCAACCACCTGGCAGGCGGCTTCGTTGAAAGGTGCGCGGTTGGAGACCGGCGTCGGCGCCTCAAAGTCGGCGCCCAGTTCGCGGTAATAAGGCTCCAGCAAGGCCTTCCAGCGCTTGTCACGGGCCTCATCAGCCGCGGGCGGTTGGTGGCAGAAGAAGTTGACGTTGATGGGCCGTGAGCTGGCCTGGCGAATGGTGGTCAATGCCTCGCGGAGTTGATCGATAGTCAGCGCTGCGGCTGGCATTGAACCCAGTGCGCCAGCGTTATTGACGGCGATCACCATGGCTGCGGTGGTCGCGCCAGCCATCGGGGCCTGGATGATGGGCACGTCTATGCCCAGCATGTCGAGAATGCGCGTGTCTGGCCAAGTACTCATGGGGTGGGGCTCCAGCGTTGGTAAGGCTTTTCGCTGTTTTAACAGGGGGCTTGGCACCCGGCCAGTCTGTTTTATTCACTGGACGACGGTGAGAATTCGTGTCGTCGGTCTTGGGCTTCAGGACTCGCCTTCGCGCTCCAGCAACTGGCGTTTGCGCTCTACGCCCCAGCGGTAGCCGGATAAATCCCCGTTGCTGCGCACCACCCGATGGCACGGGATTGCCACCGCCAGGCTGTTGGCCCCGCAGGCTTGGGCCACTGCGCGAAACGACTTGGGCGCGCCGATACGCTGGGCGATCTGCGCATAGCTGGCTGTGCTGCCGACCGGGATTTCGCGCAGGGCCTGCCACACGCGTTCCTGAAATGCCGTGCCGCGAAGGTCCAGTGGCAGGTCCAGGCCCAGGGCAGGGGCCTCGATAAATCCCACCACTTGGGCGATCAGTTGTTCAAAGCGGCGGTCAGCGCCCACCAGATGGGCCTTGGGGAACTGATCCTGCAGGTCGCGCACCAGTTTGTCCGGCTCATCCCCCAGCAAAATTGCGCAAACGCCACGGGCACTCTGTGCCACCAGGATTGCCCCTAGCGAGCATTGCCCGACGGCGAACAGGATTTCGTTGTTGAGGCCGCCGGCTTTGTAGTCACTGGGCGTCATGCCGAGCACATGGTCGGCTGACTCATAAAATCGGCTGTTGGAGTTGAAGCCAGCGTCGTAGAGCGCCTCCGTCACCGAGTGCTGGCCTTTGAGCCCGTCGCGCACCTTGCGTGAGCGGTGGGCGCTGGCGTAGCCCTTGGGGGTCAGGCCGGTCACGCCTTTGAACACCCGATGGAAGTGGAAGGGGCTCAGCCCGGCGCGTGCCGCCAGGGTGTTAAGGCTGGGCGGGGTGTCGGCCTGTTCGATATGTCGACAGGCGTCGGCGACCAATTGCGCATGGTGCGCCGCCAACTGGGTCTGGTCCCCGGTCGCGCGTTTGCTGGCGCGATAACCTGCCGCTTCGGCGTGGGCCGGGGTGTCGAAAAACTCGATGTTTTCGCGGCGCGGTATCCGCGACGCACTGCTGGGGCGGCAGTACACGCCCGTGGTCTTCACGCCATAGACGAACAGCGTATCGGCGGTAGGATCGCGGGCGAGGATGGCAGCCCAGCGCGGGTCTTGTTCGGTGGTCATGGTCTGCACTCTTGAAGGCGCCCGGGCAGATTAGCCGTGCCTTGGCGACCTGGCACTCCGAAGCTTGCGGTCAAAATCAGCCGGCGGTGCGAAACGTGAGGTTGATACGTTGCGGGCCCATGATCGGGTGTACGCCTTCCTTGATCGGCATCACCCCATGAAAGCGCAGGCGATCAACGCCGCCCCAGACCACCACGTCGCCGTGGAACAGCGAGATCTTTTGGGGCTTATCGCCGCGTTCATGGCCACCGAACAGAAAAATCGCCGCCAAGCCAAGGGATACGGAGACCACCGGTGCGTTGTAGCAGCGTTCATTCTTGTCCTGGTGCAGGGACATTTTCGCCCCCGGCACATAACGGTTGATCAGGCAGGCATCGGGGGCGAAATCGCTGAAGCCGGCGTCGGCCGCGGCCGAGACGGCCAGTTCGCGCAGAGCGTCGGGAAGGGCCGGCCAGGGTTGCTGGCTGCTGGGGTCCAATGGGCTATAGCGATAGCCGTGGGTGTCGGTGGTCCAGCCCAGCGCGCCGCAGCTGCTCAACGCCGCCGACATGGTAAAGCCACCTGGCGTGACCATTTGCCGAAAAGGCGATTGAGCCAGCACGCGGCGTAACTCTGGCAGCAGTCGGTCAATCCAGGGCAGGGCAAAGCCCCTTAGTACGTAGGACTGTTCGCCAATTTGCTCGCGCCTTGGGGGTTGTTGCAAGGCGTCATCGGCGAACAGGTCGGCAGTCGGGCCGGACATTGCCTTACAGCGCCTTGCTCACGTTGATGTCGGTGATTTCATCACTGGCATCGTGGATTTTCGCCAAGGCTTGCTTGGCCTCTTCCACACTGTTGCTCGTAAGTTGGGCGAACTCAAAGCGGCGTTCGCCGTTGAGCTTGTACTTGATGACATATTTGGTGGTAGCAGTCACGGCGGTTTCCTCTGGCGTGTTCGAGTCAGCTCAGCTTGCTGCTGGTGCGACGTACGATGCGAATCTTGTGGGACAACGCGGGCTTGCGCGTGACGCTGATTGCGCGGCGTGTCACCACGTCCAGGGTGATATTCCAGAACCCGGTGCTGGGTGCCGTGATCTTGGCGGGGAAGGTGTCGAACGCGCCACCGTGGTAGGTGTGGCGGCCGCCATTCTTGAAACTGCGAAAATTCGCATCGCTCATCAGACGGATATTGCAAGTCTGCGAGCATTCGATGACGACGATATCTCCCTCGTTGAGGTGCTCGCGCTGGTGGATGAATTTCATGAGGGTGTCTCCAGAAGGGCTTTTTCTGAAAAATCAGAACGATACGTAGGTTAAGATAGAGTTTATCAGCCCCAGCGCGTTTATTATCGGCTCGTCTTCAACGACGTCGACAATTTAAAACAGTTATTTACCGAGTTATCAGGGATAAATCCTACGTGGGCGGGAGAAAATTACCATCCCCGCTGTCGTAGGGTCTTTATTGGAGGTTTTATATGAAGTGGAGTGTGTTGGTTCTGGCCTTGGCGATAGGTGGGTGTGCTTCGGTTGCAGATATCAAGCAGACCCCGCCGACGTTGGTGGTCATTTCCGGGAAAAAACCCCAGGAGTACGCCGCGTGTGTGATAAACAAATTGTCCGCCACCCGCCGGCCGCCGCAGATTGAACCGCATAAAGACGGCGTACGGGTCATCGTGCCGCAGAAATTTTCGGCCGACCCTTCGGCTATTTTCGAAATTGACGAGCGCTCCAGCGGTAGCAGTATCAAGCTCTACGAGAGCATGTCTAACGTGCCGATCCGCCCGGGTGATGTGAAAAAGGCCGGGGAAGAATGCATTTCCGGCTGATGCCGCTGCGGAAAATCAGATATGAAACGTGAACACGTCAAAGCCCGTCACGCTGATGGGCAAATCTCAGCGACCCATATCATCCAGAACCCCGCCGACCTTGGCGAGTGGATCGTCTTCTTCAAAAAAAGCGGCGGGCGCAGTTTTTTCCTGGTGGACGATCAGGATGAAGTCGAATCCTTTGCTAGCCTGGATGAACTGACCGATATCCTTCGGGAGTTCGGGATCAAGTTCGCCGAGATCCATTTGTAGTCTGCTGTTACTTGCAGACCACCACCACACTGCGACTTTTGAAGTTGCCCACATCCTGGCCCAGGGTCTTGTCGCTTTCTTTCAGCGACGGCGTGCCCTCGGTGCCAACAATGCGATAGCCGGTGCCTGCGCAGGAGGCATCGGCTTTTTCATAGCAACTGGCCCAGGAGTTGGCTTCGCCTGAACAGTCGATGGTCAGGCCTTGCTCGCCGTTTTTAAGATAGACATCAGAAGTGGTGGTGCAGCCGGCAAGCGCCAGTACCGCAGTCAGTGCCAGTAGTTTGTTCATGTGTGATCGTCGTCGAGGGTGTGGAAGGGGCGCTGACACTGTCGTGGGGCGTTTTTGGAAGATTATAGCGAACTGCCATCTAGGTACAGGCAAACGCAAAAAAAGCCCCTGACTCGGGGCTTTTTGCGCAGGGCCTGGAGACTTACTTAGTCTTCGGTCGTTTGCTCGACGCGTGGCCCGCTTCATCCACAAACACTTCGGCTACGGCGATCGCCATGCTTTCAGTCTCGAAAACGCCCGCGACGCTGTCACCATGGAAATTGATCAAATGCCAGCCGTCTGCTCGCTTCGTGATCAAGTAGCCGTTTACGCCTTTTGGTTCTGACATCTATTAACAATCTCGTGGTCTGGTTCAAGGGGGTAATGATAGCGCCAAATGTCACGGGGTCGCGCAAGTTATTCCAGGTCGGTGTTCTGTGCTCAAAAGCGTGCTAAAAGGGTTGCAGCCCCTTTAGGGATTAGGAAACGGCCTTTTTGTGCCGTAACCGTTGCATCGCTCTTTGTAAGATCAGCGGAACTTACGCCGACATTTTTTCTCTATGATGACATCGCAACGCCAGCAGGACCCATTGTAAGGTGACTGCGGCCTGATTAGACTGCGCCGAATTCCGTACGCACAGCCCTTTGTAAGGACTTATATGATCAAGAAATGCTTGTTCCCAGCAGCCGGTTACGGCACTCGCTTCTTGCCAGCGACCAAGGCCATGCCCAAAGAGATGCTGCCGGTGGTAAACAAGCCACTGATTCAGTACGGCGTCGAAGAGGCATTGGATGCCGGTCTGAACGAAATCTCTATCGTCACCGGTCGCGGTAAGCGCGCACTGGAAGACCACTTCGACATCAGCTACGAGCTGGAAAACCAAATCAAGGGCACCGACAAGGAAAAATACCTGGTCGGTATCCGCAAGCTGCTGGACGAGTGCTCGTTCTCCTACACCCGTCAGACCCAGATGAAAGGCCTCGGCCACGCCATCCTGACCGGTCGCCCATTGATCGGTGACGAACCGTTCGCCGTGGTACTCGCGGATGACCTGTGTGTGAACCTGGAAGGCGACGGCGTACTGACCCAGATGGTCAAGCTGTACCAGAAATACCGTTGCACCATCGTTGCGGTTCAAGAGGTCGACCCTCAAGAAACCAACAAGTACGGCGTGATTGCCGGTGACGACATTGGTGATGGCCTGATCCGTGTTCGCGACATGGTTGAGAAACCGGCGCCTGAAGATGCACCGTCGAACCTGGCGATCATCGGTCGTTACATTCTGACCCCGGACATCTTCAAGCTGATCGAAGAGACCGAGCCAGGCAAGGGTGGCGAGATCCAGATCACCGACGCGCTGTTGAAGCAGGCTAAAGATGGTTGCGTGATCGCGTACAAGTTCAAGGGTCGTCGTTTTGACTGCGGTGGCGCTGAAGGCTACATCGAAGCAACCAACTTCTGCTACGAGCACTTCTACAAGACTGGCAAGGCCTACTGATACACGGTTGCCTGCCTGCTGTACGCAGCGTAAGTAAAAAGCCACCTTCGGGTGGCTTTTTCGTTTTTCAGCCCCATGTAAGTCGGTATGCTGATGTCCTGCCGAGGAGAGTGAAATGGCCTACGATTTTGACCTGTATGTAATTGGCGCCGGTTCCGGCGGTGTTCGCGCGGCGCGCTTTGCTGCGGGCTTTGGTGCCAAGGTGGCCGTGGCGGAAAGCCGCTACCTGGGCGGTACCTGCGTTAACGTTGGCTGTGTACCGAAGAAACTGTTGGTGTACGGCGCGCACTTCGCCGAAGACTTCGAACAGGCCAGCGGCTTTGGCTGGTCACTGGGCGAGGCGAATTTTGACTGGGCGACCCTGATCGCCAACAAGGATCGCGAGATCAACCGTCTCAATGGCATCTACCGCAACCTGCTGGTCAACAGTGGCGTGACCCTGCATGAAGGTCATGCGAGCCTGGTTGACCCGCACCAGGTGGAAATCAATGGCGAGCGCTTTACGGCCAAGCACATCCTGATTGCGACCGGCGGCTGGCCGCAGATTCCGGACATTCCGGGGCGTGAGCACGCGATTGGCTCCAATGAAGCATTTTTCCTTAAAGAGCTGCCCAAACGTGTGCTGGTGGTGGGCGGCGGGTATATCGCTGTTGAGTTCGCCGGGATTTTCCATGGCCTGGGCGCGCATACCTCGTTGCTGTATCGCGGCGATCTGTTCCTGCGCGGCTTCGATGGCTCGGTGCGTACGCACCTCAAGGAAGAACTGACCAAGCGCGGCCTCGACCTGCAATTCAACGCCGATATCGAACGTATCGACAAACAAGCCGATGGCAGCCTCAAGGCCACCTTGAAAGACGGTCGCGTGCTGGAGGCTGATTGCGTGTTCTATGCCACTGGCCGGCGTCCGATGCTGGATAACCTGGGGCTGGAAAATACCGGCGTCAAGCTGGATGAGCGCGGTTTCGTCCAGGTGAACGACCAGTACGAGACTACCGAAGCGTCGATCCTGGCGATCGGTGATGTGATCGGCCGCGTGCAGTTGACGCCGGTGGCGCTTGCCGAAGGTATGGCCGTAGCGCGTCGTTTGTTCAAGCCAGAGCAATACCGCCCGGTGGATTACGCAATGATCCCGACCGCGGTATTCAGCCTGCCGAATATCGGTACGGTCGGCCTGACGGAGGAGGAGGCGAAGAAGAACGGGCACACGGTGCAGATCTTCGAAAGCCGCTTCCGGCCGATGAAGTTGACTTTGACCGACTGCCACGAAAAAACCTTGATGAAGCTGGTGGTCGACGCCGACACCGACAAGGTCTTGGGCTGCCACATGGTCGGTCCGGACGCGGGCGAGATCGTCCAGGGGCTGGCGATCGCGCTCAAGGCGGGCGCGACCAAGCAGCACTTCGATGAAACCATCGGCGTGCACCCGACGGCGGCGGAAGAGTTCGTCACCATGCGCACGCCTGTGGCGGACTGATCAGGCTGACGGTGTTGTGTCTGGCGCCGCTGCAACGGCGGCGGCCAGGCGCAATGCTTCGATAGTGGCATGGGCCTTCATCAGGTCCAGTTCCAGGCGCTTGTTGGTGTGCCCGTGCTCAGTCAGCGCTTGTTGGCGTGACTCGTTTTCCAGCAGGGCTACCCGCAGGCGCTCCTGAAGCAGCGTGCGCTCGCTGTCGATCTGGCTCACTTGTTCGCTCAGTTTCAGTTGCTGGGCCCGGTCTTTGCGGATGTCTTCCTGCAGCGCGGCCAATTCTTTTGCTGTCACTCGCTGCTCGATCAATAACCGCTCGTTGTCGCGATGCAGTTGGGTGATCTCGTCCTGGCGAACCATTGCACTTTGCTGGGCTTGGCGCAGTTCTGCCTGTACCTGCTGCAACTGGCCTTCGTGGCGTCGCTGTTCCTGCTCGCGCTGCTCCTTGATCGCATCGCGGTAGTGCTCCAGCGCCTCGCGGGCGTGCAGGTGCTTTTCTTCCAGCGAGCGAATCTGTTCGTCCTTGTCGTTGATCCGTAGCTCGTAATCGCTGCAGGCCTGGCTGAGCCCGGCGTTGCGGGTTTGCTCGGTTTGCAGGCTGGTGCTGGCGGTTTGCAGCGCGGCACTTTCCTCTGCCAGGGCGGCGGCCTGGATATCGAACTGCTGCTTGAGTTCGCCGTGAGCTTCTTCAAGCGCTTCTATCTGAGCGAGCAGGGCGGTTTTTTGCTGTTCGAACTGCGCCTGTGCCAGGTCAATCGGCTCTTGAGCCTTTTCTTTCAAGCGCTGGGCCAGTCGCGCAACCAGTTCGCCCAGCTCGTCGTCAATCGGGGCTTCGGTGATGGTCAGGCGGGTTTCGCTGTCGTCCAACTCCTTTAAATAGCGGTGGATCGTGGTTTTCGAGCCGGTATTGCCCATCTCGATGCGTACCGCGTCGATGCTGGGGTTCTCGCCGCGGGCAAGGATCGCCAGGCGTGCCGTTTGAACTACTGCTTTATTGATGCCGCCGCGAGCCATGGGGTCTCCGTCGATTTAGTACTGTGGTATGTATTATGTAGATACGTACCATATCACGAATAAAAATCCGTTTGAATTCATGATTTAACAGATGGGATATTGGCGTATTATCCCGTGTCATTAGCGTCTGTAACGCTTGTACCTCTGCCAGCAGTACGAATAGGCCTCCCATGAGCGATCTGGATCGTTACCTCAACGCCGCCACCCGCGACAACACGCGCCGTAGCTACCGTGCGGCCATCGAACACTTCGAAGTCAGTTGGGGCGGATTTCTGCCGGCTACCAGCGACAGCGTGGCGCGCTACCTGGTGGCGCATGCGGGCGTGCTGGCGGTCAACACTCTGAAGCTGCGGCTCTCCGCCTTGGCGCAATGGCATACCAGCCAGGGCTTTCCCGACCCGACGAAAGCGCCGGTGGTGCGCAAGGTGCTTAAAGGGATTCGAGCGGTGCACCCGGCGCAGGAGAAACAGGCCGAGCCGTTGCAGCTCAAGCATCTGGAGCAGGTCGTGGCTTCCCTTGAAACGGAAGCGCGCGAGGCAGGCGAGGCGCAGGACTCACCCCGATTGCTGCGCGCCAAGCGTGACACCGCACTGATCCTGCTGGGCTTCTGGCGCGGTTTTCGTAGTGATGAACTGTGTCGATTAAGCGTCGAGCACGTGCAAGCCACGCCCGGTGCCGGCATCAGCCTGTACCTGCCGCGCAGCAAAAGTGACCGCGATAACCTCGGCAAGACCTATCACACCCCGGCACTGCTACGCCTGTGTCCGGTGCAGGCCTACAGCGAATGGCTCAGCGCGTCGGCCCTGGTGCGCGGTCCGGTATTCCGGGGCATTGATCGCTGGGGCAACCTGGGCGAGGAGGGCTTGCACCCCAACAGCGTGATCCCGCTGCTGCGCCAGGCGCTTGAACGTGCCGGCATCGCAGCCGAGCAATACACCAGCCACTCGTTGCGCCGGGGCTTTGCCACCTGGGCCCATCGCAGCGGCTGGGACTTGAAGTCGTTGATGAGTTACGTCGGCTGGAGCGACATGAAATCCGCCATGCGCTATGTTGAAGCGACGCCCTTTCTCGGCATGACATTGGCCACTCAACCGCTGCTTTGAGATTTCTTCTATTAATACCGTCACCTGATAGGGAAAACCAATCGTCAGCATCAGGTTTGCCAATGAGCCATCCGCCGAGAGAGTGGGTAGGATTCACCTCATCAACTTCTTAACCCCTGACGGAGAGTCAACGATGCCTATCATCAACAGCCAAGTAAAACCGTTCAAAGCTACCGCATACAAAAACGGCAACTTCGTAGATGTGACCGACGCTGACCTGAAAGGCAAATGGTCCGTGGTGTTCTTCTACCCAGCCGACTTCACCTTCGTTTGCCCAACCGAGCTGGAAGACCTGGCTGACAACTACGCCGAATTCCAGAAACTGGGCGTCGAAATCTACAGCGTGTCCACCGACACCCACTTTGCCCACGCTGCCTGGCACAACACTTCGCCAGCCATCGGCAAAATCCAGTACACCATGATCGGCGACCCAACCCTGACCATCTCCCGCAACTTCGACGTGCTGATCGAAGAAGCTGGCCTGGCTGACCGCGGTACCTTCGTGATCAACCCGGAAGGTCAGATCAAGATCGTTGAACTGAACGACGGCGGTGTTGGCCGTGACGCTTCCGAGCTGCTGCGCAAAATCAAGGCCGCTCAATACGTGGCTGCCCACCCAGGCGAAGTCTGCCCAGCCAAGTGGAAAGAAGGCGAGGCCACTCTGGCTCCGTCCCTGGACCTGGTCGGCAAGATCTAAGTCTGTGAAGACGTATCAAGGGCGGAACTCCGCACTTAAGTAAGCTGCATCCGCCCTCAAAACGCCCGGGCGAGAGTCGCTCGGGCGTTTTTTTGTCTGCAATAAACCGAATTAATAGGAAATCGCCCGTATGTTGGACGCCAATCTTAAAGCTCAGTTGAAGTCATACCTGGAACGGGTCACCCAGCCGATCGAGATCGTCGCCTCCCTCGACGACGGCGCGAAATCCCAGGAAATGCTTGCCCTTTTGCAGGACGTAACCAGCCTCACCACGCTGATTACCCTGAAGACCGATGGCGATGATGCGCGCAAGCCATCGTTCTCCATCAACCGCCCGGGTGCCGATATCAGCCTGCGTTTCGCCGGCATCCCCATGGGCCATGAATTCACTTCGTTGGTGCTGGCCCTGCTGCAAGTCGGTGGCCACCCGTCGAAGGCCAGTGTCGAAGTGATTGAACAGATCCGCGCTCTTAAAGGCGAGTTCAGCTTCGAGACGTACTTCTCGCTGTCCTGCCAGAACTGCCCCGACGTGGTCCAGGCGCTGAACCTGATGGCCGTGCTCAACCCGAACATCCGCCACGTCGCTATCGACGGCGCGTTGTTCCAGGCTGAAGTCGACGAGCGCCAGATCATGGCAGTGCCGAGCGTCTACTTGAACGGTGTGAACTTCGGCCAGGGCCGTATGGGCCTGGAAGAGATCCTCGCCAAGCTCGACACCAGCGGGATTGAAAAAGCCGCCGAGAAAATCAGCGCCAAAGAGGCCTTCGATGTGCTCGTCGTCGGCGGTGGTCCAGCCGGTTCCGCAGCCGCCATCTACGCCGCACGTAAAGGTATTCGCACCGGTGTTGCCGCCGAACGCTTTGGCGGCCAGGTGCTGGACACCATGTCCATCGAGAACTTTATCTCGGTACAGGAAACCGAAGGGCCGAAACTGGCCAGCGCCCTGGAAGCCCATGTGCGTCAGTACGACGTGGACATCATGAATCTGCAGCGCGCCAGCAGCCTGATCCCAGCGAAGAATCCCGGTGACCTGCACGAAATTCGCTTTGAAAGCGGTGCGACCCTCAAGTCCAAGACTGTGATCCTGGCCACTGGCGCCCGCTGGCGCGAAATGGGTGTGCCGGGCGAGCAGGAATACAAGGCCAAGGGCGTGTGCTTCTGCCCGCACTGCGACGGGCCGCTGTTCAAGGGCAAGCGTGTGGCGGTGATCGGCGGCGGTAACTCCGGCGTTGAAGCGGCCATCGACCTGGCCGGGATCGTCAGCCACGTGACCTTGCTGGAGTTCGACAGCAAGCTGCGCGCTGATGCGGTATTGCAGCGCAAGCTGTACAGCCTGCCTAACGTTGACGTGATCACCAGCGCGCTGACCAGTGAAGTCAAAGGCGATGGCCAGAAAGTCACCGGCCTGGCCTATAAGGACCGCGATACCGGCGAGTTCAAGACCATCGACCTGGAAGGTATCTTTGTACAGATCGGCTTGCTGCCCAACACCGACTGGCTCAAGGGTACTGTGGAGTTGACCCCGCGTGGCGAGATCATTGTCGATGCCCGTGGCGAGACTTCACTGCCAGGTGTGTTCGCCGCTGGTGACGTGACGACCGTGCCGTACAAGCAGATCGTGATCGCAGTAGGCGAGGGCGCCAAGGCTTCCCTGAGTGCTTTTGATCACCTGATCCGTACCTCCGCCCCGGCGTAAATACTGGCCCGCAAATGAAAAACCCCATGAGTGATCATGGGTTTTTTTGTTGTGCGCTAAACCTTACAGCGGCGCTGGCTGGATGATCTCTACCCAGTACGCATCCGGGTCCTTGATGAACGCCAGGCTTTTCATGCGGCCATCGGTCAGGCGTTTCTGGAAGTCGCAGCCCAGGGCTTCGAAGCGTTCGCACGCGGCGACGATATCGGGCACCGAGATGCAGATATGACCGAAGCCGCGTGGGTCGGTGTTGCCGTTGTGGTAGGCGAAGTCGGCATCGTTTTCGGTGCCATGGTTGTGAGTCAGTTCCAGGATGCCTGGGATCGACTTCATCCATTGGGTGCGCGCGGCGGCGTCGGCCGGGATCTGGGATTTGTCCACCAGGGCCAGGAAGTACAGGCTGAATTCGGCTTCCGGGAAGTCGCGCTTTTCAACCAGGGAAAAACCCAGGACGCGGGTGTAGAAATCCAGGGACTTGGTGATGTCCTTGACCCGCAGCATGGTGTGGTTAAACACGAAGTTCGAGGTGGCGGTGTCAGGTTGGGCGGTAACGCCCGGGAAGGTGTTCAGTTCGTGCAGGCTCATGGGCCCTCCAGAAAAAATGGGGCAAACGCGGCTCCAGGTGAGAGGAGCGTTCCCTTGGCTTGCGGCTGGCGTCCGTGCAGCCGGACCATGATACGCAAGGCTCGCCTGCTGCGCCAAATGAAAAAGCTCACGCGGCGCTTGCGAGCGGCAGGTGGCGGGGCTCACACTTTGTCGCTTGAACCTTGGGTGTCTTTTGCAATGATCGAATCTCGTACAGCACTGCTGGGTGCTCTGTGTTTGTTGTTGGTCAGCCCCATTGTGTGGGCGGGCGACCCGGAAATTCATTGGCCCAGCGGCTGGCAAGTCGAGGAGGTGATGCCCGACGGGCAAGCGCCAGTGACGCCGCAGCCGGTTTCGCGCCAGCGTGCAATCAAGAACGATGAAAATGGCAACACCCTGATGGTCATGGAGTTGACGGGCACGCCTATCGCGACGGGGCATAACGTTAATCTTCAGGGCGTATTGCTGGAGATGCGCAAGTCCATCCAGAAAGATTTTGCCCGGGGCGGTTACCAAAGTGTATGCAGCAAGATGCACCCGACAACATTGAGTCGTCTTGAGGCCGTGGAAACTACCTGTGTGATTACCGAGAACGGCCGGCACGTGCTTTCACAAACATTGGTGGGGGCTGTTGATAGCGATAAGGCGTATGTCTTTTCATACGCGGGTCAAGCCGACGCTTACGAAGCCAGCAAGGATGAAGTCAGTTCGGTGCGCGACAGCCTCAAACTTTAAGTGCGTCTTGCCTGTCGATTTTGAACAAAATGAAATGTTATTTAAGTTCAGTTTCGAACCCTTGAATAAAAAGCCCCGCATGTGCGGGGCTCTTTTTTAGTGCGCTGTGATCAGCCGCGAAGCCAGGAATCTACAGTGGCAGCGCCGTACTGTTCTTTCCACGCTTTGAGGCCACGATGGTTGCCACCCTTGGTTTCGATCAGCTCGCCGGTATGTGGGTTGTGATACACCTTGATCACCCGCGCGCGGCGCTGTTTGGGGGCGCTGGCGGTAGCGGCGCTGGTCTTGCCCGGGTTTGGATCAAGGATCAGGATAATGTCACGCAGGCCTTTGCCGTAGGTTTTCATCAGCCCTTGAAGCTTTTCTTCAAATTCGATTTCTTTTTTCAGGCCGGCGTCGTTCTTCAGGGATTCCAGCTGGGCCAGCTGCTCTTGAAGGGCTTTTTCTGCTGCGCGAAATTCGGCGAGTCTGGACAAAATCTGTACTCCAATAGTGTAGTTGGCTGATATCAACTGCAGACAAAGCTATAAGCCAATAGCGTTAAGGCGACTCACAGAAGAAGTCGTCCTGCGAGTTCTGCACAGGCCAGAAAAATTGTAGTAGTTAATCCGCTACGAGTAAATCAAGTCTTTTGTCTTATTAACATTATTTCAACCCTGCAAGTGCGTGGCTATTCAATGGCTGGCCAGGGTCTTAATGAATTCATCGCAGGGTAGTGGCCTTCCAAACAGGTAACCCTGGAGGAAATCCACACCATGAGCGGCCAGGTATTCACACTGTTCGGCGGTCTCCACGCCTTCTGCAACGACGCCCAGGTCCAGCTTGCCGGAGAGTTCGATGATGCTGTCCAGAATATGCCTCGATAGTGCATCTGCACCGATCATGGCGACAAAACTCTGGTCGATCTTCAAGTAGTCAACATTGAAGTTACGCAAGTAACCCAGACTGGAGTGGCCGGTACCAAAGTCATCGATAGCGATCATCACGCCCAGTGCATGCAACGCATCGAAGAGTCTGCGGGTGATATCGGTGGGCTCGATCAGCTCGCGCTCGGTCAGTTCCAGCACCAAGGTCACCTGGCCTGGCGCGAAGGCGGCGAGGAATTCACGGCAGTCCTCCACCAGCGCAAGGTCGTGGCAATGGCGTGCAGTGATATTCACACCGATATGGAACCCAGGGCTGAACCGTGTTGCATGGGGCGCCAGCTGTGCTGCGGTCTGGCGCAGCAGGGCGCGGGTCATCGGCACGATCAGGCCGGAGTGTTCCGCCAGCGGGATAAACAGGTCGGGCCGGACCAAGCCTTCCTTGGGATGCTGCCAGCGCATCAGCACTTCGCAGCCGGCCCATTCGCGGGTATCACCGCGAACCACCGGCTGAAAGTACGGGATGAACTCATTGGCGCCCAGCGCCCGTTGCAGCTCATGGGTGGGGGCAGAGGAACGCTTTTGCAGCCAGTGCGCAAACAAGCCCGCGAGTACGCCAAAGAACACCACCAGGCTGAACAGGGCGGGGTAGCGAGCCTGCATATAGCGCCACACTTCCCCGGCCGGCATGCCGGCGTCGACGCTGTAGGGGTAGCGCTCGGACGCCAGATGATGATGGGCCACGGCAAATACCGGGACTGCGGTCTCGTGCACTTTGCCATCGGCGCCGAGCCAGTGCGGTCCCACTTGCAGTACAAGCTGCGCATAGCGGCTGATCAGGCGCAGGGCGTTGGTCAGGTGATAGCCGTCAATCGAGGCAAACGCGGCTTTGTCGCCTTCGACCAATCGGTACACCAACAACGCGGTATCCGGCGTAACCGGATTGCCGCTCATCAACCACAGGCGCCCATCGACGTAGTCATCCGGGTTCACCGGCGATTCGTAATTGCTGCCAAACAGCGAGCTGCAATAAATGTTTTTCTGCCAGGATAAAATCGTCGCCCGCACAAACGGCCGGCGCGTGACTTGCTCACGCAGCGCCAGTTGCGCGGCACTGTCACACGGTTGTCCGGCCAGTGGCAGCAAGGCCTGGGCGGCGAGGGCGGTATTGTCGAGCATCAGGTCGAATTGACGTACGGCTTCCTGGGCGGTTTGCGCCGTGCTTTGTTCAAGGGTGCGCTCGGCTTGCCAATACAGGATGACCACGCCCAGCAGGATCGGCAGCAACCCTGACAGCACACTGATCGAGTAACGGGTGAAGGGCTTTCGCGGGCCTTTGACGGTGAAGGGCATGAGTTCCAGGCCGTTTTGCGCAGAGGGGTTGACCGGCAGGCCGGTCAGGAATGCTTCGATGATAGATGGCCCGGTTGAAATTTGCTCGCCTTACCCAGGCTTTGCGCAATCTCGATAAACGCCAGGGTGGCCGGTGACGACTGCCGGCGATCAAGCACCGCCAGGCCAATCTGGCGCGGGACTCGGGGTGAAAGCGCTCGCCTCACATAGCGCGAGTCCTGTGCCTGGGGCAGCGACGCTTCGGCGACGATGCTCAGGCCGTCCCCGCGGCTGACCGCTTCCAGGGTGCTCAGCAGTTGCGCGCAGCGGTAACGGACCTTTGGCCGCAGTTGGCTGGCGTCGAACAGGCGGGTGACCAACTCCGAGGAGCCGGCTTCGGTCAGGATAAAGGCATCGCCACACAGGTCCTCCAAGGCCAGTGTGTCCCGCGCAGCCAATGGATGATCTGCGGGCAGCAGCGCCACCATCTGGTCCTCGAACAAGTCAAAGGTGTCAAAGCGCTCCTGTTCCAGCACCACAAAGCCCACATCGATCCGTCGCTCATCCAGCCACTGCAGCACCTGGCGGTCGGGGCCTTCGTCCACATGCACCTCAATCCCTGGATGCGCGGCGCGAAATTCGCTGAGGATGGCGGGCAGCAGGCGAATCGACGCGGTTGGTCCGAATGAGCCGATGCGCAACGTACCGCGCCTCATGCCGCGCGCATCGGCTGCCTCCTGTTGCAGGGTATTGGCCAGGCCAAGCATGGCACGCGCACGTCCCAGTAATTGCTGGCCGATGTCGCTCGGTTCTACCAGCGACTGGTGGCGCCGAAACAACTCCACACCCAGTTCCTGCTCCAAGGCCTTGATGGCATGGGATACCGCCGATTGGCTGATACCCAAGCGGTGGGCCGCACTGGTGAAACCTTGCAACTCGGCAACCAATGAAAAGATTTCCAATTGGGTCAGGGTCATGAGTAAAAGCTCATTTTACGATGATCGGTTATTAGCTGAAGAATACGCGAATTCTCCCGTACCTTGAGCCCATCCTCATGCGCCCTGCCTCTGATCGCCTGACTTATTGCAAACTCGCCGCCGTCACCATGATCTGGGGCGGCACCTTTGTCGCCGGTCGCTTCCTGGCCGATCACCTCAATCCGCTGCTGGCCGCCAGCCTGCGCTTTATCCTCGCCAGCCTGGCGTTGTTGCTGTTCATGGCCTGCGCGCGTATTCGCCTGGCACGCCCGAACCTTCGGCAGCTTGCGCAATTGGCGGTGCTGGGGTTCTTCGGGATCTTTTTCTACAACCTGTGCTTCTTCTACGGGTTGCAGTACATCAATGCGTCGCGGGCTTCGCTGATCGTCGCGTTGAACCCGGCGGTGATCGGCCTGGCGAGCTGGCTGTTATTCAAGGAGCGGCTCAGCGGGATCAAGCTGCTGGGTATCCTGCTGTGCCTGGTCGGCGCCGGGACGGTCATTGTCAGCCGTAACCCGCAGTTGTTGCAGGCCACCGCCGATGCCTGGATCGGCGACCTACTGATCCTTGGCTGTGTGGCAGGGTGGGGCGTCTATTCGCTGTGTGCCCGTGGGCTCAACCAAAGCCTGGGGCCATTGCAGACGGTGACCTGGTCGGTGCTGTTGGGCACGTTGATGCTGACCATCAGCGCATGGGCCACGGCAAGCGTCAGCCTGGAAGCGCTTGGTCACATAGCGATGACCCAGTGGTTGAGCCTGGCCTACCTGGGCGTTTTGGGCTCGGCGCTGGCGTACATCGGTTACTACGACGGCATCCGGCGCATCGGCGCGACGCGCTCCGGCGTGTTTATCGCCCTCAACCCGCTGACCGCCGTGATCTGCGGTGCGCTGCTGCTGGGCGAGCAACTGACCGCGCCCATGCTGGTGGGCGGGGCCGTCATCCTGCTGGGCATCTACCTGTGCAACAAACCCCTTGCACAGGCCAGGGCAATGGGGATTTGATAAGAGTACGGACAAATACAGTTACGCTGTGTAGAATCGATTTACGCATACAAGAATATGGACTTGCGCTCACGCAAGCCTCGGCCGTCAGAGACTGATGTAATCATGAAGCTACTCGGCTCCCCCCTCATCTTTGGTGACTTTCTCGCCCGCAGCGTGCGAGGCCTGTCTTGTGCGCCGCCGTTCGACCTCATCCTTGCGCGCAAATAACCACTTGCTACCCACAAGAATGATGAGGCACCGACATGACCGACCAATACGAAAACCCAATGGGCCTGATGGGCTTTGAATTTATCGAATTCGCATCGCCGACCCCAGGGACCCTGGAGCCGATCTTCGAGATCATGGGCTTCACCAAAGTCGCCACCCACCGCTCCAAGAACGTTGATCTGTTCCGCCAGGGCGAGATCAACCTGATCCTCAACAACGAGCCCAACAGCATCGCCTCCTACTTCGCGGCCGAACACGGCCCGTCGGTGTGCGGCATGGCGTTCCGCGTCAAGGACTCGCAAAAAGCCTACAACCGCGCGCTGGAACTGGGGGCCCAACCCATCCATATCGAGACCGGCCCGATGGAGCTGAACCTGCCGGCCATCAAGGGGATCGGCGGCGCGCCGCTGTACCTGATCGACCGCTTTGGTGAAGGCAGCTCGATCTATGACATCGACTTCGTCTACCTCGACGGCGTGGAGCGTAATCCGCAAGGCGCCGGCCTCAAGGTCATCGACCACCTCACCCACAACGTGTACCGAGGGCGCATGGCCTACTGGGCCAACTTCTACGAAAAACTGTTCAACTTCCGTGAAGCACGCTACTTCGATATCAAGGGCGAATACACCGGCCTGACCTCCAAGGCCATGAGCGCCCCGGACGGCATGATCCGCATCCCGCTGAACGAAGAGTCGTCCAAGGGCGCCGGGCAGATCGAAGAGTTCCTGATGCAGTTCAATGGCGAAGGCATCCAGCACGTGGCGTTCCTCACCGACGACCTGGTCAAGACCTGGGACGCGCTGAAGAAAATCGGTATGCGCTTCATGACTGCGCCGCCGGACACCTACTACGAAATGCTCGAAGGCCGCCTGCCGAACCACGGCGAACCGGTGGATCAGCTGCAGGCGCGTGGCATCCTGCTGGACGGCTCGTCCATTGAAGGCGACAAGCGCCTGCTGCTGCAGATCTTCTCGGAAACCCTGATGGGCCCGGTGTTCTTCGAGTTCATCCAGCGCAAGGGCGATGATGGGTTTGGCGAGGGCAACTTCAAGGCGCTGTTCGAGTCGATCGAGCGCGATCAAGTCCGCCGTGGCGTCTTGACCGCCGACTAACCATGTAAGGCCTGGCAGGCTGTTCGGGCGATTCAAGAACATGCTCCGTATCGAAAGGTACGGAGCATTTTTTTGTCTGCCAAACACCTCCGAAAGGTCTTGCAACAGACAATTCCTCGGGGCTGTGGAACAAAGTTTTACGAGATTCCCACCCATGGATGACGCAAGAGCTGATCCTCTCCTGCGTCACAAGTGTGCGTTTCGCGACCCCAAATTTTAAGGAAAGACTGATTATGACAAAACATACTCTGGCGGCTGCAGTGCTGGCTTTGTGCGGCTTCGCTGCCAGCTCCGCTTATGCGGCAGACGGTACCATCACGATCACCGGCTCGGTCAGTGGCACTACCTGCACCATCAGCGGCGGTACCGGAGCCTCGCCAGGTTCAGGTGCCAACTTTCCGGTAGTTCTTGATCGCGTGCAAACCTCGGCCCTCAAGGCGGCAGGCGATACGGCCGGCAGCAAGCGCTACTTTGTCTATGTGGGCGGCTCGGGCGGATGCCCGAACGGTACCAAGGTCGCCGTACGTTACGAGCCAACCAGCCCAGGCATCAACCCGGCAACCGGCAACCTGCGTAATACCGCCACAGCAACACCCGCCTCGCGGGTGGAGGTACAAATTCTCGATGGCGCTTCCAACACGCCAATGGACTTGCGCGTAGGTAACAACTCAACCGTTGCCACCGTGACCAATGGTCTGGCGACCTTACCGTTCTACGCACGCTACATCGCCAACGGCGGAGCGGCAGGCGCGGGTAATGTCACCAGCAGCGTGCAGTACTCGGTCACCTTTCCTTGATGCAGCCGCGCTGATGACCATTGCGTTTGTTGCCTGAGATCCTCGCTCGACCCTGCGGTCGGGCGCAGGACAACTGTTTTCAAGGATTACCCGATGCAGGATTTACTGATGTTCTTACGTCATCGCGTGGTGTCGGTCGCGCTGAGCCTGGCTTTGGGCATAGCCTCGCATGTGGCGCACGCGGGGGTAGTTATCGACGGTACGCGACAGATTTACCCCGAGCAGCGACGCGAGGTCACCCTACGAGTGACCAATGATGACAAACACGCACCCCGTCTGGTCCAGGCGTGGCTGGACGCAGGTGATGCCGAGGCCGCGCCGACACTGAGCGACGTGCCTTTTGTGATGTCTCCCCCGGTATTTCGCCTGGACGCCGGCAAAAGCCAGTTCATTCGCTTGTCCTACACCAAGGCACCGCTGCCAGCGGATAGAGAGTCGCTGTTCTGGTTGAACGTACTTGAAGTGCCTGGCGCTACCAATGAATTTGATCCCACGCTGGAAGACAGCCAGCGGAATCACTTCAAGTTCGCGTTCCGTATCCGCACCAAAGTGTTTTTTCGCCCGGCGCAGTTATCTGGAACACCCGAGGAGGCGCCAGGGCTGTTGCGCTGGTCCCTGGAGCCGGTCGCCCAAGACAACGTGATACAGGTGCACAACCCATCGGCGTATCACGTCACCTTCAATGACATTGCCCTGCTTATGGGCTCCCATCCCGGTGCGGAAAAATTGTCCCTGCCGGAGGGGATGGTGGAACCGGGAGGCACGTTGAAGGTGCCGGTGCCGACCGCCGCGAAGGTAATACCCACCGATGCGCGGGTGCATTTCACCTACATCAACGATTTCGGCAGCTTTTCATCGGCGCAGCCTGCTGTGCTGCATCGCTGAACACGTCCCCGGAACGTTGCTGATGGCAAGCAAACGTACATTTCTCAGCGTCCACTGAAGTCATAACTATGCCTAGTCACATCCAAGTACGGGTGCATCGTTGCGCCCCGATTTTGCCATTCCAGCATCGCAAGATGATGTTGGGCGGTTTGATGAGTGCGGCCGTAATCGCAAGCGATGCCGCGCTTGCGTCTGAGTTGAGCTTTGATCTGAACGCGTTCTCCAGTGGCCTGGCGTCGTCGGTTGACATATCACGGTTCAATACCAGCAACCAGATGAGCCCCGGCCTGTACCGCGTAGATATCGTGGTCAACGGCCAGGCATTGGGGCGCAGGGAGGTGGAGTTCGTCGCAGCCCAGGCAAAGGCCGGCGCGCAGCCGTGCTTGAGTCGCGAAGTGTTGGAAAAAATCGGTATCGCGATGGATAAAGTCGATACCGAGGCCCATGGGCGCGAGCTCGCGAACCCTGCCGCAGCCGGCCAGTACTGCGGCGACCTGGGGCAGTGGATTCCGATGGCATCCAGCACCTTCGACCCGGGTGCGCTCGAGTTGGCCGCCAGCGTGCCGCAGGCCTACATGAACCGGACGATGCGCGGCTACATTGACCCCGATTTGTTGGATGAGGGCATTACCGCCGGGCTGCTCAATTATAACTTCAGTACCAGTGCGGTCACGGCAGGTGAAGGTGACGGTCGCACTTACCTGGGCCTCAATGTCGGGATCAATCTGGGCGCCTGGCGCTTGCGGCACCAGGGCGCCCAGGCTTGGAGCAACCGCACAGGCTTTGAGACTTATCAGAACACGTCCACTTATGTGCAGCGCAGCATCATCCCCTGGCAGTCACAACTGACCCTCGGAGACACCTTCAGCAACGGACAGATTGTCGACGGGGTACGCGTGCGGGGTGTAAGCCTGGCCACCGACGACCGCATGCGCCCGCAGACTCAGCAAGGCTATGCACCGCAGGTAAGCGGTGTCGCCGACAGTAATGCAACGGTCACGGTCAGCCAGAACGGCTACACCATTTATGAGACGACAGTGGCGCCTGGCCCCTTTGTCATCAGTGATCTGCATGCCACGGGTTATGGCGGTGATTTGATCGTCAGCGTGACGGAAGTCGACGGGCGTCGAAACACCTTCGTGGTGCCGTACTCGGTGGCCCCGGAGTTACTGCGGGCAGACACGACAAAATACAGCGTCACTTTGGGGGAGGTGCAGCAAAAGGGCATCGATGCCAAGGGCGCGAATGTCTTTCAAGGCACTCTGCAACACGGCTTGACCAATGACTTGACGGTGTATGGCGGCGGCAGTCTTTCCAAAGGCTACGAGCAGGGCAAGGTCGGTATTGCGCTGAATACGTCCATCGGTGCCTTCTCGTTGGACGGCGCTACCTCGCATACCCAGGTAGCTGGTCATGGACGCCTGTCCGGCCAAAGCCTGGGCGTGGGCTACAACAAAAGTCTGCCCGCCTCGGGTACGCATTTTGCGCTGGGTGCATACCGGTTCTCTACAGAGGGTTACCTGAACCTTCCGGACGCACTGAATGTGCGTGAAATCGCCCGCCAGTCCGGTGATGTCAACGGTTATGCCCGGCAAAAAAGCCGGCTCGACCTGACCATCAGCCAGCAGTTGGGCATAGGCACCCTGAGCCTGTACGGCAGCTCTGTCGACTATTGGGGCGGGCGGGAAGGGCGCCAGGTTTCATTCACCGCCAGTTACGGCTCGACCTGGAACAAGGTCAACTGGAACCTCTCGGCGCAGCGCTCAAGGGTCCAAGACACGCGACAACTGACCCAAAGCGAGCTCAGTGACGATGTGTTTTTCGGGCGCATCGGCCAACCCGGGCGTATCGATAACCGCTACATGCTGACGCTATCGATGCCGCTGGGGAGCGAGCCGAGGTCGCCGACCATCAATACTTCGCTGTCTCGGGACACCGGCGATACACGGGGCAGCCAGCAGCAGGTGGGCATCAACGGCTTCCTGGGCGAGAACGCCGAGTTTGACTACGGTGTTTCCGCCAGCCGCGCGACCAGTGATCACTCGGGTTCCAGGCAACTTAACACCCATGCTGGGTACCGCACCGGCTCCGCCAGCGTGCGTGCGGGCTATGGCCAGAGCCGCGACAGATCGCAGCTTTCATTTGGCGCCGATGGGGGCGTCGTCGCTCACGCCGGGGGCGTTACGTTTTCGCAAAGCCTGGGAGAGGCCTCGGCGCTGGTTCATGTGCCGGATGCCGAAGGCGCAGTGTTGGGCCACGACGGTGTCACACGCATCAATAGCAGCGGCTATGCCGTGGTTCCTTCACTCAGGGCATTCCAAAACAATACGGTGAGTGTTGATCCGCAAGGCATGTCCATGGATGTGGAGCTTCAAGAGTCGAGCCTGAATATCGTTCCAACCCTCGGTGCAGTGCAATTGGTGGAGTTCAAGACCGTCAGCGGGCGGGCGGTGATCGTCCAGGCCAAACAGCAGAATGGTAAGCCGCTGCCATTTGCGGCTCAGGTTCTGGACCAGCAAGGCCGGGAAGTCGGCGTAGTGGGCCAAGCCAGCAAAGCTTTTGTGCGCGATATCCCGGCTGCCGGCACGTTGATCGTCAAATGGGGTGAAAAAATTTCTGAACGATGCGACGTCCACTACCAGATGGCTGCGCATGCAGCGAACAGCCGCCAGCAAGACGTCGACTATCTCCAAGGGTTGTGCGTACCCAGCTCGGTTCGCCAAGTAGCCGGCAGTATTGAACGGCACCCGTGAATATTCGGTGCCACATCTGTGGGGCACCAGCAGAGGACTTTTGTATGAACTTATCTTGGCTTGCTGCCTCGACGTTGGGCGGCTGGATGCTAGCGATGCAAGCGCATGCTTTTTCAGGTGGGGATTGTTATCCGCAAGGGGCAACGGCGATCAACATTGCTCCCATCATCCCCCCGACCAACCCTCAGGTCGGGCAAGTGATCGGTTTGTCGGGAGGCTATCCCTTCAATGCACCGGCAAGTGTCATGCAGTGCCGTTACAACTTCTGGAGCGATTTCCACTGGGTAACGGCGACGATCAACGCGGTCAACTCCAGCTCCACTGGCAGGACATTCAACGCCAACGGTGTGTCCATGCCAGTGTTCGCCACAGGCGTGCCCGGGGTTGGGTTTGCAATGATGGCCCGCGACCCGAATCATGGCTTCGCCGCCGTCGGCCAATCGGCAGCATCACTGCTCAGGGTGAAGTATCCCAAGCCAGTTGTTTGGGGCCTGCAGGGACGGCTTTACCTGGTGGCCACGGGAGGGGCGATTTCACCCGGGACTGTGCCCACACGCACTGTCGCGCATTACAGGGTGCAAAATACCAATACCTCAGCGCCTGGGTATCATCCGGTCAATATGCAGGCGCTGATCATTAGCCCACCGCTCAAGCCGACCTGCCGGGTTTCGACGCCCTCCATCGCGATGCCTTTGGGAAGCGTACCGGTTACGGCGTTCCGTGGCGTCGGCAGTCACGCCGGTAGCGTAACCCGCAATATCACGCTCTTCTGCGAAGGCGGCACCGGGGGCACGCGTGATGTGTTTATCACCGTCACTGACCATACCGCTCGTTCGAATCGCAGCGATGTGCTGTCCCTGACCGCAAGTTCCCAGGCCAAGGGCGTGGCCCTGCAGTTGGTACGCAGCGGCAACATTCTGGTTCGTTACGGTGCGGACTCCTCAAGCGTGGGCAACCCTAATCAATGGCAGGTGGGGACGACGGGCAATGCCACGGTGCAAATTCCGCTGACTGCGCGCTATATCCAGACACAACAGACGATCGCGCCAGGCAGTGCAAATGGCGTGGCAACGTTCACGATGAGTTACCGATGAGCCGGATGTTCCTGCGAAGGCTCAACGTGATAGGACTGCTGATAGCGCTGCAGGTGCCTCTGGTTCAGGGTGAAATCGTCATCGACCGTACCCGAGTGATCTATCCCGCTCAGGCCCGCGAAGTAACGGTCAACCTCACCAATGAAGCGGATGGCCCGCGGCTGGTGCAGGTATGGATCGACGCCAACGATAGCGAGGCGTCACCTGAAAACAGTGATGTGCCGTTCACTGTCACTCAACCGATTTTCCGCATGGAGGCCGGCAGTGGACGAGCGCTGCGCGTGCTCCATCGATCGTCTTCACACACGAACGAGGACCTGGAATCAGTGTATTGGCTCAACGTGCTTGCGATCAGGCCGACAGGCGAGTCCGCTGTGCAAAATAACCAGGTGAATCTGGCATTTCGTACGCGGGTTAAATTGTTCTTGCGGCCGAGCCAACTAACGGGTTCGGCGGCAGGCTCGGGCAATGCCTTGCAATGGCAGCTAGTTACCGGGGATGAGTCGACGCTACACGTGAATAATCCCGGCGATTACCACGTCACGCTGTCCGGCATCGTTGTAACGCTCGAAGGCGTTGAATACCACAGCGAAGACCCACCGATGATCGCGCCTCGATCCAACGCCGTCGTGGCGATGCCAAGGCTGCCCCACGGCGGGGCGGGCAGCGCTGCACTGCGCTTCACCACCCTCGACGATCAGGGTGCAACCCAAACGCATTCGGCGCTGTTGGGCAATTCCAAGTGAAGACCGGTCAAGCCCTGCGCTGGCGTACCAGGTGCTTGAACCCTTCGAACACTAGCACCATGACTGCGATCCAGATCGGGATGTAGGTCAGCCATTCGCCCGCCTTGATGCCTTCACCCAGCAGCAAGGCTACAAACAGCAACAGCACCGGTTCGACATAACTGAGCAGCCCGAACAGGCTGAACGCCAGCAGGCGGCTGGCGATGATGTAGCTCACCAATGCCGAGGCGCTGATCAGGCCCAACATGGGAATCAATGCGTAAAGCTTTGGGTGCACATCCATCACCGCAAAACCCTGCTCGCCGCTTTGCACAAACCACCAGGCCACCGGCAGCATCAGCGCCATGTCCAGCCAAAGCCCGCCCAGGTGATCGGTCTTGAGGTATTTACGCACGATGAAGTACAGCGGATAACCGATGATCACCACCAGCGTCGCCCAAGAGAAGCCACCGGCCTGATACAACTCGTTGAGCACTCCCAGGCCGGCGAAAAACACTGCGATTTTTTGCAGGTACGACAGCTGTTCGCCCCATACCAGGCGCCCGGTCAGCACCATGGTCAGCGGCAGCAGGAAATAACCGACCGACACATCCAGGCTGCGGCCGTTCAGCGGCGCCCACATGAACAACCACAACTGCACGCCCAGCAAGGCGGAAGACAGCACCACACCGACGATCAGCCGGGGTTGGCCCGCGAGCCTGCGCAACAAATCCCACACTCGCCGCCACTCGCCGCTGACGATCATGAAGACGGTCATGCACGGCACGGTCAGCAACATGCGCCAGCCGAAAATTTCCAGGCCGCTCAATGGCGTCAGCAATGACGTGAAGTAATACATCACGGCAAACAACACCGAGGCCGACACCGATAACACAACACCTTTAGACACGCTGTCCTCGCGAAAACCGATTTCAAAACAGTAGGGGGGATTTCAAGAGGGGATTATGGTGCTTTTGAAGCCGGAGGGGTGCGCTATTTTGGGGCGTTTTTCCAGGCAAACCTCGTCGCCAGTTATTGGGGCTGCTGCGCAGCGCAACGCGGGGCAAGCCCGCTCGCCACAGTAAGCCCGCTCCGCACCCCTAACTTGGCCAATCAGCCTAAGCGCGCGCCACCCGGCCCGAGACAAAGTGGCCGACATCATTGAACCCCGGCGTAGACGAATGCCCCGGTGTCACCAGCGAATCGATAAACGCTTCATCCTCAGCCGTGATCTTCACGTCCAGCGCGCCGGTGTAGGCATCCCACTGCGCCTCGGTGCGCGGCCCGACAATCGCCGAACTCACCGCCGCGTTGTTCAGCACCCACGCAATGGCAAACTCGACAATCCCCACGCCGCGCCCCTGGGTGTATTGCTGAATCTGCTGGGCAATACGCAGCGATTCCATGCGCCATTCGGTTTCCAGGATGCGCTTGTCCTGGCGTGCCGCGCGGCTGCCGGCCTCCGGGGTGACGTCCGGCGCGTATTTACCGCTGAGTACGCCACGCGCCAGTGGGCTGTAAGGCACCACGCCCAGGCCGTACGCGGCGGCGGCAGTGATCTGCTCGACTTCAGCCTGACGGTTGACGATGTTGTAGAGCGGCTGGCTGATCACCGGCTTGTCGACGCCCAAGCGCTCGGCGACGCGGATCACCTCGGCAATCCGCCAGCCGCGATAGTTGGACAGGCCCCAGTAACGGATCTTGCCCTGGCGAATCAGGTCGCCGATGGCCGATACCGTGACGTCCAGCGGTGTGTTGTGGTCTTCGCGGTGCAGGTAGTAGATGTCCAGGTAATCAGTGTCGAGCCGGGTCAGGCTGGCTTCCAGCGCGTTGAAAATCCGCTTGCGGCTCAAGCCGCTGCGGTTGGGCAGGCCGTCCGGTGGGCCGAAACCGACTTTGGACGCCACCACCCAGTCCTGGCGATTGCGGGCAATGGCCTCGCCCACCAGTTCTTCGGAGCGCCCGCCGGTGTACACGTCCGCCGTGTCGATAAAGTTGATCCCCTGGTCCCAGGCCTTGTCGATGATGCGCAGCGAGTCCTCGGTGTTGGTCTGTTCGCCAAACATCATGGTGCCCAGGGTCAAGGCACTGACCTTCAAACCGGACTGGCCCAATGTGCGGTAAATCATGCAAAGCTCCTTGCGGCTGTGAGACGTGACCTATGCAATACCAGACTCGCAGGCTCTGGAACAAGCCCTGCGCGTGTTTCTTCATGCACTCAGCAAGGCCTGGCAGCGCACTTGTAGAAACCGATGCAGCACTTTCACCCGCTCCGACACCTGCAGGCGATGAGGGCACATCAGGTTGAATGGGGTGGGTTCTCCCTGCCAGTCCGGCAGCAGATGCACCAGGCGTCCGGCCTTAAGATCCCGGGCGATATCCAGGTTGGCCTTGTAGGCAATGCCGTGGCCAGCCAGCGCCCAGCGCCGCACAATTTCGCCGTCATCGCTCAGGTAGTCGCCGGTCACCTCTACTTCCTGCAACGTGGTGCCTTGTCGAAAGTACCAGGTGCTGTTGGCCCGGCCCTGGCGCATGTACCGCAGCGTGTTGTGCTGCGCCAACTCCGCCGGTGTGCGCGGCGTACCGTGGCGGGCCAGGTATTCGGGGCTCGCACAGGCCAGGCGTTGGTGATCCGGCACCACCGGCAGCGCCACCAGGCTGGAGTCACGGGGGACGCCGAAGCGCAGGGCGATATCGACGGTATCGCGGAACAGGTCGGCATTGCTGTCGTTAAGCAGCAATTGCAGGCGGATGTGCGGGTGTTCCAGCTTGAACTCATCCAGCCAGCCCAGGACCACATTGCGGCCAAAATCCGAGGGCGCGGCCAACTGCAACAGGCCGGTCAGGCCCTGGCTCTGCTGCTTGAGCGCTTGCTCGCCTTCGGCCAATGCGGCCAGCGCTTCGCGCACGCTGTCGAGGTAGCGGCGACCTTCTTCGGTCAGGCGCATGCTGCGGGTGGAGCGTGCCAGCAGGCGGGTGCCCAACCGGGTTTCCAGGCGCTTGAGGGCGATGCTGGCCGCTGCGGGGGTCAGGCCCAGCCCACGTGCGGCGGCAGACAGGCTGCCCGTATCGGCGGTGCGCACGAAGACTTCAAGGTCGAGGATTGAGCTCATTTGTAAAAATCCTTTAAAGATCTTGTCGTTTTACCGGGATTTTTCGCCGATTGCCAAGCTGGGAAGATGAACGCTCACTTTCTGACCCAGGACACTTCTTCCATGACTTCTTCCCTCAACGGTAAAACAGTCATCGTGATCGGCGGCAGCAGCGGGATCGGCGCCGCCGTGGCCAAGGCCGCCGCCGCTCGTGGCGCACAGGTGGTATTGGCGGGGCGGCGTGTGACGTCGGGCAGCGAAAACGGCCTGCGCAGCGAACCCGTGGACGTCACCGATGCCGCCTCCCTGCAACGCTTGTTTGAAACCGTCGGACGGTTTGACCACCTGGTGTACACCTCTGGTCCCTCAGTGCGCGCCAAGACCTTGAGCGAAACCGACCTCGACGAGGCCCAGGACAACTTCAACGTGAAACTCTGGGGGGCGCTGCGGGCGATCCAACAGGCGCTGCCTTTCCTCGATGAGCGCGGCAGCATCAGCCTGACCTCCGGACAACTGGGGCGCAAATTGGCGCCGGGCCAGTTCATCAAAGTCGGTATCAACGCGGCCACTGAAGCCCTGGGCAAGCAGTTGGCCAAGGAGTTGGCGCCGCGCCGCGTCAACGTGGTGAGTCCCGGTGTGATTGATACCCCGGCGTATGCGGGGTTGGCCGAGGACCAGCGCCTGGCGATGTTTGCCAAGGCCGGTGCGGCATTGCCGGTGGGGCGCGTCGGGCAGGCAGAGGAAGTGGCGGCGGGGTATGTGCTGGCCATGGAAAACGGCTACATGACCGGTGCTGTCATTGATATCGACGGCGGCGGGCTGCTGTAAACACGGGGCTAAATGTGGGAGGGGGCAAGTCGAATCGTCGCACCGCCCTCCCACATAGACCGCGTTATACCTTCAAGGTCCGCGTCATCCGCAGCGCCAACACACTACCGGCCACAATCACCGCCGCCAGCAGGTACAGCGCCACATCCGTGGATCCGGTGGCATCCTTCACAAAACCGACGATATATGGGCTGAGGAAGCCGGCCATCTGGCCCATGGAGTTGATCAGCGCGAGGCCACCGGCCGCTGCACCGGCACTGAGCATGGCGGTCGGCACCGGCCAGAACATCGGCAGGCCGGTGAGGGCGCCCATGGTGGCGATGGTCAGGCCGAGGATGGCAATAGCCGGCGTTGTGGCGAAGTTCACCGCGATCACCAGGCCGATGGCGCCCATCAACATCGGCACGACAAGATGCCAGCGGCGCTCTTTGCGCAAGTCCGCCGAGCGACCCACCAGCAGCATGAAGACGGCGGCGAGCAGATACGGAATAGCACTGAGCCAGCCGATCACCAGATTATCGCTGAAGCCCAGGTTCTTGATGATCGACGGCAGCCAGAAGTTGATGGCGTACACGCCGCTCTGGATGCAGAAGTAGATCAGTCCGAATGCCCAGATCGCCGGGTTCTTGAACACTTCACCGAGTGAATCGGTGCTGGTTTTCGGCTTGTTCGCCAGGTCGGTGGCCTGGTCGGCTTCCAGCACTGCGCGCTCGTGGGGCTTGAGCCACTTGGCGTGGGCAAAGCTGTCGCTGAGGAGGAAGTAGGCGAGGGCGCCGAGGATCACAGTCGGGATGCCTTGCAGCAGGAACATCCACTGCCAGCCCGCCAAGCCACCTTGGCCGGCAGCGAAGTGGTTGAGGATCCAGCCGGAAAACGGGCTACCAAGCAAACCCGAGACCGGGATCGCCGACATGAACAGCGCCATGATCCGCCCACGGCGGAACGTCGGGAACCACTGCGAGAGGTACAGCACCACACCGGGGAAGAAGCCGGCTTCAGCCGCACCGGTAAACAGGCGCAAGGTGTAGAAATGCGTCGGCGTGGTGACAAACAGCAGGCAGGTGGACAGTGTGCCCCAGACGATCATCATCAATGCAATCCAGCGCCGCGGACCGAACCGGGTCAGCGCCAGGTTGCTCGGCACGCCACACAGCACGTAGCCGATAAAGAAGATCCCGGCACCCAGGCCGTATACGGTTTCGCTGAATTTCAGTGCATCGAGCATCTGCAACTTGGCAAAGCCAACGTTGACCCGGTCGAGGTAGTTGAACAGATAGCAGATGAAAATGAAGGGGATCAAGCGCAGGGTAACGCGCTTGTAGATGGCGTTTTTATCGTCATCGGTGGCCAGTGTGACAGCGGCGCTCTGTGACATGGGAATCTCTCTTTATTATGATTTTTCGCGATGCGAGGGTAACGTTGATCGCCCAACGAGTCTCGGTCACGTGGCGGGGTGCTGTCTTTGTGCTTGCGCACAGTGATGGATACTTTGCGCTGTGCCGATGAACAACCACGCTTTTGAGGACTTTCTTTCAAGGAGATGGCCGCATGTTCGAGCTGGATCATGACCTGGCGCAGGATATTGTCGATAGGACCATGGCGATCCTGCCCTACAACGTCAATGTCATGGACAGCCAAGGCCTGA
The DNA here is from genome assembly GCF_001269925.1 of Pseudomonas sp. MIACH. Classification (GTDB taxonomy): domain Bacteria; phylum Pseudomonadota; class Gammaproteobacteria; order Pseudomonadales; family Pseudomonadaceae; genus Aquipseudomonas. The sequence goes on from NZ_LHVO01000018.1 coordinate 146,046, forward strand.
TCCTCGGCAGCGGCGAACCCGAGCGGATCAACACCCGCCACGAAGGAGCACAATTGGTGCTGGCCAATGGTCGCGTGGTCGAGATCGACGGCCAGACTGCCAAGCATCTCAAGGGCGTGCAGCCCGGCATCAACCTGCCGCTGATGCACGATCAGCGCTTGATCGGCGTGCTGGGCATCACCGGCGAGCCGGAGGGCTTGCGCACGTACGCCGAGTTGGTGCGCATGACCGCCGAGATGCTGGTCAGCCACCGGCATCAGCAGGTTGAGCAACAATGGCGTCGCCAGCGGTGCGACGATCTACTGGCCTTGTTGCTGGCCGACGGTGGCGACTCACCGCGCCTGGTCGATGAAGCCCAGCAATTGGGGCTCAAGCCGCAGATGACGCGCACGCCGTACCTGTTCGAACTGGGCGTGGGGCAATCGGCGGACGCTCTGAGCGCCTGGCTGACGTCGCGCTACCCGGACAGTTGGTGCGTCAGCTCGGCGCAGTTTTCCCTGTTGTGGTGCCGACCTGCTGCGGTGCCGGTCGACAATCCGCGCCTGCTGGACAAGCTCGAAAGCCTCGGCTGGAACATCCTGCGCGTGGCCGTGGGCGGACAGGCCGATGGTCTGCCGGGCCTGCGCCGTTGTTATCGGCGCGTCGGCGACTTGCTGGCCTATGGTCGCGATGTGCTGCCGCAGTCGCAGCTGTTGACCCTCAACCGTTACCGCTTGCCCGTGATGCTCTGGCGTCATCGCAACGACGATGCCCTCGACGAACTGCTCAACCCCTTGCGCAAGGTGCTGGCCAAGGACAATAACGGGCAATTCCTCGCCACGCTGCGCAGTTGGTGCGAACACGACGGGCAAAGCCAGGCCTGTGCCGATGCCCTGGGCATTCACCGCAACAGCCTGCGCTACCGCATGGAGCGCATCGCCGAACTCAGCGGCGTCGACCCGTTGACCCTGGATGGCATGCTGGCGCTGTACCTCGGCGTGCAGCTATTGCCCCAGGCTTTGTCGGAATGAACAACAAACCTTACCCGCACTTGTGCATCGGACCGGCGTCATCGGCGGTGCCAACTGGCAGCATGGGCGTCATAAAAACCGGAGAAAGCCCATGAAAATCATCATCGCCCCCGACTCGTTCAAGGACAGCCTGAGTGCCGAGGGCGTCGCCCAGGCCGTTGCCGAAGGGTTGGCGCAGGTCTGGCCGGATGCACAGGTGATCCAGTGTCCGATGGCAGATGGTGGTGAAGGTACGGTGGATGCGGTACTCGCGGCCTGTCACGGCCAATTGCGCCGCCAGGCCGTGCGTGGGCCTCTGGGCGCTGCGGTTGAAGCGCGCTGGGGCTGGTTGGCCGACAGCCACACCGCAATCATCGAAATGGCCGAAGCCAGCGGCCTGCAGTTGGTCCCTCCAGGCCAGCGCGACGCATGCACCACCAGCACCTATGGCACTGGCGAGCTGATCCGCGCGGCCCTGGACCTGGGTGCCCAGCGCATCATCCTGGCGATTGGCGGCAGCGCCACCAACGATGGCGGTGCGGGTGCGATGCAAGCCCTGGGTGTGCAACTGTTCGACGCTGCTGAACAGGCCTTGCCACCCGGAGGCCTGGCCTTGTCACGATTGGCGCATATCAACCTGGAACACCTTGACCCGCGCCTGGCCGAGGTACGCTTTGAAATCGCCGCCGATGTGAACAACCCACTGTGCGGCCCTCACGGCGCCTCGGCGATATTCGGCCCGCAAAAAGGCGCCAACCCCGAGCAGGTGCAACAACTGGACGCCGCCCTCGGCCACTTCGCCGATCACTGCGCCAACGTCCTGCCCAAGGACGTGCGCGACGAACCCGGCAGCGGCGCCGCCGGCGGCCTGGGTTTCGCCGCCAAGGCGTTCCTCGGTGCGCAGTTCCGCGCGGGCGTGGAAGTCGTCGCCGAACTGGTGGGACTTGACGAGGCCGTCCGCGGCGCCGATCTGGTCATCACCGGCGAAGGCCGCTTCGACGCCCAGACCCTGCGCGGCAAAACCCCCTTCGGCGTGGCCCGTATCGCCCGGCAACACAGCGTCCCGGTGATCGTCATCGCCGGCACCCTGGGCGACGGCTATGAGCAGATGTACGCCCATGGCGTGGATGCAGCCTTCGCCTTGCCAAGCGGCCCGATGAGTCTGGAGCAGGCCTGCAGCGAGGCCCCGCGTTTGCTGCGCGAGCGCGCGGCGGATATTGCGCGGGTGTGGCGCGTGGCGGCGCGGGGCTGATAGAGGCAGACCTTGGCGTCGTGACAGATCTGTCGATAATTACTATGATCCGTGCTTACTTTGAAGACTGGCTGACCTGGCCGGGCACGTTGGAAGCCGATCATGCAGATCAAGCGTTTTACTCTCGTCAATTTCCGCGGTATCGAGCACATGGAGCTCGATTTCGAGGGTAAGAAGACTGTCGCTTTGGTGGGCGTCAATGGGGTGGGCAAGTCTTCGATTCTGGATGCGTTGGCGATTACGCTTTCGAATTTGACGGCACGTATGGTTGGTCAACCTTCTAAATCAAGGACGATCTCGAAAGACGACATCAAGGTTGGGGCCGAATACACACGCTTGCACGTGGAGACAAAGCTGTTTGAAAACTACGACGTAGATTGGGCAATTGCCCTGAATCGAAAAGCCGGCAAACATCCACGTGAGCGCAGCAGTGATTTGTCTCGATTGAATGACGCTGCTGATGGCGTTGAATATGGCATCAATCAGCGCGAGTTTGAGGGGGGCGGACCAATAGAATTGCCGTTGGCCGTTTACTATGACGTTCATCGAGCGGTGTTAGACGTACCCTTACGCGTCCGCGAACGTCTGGAAAATGCTATTGCTGAAGGGTATGACGACGCGCTCGGGCATGGCGGCGCCGACTTCAAACGGTTCTTTATCTGGTTCCGTAATCAAGAAGACCTGGAAAATGAAAACAGCAGGGATACCCCTGGCTATAGAGACCCTGCGCTTTCTGTTGTTCGCCGGGCAATTGAAACCTTTACTGGATTCAAGGATGTGCGGATTCGCCGTAAGCCAGCATTGAGAATGACCGTCCTAAAAGGCAGCCTTGAATTCAACGTGTTGCAGCTTTCGGATGGAGAGAAATGTTTGTTGGCATTGGTCGGAGACCTTGCCCGCCGACTTACATTGCTTAATTGTGAAGTAATTGATCCATTAGAAGGAAAGGGTGTTGTCCTAATCGACGAACTGGACCTTCACCTCCACCCAGGTTGGCAACGCACCGTTGTCGCCAACCTGGAAAAAACCTTCCCCAACTGCCAATTCATTATCACCACCCACTCTCCGCAAATACTGGGTGAACTTCCTGCTGAGGCGGTGATGCTGCTCAAGGAGGGCAACTATTTCGGTCATCCGGAGCGCTCACTGGGCCTTCGAAGTGGGGAGGTCATAGAGGAGTTGATGGGTGGGTTGGCCCAAAACCAAGACGTCAGCCAGCAACTCAGAACAATCCACCTTGACCTCGACGACGACAATCTTGAATCCGCCCAGGCTAAACTCGCGAAATTGCGCGAACAGGTCGGAAAAATCCCTGATGTCCTTGAAGCCCAAGCCAGTATTGACTCTCTGAGGTCGCTAGAAGAGGGCGGCGCGTGAGGTCTATCAAAAAAGGCGCCGAGCCACGCGCGCTGATTGAATGGAAAAGAGAAAACCGCAATACGCCGCATAACCTCTACTACGGCAGGGGCAGCAGCTTCCCGAGTGAGCACGTTCGTCAGGCACTCCTGAAGGAGCAGTTTCATTTGTGCGCCTACACCTTGCGGCGGTTGCCCACTGCGACCGAATGCCAGGCAAAGGGGCAGGGCACACAATTCAGCTGCCACATTGAGCATGTCCTTGCACAAACGCATCACGAGGCTGACAGCATCGCCTACGACAATTTGGTGGCGTGTTATCCATCCAGCCAAACCAAGATGGCTTGTGGTTATGGTGCCGTGGAAAAAGCCGACTACGATGTGGCCCGAAAGCCCTTCGTTTCTCCGCTGTCAGCCAATGTCGAGCGCCAGTTTCGATATTCCAGTGATGGCTACGTAGAAGGTCTGACACCTGACGCTGTTGCCACCGTCGAGGTTCTTAAACTCAATCACCCAACGCTGGTAAACGATAGGGCCGCCGTTATTAGAGGTCGATTGCGACCACGCGGCACTCCGATCACTGCCGCTGCTGCCCGGCGCCTGGCAGACGACGTCAATTCACCCGATGCCCAGCATTGCCTTCCCGAATACTGCCAGGCACTCAAGCAACAGGCTGAACGTCACGCACAGCGTCTCGAAAAGTATGCAGCCCGGGTTCGCGGCCAAGCCAGGCCCTGAGTACTACCGTCTTAAACAGTGAACATGGGACAATCCGCGTCTTTTTCGACACGGAGAGTCCCCATGCTGCGCCCCGTCCTCCTGGCTCTGCTGCTGACCGGCACCGCCACCCATGCCTTCGCTCAACCTGCCGCTGAATCCGTGCCGTTGCTGCGGGAAATCAAAAACTGGGTCACCGGTTGCGACAACCTGCGCAATTGCCATGCCCTCAGCGCACCCAGTGGCGTTAATGAAGAAGACTACAGCGGCCTGACCTTACATATCTGGCATCAGGCCGGTCCCGAAGGGCATCTACGCTTGCGCTTTGACCATCGCGGTGAAGCGTTGGACCTGTCGACCTTGCTGTTGGACGGTCAGCCGCTGGTCCTGGAGCTGACCCGGGATTTGCACGTAGAGCTGGATGATCAGGGCGGCGATCCCGAGGTGCAGTCTTACGGTGTGATCGAGGACGCAGCGGCGCGGCGCTGGTTGCAGCGTTTGCGCAGTGGCCAGCGCCTGCAATTGCCGGGGGATGAGCAGGCGCATGTGTCGCTGAGCGGCCTGAGCGCTTCGCTGCTGTTGATGGATGCGGTGCAGGGGCGGGTGGATAACGTGACGGCGCTGGCACGCCCCGGAAAAGCTCCGGCCAGTGAGGTACCGCCGCGCTTGCCGACGCCGGTGTTGCGCAAGTTCCCTGCGCCGCCGGCGTTGACCGCGCAAGAGCAGGCCGGTCTGGTGGCCGCCGCGTTGCAGGCCGTGACGCCGGAGGAGGGGGAGCCCGAGGCAAAGGCCGGGGCGCTGACGGCACAACAGGCGATGACGGTGGTGCGTTACGACTGCGCGGCCTACAACTGTGAGTTCGATGTGGTCAGCCGCCAGCGTCAGGCGCCCTATGCCCAAACGCCGCTGGAGCTTGAGCCCTTGCCCTTGGATGGCGCCGCGCTGCAAGGCTGGGTGGGGTATGACGAAGCCACTGGCACCCTGAGTTATTTCTACAAGCAGCGCGGGATCGGTGACTGTGGCGGCGGTGGCGTCTGGGTGTTTGACGGCAAGGCGTTCCAGCTCAGTGAGTTTCATATGATGCCGCGCTGCACCGGTGTCGGTTACGGCGATTGGCCGTCGTTGTGGACGACTGCGCCAGCGCCCTAGCCAGGGGGCGGGCATGGCCTCTACACTGGCCGGCCACTTGTATTTCAAAGGATGAAACACAATGCACACACCTGAACCCCACATCGTGATCCAGCGCTTTACCGAGGCCCACCTTGACGGTGTGGCGGCGCTCTATAACGAACCGGCCGTGTGCCGGCAGGTGCTGCAGATGCCGTTCCAGTCGGTGGATGTCTGGCGCAAACGCCTGGTCACCGACAACGAACGGCGCCTGCAACTGGTGGCGGTGCACGGCGGTGAGGTGATTGGCCAACTGGGCCTGGAACAGTACCTGCGCGTACGTCAGGCCCATGTCGGGTCGTTCGGCATGGGCGTGGCGACGGCCTGGCAGGGCAAGGGCGTCGGCTCGCGGTTGTTGACGGCCGCGCTGGACGTGGCCGACAACTGGATGAACCTGCACCGGGTGGAACTCACGGTGTACGCCGACAACGAAGCCGCGCACCACCTGTACCGCAAGTTCGGCTTCGAGGTCGAAGGGCGCTTGCGTGACTACGCCCTGCGCGATGGGGTGTTTGTCGACACCCTCAGCATGGCGCGCCTGCGCAAGTCGGCTTAACCCTCCAGCGCAAACGCCACCGCAGCCTGCGCATGCAGCTCGGTGGTGTCCAGCAGCGGCAGGTCGCTGTGTTCGGGCTTGACCAACAGGCTGATTTCCGTGCAACCGAGGATGACCGCCTGAGCGCCGCGTGCGGCCAGGGACTCGATGACCCGCAGGTAGACTTGGCGTGACGCCTCGCTGATCACGCCGACGCACAACTCCTCATAGATGATCCGGTGCACGGCGCGGCGCTCCTCCGCGTCCGGCACCAGCACGGTGAGGCCCTGGGCGGCCAGTCGCGACTTGAGAAAATCCTGCTCCATGGTGAACGCGGTGCCGAGCAAACCGACGGTCAGGGTACCGGCTGCCACCGCCGCCGCAGCGGTCGCATCGGCGATATGCAGGAACGGAATCGACACCGCCGCTTCGATACGCGGCGCCACCAAATGCATGGTGTTGGTACACAGCACCACACACTCTGCGCCGCCCGCCTGCAAACGGCGCGCGGCGTCTTCCAGGATCAGCGCGGCGTCATCCCAGCGCCCGGCATGCTGGGCTTGTTCCACCGGGCCGAAGTCCACGCTGTACATCAACACCTGCGCCGAGCGCAGCGGGCCGAGTTGGTCACGCACGCGCTGGTTGATGATGCGGTAGTACTCGGCGCTGGACTCCCAGCTCATGCCGCCGATAAGGCCGATGGTGCGCATGCGATGCTCCTGACAGGGAAAGTCGCTTCACCTTACCCATCGGCCGCTGAATAGTCATACGCAGTTGCCCGCCAAATGACCGGAGCAGTTTCACATGTCCAGGTTGACCCAGCCCGGCCGGGGTTGCTCCGCTGCAACTGCCTGGATGGGTTTCCCTGTGGCTTGCTCGACGCGCCGAGCCACCTCCGGGTCGTCGGCGAACGGCAACATACTGGCTTCGTCCAGGCTCGTCTCGGATTGCCCACGCAGGCAATACTCCACCGCAGCGTACAGGCACACCACAATCAGGAAGCCCCACATATCAGGCGATCCGCGCATCAAGCTGGGCCACGCTCAGGTCTGCAACCCGCACGGTGCGCCAAGTGTTGTAGGCCATCAGCAACATGCCCGTGAGGAAAAATACTCCCCCCGCAAACCGCACCACAAACCCCGGATGGCTGGCCTGCAAGGCTTCGACAAACGAGTAGGTGAGGGTGCCGTCGTCGTTTACCGCGCGCCACATCAGGCCTTGGGTAATGCCGTTGACCCACATCGAGGCGATGTACAGCACCGTGCCGATTGTCGCCAGCCAGAAGTGCAGGTTGATCAGCGCCACGCTGTGCATCTGCTCGCGGCCGAAGACCTTGGGGATCATGTGGTACAGCGAGCCAAAGGTGATCATCGCCACCCAGCCGAGCGCACCGGCGTGTACGTGGCCGATGGTCCAGTCGGTGTAGTGGGAGAGGGCGTTGACGGTCTTGATCGCCATCATCGGGCCTTCGAAGGTCGACATGCCATAGAACGCCAGGGACAGCACCAGGAAGCGCAGGATCGGGTCGGTGCGCAATTTATGCCAGGCGCCGGACAAGGTCATCATGCCGTTGATCATCCCGCCCCAACTGGGCGCCAGCAGGATCAGCGACATCGCCATGCCCAGCGACTGCGCCCAGTCGGGCAGCGCGGTGTAGTGCAAGTGGTGCGGGCCGGCCCAAATGTACAAGGTGATCAAGGCCCAGAAATGCACGATGGACAGGCGATAGGAGTACACCGGCCGCCCGACCTGTTTGGGTACGAAGTAATACATCATCCCCAGAAAGCCGGTGGTCAGGAAAAAACCGACGGCATTATGCCCGTACCACCACTGCACCATCGCATCGGTCGCGCCGGAATACACCGGGTAGGACTTGAACCAATCCACCGGGATTGCCAGGTGATTGACCACGTGCAGCATGGCGATCACCACGATAAAGGCGCCGAAGAACCAGTTGCCCACGTAGATATGTTGGGTCTTGCGCCGTACCACCGTGGTGAAAAACACAATGGCGTAGGCCAGCCACACCACGGTCATCCACACCGCGCCGGAGAACTCGATCTCGGCGTATTCCTTGGTGGTGGTGTAGCCCAGGGGCAGGCTGACCAGCATGATCACGATCACCGACTGCCAGCCCCAGAAGGTAAACGCGGCGAGGCGGTCGGAAAACAGGCGTACCTGGCAGGTCCGTTGCACCGCGTAATAGCTGGCGGCAAATTGCGCGCTGCCGGCGAAGCCAAAGATCACCAGGCTGGTGTGCAACGGCCGCAGCCGGCCGAACGTGGTCCAGGGCAAGTCCAGGTTCATCTCGGGCCACACCAATTGCGACGCGATCCACACCCCCATGGCCATGCCCACCACACCCCATACGAGGGTGGCGATCACGAATTGGCGGACGACTTTATAGTTATAGGCCTGCTCGATTGTTGCGGTGCTCATGCTCAGTCCTCCCACGGTTCCAAGTGGCGGGCACTGTAGGAAACGCGGGAAAAACAAAACAGGCTCAGAAAAAGCTCATTACAGCGGATCAGTCGACAAGCACGCCCACTGGCCTGTCAGCGTTAATCGTACGGTGAGCGGCCGCATCTGCCATGATCGGGCATCGCAATCTGGCACACCCAAGGAAATCCGCAATGGACGATGTACAGCAACTGGGCGAGATGCTTCGTCATTACGCCGACAGCGAAGCGCACAAGAAGCAGCAGTTCGATGTGCAGTCGGCCCGCTGGGCACAAAAGCTCGACGAGTTGTTCGGGCAGATCGAGCAATGGCTTGAGCCGGTCAAAACCGTCGGCTTGCTGGAGGTGCACCGTGAAGCCTATGTCGCCAGCGGGCCGAGCGTGCCGGTGGAGACCTCGACCTTCAAGACCCAGAAGCTGCTGGTGCAGATCACCGGTAAAACCGTGGAGTTCGTGCCCGAGGTTATGGGGGTGGGTGGCTTGATCTCGGTGTCGGTGATGGGCTTGACCGCTGCCCGGCACGGCAGCGTATCGCTGGTGCTGCCAGCTGAAAAAAACGATTGGTTGTGGAAAAAAACCAACGGCCTGAAAGACCCGGACACCTTTAGCTTTGACGCCAACTTCCTGGCCTCGCAGTTGCAGAGCCTGATCCCCCGCGAACGCTGCTGAGGGCGACCGCTTCGTACAGCGTTGAGGCGGGCTGCGGGTGTGTCAAACATTGGGTGCAAATAAGCATTTTTTGCCCAGGATTGGCTATACCCACAGCTCAATGCCTCAATGATGATCGCCAAGGAGTTCAATGATGAAACTAAGGCTAATGATCAGTACGCTGTGCGTCGCGTCAATTGCTATGGCTGGCTGCGCCAGCAAGGTCACCCAACCGGACGAGTACTCGGGCTTTCTCTCCGACTACAGCCAACTCAAGGAAGCCAAGTCGCCGTCGGGGGCCGAGGTGATGCGCTGGGTCGATCCCAAGCTGGACCTGAGTCGCTACACCGCGGTGTACATCGAACGGACGCAGTTCTACCCCAAGCCCCAGGCCACCGCGAAAATCCCCGACAGCACGCTCAATGGCATCAACACCTACTTCAACCAGGCGCTTAAGCGTGAGCTGGGCAAGTCACTGCCCCTGGCCAACGGTCCCGGCCCCGGTGTGATGGTAGTGCGCGCGGCGATCACCGCCGTCAGCAGCAAGACTGAGAGCCTCAAACCCTATGAATTCGTGCCTGTGGCCCTGGTGGCGGCGGCGGTGAGTACCGGCGCCGGCATCCGCGACCAGGAAACCACCCTCGGCACCGAGGCGCAGTTCCTCGACGGCGCCAACGGCAAGGTGCTTGCCCAGGTAGTGCGAAAAGGCACGGGCAAGCCGCTGTCCAACGACTCGCAGGTGATGAAGGCCGATGACGTGAAAGGCGTGATCGATGGCTGGGCGTCGGACCTGCATCAGTCGTATGTGAAGCTGAAAAAACACTAAAACCCATTGCGTGCCTGGCGGTTGTAGTAGCTGAGCAGGGCGTCGTAGCGACGGGTGACGACGTAGTAGTCGTCACTCAGTTGCTGTGGCGCAGCATGCGCCAGCCAATCCTTGTGCAGCGTTTGCAGTGCCTCAAGGTACGCGTCGACATTGGGCTTCACGCTGTACCAGAGGTAAGCGGCGTCATCATTACGGTCTTTACGCGGAAGGCTGTTCAGGAACGCCTCACTGCCATCGCCGGCCTGCTGCACGCTGTTGGTCAGTGCCGCCAGGGCCTGCGGCGTCAGGCTGGCGTTGCGTACACCCTGGTCGATCTGGTTGACCGCCTGACGCGCCACGATCATGTAATTGAGCACATGCCAATGCAGGTCCTGACCGAAACGCGCCTCCAGCAAGGCCAGCTGTGCCGGGCGCAGGCGCTGTTCTTCACGGTCCAGGGAACGGCGCAGCTCGGCGGATATCGAGGTGTAGTCGGTGCCCTTGCTGATCAGCTCTTTCCTGAGCAATGCCTCCATGTTTTCGTTGAAAAGCCGTTTATAGGCCGCCGACTGGGTGGTCGGATTCGATGGTGCGTTATCCGTGGCGATGGGCGTAAAGATATCCAGGCTCGCCACGAAACGGTCGGTCACCCCGACCAAGCGGCTGCCGGGCTGTTGATGTTCAAGTTTTAGGCTGATCCTGGGGCCGCAGATGTCCTTTTGGATCAGCCGCGCCCGGGGCTCGGTGGTGTCGCCGAACTCGTCGCGATTATTGGGGTAGGCGACGGCCGGCAGGTCTGGCTGTCGCTCGTTGCGTTCAGGGGTGATGAGCCGGTAGTACGTCAGCCGAGTGTCTCGGTCGACTCGGTTGACGCAATCGATGATCGGCGCCAGGGCGCTGGCGGTTGCGGTTTGGGGGCCGTCGCGCTGGTTCCACCACAACTCGACCAGGTGCACTTGCTTGCCCGCAGATGCAAGGCCGAAGAGCCCCATGACCAGTGCAATACCCAAGGCAATAAACCAATTGGAATTCATCGTCCGGCCTCCTGGCCATACCACTGTGCCTGGGTCGCGGGGGCCTGGCAGTGTTCTGCGCTACGCGGCATGCGGCTGCACAGGCGTTCGGTCCACTGTTGCAGGCCCTGGTTGCGGGTGACCCGGTACTGGTTGTCATACAGCTTCAACCCGGCGAAAACGCTGATAACAACAACCACGCAAAATACCCTGGTCACCTTTGCCAATCGCGGCTGTTCGGCGGTCCAGGGTGTATGCCTGTTCGTAAAAGGGCGTTTGACCAGGCCGATGACAGCCAGCACGGCCACCAGCGTGAGGCCGGCGAGTGGGTTGAACAGGTAGCTCAGCAGCGCCACCAACACCATGCCGGGCAGCAGGTCGCGCAGCGGCAACAGCGGCAAATGTGTTGGGCTTAAGCCCCGTGGCAGGCGTTGGCTGAGGTGTTCGTCCTGCACGCGGTATTGGTGCGCCAGCGGGCGCCAGATATGCCAGGCCAGTCCGGCACCAACCACCGCCACCAGTGACCACAGCAGTCCTTTGCCCACCGTGGGCAGCAGGTTACCGGCCAAGGTCTCGGCATTCACCAGGGTCCCCGCCACGCAACTGAGCACCAGCGCAACGATCCAGGGCCAGGTGTCCAGGGCCGAGTCCCAGCCTTGCCAGAAATAAACGCTGCCACCGGGCATGGCTTCGACCAACGCGACATGGTCAGCGTAGAGGGTTGCGCTGAGGCGTTGGCACGCTTCCCAGTCGCTGTCGTTGAAGCGCTGGGCAAAGGCGCGGCGCTGGCCCAGGCTCATGGGCGCCAACAGCAGCCGCGCGGCGCGTTGCTGCGGGCTGTTGGGCGGTTCGGCGGCCAGCGCGTATTGGTGGGCGAGGAAAATCGGGCCTTGCTGGCGCTGCAACAGCCGCGCCCAATCCCCCGCCGGGCAGTCATGACCGGCGCCGCCATGCCAGTGCTGGCCGGCGCACACCGTGTCGAACACTGCGCTCGACCAGTAGTGACTCTGTGCAAGCAGGCGGGCCAGCCAGTGGTTGAACCACTCGGCATGGGGATGATTGTTCACCCAGGGATGTTCGGAACGTGCGGCATAGGCAGCCAGGAAAGCGGCCTCGTCCTGTTGCTCCAGAGCCTGGCGCAACGGGTTCTGTAGGGCGCTGCGGTGCTTGCGCTCGAGCTTTTCGATCAGCTCGTCGGGCAACTCCAGGCGTTGCCAGGCCGTCAGCCAGTTGAAGGTTTCAAAGGCCCAGCGGGCTTCTTCGGGGGTGAGATGCCCCTCGATAGCGCGCAGCAATAGATGGATTTCAAAGTGCAGCGCACTGCCATTGGCCATTGCCGCTTGATACTGCCCGCCCAGGCTAGCGCCCCGGGTTTCGATAACGACTTCGTCAGCGTCCTGCCGGCTTTGGCTCCACTCCAGCGCAGCCTCGTAGGCTTCGCGCAGGCGCTGGAAACCTTCGGGGTCGTCATCCGGCCGGGTTTTCTTCAGTAGCGCCGCATAGGTGCGCTTGATCGTGCGGCTATCGGCATCCGGCGCCAGGCCAAGGACATTCCAGCAAGTCATGTGCAGTGCAACTCCTTAGGCAATCGCGCGCACATTACCTGTTTTACGGGTCGATAAACCAGCGGTAGGCGGGGTTAGCGCTCGCGGCAGGACTGGCCCGGTCTGGCCCTGCGGCGACCGGGCACGGGTGTTACTTAAGCGGCGTCAACGGCGGCAGCTTCCACTGGCCGTTACCCACTTCAGGCTTGGGCAGGTAAATCCGCAGTACGGCGTAAAACGGACCCGGTGGGGCCGGCAGCCAGTTGCTCTGCTCGGCCTTCGGTGGCTCGTGGTGCTGCAAAGCCAGGGTCAGGCCACCGTCGGCGTCCCGCTTGAGGCTGGAGAGCATGCGCGAGTTGATCAGGTAGCGTTTCTTGTGGTTGGGCACCAGTTGCTTGGTCTTGGCGTCGTACATGGTCAGCGACCAGAACGCGTCGGCTGGTGGCAGTTGGTCCTTGGCGAAGTGCACGGTGTAGCTGTGACGTGCGCCGTTGGCGGGCTTGCCTTCGCTGTCGACGACGTAGCTCAGGTGCGCGGCTTCATCGCTGGAGTTGCCGAAAATGCGCAGGTCGGCGCCGGCATAGCGGTACAGGTAGTTGTTGTTCAGGTGGTCGCGGCTGCCGTACAAGTCGCCATTGGTGACCTGGTGCGTGTCGAGCTTGTCCTTTTTGAACGCGGAGAACTCGGCGCGGGCATCGGAGATCCCGTCATCCAGGGCCTTGCGCTGTTCGGCGGTCAACTGGTTGACCTTGAAGGGCGCGCCTGGCGCAATGCCGATCTTGGCAAAGCGCGCCAGCAGGTCTTTCTCACTGTCCTGGGGCGCGGCGAAGGCCAGCATGAAGTTCAGGTAGCGAAACAGCTGCGGGCCTTCGGTCATGGCGGCCATCGGCTTGGGCCACTCGACCTTCGGCGCCTTGGGCGGTGCGGCTTGTTTGACGTAGTTACTCAAGGACTGCACTTTGTAGCCGTTCTGGATCTGCTTGACCTTGTTCAGGTCCTTCTCGTCGAACAACTGCGTGCGGTACAAGGCATAGGCAATGTTGCTTTCGCTGTACACCACACGGTCCACGTCGACCGGCTGCTGACCTTTCCAGTCAGGGCCGGCGATCATGTAATGGCCGCCATTGTTGCCGGTGCTGCGGGTGCCCAGGTAGGCGAAGTTCTGGGTATAGAGGTCGATCAACTGCACCGAGTAGTAACGGTCGTCTTCGATCTTGGGCAGCGTCAGGACCTGGGGCTCGCTGCGCAGGTCCAGCCAGACGAAGGAGTAGGGCGTGTCCGGGTTCGGGGTGACGCCGGCGCTGTCCTTGGGGGTGAAGACCTGGGCAGTGCTGCCGATGTGATTGAACGGTGCCTTGAAGTTGGCACCGCCCTTGTCGACGGCCTGGGTGTAGAGCGTCTTGTACATCTCCACCACCGGGAAGCCATACAGGTAGGCTTCTTTGGCAATGGCACGGGCTTCGCTGGGCGTGGCGGTGAAATCAGCCCAGGCGCCGGTACTCATGAGTATCGAGAGGCTCGCCAACAGCAGGCGCGTCGGTTTTCCAATCATGTTGTTGCGTCCTTCCAAAGTTCGTTTGACTGACGGGGAATAAAGGCGACGAGTTTCCTGTTTTATTTCCCGAACGTCACGTTAATCCCTGCGAATAACGTGAACTCATCAATGCCGACCTCTACGGCGACTTGAACCTGCTTATTCCTGCCTCGCCTGGCTGGGTGGTGCTATACCGGCGACGGGTCAGGCGGCAGGCAGCATCGACTTGACCTTGTCGCGCAATTGATCAATGGAGAACGGCTTGGCGATCACTTGCATACCTGTGGGCACATCGATGTTCTCGGCATAGCCGCTGGCGAACAGGATAGGCAGGGTGGGGCGCAATTCACGTACCTTGGCCGCCAATTGCTTGCCGTCCATGTCCGGCAGGCCGACGTCGGTCATCATCAGGTCGATGACCTGAGCGGTATTTTCAACGGTCTTCAAGGCTTCTTCAGCGTCGGCAGCTTCAAGCACCAGGAACTCCAACTCTTCGAGCACATCAACGATCAGCATACGCACGATGGCATCGTCTTCGACGACAAGGATGGTGGAGGAGACTGCGGACATAATGAGGGTTCCCGAAAAAATGGAGGTGCAGGTCTTTAGCGGTTGAAAGACCATGCTCTAATGAGTCGCGTCAATCTCGGCAAGTTCCGTTGGCGGGCGCATTGTGACGGGTATAACGGAAAATGTCCCGCCAGCACAGTGAGTGTACGCAGGCTGCCCCAGCCTGTTGCAGGGCTGGGGTCAACCCGTTGAGTCACGCCGACAAAGGCTCGGATACCATCATTGAAACTGCAAAACTGTCGATCTTGTCTGTGACGATGTGATTGGGGTGGAAATAGCTCACGTGGAATTGCCGGATGCCCTGCGTCGACATCCACGGCTGTAGCGTAGCGCCCATTGCGCCACTGTTTAATGTTTTTTCAATGCCGGCTTGCATGGACTTCGCATTGTCAAACTTGACCAGCCCGCCATTGGGTTCGAAGAAAAACCATTCCTTGCGGCCATCCTTGACTCTGATGCCCGCCAGCATGGCGTGATCTTGCGTGCTGATTCTCACGTATTTGGTGGTTGCGGACGTGCTCAGGTCGTCAATGATCTGCTGATGCGTAACCAGTGAGGGAGCGCCGTTTATATGGAACGTCTCCTTTTGGTTCACGGCATCCTGCAGCTTTTTTATATCGTGATTGAATTTAGCGTGCAGCGAAGAGGGTGATTGCGTGGTGGAGGCCCTGCGAAGGTTTTCGAGGAATACGGTTTCGTCACCGCGATGCAGGGCGAGTGCCATGGCGTTCACCATACCGGCGCAGTCGCCCTTGGAGGCCAGGTCAACACGGGCAAGGTAGTCTGCTTGGGCAAAGCGATCGATGGAAACGCCGGGGCCAGCGACGTCGCTGGCAAGTTGGTGGCTGAAGTAACGGCCGACTTCCATTCTTTCCTTCTTCATCTCCCTGGCCAGAACCCCCATTTCTTCCGGCGTCCGGCCGGGTTTTGCGGCCAGCTCGACCAATGCTGGAAAGCTACGTTTTCCAGCGTAATCCGACAGGTCATCCAATGCGCCGCTTCGATACCCTTGGTTGAATTTCGACAGGGTCGCGGGGGTTCTCGCGCTGGCGATATTCGCTCCTACGCTGATCAGGTGTGCATCTACGCTGGCATCGAACAGACCGTTGCGCAGGGGCGAGAAATTCCCGATGGGCGGGCCATAGGGCACGTTTCGAAAAGGGTCATAGCTATACCATTGGCCATTTTTCAGCACGGCGACGCCTTCGACGCTCTGCTCTGCGACCTTATAGGAGCCGATCAGCGTCGGGCCATATTCCTGGTTGGCCGCCTTCAGCAGGTCATAGCTTCCCGATGGGCCACGGACCTTGTTGATCAGCGCCTGCCCGGATTCATTCAGAAATCTGGCCCCGCGCGTGGCCAGCCCGGCGGTTCCTGTCACCAGGCTCCTGGCTCCGCTCAAGGGGTTGAGCGTGCTGATAAGACCACTGCCGATGACGCGTGCGCCCTGCAGTGCCTTCACAGACGCGGATGTCGCGGATGACGCCACCTTGGCTAACTTTGCGCTCGCGCCGTAACCTGCGGTCACCAGCCCGAACGCATCCAGGCCAAGGTCGACAATGCCTGAGTCATAGTCACCGTCGCGAAAATTGACAATGGCCGATCTCAAGGGAATCAAGTTGAGAAAAAACTGCCTGACGCGCTCATCGCCGTCTTTCTGCTCATCGAATGTCGTGACTCCCTTGGCTTGCCGCCATTGGCCCTGACCGCCGATATCAAGGTGCTCAAGAAAAGCGTCCGCCAGGTAGTGGGTGCGGGACGAGGTAAAGCTTGAGGGCGCAATCGCCGGGTTGTCCTGGGGTTGCTCGCTTCCATGGCGGTCATGGTGTTCAGGGGTGAAGTGTTCCACTTTGGTCAAGAGACTGCCGTTGCGCCAAGCCTCCCCGGTGATAACTGCCTCCTGGCGCTTGACGATGCGTCTGTTGTTGAGGTCGATCTCATAAACACCCACCTCGGGTTTTCCATCAACGTGCCTTTCCGTTCTTACCAGCAATTGATTGAGTTTCGAATCGAAGCCGGGAGGGTTGAAAAAACCGGTGTCAATCTTGTATCGGTTGTACTGATAAAAATCGACTTTACCGAACTCCAGGTTTTCCCGATCTTTCAACGGAAGTTCGCAAATCAGGTGTTTTACCTGGGTCTGCACACCTTCTTTAAGTGGTGCGACTGCCGCCTCGTATTGCTCCATGAATATCCCGTTGACGTTTAGTCTGGGCTGCTCGTTAATCGCGTCGATGGGGAGTTCAGGATCGTCGGTTTTCCACCTGACGTTGATACCCATCATGGCCATATCCAGCATTGAGTGCTTGCCGTCCAATTGCTTGGATTTGTCATCGGAGACGGTTGAGAGGCTTTTCGATTCAAACGCAACGCCTTCGCCAAAGTGCTCCTTGAGCTTTTCCAGGGCGATGGCTTTTCTACTTGGAATCTGCGCAGTGATTGATTTGGACGCCTTGATCCTGGCACTTAACTGCTCATTGAACGCGGTCCGGACACGGTCCACTTCCTGGGGGGTGTAGAGGGCATCGTCCTTCTTCACGACCAGGCCATGGGTCACGCCCCAGTCCAGCAACAAGGTTTTGGTGATGTGTTCCGCCGGATCATTCAAGGCTTGTGCGGCACTCATGACCTGGCCGTAGCTCATCTGTGCTGCGGTACCCGGTGCGTGCGCTTCGACCTTGGCCACCGCAAGGCAGAAACTCACCCAGGCCTGGCTGCCGTTGACCACCGTGTCGGGGATGTCCTTGACCAGGAATTGAGGCGCTGTGCGTGACAGCAACAGGTGGGTGGCCAGCTTGGCCGAGGCTTGCGTGGCCCGGCCCTTAGCCACCAGATGCTCGCTGAGTCCGGTGACGATGGCTGACGGTGGCTTGCCCCAATAGTCGGGGTGGCCCAAATCAAAGCCGGCAATTGAATGCCTGGCGGGCGACTCGACAGATTCACGATCAAGGCTGACGTGGAGGGCGGCCAGCACGTAATCGCTGATGCTGGTGGGCGTGGCAATCCCTCCCAGCCCTTCCTGGATCGCTTGCCCCATCGCCTGGGCCTTGGAGGATTTGAGCAGGGTATCGAGCGCCTTGCTCGAATCTTGCAGTTCGACATCCGACAGCGCGCTGGCCCTGATCAGGGCCCCCAGCGCCCCTTTGGCCAGCTCTGCCCGGGCCAGCGCAGGCTCTGTCTGGGCATTACGGCGCAGGATGCTGGAATCGACGATGCCCCGTACGTTGCGTTGCTGTTCCTGGGTCAAGGGCAGGGGCCAGGACAAGCCCCCGCCGAGATCGCCCAACGGCTGCTCCAGGGCTCTGGCCTTAGCTGCGTCGGCCAAGTGAATCAACTCCGCTCGGGTTTCAGGGGTAGGTAAATCATGCTGCTTGATAAAGCTTTCCAGGCTGACGGTGGACTCGCTGCCCAATACGCTGGACGGGCGAAAAGCCGAGCGTGGATCAATGCCAGTGTGAGCGGCCTTCAAATGTGCCAACACCGCCTGGGGCGTCGCATCCTCTGCCAGGCTCTTCGCGGCGTCGGTGAGCTGTTGCGCCAGGTTCTTCCAATTCTGCGAGTTCCCCTGCGCGCGGGCCTCTGGCGAAAGCGGCTGCGACTCAACCGAGAACAGGTGTGCAGGGGAGGCGGCCGGGTTGCTGTGGGCGGGTGTGGCCTGCGCGGGTGGAACAGCGTGATCGATAACCAGTGGGCGTGGCTGGAGGCTCAACGAGGACTTCATCTTCATTACCTGTTAGTTGACTGGCCCTGCCAGGGCCTGATTCGGGCTTGAACTGAGTGTCGAGATCGCGCCAAGGTGTTCCCGCAGCAATGGGACCGGAATCGTCAGAAATCGTATGCATAAAACGCCGCAGCCGACCGGGTGTGGGTGGCGGGAAGTCTGGAGTGTTCATGGGTTTAAACCTCAATACGCATCAGAAACGTAGCCCTCTACTGGCACTTTGGGGCAAACTCCCGGTTTTTCCCTACTTGGCCAAGGCATGCCCATGACTCCCGCGTCGTCCGTCGATGAAAAGAGCTTTCGTACACTGCTCAGCCGAAACGTAGCGTTGCCCCTGGGCGTGGGCGTGCTCAGCGCGGTGTTTTTCGTCATCCTGATCACCTACCTGTTGTCGGTGATCCAGTGGGTCGAACACACCGATCGGGTCATCAATAACCTCAACGAGTCGTCAAAGCTGACGGTGGACCTGGAAACCGGCATGCGCGGATTCCTGATCACCGGCGATGAGCACTTTCTCGACCCGTACGAAGTGGCCAAGCCGCGAATCATTGCCGATCTACGCAATTTGCAGGACCTGGTCGCCGACAATCCGCAGCAGGTGGATCGCCTCAAACGCCTGGAAGCGTTGCAACTGGAGTGGAACAAATACGCCCAGTCGATGATTGATATGCAGCGCGAGAGTGGCGATTACCGCGGCGCGGTCAAGGCCGGGCGCGGCAAGCGCCTGACCGACGAAATTCGCAAGGAATACGAGGATGCGGTGGCTATGGAGCAGCAGTTCCGTATCACCCGCAATCAAGAAGTCACCCGCACTACGGTGCTCAGCGTCACGCTGTACCTGGCCTTTGTATTGGGCTTGAGTGGCTTCCTGGCGTATCGGGGTCGTAAAAATTTATTAGAATTATCAGAAAGTTACAGCAAGAACCTCGCGTCGCAAGAGAGGATCGCGCTGCGCCTCGAACAGCAGGCCTGGCTACGCAATGGCCAGACCGAGCTGGCTGAACAGGTACTTGGCCAGCTCACCCTCAACATGCTCGGTCGCAATATCCTGCAATTCTTCGCCCAATACATGGGCTCTGTGGTTGCGGCGCTGTATGTGCGCGAAGAACATGGCGGTCTCAAGCGCGTGGCCACGTATGGCTTCTCCCGCGAGCAGGAGCAGCAGGAGCAGTCGATTTACAGTGATGAGGGCATCGTTGGGCAGGCCGCCCAGCTCGATCGCCTGATTCGCCTGGACGATGTGCCGGTGGATTACTTCAAGGTCAGTTCCGGCCTGGGCGAAGGGACAACCCGCAGCGTCCTGGTGATGCCCACCAGCGATGACGACCGCGTCAATGGCGTGATCGAGCTGGGCTTTTTGCGACCGCTGAGTGAGCGTGATGTCGAATTGCTGGAGTTGATCGCCGGCAATATCGGCACCTCTATCGAGGCCGCGCGTTATCGCCAGCGTTTGCAGGAAGTGCTGGCCGAGACCCAGCAGCTCAACGAAGAGCTGCAAGTGCAGCAGGAAGAGCTCAAGACCGCCAACGAAGAACTCGAAGAGCAGTCGCGCATCCTTAAGGAATCCCAGGCCCACCTGGAAACTCAGCAGGCAGAGCTGGAGCAGACCAACGAGCAACTGGCCGAACAGACCCAGATCCTGGCCGACCAGCGCGATGCCATGGACCGCAAGAACGTTGAACTCAACCAGGCCCAGTTGGAGCTGGAAGACCGTGCCGATGAATTGCAGCGCTCCAGCAAGTACAAATCCGAATTCCTCGCCAACATGTCCCACGAACTGCGCACGCCGCTGAACAGTTCGCTGATCCTGGCCAAGTTGCTGGCGGAAAACCCCCAGGAAAACCTCAGCGCCGAACAGGTCAAGTTTGCCGAGTCGATCTATTCGGCGGGCAATGACCTGCTCAACCTGATCAACGACATTCTGGATATTTCCAAAGTAGAAGCCGGCAAGCTGGAAATGCGCCCTGAGAATTCCAGCGTGACGCGCCTGGTCGATGGCCTGCGCGGGATGTTCGAACCGCTGGCCGCCGACCGCAAGCTGGGGTTCCAGGTGCAGGTGCAGGAAGGTGCGCCGATCATGCTGTTTACCGACCGCCAGCGCCTGGAGCAGATTCTCAAGAACCTGCTGTCCAACGCGATCAAGTTCACCGAGCAAGGCGAGGTCAGCCTGTCGGTGTCCCGTGCGCCGGGGGAAGGCATTGCCTTTACCGTGCGTGATTCGGGCATCGGCATTGCGCCGGACCAGCAGGAAAGCATCTTCGAAGCCTTCCGCCAGGCCGATGGCACCACCAACCGCCGCTATGGCGGCACCGGCCTGGGCCTGTCGATTTCCCGCGACCTGGCCGCGTTGCTCGGCGGTTATATCAGCGTGACCAGCGAACCCGGTAAAGGCAGCACCTTCACCCTGGTACTGCCAGAGCAGTATGTCGAACGCGAGGATGATGCCGCGCCGATCGAGCAACCGCGCCAGGTCGTGGCCGCCCCCGCGCCCAAGCCCATCGCGGTGTCTCCGCTGCCAATCGCCGACGCCAAGCAGATCCCGCGCTTTGCCGACGACCGCGACAAGGCTCCGTTCGCCACCCGTTGCATCCTGGTGGTGGAGGATGAGCCGAACTTTGCGCGCATTCTGTTCGACCTGGCCCATGAGCTGGGTTACCAGTGCCTGGTGGCCCATGGTGCGGACGAGGGCTACAGCCTGGCCGAGGAATTCATTCCCGACGCGATCCTGCTCGACATGCGCCTGCCGGACCATTCCGGGCTGACCGTGCTGCAACGCCTCAAGGAGCACGCCAACACCCGCCACATCCCGGTGCATGTGATTTCCGTGGAAGACCGCGTCGAAGCCGCCATGCACATGGGCGCCATCGGTTATGCGGTAAAACCGACCACCCGCGAAGAGCTCAAGGACGTGTTTGCCCGCCTGGAAGCCAAGCTGACCCAGAAGGTCAAGCGCGTGCTGCTGGTGGAGGACGATGACCTGCAACGCGACAGCATTGCCCGCCTGATCGGCGATGATGATATCGAGATCACCGATGTTGGCTATGCCCAAGCCGCCCTGGAGCTGCTGCGCACCAACGTCTACGACTGCATGATCATCGACCTCAAGCTGCCGGACATGCTCGGCAACGAGTTGCTCAAGCGCATGGCCACCGAAGATATCTGCTCGTTCCCGCCGGTAATCGTCTACACCGGGCGCAATCTGACTCGCGATGAAGAGGCCGAACTGCGCAAGTATTCGCGCTCGATCATCATCAAGGGCGCTCGTTCGCCAGAGCGCCTGCTCGACGAAGTCACACTCTTTCTGCACAAAGTCGAATCCCAGCTGTCCCATGATCGCCAGAAGATGCTCAAGACCGCTCGCAGCCGCGATAAGGTCTTCGAGGGGCGCAAGATCCTGTTGGTGGACGACGATGTGCGCAACATCTTCGCCCTGACCAGCGCCCTGGAACACAAAGGTGCCGTGGTGGTAATCGGACGTAATGGTCGCGAAGCCATCGAGAAACTCAACGAAGTCGACGATATCGATCTGGTGCTGATGGACGTGATGATGCCGGAGATGGACGGTTACGAGGCTACCGCCTTGATCCGCCAGGACCCGCGCTGGAAGAAGTTGCCGATCATCGCCGTGACGGCCAAGGCCATGAAGGACGATCAGGAGCGTTGCCTCGCGGCGGGCTCCAACGACTACCTGGCCAAGCCGATCGACCTGGATCGCCTGTTCTCGCTGATTCGCGTGTGGCTGCCGAAGATGGAACGTATTTAAGTGGAGCGACGTTTTTTGGAGAAGAGCAGCGATATTGAGCTGCGCCTGTTGATCGAGGCGATTTACCTCAAGTACAGCTACGACTTTCGCGACTACTCCGGTGCGTCGGTCAAACGTCGCGTGGCCCATGCCTTGCGCCAGTTTGACTGCGCGACCATTTCTGCGCTGCAGGAGCGGGTGCTGCACGATCCGGCAGCGTTTATGCAGTTGCTGCAATTTCTGACGATCCCGGTGAGCGAGATGTTTCGCGACCCTTCGCACTTCCTGGCGATCCGTCAGGAAGTGGTGCCGCTGCTCAAGACGTATCCGTCGATCAAGATCTGGATCGCCGGCTGCAGCACGGGGGAGGAGGTCTACTCCATGGCCATCCTGTTGCGTGAAGAGGGGCTGCTGGAGCGCACGATCATCTACGCCACGGACATCAACCCGGCGTCGCTGGATAAAGCCAAGCAGGGCATTTTCTCGCTGGAGAATGTGCGCGCCTACACGGCCAATTATCAGCAGGCCGGGGGGCAGCGATCATTTGCCGACTACTACACGGCGGCCTACGATTACGCCATCTTCGACAAGACGCTGCGCGAAAACGTGACGTTCGCCGACCACAGCCTGGCGACCGACAGTGTGTTTTCAGAGACTCAATTAATTTCATGTCGTAACGTATTGATTTATTTCAATAAAAAGTTGCAGGATCGGGCGTTCGGATTGTTTCATGAGTCGCTGTGCCATCGCGGCTTCCTGGTGCTGGGCAGTAAGGAAACCCTGGATTTTTCCGCCTACAGCAAGCAGTTCGAACCCTTGGTCAAGCAGGAACGGATCTACCGAAAATCATGAACGACGTTGCAGCCAACCCGATTCGCGGGATTGAAGCCATCGTCGTCGGCGCTTCCGCCGGCGGCGTCGAGGCCTTGCTGAATATTTTTGCCGCGCTGCCTGACACCTTTGGCCTGCCGATCATTGCCGTGCTGCATCTGCCGGATGAGCGCCGTAGCCAACTGGCGGAAGTCTTTGCGCGGCGCCTGGCGATTCCGGTGCGGGAAGGGCAGGACAAGGAGGTGATCCAGGCGGGCACGTTGTATTTCGCCGGTCCCGGCTATCACCTTTCCGTAGAGCATGACCGCAGCCTGTCCCTGAGCCAGGAAGATCGGATACACCATTCCCGGCCGGCCATCGATTACCTCTTCGCCTCCGCCGCCGATGCCTATGGCAAGGGCCTGATGGCGATTCTGCTGACCGGGGCCAACCAGGACGGCGCCCACGGGCTGGCCCATGTCAAGCAATCGGGCGGCACCACAGTGGTACAGGACCCCAGCGAAGCGCGGATTGCCGTGATGCCGCGGGCAGCCCTGGCCCTGCATACACCTGACCATATTCTGACCTTGAGCCGCATTGCCGCATTGCTGGCTTCCCTGGAATCCTCACCATGTTAAGTACTGTCCAGGCCAAACTGCTGATCGTCGACGATCTGCCGGAAAACCTGCTGGCCCTCGAAGCGCTGATCAAGCGCGAGGATCGCCAGGTCTTCAAGGCACTGAGTGCCGACGAGGCCTTGTCCCTGTTGCTGGAGCACGAGTTCGCCATGGCGATTCTCGACGTGCAGATGCCCGGTATGAACGGCTTCGAGCTGGCCGAGTTGATGCGCGGCACCGAAAAAACCAAGAACATTCCGATTGTGTTCGTCAGTGCCGCCGGCCGTGAGCTTAATTACGCGTTCAAAGGCTATGAAAGCGGCGCTGTAGACTTTTTGCACAAACCGCTGGATATCCACGCGGTCAAGAGCAAGGTCAATGTGTTCGTCGACCTGTATCGCCAGAGCAAGGCGATGAAGCAGCAAGTGGAGGCCCTGGAGCGCAGTCGCCGCGAGCAGGAGCTGTTGCTCACTCGCCTGCAGGCCACCCAGGCCGAGCTGGAGCAGGCGGTGCGCATGCGTGATGACTTCATGTCGATCGTCGCCCATGAAGTGCGTACGCCGCTTAACGGCCTGATCCTCGAAACCCAGCTGCGCAAGATGCACCTGGCGCGGGACAATGCCGCCGCGTTTACCCTGGACAAGATGCACGCCATGGTCGACCGCGATGAGCGGCAGATCCAGAGCCTGATCCGCCTGATCGAAGACATGCTCGATGTGTCGCGCATCCGCACCGGCAAACTGTCGATTCGCCCCGGGCGCTTCGACCTGGCGCAACTGGTACGCAACCTGGTGGAGAACTTCGCGCCGCAAGTGGCGGCGGCGGACTCGTCCATGCAGCTGGTGGCCGAAGAGCCCGTGGAAGGCAACTGGGACGAATTCCGCATTGAGCAGGTGGTCACCAATCTGCTGACCAACGCCTTGCGCTACGGAGCCAAGAGCCCGGTGGATGTGCGCGTGTATGCCGAGCATGGCGAAGCCAGAGTGGAAGTGCGTGACCGCGGGATCGGCATCAGTGAAGAGAACCAGAAGCGCATTTTCCAACAGTTCGAGCGTGTCTCGGCCAGCCAGGTAGCGGCCGGACTGGGCCTCGGGCTGTTTATTTCAGAGCAGATCGTTGCGGCCCATGGCGGCACCATTGAGGTTGAGAGCCGGATAGGCGAGGGCGCCTTGTTTCGGGTGTGCCTGCCCCTGGAACCGTCGGCATGAAATCAATCGTCACCCCGACGCAACCTCTGCGTGACCCCATGGTCGTAATTGCAGCAATTGACCGGACAAAGGCTTCCCATGAGTGAAGATGCACAAGATGTCGTTCTGATCGTCGAGGACGACGAATCCATTATGTTTGTGCTGGGTGAGTACCTGGCTGGCCTCGGGTATCGGGTGTTGAAGGCGATCGATGGCGAGCAGGCCTTCGAAATCCTGGCCACCAAGCCGCACCTGGACCTGATGGTCACCGACTACCGCCTGCCGGGCGGCATTTCCGGAGTGCAGATCGCCGAGCCGGCGATCAAGTTGCGCCCGGAGCTGAAGGTGATTTTTATCAGCGGCTATCCGCAGGAAATTCTCGACTGCAACAGCCCGATCACGCGCAATGCACCGATCCTGGCCAAGCCGTTTGATCTGGATACGTTGCAGGAGCATATCCAGCGGTTGTTGGCGTAAGGTGAGCCAGTCCCAGTCTGATGGCGTATCAGGCTCTCACGAGCCTGAATGACGCTATTGGGCTAATAGTCATTCACGCCCGGATCATCTCCCGCACCTTGGCGGTCAACAAATCAAAGGTGAAGGGCTTGGTGATCAACTGCATGCCTGGATCCAGGAACCCGCCACGCACTGCCGCATGTTCGGCATACCCGGTAATAAACAACACCTTAAGGTCCGGGCGAACCTGCCTGCCGATCTCTGCCAGTTGCCGTCCATTCATCCCTGGCAGCCCCACATCACTGATCATCAGGTCAATGCGCTGGCCGGACTCGATGATGGGTAATGCCGTGTCAGCATCCCCCGCCTCGACAAACGCATAGCCCAGTTCGCTCAATACCTGGCTGACCAGCACGCGCACCGCCGGGTCGTCCTCGACGATCAGCACGGTTTCACCGGTAGTGGCGACGGGCAGCAGGGCAGGGTCCAACGGCGTGTCTGCGGTGACTTCACCGATAAAGCGCGGCAGGAACAGGCTCACCGTGGTGCCTTTGCCCACCTCACTGTGCAGGGTGACATGCCCGCGTGACTGGCGCGCAAAACCGTAGATCATCGACAAGCCCAGGCCGGTACCCTGGCCGATGGGCTTGGTGGTGAAGAAGGGGTCGAATACCCGGCCAAGCAGGCTTTCCGGTATGCCACAGCCGGTGTCGCTGACGCTCAGCTCCACATAGTCGCCGGGCGTGAGTGTGCCGTAGGCGGCGGTGAACACGCTGTCAAGATGGCGGTTACTGGTATCGACAATCAGCCGGCCGCCCCCCGGCATGGCATCCCGGGCGTTGAGGGCCAGGTTGAGCAGGGCGCTTTCGAGTTGATTGGGATCGGCTTCGGCGGTCCACAACAGAGGGTCGAGGCGCATGTCCAAGACGATGCTTTCGTTAAGGCTGCGTTGCAGCAACTCGCCCATGGACGTGACCAACTGGTTGATCTGAACCGGCTTGGAATCCAGCGACTGCCGCCGCGAGAACGCCAACAGGCGGTGGGTCAGGCCGGCGGCGCGGTTGGCGGAGGTCACGCCGAGGTCGATCAGGCTGTCGAGGTCGTCCAACTTGCCGCGGGACACGCGCCGTCGCAACAGCTCCAGGCTGCCGATGATGCCGGTCAGCATATTGTTGAAGTCGTGGGCGATACCGCCTGTCAACTGGCCGACGGCTTCCATTTTTTGCGACTGGCGCAGGGCTTCTTCGTTGCTGCGCAACTGCGCCGTGCGCTCCTCGACTTGCTGTTCAAGGGTCTCCAGGGTGCGCTGCAGGCGCAGTTCGCTTTCGCTCAGGTCGATCAGCCTGTCGCGCGCATCATATTGCCGGCGCCGGCCGCGCAGGGCGGCGCTCACCAGGCTGATCAGCGTGACCGGATGGAACGGCCGCTCCAGGAAGGTTACGTTGCCCAGCAAGCCGCTGAGGTGGGATGAGCCGTTCTGCTCGGTACCGCCATGGTGGGTCATCAGCACGATCGGCAGGTCAGACCATGCGGGCTGCTGATGCAGATGTTCCAGCAGGGGTTCGAGGTCCGCGCCACGCAACGCTTCGGCCGCAATGATCAACAGGCCGGCGCCTTGTTCCAGGGCTTCGCACAGCACCGTCAGGTTGCTGGCGATGACCCCGCTGTAGCCGGCCTCGTTGAGCATCATCAGGGCCAACGAGCCGTCACGGCCCATTGGCGCCAGGACAATTGCGCGCTC
Organism: Pseudomonas sp. MIACH; assembly: GCF_001269925.1. GTDB lineage: Bacteria > Pseudomonadota > Gammaproteobacteria > Pseudomonadales > Pseudomonadaceae > Aquipseudomonas. Next base: position 172,908 of record NZ_LHVO01000018.1, read on the forward strand.
GGATAGAGGGGAAATCGCCGTCACACGCCCTCTTCCTTGAGCAAAGGGGAGCCCGCGCCCATGTAGGTCGGGATCCCGCGCAAGACACCCTGGAAGTTATCCAGCGGCTCACCGACGGTCATGCCGCCGCTGCCGATACGGTATTCACGGATAGTCGACTCGTGCGCGCCAGTGCGCTTCTTGATGATCGAGATGGCGCGGCGCACCTTGCCCAGGGCCTCGAAGTAACGCAACAGGATCACCGTATCGGCCAGGTAAGTGATGTCAACCGGCGCCTGCATGTCGCCGACCAGCCCGTGTTGCGCGACGGTCATGAATGTCGCCGCGCCACGGCGGTTGAGGTACAGCAGCAGTTCGTGCATGTGCAGGATCAGCGCGTTCTCTTCCGGCATCGCCGCCTGGTAACCGTTGATGCTGTCGATGACCACGGTCTTGATGCCGCGCTCATCCACGCAACGGCGCACGCGGTGGGAGAACTCGCCGGGCGACAGCTCGGCCGCGTCCACTTGCTCGATCAGCAGGTTGCCGGTGGCTTGCAGGGCGGCGAGGTCGATGCCCATGTTGTTCATGCGTTCGAACAGCAGGCCCAGTTCTTCATCGAAGATAAACAGCGCGGCTTTTTCGCCACGGGCTACCGCGGCTGCGGCGAAGATCATCGAGATCAGCGATTTGCCGGTACCGGCAGGGCCAAGGATCAGGCTGCTGGAGCCCGTCTCGACACCGCCGCCCATCAACGCATCCAGCTCGCGAATGCCGCTGCTCAACGTCTGACGCACATAACCACCCCGATGCTCGGCCGCGACCAGGCGCGGGAACACGTGGATGCCATCGTGCATGATGGTGAAGTCGTGAAAACCACCCCGGTATTTTTGCCCGCGATACTTCACCACCCGCACGCGACGGCGTTCAGCGCCGTAGTTGGGGGTCAGTTCTTCCAGGCGAATCACGCCGTGGGCCACGCTGTGCACGGTCTTGTCGAGGGACTCGGTGGTCAGGTCGTCGAGCAGCAGCACGGTGGCGTCATAGCGCACGAAGTAATGCTTGATCGCCAGGATCTGCCGGCGATAGCGCAACGAGCTTTGCGCCAGCAGGCGGATTTCCGAGAGGCTGTCGATTACGACGCGGGTCGGCTTGACCCGTTCCACCACTTCGAAGATCTGCCGGGTGGCTTCGCCCAGCTCCAGGTCGGAGGAGTACAGCAGGCTCTGCTGATGCTCGGCATCCAGCAGACTTTCCGGCGGGGTCAGCTCAAAAATATGGATATTGTCGTCCAGCTCCCAACCATGGGACTCGGCGCCCTGGCGTAACTCGCGCTCGGTTTCGGACAGTGTGATGTACAGCGTTCGCTCACCCTCTTTCGCCCCGGCCTGCAAGAAGTGCAGGGCGACCGTGGTTTTACCGGTGCCAGGTTCACCTTCCAGCAGGAACAGGTGGCTGCGCGATAGACCGCCGCAAAGAATGTCATCAAGACCTTCGATGCCGATGGCTGCTTTTTCGGTTAACAACGCTTTGGATGTAGACAAGAAGTGCCCTCAGGTCACATACGAGTAGAGGATGCGCGCCCTTGTGGACGCGCCATGTTCTCTTGACCGTAGTGCTTTGCGGCGGTTCAAATTGATGCGCGATTATTGCGCCTACAGGCCTTGCTGCAGGGCCGGATCGTCAGGGTTTTGCTGTTCGAGCTGGGCAAGCAGCACCTGCACATTCTGCAATTGGCCGCTTTCTTTCCAGTAGTTGACCAGCAGCACCCGCGCCTTGCGATTGGCCGGGTGGCGCTGGATGATTTCTTCCAATTGGCGCTGGGCGGCTTCCAGTTCCTGCTGGGCGTGCAGGGTGGTGGCCAGGTCATAACGATAATCCTGGTTGTCCGGCTCCAACTCCACTGCCTTGGACAGGCCCAGCAGCGCATAAGGACGCTCGCCGTGGTGCAGCAACCACATGCCGAGGGCGTGCTGCAGGTAGGCCGATTCCGGATGCGCCGCCAATTGCCGCGCCAACAACTGGCGGGAATCGTCGGTCTTGCCCTGCTTATCCAGCAATTCGATTTGAGCCACCACGGCCTGCAGGTTATCCGGTTGCAGGCGCATGGCCTGCTCCAGGGCATGTTGCGCCTCGGGCAACAGGGCGCTGTGGATGTACAGGCGTGCCAGTTGAATCCAGCCTTCGGCGGTTTCGGGCTGGGCCTTGAGCTTCTTCACGAACTCATCGAGTACTTGCTGCAACGGTCCGAAATACAGCCCCAGGGTATCGGGCGACAGTCCGAGCAAGGCATTCGCGGCGGCAAAGCGCACCTCCTGCTCGGGGTCATCCAGCGCCGGGCCGAGCAACAGCGTGCGTTGGCCGGTCGGCACCAGGCCGACAATGCTGTGGATGGCGGCCTCGCGTACCCGCGGTGATTCGCTGCTGAGGTCTTTATCCGCGAGCTTCAAGGCTTGGGGGCTGGGGTAGTTGGGCAGTTCGACGTGCAACGCGGCGCGGCGCTCGGGTGTCAGGTCCGGCCGGCCCAATTGCTGATACAGCACGCGCGCGGCGCCTGGCTCACCGTTGTGCGCCTGTTTCAGGGCTTTGGAGTAACCATGGGCAATGGCGGGAGGCACGGCCACCTGGGTGTTGCGGGAGAAATACCAGGTGATCAGCACAATCAACAACAGGGCGCACAGGCCGACGATGGAGTAACGGCGTGACTTTGACATGCAGGCGTCCGAAAGCTTGGGCAGCTAGAGCAAAGCCATCAGCTTCGGTCAGACCAGGGCAGGTGTCAAACCTGTGTCAGGTGAGCACGTATTCCACCGGCTCCAGGGCTGGCGGCAACTCGGTTTCGCCCAGCGCGGCGAGCACCTCGCGCTCCAGGGTGCGCAGCAGCGCATTGCAGGGCAGGTCGTTTTCGTCGAAGCCGAAGGGGTCTTCCAGGTCATCGCCGATTTCATCCAGGCCAAAGAAGGTGTAGCTGACGATTGCGGTGAACACCGGCGTCAGCCAGCCCAGTGGCTCGGCCATGGCGAACGGCAACAGAATGCAGAACAGGTAGATGGTGCGGTGCAGCAGCAAGGTATAGGGGAAGGGCAGCGGGGTTGTCTTGATGCGTTCGCATGAGGCCTGGACCTGGCTGAGGCTGACCAACCGGGTTTCCAGCTGGGTGTAGCGCCATTCGCTGAGTACGCCTTGCTCGGTCAGTACGGAAAAACGCGCACCGACCGCCTGCAACAGCTTGTCCGGGAGATTGGGGTGGCGGCTGTCCACCTCGCTCCAGGGCTGGATTGCCCGGGCTTCATCTTCATGGCGCAAACGCGCGATCAGCCCGTGGGCAAACCCGCACAGTGCGCGCAGCAGGGCGGCACGTTCGGCCGGGTCGCTGAGTACCTGGGTTTGGCGAATCAGCGAGCGCACATCGATGATCATCTGCCCCAACTGCTTGCGACCTTCCCACCAGCGGTCATAGCAGGCGTTATTGCGAAAGCTCATGAAGATCGACAGCGACAGCCCCAGCAGCGTAAACGGCGTGGCATTAACTTTGGAGAAGTACGCCGGGTGCAGGGTTTCCACCAGCACGATCACCGAGGCCAGCAACGTCACCAGCAGGCTGCGCAGCGCGATGCGCTTGGCAATCGAGCCCTTGAGGGAGAACAGGATACCCAGGAGGTTGGGTTTGGGACGCACGATCATCGGGAGCAGGACTTCTTCGGTGGCGCAGGCCCTCAGGTTAGGAGCTCGCGCGATCGACGTCCAATCGCTTGGGCTGACCGGCCGATCAGCGGGGTCGATGATTGGCCAAACCAGTCAGCCAAGTTGAAGGCTTTGACCATTGCCGCTGCAGCGCTGCGGGGCGACTATTTCCCGGGTTCCGTCCTTAGTTGATGCACAGTTCAAGGAAACAATGATGCAGATTCAGAACAAGATTTTCCTCGTCAGTGGCGGCGCGTCAGGCCTGGGCGCAGCCACCGCTGAAATGCTCGTAGCGGCCGGCGCCAAAGTGATGCTGGTGGACTTGAACGCCGACGCCGTAGCCGCCAAGGCCAAGCAGCTCGGCGACAACGCCCGCAGCGCAGTGGCGGATATCAGCCAGGAAGCGGCTGCCGACGCCGCCGTGCAGGCAACGGTCGCGGCGTTTGGCGGCTTGCATGGTTTGGTCAACTGCGCGGGCGTGGTACGCGGTGAAAAGATCCTCGGTAAGAATGGCCCTCATGGCCTGGCCAGCTTTGCCCAGGTGATCAACGTCAACCTGATCGGCAGCTTCAACCTGTTGCGCCTGGCGGCAGCGGCCATCGCTGAAACCGAAGCGAATGCCGATGGCGAGCGCGGCGTGATCATCAACACCGCCTCCGTGGCGGCCTTTGACGGGCAGATCGGCCAGGCGGCCTACGCCGCGTCGAAAGGCGCGATTGCCAGCCTCACGTTGCCCGCGGCCCGTGAGCTGGCGCGCTTCGGTATTCGGGTGATGACCATCGCCCCGGGCATTTTCGAAACACCGATGATGGCCGGCATGACCCCCGAAGTACGCGACTCCCTGGCCGCCGGCGTGCCGTTTCCGCCGCGCCTGGGCAAACCCGCCGAGTACGCCGCACTGGTGCGGCACATCATTGAAAACAGCATGCTCAATGGCGAGGTGATCCGTCTCGACGGCGCCTTGCGCATGGCTGCCAAGTAAGGAGCACTTCCATGACCGATCCTATCGTCATCGTCAGCGCCGTGCGCACGCCCATGGGCGGGTTCCAGGGCGACCTCAAGGGCCTGACCGCGCCGCAATTGGGTTCCGCCGCCATCCGTGCAGCGGTCGAGCGTGCCGGCATTGCCAGCGACGCCGTGGATGAAGTGTTGTTTGGTTGCGTGCTGCCCGCCGGCCTCGGCCAGGCACCTGCGCGCCAAGCCGCCCTGGGCGCGGGCCTGGACAAATCCACACGCTGCACCACCCTCAACAAGATGTGCGGCTCGGGCATGGAGGCGGCGATCCTGGCCCATGACTCGCTGCTGGCGGGCAGTGTCGATGTGGTGATCGCCGGGGGCATGGAAAGCATGTCCAACGCGCCGTACCTGCTGGATCGCGCCCGCAGCGGCTACCGCATGGGCCACGGCCGCGTGCTCGACCACATGTTTCTCGACGGCCTGGAGGATGCCTACGACAAGGGCCGCCTGATGGGCACCTTTGCCGAGGAATGCGCGCAGCTGAACGGCTTCAGTCGTGAGACACAGGATGCGTTCGCCATCGCTTCGCTGACCCGTGCGCAAGAAGCAATTGCCCATGGCAGCTTCGCCGCCGAAATTGTCCCGGTACAGGTCACCGTCGGCAAAGAGCAGAAAACCATCCTGCATGACGAACAACCACCCAAGGCCAAGCTGGAAAAAATCCCCAGTCTGAAACCGGCGTTCCGCGAAGGTGGCACCGTCACGGCGGCCAATTCCAGCTCGATTTCCGACGGCGCGGCAGCGTTGCTGTTGATGCGTGAGTCCGAGGCACAGAAGCGCGGCCTTAAACCACTGGCGGTGATCCACGGGCACGCGGCGTTTGCCGATGAGCCGGGGCTGTTTCCAGTGGCGCCGGTGGGGGCGATTCGTAAGTTGATGAGCAAGACCGGCTGGAGCATCGCCGATGTGGATCTGTTCGAAATCAACGAAGCCTTTGCCGTGGTCAGCCTGGTGACCATGAGCAAGCTGGAAATTCCCCATGCCAAGGTCAATATCCACGGCGGCGCCTGCGCCCTGGGCCATCCGATTGGCGCATCCGGCGCGCGGATCCTGGTGACCCTGCTCTCGGCGCTGCGCCAGAAAGGCCTCAAGCGTGGCGTTGCTGCCATTTGCATCGGCGGTGGTGAAGCCACGGCCATGGCCGTTGAATGCCTGTATTAAGGACTGATCCCCATGCTGCCCAATGACGAACAACTGCAAATCAGCGACGCGGCCCGGCAATTTGCCCAGGAGCGGCTCAAGCCGTTTGCCGCCGAATGGGACCGTGAGCACCGCTTTCCCAAGGAAGCCATCAGCGAGATGGCCGAACTGGGCTTTTTCGGCATGCTGGTGCCGGAACAGTGGGGCGGGTGCGACACCGGTTACCTGGCCTACGCCATGGCCCTGGAGGAAATCGCCGCCGGTGACGGCGCCTGCTCGACCATCATGAGCGTGCATAACTCGGTAGGCTGCGTGCCTATCCTCACTTTCGGCAACGATCAGCAGAAGGCGCAATTCCTCAAGCCCCTGGCCAGTGGCGCCATGCTCGGTGCGTTCGCCCTGACTGAACCCCAGGCCGGCTCGGATGCCAGCGGCTTGAAAGCCCGCGCACGCCTTGAAGGCGATCATTACGTGCTCAACGGCTGCAAACAGTTCATCACCTCCGGCCAGAATGCCGGGGTAGTGATTGTGTTTGCGGTGACCGACCCGGCAGCGGGCAAGCGTGGGATCAGCGCGTTTATCGTGCCCACCGATTCGCCGGGCTACAGCGTGGCGCGGGTCGAGGACAAGCTCGGCCAGCATGCGTCCGATACCTGCCAGATCCTGTTCGAGGATGTAAAGGTGCCGGTGGCTAACCGTCTTGGGGAGGAGGGCGAGGGCTACAAGATCGCCCTGGCCAACCTTGAAGGAGGTCGCGTCGGCATCGCCTCGCAATCGGTGGGCATGGCCCGTGCAGCCTTTGAAGCGGCCCGCGACTACGCCCGTGAGCGCGAGAGCTTTGGCAAGCCCATCATTGAACACCAGGCCGTGGCTTTTCGCCTGGCGGACATGGCCACGCAAATTGCCGTGGCGCGGCAGATGGTGCATTACGCCGCTGCGCTGCGTGACAGTGGCAAGCCCGCCCTGGTGGAGGCCTCGATGGCCAAGCTGTTCGCGTCGGAAATGGCCGAGAAAGTCTGTTCCGCCGCCTTGCAAACCCTCGGCGGTTACGGTTACCTGAGCGACTTCCCCGTGGAGCGGATCTACCGCGATGTGCGGGTTTGCCAGATTTACGAAGGCACCAGCGATATTCAACGCATGGTCATCTCACGCAATCTCTAAGGAGCCGATACATGAGTTACGAAACGATTTTGCTCGAAGTCCAAGGCCGCATCGGGCTGATTACCCTCAACCGCCCTCAAGCCCTGAATGCCCTGAATGCGCAGTTGGTCAGTGAGTTGAACCAGGCCCTGGATGGCCTGGAAGCCAACCCGGAAATTGGCTGCATCGTCTTGACCGGCTCGAAAAAAGCCTTCGCTGCCGGTGCGGACATCAAGGAAATGGCCGAGCTGACCTACCCGCAGATCTACCTCGACGACCTGTTCAGCGACAGTGACCGCGTGGCCAACCGGCGCAAGCCGATCATCGCCGCGGTCAACGGCTTCGCCCTGGGCGGCGGCTGCGAACTGGCGCTGATGTGCGATTTTATCCTGGCCGGTGACGGTGCCAAGTTCGGCCAGCCGGAAATCAACCTCGGCGTGCTGCCGGGCATGGGCGGCACCCAACGCCTGACCCGCGCGGTGGGCAAGGCCAAGGCCATGGAAATGTGCCTGACCGGGCGTTTTATCGATGCGGTGGAAGCCGAGCGCTGCGGGATTGTCGCGCGCATCGTGCCCGCCGATGAACTGCTCGACGAGGCGCTGAAAGTCGCCACGCTGATTGCCGGCAAATCGGTGCCGATCAGCATGATGGTCAAGGAAAGCGTGAACCGTGCGTTTGAAGTGAGCTTGTCCGAGGGTGTGCGCTTTGAGCGCCGGGTGTTCCATGCGGCGTTCGCGACGCAGGATCAGAAGGAGGGCATGGCGGCATTTGTGGCCAAGCGTGCGCCGGAGTTCAAGGATAAGTAAGCGATCCTTTAAACATTGAGGATCAAATGTGGGAGGGGGCTTGTCCCCCTCCCACATTGGGTTTTGTGGTGTGTCAGTTAGAGCTGGTAGTGCTTGAGCTCTCTGGCAATCACCATCCGCTGAATCTCGCTGGTCCCTTCGTAAATCTGCGTGATCCGCGCATCCCGGTAGTAACGCTCCACTGGGTAATCCTCCAGATATCCATAGCCGCCATGAATCTGCATCGCACTGGAGCAGACTTTCTCGGCCATTTCCGAGGCAAACAGCTTGGCCTGGGACGCTTCCGAGAGGCAGGGCTTGCCGGCGCTGCGCAGGCGCGCCGCGTGCAGGATCAGTAAGCGGGCAGCGTTCAAGCGGGTTTGCATATCCGCCAGCAGGTTGGCCACGCTTTGGTGCTCGATAATTGCCTTGTCGAACTGCACCCGGTCGCGGGCATAGGCAAGTGCTGCCTCAAAGGCTGCACGGGCGATGCCCAGGGCTTGGGCGGCAATGCCGATGCGGCCGCCTTCGAGGTTGGACAGGGCGATGGCCAAGCCTTTACCGCGCTCGCCAAGCAGGTTGGCCTCGGGCACGCTGCATTGGTTCAGGGTGACGGCGCAGGTGTCCGAGGCCCGAATACCCATCTTGTGCTCAGTGCGGTCGACCACAAAACCTGGGGTGTCGGTAGGCACCAGGAACGCGGAAATACCTTTCTTGCCCAGGTCCGGGTCGGTCACGGCAAATACAATCGCCAGCTTGGCGCGCTTGCCATTACTGACGAACTGCTTGGCGCCATTGATCACCCACTGGCCGTCGCGCAGTTCGGCCCGGGTGCGCAGGTTGTGCGCCTCGGAGCCGGCCTGGGGTTCGGTCAGGCAGAAACAGCCAATCGCCTGGCCACTGGCAAGGTCGGCCAGCCAGGTTTGTTTTTGCTCTGTTGTGCCGTAGTTGAGGATTGGCCCGCAACCGACTGAATTATGGATACTCATCAGCGCGCCGGTAGCGCCATCACCTGCGGAAATTTCCTCCACCGCGAGGGCATAGGCGACGTAATCGACATAGGTGCCGCCCCATTCTTCCGGCACTACCATGCCCAGCAGGCCCAGTTCGCCCATCTTCGCCACCAGGGCGTCGTCGATCCAGCCAGCTTTCTCCCAAGCTTGGGCATGGGGGGCAATCTCGCCACGGGCGAAGTCGCGCGCCATGTCGCGGATCATTACCTGTTCTTCAGTGTATTCAATATCTTGCATGGCTTATTTCGCAACCTGCTCGAAGTGATGGAAGAAGCTGTCGACATGGCTTTTGTCTAGCCCATGGAGCGTCGGCGGGTTCCAGCGAGGGTTCTTGTCTTTGTCGATGATCAGCGCGCGGACCCCTTCGATCAGGTCGCCGCGTTCGAACCATTGGCGGTCGAGGTGCAGTTCCAAGGCAAAGCACTGCTCCAACGGCAAGCGCCGGCCGCGTCTCAGCATTTCCAAGGTCACGGCCATGGCCAGGGGCGAGCGGGTTTGCATCAGGTGCACGGTGTTCAATGCCCACTCATGGCTGTCGGCGACGGTGACTTCCTGGAGTTGCTCGACGATGCTCGGAATATCCGGCAGGCCGAAGAAGTGGTCGATAGCTGGGCGCAATGCGGCCAACGGCGGGTCGGGCAGCCGTTGTACAGCCAGCTTGGCCAGCACGCCTTGCAGGTCTTTGAGGGGCGATTCGTGCCATTGCAGGCTATCGAGCTTCTGGTCCAGGTCGGCGAGTCTGGCACTGTCCAGGTACCAGTCCGCCAGCCCGCAGTAGAGTGCGTCAGCGGCGCGGATCTGCACGCCGGTAACGCCGAGGTAGATCCCCAGTTCCCCCGGGATGCGTGGCAGGAAGTAGCTGCCACCCACATCGGGGAAGTAACCGATGGCCACTTCCGGCATGGCCAGGCGGCTGCGCTCGGTGACGACGCGCAAATCCGCGCCTTGCACCAGCCCCATGCCGCCGCCCAGGACAAACCCGTCCATCAACGCCAATACGGGCTTACGGTAATGGTGGATGGCCAGGTCCAGCGCGTATTCCTCGACGAAGAAGTCTTCGTGCAAGCTGTCGCCGCGCTTGAAGCTGTCATACAGGGAACGGATATCGCCGCCGGCACAGAAAGCCTTTTCGCCCGCACCGCGCAGGACCACGGCATGCACTTGCGGGTCGTCTGACCAGGCCTGCAGCTGTTGCGTCAGGCGGCGGACCATGTCCAGGGTGAGGGCGTTCAAGCCGGAGGGGCGGTTTAGGGTGAGGTGGCCGATATGGTTGCGTACCTCGGCCAGTACGTCTTCCTCAAGCCTATCGGCACTGCTTGCTTCGCTTGAAACCTGAGCAGTCATCTATAACTCCCTGCTTTTATTGTTCTTTATCAAGATGTTCGTGCGCGAACACTCTCGTGAGAGTACCAGTGCAAATTTGCACAGTACAACCCGGAATCATGCAGGTCGTTTTTGCATTTATGCAGGGAGCCGGTGAGCCGGCTCAGGGCACGCGACTTGCCAGGACTTCGCCGATGCTGCGGCGGCGCGCGTGGGTTTCGGCCGCGTGAATCAGCTGCTCCAGCTCTGTGGGCGCCACATCATAGAACTGCTCCATTTCGGCCAGCGCCAGCTTCAGGTCGGCGGCGGTCACGGCAGGATCACGGCCGGCATTCGGGCGGTTCAAAATAGCCGTCGGTGACTCAACCGCGCCCTTGGGGTAGCGCGTGCGCGTGGCATTGTTGTAGGCCAGGGCACAGGCGAGCAGGGTGCCGGCGCCGAGCAGCACGGCGCCCATCTCATGCCAGCCCAGGGCGGCGGAGGCTGGATCTGCGAGCACCAGGGTCATGGCCAGGCCACCTGCGGGTGGGTGCAGGCAGCGCAGCCAGCACATCAGCACCACCGCCATACCGGCCGCCAGGCACGCGCCGCCCAATGTACGCCCGAGCACCCGCGCGACCAGTAACGCCACGACACCCGCGCACAGGTAGCTGCCGATGATCGACCAAGGTTGCGCCAGCGCGCCGGATGACACCGCAAATAACAACACCGCCGAAGCCCCCAGCGGACCGAGCAGGTGCAGCGCCACCTCCATGCCAAAGACCTGGGCACACAGCCACACACTGAACAAGGTACCCAGGGCCATGCCAATGGCGGCACGGCTCCATTCAGTGGGGCGGGTGTTGATAGCAGCGGGAAACCAGCGAGCGAGCATTGAACAAAAATCCATAAACGGCGGGCAAAAAAAAGGCTTGTCTGGTTGCCCGGAAAAGCCCTTCGAAAGTTCCTGCATTTGGGGGAGGAACCTGCGCAGTGTGCCGCGCCTGTTAAGGCAGCGCCAATGCATATTAATGAGGGTTAAATACAAAAATAATGAATTTACAGGCGCTGTATCAAACGGGCGCGAGTCGATCAGGGCGTGACAGAGGGGTTGAGTTCGCCCAATACGCGGTTATCGGCCTCTTCATTGAACAGCTGCTTTTGCAGGTTTTCCTGCAGTCCTGGGTCGCCGGCCAGGGGGCCTTTGAGTGCCACCAGGGCATTGCGCAGCGACATCAGTCGATCCAACGGTGGAGTAGACAGATAGCCGATATGCACGCCATCACGGGCCAAGGCCGCAGGGGTATCCAGTAAACGATCATTTGGCACGGCATTGTCCTCTCACGAAGTGAACCGCGATGCTGGCTGCAGCTCCTGGCGTCCTTGTTGTAATCCATCGTCCAGGGCGGTAGATACTTACCGCACGTGGACGTCGAGTCTACAGTTGGGCTTAAGGCGCGTGAAAGTGAAATGACACCAGCCATTACGCATAGCTGTGTAGGATCTTTCTGTGCCGTTGCTCAAGGTTGGGTGGATTTGGCCAGGTACAGCAACACATACGGGTTTCGATCGAACTCGCCGGTCAACGTGGGGGTGATAGCGGCAAAGCGCGGGTCTTTCAGCGCCTCGAAATCCACTTGGCTCATCACCAGCCAGGCTGGCCCTTGGATCGGCGCCAGGTCAGAGGCCTGTTGGGTAAACAGCGGTACCTGATCGCAGTCGAGGTTGACCATGTATTTGATGGCCTTGGCGTCTTTGCCCAAGCCGTGCAATACCACGGGGGCCCGCTGTTGCATCACCTGCTCGTGAACGTGCAAGGTGAACGTGCGGGTGTCATACAGGCTGCGCGCCAGCGGCTCTACCACGAGGATGTAAGTGGCCCACACCGCCAACACTGCGGCAAACGCCGGAATCACCGGACGCAGGCGTGATCTGAACAACCCCAGCAGTGCCAGTACCTGCAGCGCACCCAGCACACCCAAGACCACTCCCAGATCACTCAACTGTTGCGCATAGCGTGGACGCACAAACAACAGCCCGGCGATCAGCAGCGCGGGCAGCAGCGTCCAGAGCCCCAGCATCAGCCCGCGCAGCCAGGCGAACAGTCGACCCTGTGCGACATAGAAGGGATAGGCCGCAATAATCGCCGCCATCGGCAACATCGGCAGGACATAGCGGGCCTTCTTCGCCTGGGGAATCGACAGGCCCAGCATCACCAGCAACCCCGCAGCGGCGCAGTACAGCACCAACTGCAAGGCCGGCTCCGGGGTACGGCGGCCACCGATTGCCACCGCCAGCAGCACCAACAAGGCCAAGGGATAGGCGAGCGCGTAGTTGCCCAGTGAGCTGGTGAAGTAATACAACGCACCGCTGGAGCCCTCGCTGCCATCCATGCGCCCGAGGAACTGCATGCGGATTACATCCTGCATGAAGCTCTCGCCGCCACTGAGCTTGGCCATCAGCAACAGCAGGCCGACGCAGGCCACCAGCAGCGCCAGGGCCAGCCCGCCGAAACTGAACAGCTGACGCCATTGCCGGTTGATCAGGTAGTAGCTGCACAGCACGCCCGTCGGCACGACCAGGCCAATCGGCCCGCGAATCGCGAAACCGAGGATCAGCAGCAGGAACAGCCAGTGCAGGCGTTTGCCCGCCGCGAAGTGATCGTGGGCGTAACCCAGGTAGAACACCGCCAGGGTAATGGCCGCGAGCATCTGGTCCAGGGACACCGCGCGGGTTTCGCTGATAAAGGTGGTGCTCAGCAGCAACACCGCAACACTCAACAGGCCCCAGCGTTGGGAGTAGGGCGCCGTCAGGCGATACACCAGGCTGACGATCACTGCCGAGGCCATGGCCGTCGGCAGCCAGGCCGTGAGGCTGGTGACCTGGCCAAGTGGCCATGACAGCAGCCAGGTCATCAGCGTCGAAGTGGCCAGGTAATCGGCATACGGCTGGCCGTAGGTGGTGGGGAAAAAGCTCGGTCCGTGCCGTAGCATCTCCTGGGCAAACACCACGAAACGTGAGTCGAAACCAATAATTGCCTGGTGCCAGTTACCAGCGATGAACAGCAACAGGGCCAGCAGTCCCAGGCCGAGGGACTGCCGGCGGACCGTTGGGCTGAGCAAGGGCGGTTGAGCTTTGTTCACGTATCAGGCTTCCACGACCTGAGGCACCCACTGCTGCTGGGGAATCGGCAACTGGCAGGAATCGCCACGGCCGATCGGGTAGTACTGGAAGCCTTTGCGTGCCAGGCGTTCACCGTCGTACAGGTTGCGGCCGTCGAAGATCACCGGGGTTTTCAGGCGCTGGTGGATCAGGTCGAAGTCCGGGGCCTTGAACTGCTGCCATTCGGTGCAGACGATCAGCGCATCGGCGCCGACCAGGGTGGATTCCGGCGTGCCCATCAGCATCAGCCGCTCCTCGTCACCGTAGAGGCGCTGGGTTTCCTGCATGGCTTCCGGGTCGAACGCCCGCACGCTGGCGCCGGCGGCCCACAATGCTTCCATCAGTACGCGGCTGGGCGCATCGCGCATGTCGTCGGTGTTGGGCTTGAACGCCAGGCCCCACAAGGCAAAGGTCTTGCCGCGCAGGTTGCCCTGAAAGAAGGCATTGATGCGCTCGAACAGCTTGCTCTTCTGGCGCTGGTTGATGGCTTCCACGGCTTCCAGCAGGTCGCTGGAGCAGTTGGCCTGCTTGGCGCTGTGGATCAGCGCGCGCATGTCCTTGGGAAAGCACGAGCCGCCGTAGCCGCAGCCAGGGTAGATAAAGTGGTAGCCGATGCGCGAGTCGGCACCGATCCCCAGGCGTACGGCTTCGATGTCGGCGCCCAGGTGTTCGGCCAGCTCGGCGATCTGGTTGATGAAGCTGATCTTGGTGGCCAGCATGCAGTTGGCGGCGTATTTGGTCAGTTCGGCGCTGCGCAGGTCCATGAAGATGATGCGGTCATGGTTGCGGTTGAACGGCGCGTACAGGTCGCGCATCACGTCGCGCACTTCTTCACGCTCGCAGCCGATGATGATGCGGTCCGGGCGGCGGCAGTCGGCAACGGCCGAGCCTTCCTTGAGGAATTCCGGGTTGGAGACGATATCGAACTCCAGGTGCCGTCCGGCCAGGTGCAGGGCTTTTTCGATGTGGGCGCGCAGGGTGTCGCCGGTGCCCACCGGCACGGTGGATTTTTCCACCAGGATCACCGGTTCGATGCGGTGGCGGGACACGGCATCGCCCACCGACAGCACGTACTTGAGGTCTGCCGAGCCGTCTTCATCCGATGGCGTGCCGACCGCGATAAACAGCACTTCGCCGTGTTCGACGGCGAGTTTTTCGTCAAAGGTGAAGCGCAGTCGCCCGCTTTCCAGGTTTTCCTTGACCATGGCCGCCAGCCCCGGCTCGAAGATGCTCACATGGCCCTGCTGCAGGAGCTTGACCTTGTTCTGATCGACGTCCATGCAGATGACATCGTGACCGACTTCGGCCAACACAGTGGCCTGCACCAGACCGACGTAACCACTACCAAATACACTGATTTTCATGGGGCATTCCTGGCGCTTGCAGCGCTAGCACGACGAGAGTTAATGACCAGCACACCAAGGATGACCAAGGCCACCCCCAGGCTTTTCGAGAGGGAAAAATGTTCGTTGAACACCGGCAGGCTGGCGGCCAGCAGGTACACCAGTGCATAGCTGATGCTCAGCAGTGAATAGGCGCGGCCCAGGGGCAGGTGCTTGAGGGCGCCGAGCCAGCAGAGCATCGACAACGCATAGGCGAGGATCGCCAGGCTCACCACGCCCAACGCTCCGAAGTCGATGGCGTTGCTGTTGAAGGCCGTCAGCCATTCGGTGGGCAAGGGCAGGCGCGTCATGCTCCAGCGCATGCCCAATTGGGCGGCGCTGACCAGGCCAACGCTGCCCAGGGCCAGGGCAAAACCACGCACGCGGCTCATACCTGACGCCCCAACAGCACCACACCGGCAATCACCAGCACCACACCCAGCCAATGCCGTGTGTCGATGTGTTCCTTGAACACACAGCGCGCCACCAGCGTGACCAGCACGAAATTGAGGCTGAGCATCGGGTAGGCGATGCCGACTTCCAGGCGCTGCAACACCAGCAACCACACCAGCAAGCCAAAACCCAGGCACAGCAGGGCCGACCACAGCCACGGCGAGCGCAGCTTCAGCGCCCAACCGTCGGGCTGGTCGCGCCAGCTTTCCACGGCGAATTTTTGCGAGACCTGGCCCATGCATGTCAGCAGGCAGGCGGCCAATAACAGGCACAGCGTGATCATGGCGCAACCTGCGGGAACACCAGGATCACGATATTGCCTTGCTCGTAGCGCTTGCCGTCTTTGGGCAGCAGCTCCACTTCGGCGAGTTCGTCGTCACCCTTGACGCGCATTACCACACCGACCGCGCCGTGTTTGCGTGCGTCGCTCATCCACTGTTGGACTTGCGTGGTGTCGACCTTGTGATGGGCCGCATCGTCAAAGGCCAAGCCATATTTCACTTCGCCGACGGTGTTATAGAGGGTCACGTCCGGGCGCTTGACGCGCCAGGCCAGGGCGGAGGCCGCGCCCAGGTCGTTGCTCAGCAAGGCACTGGTCTGACTCAGCTCTTGGAGGTGATCGATGATGAACTGGTCCGGGGTCTTGTTGTAAACCACCGAATGGGGCAGTGCGGCCGGGACCAACGCCACCAGCAACCAACTGCCGACCACCGGCGCTGCCCACAAGCGCAGCGGGCGTGACGCTTGCAGCAGGTTGGCAACGATCCAGCCGAACAGAAAGACAAACACCAGCACCAGGCTGAGGGTTTCACTGCCGTGCTCATACACCGGCTTTTTCAGTTGGAACCACGTCAGCGCAAGCAAGGCCAGCACGCCGATGACCAGGTTCAGCCAGCCGTTGATGCGCAACACACGGCCACGGGCCTGGGCCAATTTGTCGGCCAGGGTATGACCCATCAACAACGCCAGCGGCAACAGGCACGGCATGATGTAGGAGGGCAACTTGCCCTTGGCCAGGCTGAAAAACGCCAGCGGCATCAGCAGCCACAGCAGCAGGAAGGCAGTTTTCGCCGCGCGTTTTTCCTGCCACGCCTGTTTCAGGGTGGACGGCAGCAGCGCAACCCACGGCAGGCAGAATGCGACCAGCAGCGGCAGGTAATACCAGAATGGCTCGGCATGCTGGGCATCCTCGCCGGCAAAACGCTGGATATGCTCGTGCCAGAAGAAGAAGTTCCAGTAGTCCGGCTCTTGCAGGTGCACGGCCAGGGCCCACGGCAGGCTCACAACAATGGCGACGACCACGGCGACCAGCCCATAACCGAGCAGTTCGCGAAAGCGCTTCTGCCAGATCGCGTAGGGCAGGGCGATCAACACCGGCAACAGCCACGCCAGGAAGCCCTTGGTCATAAAGCCCATGCCACAGGCAAAACCGAGCAGCGCCCAGGCTCCCAGGCGGCCGTTGCGGGTGGTGCTGTCGAAGCAGAACCACAGGGCAACGCCGGTCAGGTTGACCCAGAACGTGAACTGCGGGTCGAGGTTGGCGTAGCCGCCCAGTGCCGCCACGCTGACGAAACTCATGTACAGCACGGTGCTGACCAGGCTTTTTTGCGGGTCATTCCACAGCCGGCGCGACACCAGGTACACCAGCAGGATGCTCAAGCCGGTGCTCAACGCCGACGCGAAGCGCACGCCAAACAGGTTTTGCCCGAAGATCGCCTGGCCGAGCGCGATCATCCAGTAACCGGCAGCCGGCTTTTCGAAGTAGCGAATCCCCATGAAGTGCGGCGAGGCCCACTTGCCGGTCAGCAGCATTTCCTGGCTGATCTGCGCGTAGCGGGTTTCATCCGGAATCCACAGGCCGTGGGTGGCCAGCGGCAACAGGTAAAACACACCGAACGCCAACAGGAGCAGGGGCAAGGCCCAACGCCGGATCATGCCTGCTGCACTCCGAGCCAACCCTCACGGCCGCTCAAGGCGCCGCGCACCAGGTGTTGCTGGGGCAGGGTGGTCAAGTCCGCAGGCAACAAGTCGCCCAGCGGTTTGAAATCAATGCCGCGCTGCCCTGCCTGGGCGAGCAACTGGCGAAAATCGTTGGCCATCAGAATCCCTTCTACTTCTGCGTGGATCGTGTAGACGTTGAGCTTCGACGCGGCAAACCGGTCAAGAATGAAGCTGTTGAAGTCTTTGGCGGCCACCACCGGCCCGACGACTTCGTCGAAGGTCGGCAGGTCCACCGGAATTTGTGGCGTACCCGCGCTGCCATCGGCCAATGTCGGCCGAAACAGGCTGGTACCTCGGCAATCGCTGTTGTAGCGAAAGTTGAAACCTTGCTTGGCTTGCACCACACGCTCATCGGCACGCCAACCGGCGGCCGCCGAACAGTCGATGCGTTCGCCCAGGATGTCGCTCAGGGTCTCCACGCCGCGTCGAATCTGCTCGACCAACTGCGCATCGCTCCAACGCCCGGTGTTGGCCTGCCAGCCGTGGTGATCCCAGGCGTGCAGGCCGACTTCATGCCCCGCTGCCTTGGCCTGGCGCATCAAGTGCCCCAGGTCACGACCGATCGGCTTGCCCGGCCAGGCAGTGCCGGCGAGCAGGATGTCCCAGCCGTACAGGCCGGCAGCGTTGGAGCGCAGCATCTTCCACAGGAACTGCGGGCGGATCAGGCGCCACAAGTGGCGCCCCATGTTGTCCGGCCCGACACTGAAGAAGAACGTCGCTTTTACCCCGGCCTCATCCAGGGATTCGAGCAACCGTGGCACACCTTCACGGGTGCCGCGGTAGGTGTCGACGTCGATGCGAAGACCTGCCTCCATTACTTTTTGTCCGCAATTTCAAGCATGGCTTCACGCAGGAAGAAATCGAGCGTATTACCGATGGTTTCGCTCATTTCCACGGTCGGCTCCCAGTTCAGCAGGCGCTTGGCGTTTTCGATGCTTGGCTTGCGGTGTGCCACGTCCTGGTAACCGGTGCCGTAGAACGCCTTGCTTTCTACATCGCGGAAACCGGCGAACGGCGGGAAGTTGCTGCGCAGCGGGTGCGCTTCGAACTGACGCAGCAGCTCTTCGCCCAACTGACGGATGCTGGCTTCGTTTTCCGGGTTGCCGATGTTGATGATCTGGCCGTTGCAGGCATCGTTGTCGTTATCGATGATGCGCGCCAGGGCTTCGATACCGTCGGCGATGTCGGTGAAGCAACGCTTCTGCTCGCCACCGTCGAACAGGCGGATCGGCGTGCCTTCCACCAGGTTCAGGATCAGCTGGGTGATCGCACGGGAGCTGCCGATACGCGCCGAATCCAGGCGGTCCAGGCGTGGGCCCATCCAGTTGAAGGGACGGAACAGGGTGAAGTTCAGGCCCTTGGCACCGTAGGCCCAGATCACGCGGTCCAGCAGTTGTTTGGAGACCGAGTAGATCCAGCGCTGCTTGTTGACCGGGCCAACCACCAGGTTGGAGGTGTCTTCGTCGAAGTACTGGTCCTGGCACATGCCATAGACTTCGGAAGTCGACGGGAAGATCACGCGCTTGTTGTACTTGACGCAGTAGCGCACCAGCTTGAGGTTCTCTTCGAAGTCCAGCTCGAACACGCGCAGCGGGTTACGGGTGTATTCGATTGGCGTGGCGATGGCCACCAGCGGCAGGACCACGTCGCACTTCTTGATGTGGTACTCGATCCACTCGGTGTGGATGCTGATGTCGCCTTCGACGTAATGGAAGTTCGGGTGGCTGCGCAGGCGCTCGATGGCGTCGGAGCCGATGTCCAGGCCGTAGACTTCATAACGGTCGTCACGCAGCAGGCGTTCGGACAGGTGGTTACCGATAAAGCCGTTCACACCGAGGATCAGCACGCGGGTACGGCGCGGCTTGCGGCCGGACTCGGCACCGCGCAGCACGGAGCCGTCGACCAGGCCCAGTTCGCTGGCCAGGGACGGACCGGCCAGGTACAGGCCGTTGTCGTTGCGCTGGCCGAACTTGACCACGAGGGAGTCTTCACCGCAGGCGATGCGCAGCGGGTTGACGCTGATCACGCGGCCCGGCGCCAGGCCTTCATTGCCCTTGACCACTTCGGCTTGCCAGACGATGAGCTTGTGCTCACCGACGGCGCAGAACGCGCCCGGGTACGGTTGAGTCACCGCACGCACGAGGTTGAACAGTTCTTCAGCCGGTTTTTTCCACTCCAGCTTGCCGTCGGCAGCGGTGCGACGACCGAAGTAGGTGGCCTGGCTTTCGTCCTGGGCGGTTTCAGTCAGCTTGCCTGCGGCCAGTTGCGGCAGGGCGTCGCGCAGCAGGCTGGTCGCTGCATCACGCAGTTTGGCATGCAGGGTCAGGCCGGTGTCAGTGCGCTCGATCACAACTTTCTGTTGGGCCAGGATCGCGCCGGCATCGGCACGCTTGACCATACGGTGCAGGGTCACGCCGGTTTCGGTTTCGCCGTTGACCAGCACCCAGTTGGCCGGTGCGCGGCCACGGTATTTAGGCAGCAGCGAGCCGTGCAGGTTGAACGCGCCTTTGCTGGCGGTGGCCAACAGCGGCTCGCTCAGCAGGTTGCGGTAATAGAAGGAGAAGATGTATTCCGGGTTCAGCTTGGCAATTCGCTCGATCCACAACGGGTGGTTGGCATCTTCCGGCGCGTGCACCGGGATGCCGTTGCGCGCGCACAGCTGGGCGACGGAACCGTAGAAATTGTTTTCCTTGGGGTCATCGGCATGGGTGAACACGGCGGCAATGTCGTAGCCGGCAGTCAGCAGGGCTTCAATGCCCGCACAGCCAATATCGTGGTAAGCGAAGACAACGGCTTTTGAATTCATGACGAAACCTGATCGGAAGGAGAAGTAGTGGTGGTATGGGAGGACACCAGGCCGTCAACGACGACCACGGGTGCCGGTGCTGCCGGTTGGTTGCGCAGCACTTTTTCAATAAAGAAGCGGGGGCGGGCGCGGACATCGCTGTACATGCGGCCCAGGTATTCACCCAGCAGGCCCATGCCGATGAACTGGCCACCGGTGAACACGAACAGCACCGCGAACAGTACGAACAGACCGTCGCCGGCCCAGTCAGCACCGAAGGCCAGGCGCATCACGATCAACGCAAAGGCGAAAAATACGCCCAGCGCGGCCAGGCTGAAGCCGACGATGGAGAGCAGGCGCAGCGGGGTGGTGGTCATGCAGGTCAGCAGGTCGAACATCAGGCTGATCAGGCGCATGGCGCTGTATTTGGATTCGCCGTGTTCACGCTCGGCATGGTGCACCAGGATCTCGGTGGTATGACGGGCAAAGCCGTTGGCCAGGATCGGGATAAAGGTGCTGCGCTCGCGGCAGGCGAGCATGGCGTCGACGATGGTGCGCCGGTAAGCGCGCAGCATGCAGCCGTAGTCGGTCATAGCCACGCCGGTGGAGCGTTGCACGGCGAGGTTGATCAGGCGTGAAGGCCAGCGGCGAAAGGCCGAGTCCTGGCGATTGTTGCGTACCGTGGCGACTACGTCGTAGCCCAGGGCGGCTTGTTCCACCAGGCGCGGGATTTCTTCGGGAGGGTTCTGCAGGTCGGCGTCGAGGGTAATCACCACTTCGCCCCGGCACTGCTCGAAACCCGCCATGATCGCCGCGTGCTGCCCGTAGTTGCGATTGAGGATAACCGCCACCACATTGCTGCCGTCTTCAGCGGCGGCGTCTTCGAGCATTTGGGCGGAGTTGTCGCGACTACCGTCATCCACCAGGATGATTTCGTATTCGTAGGCCAGTTGCTTGCAGGCTGCTGTCGTGCGACGCAGCAATTCAGGCAGGCTGTCTTGTTCGTTGTAGACCGGGATAACGATCGACACGCAATGAATAGGGTAGGGTTTCAAAGATTCATGACCTCGGAGTTAGAGCAACTTGGAGCGTGGAAACATCAGCAATCGTTGGGCGAGCGCCTAGCCCGCAGATAAAAAAACGGGGTTAAAGCTGAAACGTAATCAACAGGTTAGCTGGTGTTACGAGTTTTGCCCTGAAGTTTCACGTCCAAGATTAAGCGCAAAAATGTTGAACAGATATGAAAGGCAGATGAAAAACTCGTTTATTTGACAGGTAGACAGCTAGTGTTCAGCTACACAACTAAGGCGCTGCGGGTGTTATTTATGGGGCGAAACAGGAACTGTTTGCATGTCGCGCGCCGGACTTGATGCGCACGGGCTGCGGGATCACGCCGCGCGACCGGCAGCTGCGTATTTATATTGAAGAATCTTCTCTGCATTGGCCCTCAAGTGCCGGTAAAGTAAGCCATCTCTTGCCAGGGTACTCGGATGAATAGCGTGCAGCGTATAGGCGGCCAATGGCGGCCCGTTTTGATCGGATTGTTGATGACGGCAGCCTTCGTCACGACCGTACGGGCAGATGATGGGGTGGCACTGACCACACTCGCTCAAGTGCCCGAGGGCGTTGAAGTGCGCGGCAGGCAGGTCGCCGCCTATACCTGGGACGACCGCCAAGGCAAGAACCTGCTGGTGCTCTCCGAGCAAGTCAGCGAGCGCGAGGACGACGGCACCCAGTCGGCGTTTGTCTATGCGGCCCAATACCTGATCGATGGCGACCGCCCCAAGCGCATGTGGATGCTCTACGACGACGTACAGCATTGCGAATTCGATGCGGCGCTGCGCTTTGACATGGCCGCGACCAAGGTCACCGACCTCACCGGCGATGGCATCACCCAGGCCACGGTGGGCTATTCGCGCACCTGCACCAGCGATGTCAGCCCCAATGAATTCAAGCTGATCATGCACGTCGGCAAGTCGCAGAAGTACCGCCTGCGCGGTGTCGATCGCGTGGGCGCGGCCTGGTGGGATGAAGAGGCGGGGGCACTGCGCGGCATGCCGCTGCCCAAGGATTGCAGTGTGGCGGGGCAGCAGGCGCTGGTCAGCCAGTACAAGGAGCAGGGCACGGAGTTGCCGTTGCCGGGGTGCTATGGCGATGAGAAGGATTTTGCCAAGGCGCCGGATGCCTATCTCGCATTCATGCGCCAGCACTGGTTCGCGTTGATGCAGAAACAGGACGCCGAATGGAGCCAGGCCCTGACACAGCCCCAGGCACCTGCCGAGGATGACGAAACTGCCCCATGATTTGGCGTCATGGCCTTGGTGCGTTAGACTCGGCTCTGCCAATTCACTAAATACCTTGATTTAACAATGGCTTGCTTGAGGTATTTAATCCAAAGGCTGATCTAACTTGACTGAGTCTATCCGCAACCCACTGACCCTCTACCTCACTCGCCTGGCACCCTCCAGCCAGCTGACCATGCGCTACGTGCTGCAGGACGCCGCCGACCGCCTGGGCTTTGAGGACATCAACCTCGAAGACATCGACTGGCACCTGCTGCAACCCGAGCACGTCATCGCCCTGGTGGCGGCCTTGCGCGAAGATGGCTATGCGCCGAATACCTCGTCGCTGTATGTGAATGCCGTGCGGGGGGTGATGAATGAAGCCTGGCGCATGAGCCTGATCAGCCAGGAACATCTGCTCAAGATGCGCACGGTCAAGGCCACGCCAGGCACTCGCCTCAGCCAGGGTCGCAACCTGCGGCGCACGTTGATCCGGGAAATGATGGATGTCTGCGCCGCCGATCCGCGCCCCCAAGGCCTGCGGGATGCGGCGGTGATTGGCATCCTGTACGGCTCGGGGATGCGCAAGTCGGAATCGGTCAACCTCGACCTGGCGCAGATCAACTTTGATGAGCGCAGCTTGCGGGTGATCGGCAAGGGCAATAAGGAGCTGGTCAAGTACGCGCCGGACTGGGCGTTCGCCAAGTTGCAGGCGTGGTTGGCCTTCAGGCGCGAACAGCTCAAGGAAGGCGAACAGGACGATAGCTTTCTGTTCAACCGCATACGCCGGGGCAGCCATATCACCCGCGAGCGTATCACCAAGCACGCGATTTACTACATCGCCCGCCAACGCGGTGAGCAGGTGGGCGTAAAGATCATGCCCCACGATTTCCGCCGCTCGTTCATTACGCGCGTGATCGAGGAGCATGACCTGTCGATTGCACAGAAACTCGCGCATCACACCAATATCCAGACCACCGCCAGCTATGACGTGCGTGACGACAATGAGCGGAGGCGGGCGGTGGATCGGTTCGATTTATAGGCGACCGGCGCCGTTTTACGTAGCGCGAACCCCTGTGGCGAGCGGGCTTGTCGAATCGTCGCACCGCCCACGTTGGGCTGCGCAGTAGCCCCAAAACCTGTCTCTGCGGAATATCAGGTACACCGCATTCGTCCTTGATTGGGAGCGCTACGCGCTCCAACGCGGGGCAAGCCCGCTCGCCACACAAATATTGATAAGAGGGGCCGGTTTAGAGAATGGGTTTGCCACCGGTGACCGCATAGCGCGACCCCGAGATATAGCTGGCCTCATCCGACGCCAGCAGCACATAAATCGGCGCCACTTCCACCGGTTGCCCAGGGCGGCCCAGCGGCGTTTCGCTGCCGAAGCTCTTCACGTCCTCGTCGGTCATGGTCGCCACGATCAGCGGCGTCCAGATCGGCCCCGGTGCCACACTGTTGACGCGAATGCCCTTACTGCCCAGCAACTGCGCCAAGCCGCCGGTGAAGTTGGCGATTGCGCCCTTGGTGGCGGCATAAGCCAGCAGGGTCGGCTTAGGCATGTCGGAGTTGACCGAGCTGGTGTTGATGATCGAACTGCCGGCTTTCATATGGGGCAGGGCAGCCTTGCAGATGCGAAACATCGCAGTGATGTTGATATCGAAGGTCTTGACCCATTCCTCATCCTCGATCTCTTCCAGCGTCTCGTGGGTCATCTGGAACGCAGCGTTATTCACCAGCACGTCGATGCGCCCAAACTGTTCTACGGTCTTGTCGACCAGCGCCTGGCAGGTGGCTTTTTGCGCGATATCGCCGGGCAGCAAAAGGCACTGGCGGCCTGCTTCCTCAACCCAGCGCGCGGTTTCCCTGGCATCTTCGTGTTCGTCCAGGTAGGCGATGGCGACGTCAGCGCCTTCACGGGCAAAGGCGATGGCCACCGCACGGCCGATGCCGCTGTCGGCACCGGTGATCAAGGCGATTTTGTTGGCCAACCGGCCGGAGCCCTTGTAACTCTGTTCCCCGCAGTCCGGGTACGGGTCCATCTTGCGCTGGGTCCCGGGCACGTTTTGCGCTTGAGGGGCGAAGGGCGGGCGAGGGTAGTCAGTCATTTCCAATCTCCATAGGTTTCGAGCAGTGCTATGGGATTAGTAGTTTCATGGCCGGCGATAGTTGTAATGGATGCCGGCCAGGCCCGACGAGTGGTACCGCTCAAGAGGAGGGCGGTACGCTCGCCAAGTGCGCCGACAGACGGCGCAAGGTCCACAGGACGGTAAGCATCGCCGCCACGGCACACAACGCGATACCTGTCAGCATCGGCGCCGGTGTATGGTCGGCAAACACCCCGACCAGCGTCATCGACACTGCGGCGGTAATCATCTGGATCGCCCCCAGCAAGGCCGAGGCGGAGCCCGCCACTGCGCCGTGATCCTCCAGCGACAACACCCCGGCCGCCGGCAGCAGCAGGCCGAGAAAACCGAAGCCGATAAACAGCAGCGCCATCATCCAGGGCAGGCTATCGACCCACAGCGTGGTGGCCGCCAGCACGATCATGACGGCGGCCACCGCCGTTACCGACCAGCGAATCAGCGGCGCCAGGCCGAAGCGGGCGCTCAGGCGAGCGGTGAGTTGGCTCATGGCGAAGAATGACGCAGCGTTCAGTGCAAAACACAGGCTGAATTGCGTAGGTGTCAGGCCGAAGTATTCGATATATACAAACGGCGCACTGCCAATAAACACAAAGAAGGTGGCCAGGCCAAAACCGCATACCACCGACAAACCGATAAAAACCGGATCGCGCAGCAATGCACCGTAGCTGCTGAACGCCGTGCCCAGGGTCTTGCCCAAACGCCGTTCGGCCGGATGGGTCTCAGGCAGTTGCACGATGGTCATGACCAGGCACGCGACGGCCACCACCGCCAGCACGGCAAACACTTCGCGCCAGCTCCACAGCGAGATCACCAGGCTGCCGGCCAGCGGCGCGAGGATCGGCGAAACACTCATCACCAGCATCAGCAGGGCCATCAGCCGCGCGGCTTCATGGCCGGTGTACAGGTCACGCACAATCGCGCGGGGAATCACCATCCCGGCACACGCGCCGAACGCCTGCACGGCACGAAAGCCAATCAGCACTTCAATCGTAGGCGCCAGCGCGCAGCCGATACTGCCCACGGCAAAGATCACCAGCCCCGCATAAATCGGCGGCTTGCGCCCGAACACATCGCTTATCGGCCCGTAGAACAGCTGGCACACGCCGATGATCATGAAGAACACCGTCAGGCTCATCTGCACCGCCGCCGGCGAGGCCTGCAGGCTGGCGCCCAGGGTTGGCAGGGCGGGCAGGTAGATGTCGATGGCGAATGGGCCGACGGCGGTGATCAAACCGAGCAGCAGGGCGAGGTGGGCGATACTTCGAGACATGGGCAGTTCCGGGCAGAGCAAAAGTCGATCAGATTAAGGGATCTGCACAGATCTGCAAACTTAGGCTTCACTAACTGAGATTGATGCCGATAACGGTAAAAACGTTGCTTTGACTGTCGGGTATGGGGATGTGGGCATGACGATCAAATTACGCTTGATGTTATTGATTGCCACCGGGCTGCTCACGGCCTTGGTCATGAGCCTGGCCGGCTACCTGGGGAACGGCCGGATGAGTGAGGCGGTGCAGGATAGCGAGGTCAGCATGACGGTCCTGCGCAACCATATGGAAGCCGACATGATGCACGACGCCCTGCGCGCCGACGTGTTGTCCGCCATGCTTGTGGGGTTGGGGAAAAGCACCAGCAGCAAGGACGAGGTCAACACTTCGTTGAAGGAACACGCCGAGCACTTCCGAGAGGTACTGGGGGACAACCTCAAGCTGCCGCT
Organism: Pseudomonas sp. MIACH; assembly: GCF_001269925.1. GTDB lineage: Bacteria > Pseudomonadota > Gammaproteobacteria > Pseudomonadales > Pseudomonadaceae > Aquipseudomonas. Next base: position 198,897 of record NZ_LHVO01000018.1, read on the forward strand.
GGAGGCCACGATCAAGACCAGCCTGGAAAAGATCAGACCCAGCCTGGACACCTACATCAGTGCCGCAGAGCGCATCGTCGCGTTGGCCCTGGACAATCCTGAAGCCGCTCGCGGGGAACTGGACACTTTCAACAAGGCGTTTTCCCAGCTTGAAGATCAAATGGCGGCCTTGAGCGAGCTGATCGAAAGCAATACCCAGCTGACCAGCACCAGTACGCGGCAGACCATCAGTCACGCCAATTTAACCTTGGGGGCCGTGCTGATTGCCAGCCTGTTACTGCTGCTGGCGCAGGGGCGCTGGGTCATCCTGAGCATCATGGGTCCGCTGCAGACCGCCAGCCGCATCGCCGCGAGTATCGCTCGGGGCAACTTGAGCGAGCCGATCGTCGAGCCCAAGCGCAAGGACGAAGCCAGCTCATTGATCCGCAACCTCGCCATCATGCAGCGCGATTTGCGCGGCATGATCGAAGTGGTGCGCAGCAACGCCCATGGTGTCAGTGGCATGAGCGAACGCTTGAGCCAGGGCTGCCATGAAGTCGCCGGCAGCAGTCAGCAGCAAAGTGCGGCAGCCAGCACCATGGCGGCGGCAGCCAGTGAAATGACCGCCAGTATTGAAGAGATTACCCGGCATGCCGGGCGCGCCCTGGACATGGCCAATCAGGCTGAAGCCTTGGCCAAGGACGGTGGCCGGGTGATCCACCAGGTGGTGAAGGATATGGACGGCATCGCCCGTTCAGCGCAGCAATCGGCCCAGGTCATTCGTACGCTGGACAAGGAGTCCGAGGCGATCTACAGCATTATCCAGGTGATCAAGGGGATCGCTGACCAAACCAACCTGCTGGCCCTGAACGCCGCAATTGAAGCCGCCCGCGCTGGCGAACAGGGGCGCGGCTTTGCGGTGGTCGCCGATGAAGTGCGCAGCCTGGCGGGCCGTACCAGTGCCTCGACCCAGGAAATTGCCAGCATGGTCGGGCGTATCCAGCAGAATACCCGGGAAGCGGTGACCAGCATGGAGGAGGGCGTCACCCAGGTGGATAAAGGCATGGCGGTGACTGCCGAGGTAGAGCGCGCGATCCGCGACATTCTGCAGGCCACCCTCAATACCACCGAGTTGGTGAATGACATCTCGCGCACCATCGGTGAACAGAGCCTGGCGAGCAACGAGATCTCCCACCAGGTGGAGATGATTGCCGGGATGTCGGAAAACAACAGCCGTATCATCGGTGAAACCGCTTCGACTACCGATGAACTGGCGGGCTTGGCCGGCAAGTTGTCGCAGTCCGTGGATCGCTTCAGCCTGTAACAAATCACAAACCCGATAAGCGCTTTATCAACCGGCCCCCTGTGGGCCGGTTTTTTTTGCCCGATGCTCCGACCCACCTGCAGCGTTCATTGATCGGCTATCGCAAAAAAAAGATTGAATATTCACACCTAATGTTATTTAAATAACAAAACAAGAGCGCCACGACCTGCCTGGTCGTGCTGCAACAAGGTGGAATAGCAATGAGCAAGATCGCAGTCATCGGCAGCAACATGGTGGATTTGATTACCTACATCGACCGTATGCCGGCCCAGGGCGAAACCCTGGAAGCGCCTGGCTTTGCCCTCGGTTGTGGCGGCAAAGGGGCCAACCAGGCGGTGGCGGCAGCCAAGCTTGGGGCGCAGGTCCTGATGGTGAGCAAGGTGGGTGACGACATGTTTGCCGACAACACGCTGGCCAACTTCCAGCGCTTTGGTATCGACACCCGCTATGTACAGCGGGTGCCTGGGGTTTCCAGCGGCGTAGCGCCGATTTTTGTCAGCCCCGACTCCCACAACAGCATTTTGATCGTCAAAGGTGCCAATGCGCATTTGTCGCCGGCGGACATCGACGCGGCGGCCGCCGACCTGCGCGAGTGCACGCTGATCGTGCTGCAACTGGAGATCAATCTGGACACGGTCTACTACGCCATCGAGTTTGCTCATCGGCACGGCATCGCGGTGTTGCTCAATCCGGCACCGGCCCTGGCCGGCTTAAGTGGGACGCACCTGGCGCAACTGGATTTCCTGATCCCCAACGAATCGGAACTGGCTTTGATCAGCGGTCAGGTCGTGGACTCACCGGAAGCGGCCCAACGCGCCGCACGCACGCTGGTGGCCAACGGCATTCGCCATGTGATCGTCACCCTCGGCGAACACGGTGCGTTGTACGTGGGGGAGGAGGGCGAATTCCGGGTGCCGGGCCGAAAAGTGGTCGCGCGTGACACCACGGGCGCCGGCGATGCCTTTATCGGTTGCTTCATCCAGCACTGGAGCCGTGACGGCGCTATCCGGCAGGCCATGGAACAGGCCGTGGCGTATTCCGCCTGCTCGGTCATGGCGCTGGGCACCCAGACGTCTTATCCCGACCGCCAAGCGTTCGCGCGCTTCCAGCAACAGCAGTAACCCTTTCAAACCAGCCCGGAGAACAATAATGAACAAACCTGCGCTGCAACAGACACCCGATGGTTTCTACCTGAACCGCACGCCCTGGTTCGCCTTTATCCTGCTGTGCAGCATTTTTGCGCTGTGGGCAGCGGCGGCGAGCATGAACGACGTGCTGATCGCACACTTCAAGAAAGCGTTTTTGCTCAGTGATTTCCAGACCGCCTTTGTGCAGTCGGCGTTTTACCTCGGCTACTTTTTCGTGGCGATTCCGGCGGCGATGGTAGTGCGCCGTTTCAGCTACAAGAGCACGATCCTGATCGGGTTGCTGCTGTACATGTTCGGCTGCCTGCTGTTTTTCCCGGCGGCGTCCACGGCCAAGTACGGCATGTTCCTGCTGGCGCTGTTTGTGATTGCCGCCGGCCTGTCGTTCCTGGAGACCGCCTGCAACACCTACTCGACATTGATGGGGCCACGGGAAACCGGGACGCGGCGCTTGAATATTTCGCAGACCTTCCACCCCTTCGGCGCGATGGCCGGGGTGTACGTCGGCAGTTTCGTGATGTTCAAGGACACCGACGCCACCACCGAACAGCTGACACAGATGAGCGCCACCGAGGCGGCTGTGCAGCAGTTGCAAATGATCCAGTCCACGCTGTTGCCGTACAAGTGGATGATTGCGGTGCTGGTGCTGATGTTTATCCTTATCGCCATTACCCGTTTCCCCGCCTGCAAGGGCAATAAGCCTGCTGACAGCAAGCCGGGCAGCCTGCGTGAGAGCCTGGGCCGGCTGCGGCGTAACCCGCGCTTTACCTTTGGCGTATTGGCGCAGTTTCTCTACGTGGGCGCGCAGGTGGGCGTGTGGAGCTTTACCATTCGCCTGGCGATGCAAATGGGCGGTATGAATGAGCGCAGCGCTTCCTGGTTCCTGCTGACCACCTTTGCCGCCTACTTTGTCGGCAAGATGATCGCCAACCTGTTGATGCGACGCCTGCACCCGGCCAAGGTCTTGGCAATCTACGGTGTGCTGTGCATCGTGCTGCTGGCCTACACCATTCTGGTGCCGAACATTTCGGCGGTGTATGCAGCGGTGGGTGTGAGTATTTTCCTCGGCCCGTGCTGGCCGACCATCTACGGCCTGACCATCGATGGCCTGGGTGAGGACACTGGCGTCGGCGGCTCGTTGCTGGTCATGAGCATCGTCGGCGGCGGGGTGATTCCGATCTTCCAGGGCCTGTTGTCCGACGCCAGCGGCGGCAACATGCAACTGGCCTACAGCGTGCCGCTGCTGTGCTTTATCGTGATCGTGATGTATGCGCTCAAATGCTTGCGCCAACCCGGCACCTTGCCCTCGGGCGCAGCGGCGGCGGTGGCCTCATGAACACGCGTATCCCGCTGTATCCTGCGCTGTTTGCCGAGCAGGAAAAGATCCTGTTGCAGTCTGAGGATTTCAAGGTCTGTGGGTGGACCTACGCGTCCGGCGTGCAGGCGCTGAGCCTGGAGAACAGCCGTGGACGACTGGTGCTCCTGCCTTATCAAGGGCAGATGATCTGGTCGGCAGTGTTCGACGGTTGCGACCTGACCATGAGCAACCTGTTCGAGCAACCCCGGCCCAGCCCGACGGTCATCGATACCTATGGCTGCTTCATGTTTCACAGTGGCCTGCTGCGCAACGGCTGCCCGGCGCCGGATGACACCCATGCCCTGCATGGTGAAATGCCCTGCGCGCCGATGGATTCGGCCTGGCTGGAAATCGGCGAGGGCTTTGTGCGCCTGGGCGGTTTCTATCAATATGCCAAGGGCTTCGGCGATCGTTACCGAGCGTGCCCCAGCGTGACCCTGCGCGCTGACTCGGCCTTGTTCGATATCGATATGGACGTGACCAACCTGGCTGGCAAGCCTATGGAGCTGATGTACATGGCCCATATGAATTATGCGTATGTGGCCGGCGCGCGGTTTGTCGAGCCGTTGGGCATGCAGCACCTGCGCCTGCGCACCAGCATTCCGGACCACGTCAAGCCGACGCCGGATTGGAGCGCCTACATGGCGCAACTGGCCGAGCAGCCTACGCAATTGGTGTGTCTGGATAAGCCGGCGTTGTACGACCCTGAAATCGTGTTTTTCTTCGACGACGTCGGCACGGACGCCGCAGGCCAGGCACACTTTCTGCTGGATCATCCCGATGGCGCGGCGTTCTACACCCGGTATCGCCCCGAACAATTCGAGCACGCCGCACGCTGGATCCTGCACACGCCGGATCAGCAAGTGGCGGCCTTCGTGCTGCCATCGACGTGTGAACCCGAGGGCTATAACGCCGAGAAAGCCAAGGGCCACGTGCGTCTGTTGCCGGCGGGAGCCAGCGCCTCCTTCAATGTGACCACTGGCTATCTGAGTGCGCAGGAACGGCAGCGATTGCTGGGTTAAACCAGCAATTGCGCGCCGTGGGCCTGGATGGCTTCCTTGTAGCTGCGGGGGATTTTCTTGTCGCTGACCACGTACTGAAAGTCCTCCAGGGTGGCGAAGTGAGCGGTGCGCACTGTGTCGAACTTGCTGAAATCGGCGAGCAACACGCGCTGCTGAGCCTGGCGCATGACCTTTCGCTTGACCTCGACTTCGTTGAAGTTGAAGCACGTCACGCCGAATTCCTGGCTGACGCCGGCGGCCGTCACGAAGGCCCAGGTCAGGCGCACGCTGTCGAGGATGCTGCTTTCGGCACTGTTTTCAAACACCTGGTTCTTGCGGTGAAAGGTCCCGCCGCACAACACGATGTGGCAGTTGGGCTTGTTATGCAGCTTGAGCAGCACGTTCAACGAGCTGCACACCGCCGTGAACTCCACTTCATCAGGGATGAAATCGATCACAAAGGGCGAGGTGGTACCGCAGTCGAAAAATACCGTGTCACCGGGCTGGATCAGCCGCGCGGCGAGTTTGCCAATGCGGCGTTTTTCCTCGACGTGACGGGTGTCCTGCTCGGCGACCCGGTAGTCGCTGACTTCACTGCCGACCCGGGTGATGTAGCCGCCCAACAGGCGCAGGTGGTCGCTGAAGTGATTGAGATCGCGGCGCAGGGTCATCTCGGAAACCTCCAGCAGCGCCGCCATTTCCCTCAAGTGAATAGCGTTCTGGTCCTGCAAGGCTTGCTGGATAAGCTTGAGTCGCTCGGCTTTTCTACTGTCCACGAGTATTCCAGGGCTTGATTGTTTGTGTTAGATAAGTAACATCTAGTGTTATTATTGTAACGTATTAATGTGGTCGCTGTGACAAGCGGCACACGATCATTCGCAACATACAGGCAAGGGCACGTTAAATGAACACTCTTCAACCCGCAGCATTGGCCAAGTACATCGATCACACCTTGCTGGCGCCCGACGCCTCCCGTGAACAGATTCGCACCTTGTGCGAGGAAGCCCGGGAGCATGGCTTTTATTCGGTGTGCCTGAACTCGGGGCAGGTGCCTTACGCCGCGTCCTGCCTGACCGGCGCCAGCGTGGTGATTTGTGCCGTGGTGGGCTTTCCGCTGGGCGCCGGCCTGAGTGACACCAAGGCCTTCGAAGCCGAACGGGCGATTGCCGCCGGGGCAGGGGAGATCGACATGGTGCTCAATATCGGCTGGCTGAAGGACGGCCTGCTGGAGGCAGTACGCGAAGACATTGCCGTGGTCCACAAGGCGTGCGGCGCCGTGCCGTTGAAAGTCATCCTGGAAACCTGCCTGCTGAACGACGCGCAAAAAGTCCAGGCCTGCGAAATCTGCCGGGACTTGGGTGTGGCATTCGTCAAGACGTCCACGGGGTTCAGCCGAAGCGGTGCCACCGCCGAAGACGTCGCCCTGATGCGTAAAACCGTGGGTGCCGGGGTTGGGGTCAAAGCGTCCGGTGGCGTACGCGATTACCCGACGGCGGTGAAGATGATTGAAGCGGGCGCTACACGTTTGGGTAGCAGTTCGGGGATTGCAATTGTGGGCGGTGCGGTGACGGCGGCGGGCGGTTACTGACGTTGATGCGTATGCCGTTAATAACAAATGGATTATAACTAAACTAAATAGTCATTTAGTTTAGTTATATTTAATGGTTATTAATGGGGAAGGGTAGCTCATCCTTCACATCGCCCGGTTCTACAAGCCTAAAGGCCTGAAAGTTCCTATTTAAGTCATCGGCCATGCCATGACACACCGACGTTCCGGGCCGAATCCGTGCTTTTTAATCCTCGCTGAGTATCGCCGCTAGCCTCTGATCCAGGTCTGCGGGGCTTTGGTTTGAAAAAGCCTAACCGGGAGTAAAACGGTGCATTCCACGGCACGTCTGTGAATGTCATCGTACTCAGCCCTAAGAAATCCTTGCGGGCTATTTAGTCATCAAGTGCAACCCAGCCTGTCGATAGCGCTATGAGTTGGTTAAGACCCTCGATGGGCATCGGAGGCGATTCAGCTAGTAGCCAACTCAACGCATCCATCATTCGAAATGCCTGAGCAGCGGAGATTTCAATGGCGGGCAGGAGTTGTGCATCTTCGGGTACAGCGAGACGGATAATCGATTGTTGAAGCGGCAGGATGGCCAAGCCCAGAAGTCGTCGTCCTGAACGTGTGTTGCTAGAAGCAACACCTGAGCGCTGTGTTGAAATCCTATGGGGACTGGCCCTGAATCCGTAACATCGTATTACGCATAATGTATATTATGTTAAATCATATGTCAGGCTACTCGACTTCCTGCTCTCGCTCCGTTCTCGACCGAAATATTTTTGACGATATCGTACACCGACATGTGCAGAGGTTTCCGGCTTCATCGTAATACCACCGTTGGACCTTCTTCCAGACGTGTTGCGATGTGCTTTGACATGATCAAACCCGCATTTCATCGTGATTTCTCACACTCTACGCCCAGTACCCCTCAAGACTTTGAGTGCATGAAGGAGTGCTCGCTCTACCTATGGCTGTTGCTAGACGACCGCCGCGCCAGTCGCTCGAAGCTGGTCAGCTGAGGACCAATGACTGCCCTCCTTTGCTCGGGCGCAGACTGGCGTGACATGCCGGAGCGTTTCGGCCCTTGACTGAAGGAAAATCGCCGCATCATTACGCGCTTCGAAAGTAACCATCCAGCGAAGTCGCCTTCCCTATCCCGGCCAGTGCGGATGAACAACTGTTCGTCCAGGGTCTTTGCCCAGTTTTTCCGTCGTGCGCGACAGCAGCGGCGACTCGATGGGCAGTTTCTCCGTTGCGCAGCCAAAGAAGTTCTTCAGCCTCGGACAGAGAGCAACATAGGTATTGACGTTCTGTACCGATCACTCATTTCCTTTCAAAAGCGTCAATCCCTGTAAGTTGAGCGGATAGTGCCCAAAGGCGTTCGGCTTGGTCAGGGTCGGCGGCATAAGGCCGAACGCCGACAAAGGATGGTGGTTCGCTTGCATCCAGCGAAGCGATCTCACAGTCCTCACAATATAAGCCTCCCATGCCATTCAACTGTGGAGCTGTTGCGGCCCAAACTTGGGTTGCCGCACCTTGCTGCGTCGTCTTGAAAGTCGGATCGGCAAGGTGGCCGTTGACGTCTAGCCAGCCGGCGGCAATCATTTCATCCTGCGCCAGATGACGCTGGAGCGGAGTGAGAATCTTGCCGGGGTGAAGGGAGAAAGCCCGGACACCCTCGTGTTGACCAAGCCGATCAAGGTGGACAGCAAACAATGCATTGGCCGTCTTCGACTGCCCATAGGCCAACCACTTGTCGTAGCCCTGCGTAAATTGCACATCGTTCCAGCGGATACCCGATTGGTGATGCCCCGCCGATGACACTACTACCACCCTTGCTCGCCCCTTGAGCGCAGGCCATAGCAAATTCACGAGGGCGTAGTGCCCCAGATGATTGGTAGCGAACTGTGCCTCCCAACCCGCCCCTACACGGGTTTCCGGGCAAGCCATTATTCCCGCGCTGCCGATCAGGATGTCGATGTGTCGGTCGCTTGCCAGGAAACGGTGTGCGAAGTCATGCACGCTGGTCAGGTCGGAAAGATCCAGTCGCTCGATTTCCACATTAGGGATTCCGTTAGTCTTTGCGCGAGCAGCTTCAACATCACGTGCTGCAACAACGACACGCGCGCCCGCATTGGCCAGTGCTCTTGTCGTCTCCAGGCCCAGACCGGAATGCCCCCCGGTGACAATGGCGGTGGTGTTGGATAGATCGCACCCTTCAAGTACTTCTGCTGCGGTGGTTACCGCTCCGTAACCCGAGTGGATAGGAGATTGTTTGCTGGTCATGGCGTGTCCTTGTGAATCTGACATGGAATAGGGGCAAAACCCATGGCCACCATTGTCTAGACTAGACTTGGGACTGTGAATGCAGCAAAGTCCAATTATCTGTCGAGATCGTCCTACACACCTTATGGATCCCCTTTCCGAAACCCTCTCTCTTCTAAATACTCATAGCTCCTTTTTTGCAGGTCTGAAGGCTGGTGGAGATTGGGCCATCGATTTTCCACCACCCGACGGCATCAAGTTCAATGCAATCGTTGAAGGGACTTGTTGGCTAATGGTGGAAGGCGTGGAGCAACCTATCCGATTGACGGCCGGAGACTGCTTTCTTTTGCCACGCAAGCTGGCGTTTTCACTCCGCAGCGATTTGTCATTTCCGGCCATCCACTCGGATGCGATTTATCGCCATGCCGTCAATGGCATCGCCAGTTGTGGGACAGCCGATGAGTTTTTCCTGATCGGGGGACGTTTTGACTTCGGTGAGGAGGCTCGTCTTCTATTTGACGGATTGCCTCCCGTCGCGGTCATCAAAAGTGGTTCGGATCAAGCTTGCGTGCTGAATTGGGCCTTGCAGCGTATTGCTCATGAACTTACCAATCCGGCTCTTGGTAACTCGATTGTGGTTCAGCATCTCGGCCACATCATGCTAGTGCAGGTTCTACGAATTTATTTGATCCAAGAAGGAAATACCGCACCGAGCTGGCTGCTTGCTATATCTGATCCACGTATCGGGGCAACCATTCAAGCCATTCATGCCGATCCGGCGCGTTCTTGGTCAGTAGAGAACCTTGCCAAAATCGCAGGTTTTTCTCGCTCGACCTTCGCTTTGCGATTCAAGCAAAAATCTGGTGTCGCCCCTTTAGAGTACGTCTTGCGCTGGCGCATGCAATTAGCTACGAGATTGTTGAAAACAAACCGCACTACCATTTCGTCCATAGCACAAAAGCTGGGCTATGACTCCGACAGTGCTTTTAGCCACGCTTTCAAGCGCATTATGACGTGTTCACCTCGTGAATACAGAGAGAGAGTGGCCTCCATATCCCAGCAGTAGGGCTGATCTTCAGTAGGCTGACGAGGTACATATTTTGATAAGTCAGGCAGGACATGGTGTGCAGCCCGGGGCTTCGATTGCCAGCATCGTTTCAGCTCGTGTACCGGCAGTGATCGCTTTTGTAGGGGCGACTCGCTCCTGAGCAAGCCCGCTAAAAAGAGCGAGTCGGTAATCTCAGCTCAGCGCACAGTCCGCCGCCTTCGCGATTCCTCAAGGTCAGGGAGCCGCCGAGGGCTTGTGCCAGTTGCTGGGCGATAGCCAGGCCCAGGCCCGTGCCGCCGGTGCTGCGGTTGCGCGAATTTTCCACGCGGTAAAATGGCTCAATCACACGGGCCAGATCCTCCTCAGCGATGCCGGGACCACGATCCATCACGGTCACCGAGAGGCTGTCGCCGTCCTTCGATTCAACCCGCAGCTGCGCTGCACCGGCGAATTTGAGCGCGTTATCCGTGAGGTTTACCAGCACTCGGCGCAGCGCGTGGGGCCGGGTGTGGATCACTGCGTTGCTTTTGCCGCTGAGCTGCACGTCCTTGCCTATGTCCTGGTAGTCGAACACGAGGCTGTCGAGGAATGAATCAAGATCGGTACGGCGGCTTTCCTCGGTGGCACCATGCACGCTGCGGGCATAGGCAACGCCTTCACGCACCAGATGCTCCATCTCGCCGAGGTCATTCCACAATTTGTCTTTGTCGCCGCAGTCGTCCATCAATTCGGCACGCAGCTTCATGCGCGTGATCGGGGTTTGCAGGTCGTGGGAAATTGCCGCCAGCAGTTGCATGCGTTCTTTCAGATAGGCCGCAATGCGCGCCTGCATGGCATTGAAGGCGATGGCAGCGTGTGCGACTTCGGTTGGGCCTAGTTCATCCAGGTGCACCGGGTGAGTATTGGGATCGAGGTTTTCCACGGCCTGGGCCAGGCGGGTCAGCGGGCGTATGGCAATGCGGACGGCCAGCCACGCGCACAGAATCATCAAGGCCAACTGGCCCAGCAAAACCACCGGCAGCCACGGCGACAACGGCACCATCGAGGGGCGCACGTCGATGGTCACCGGGCTGCCGTCGGCCAGTTTCAGATGGACCTGGAAGTGTTTGATAGACCCGGGAATGTCTGTCACGGTCATCGGGTAATCCTTGCCGATGGCCTCCTTGATCGAGGTCACTGCAATCGGCGTGTCGCGCAGGGCGGTGCCTGGCGAGCCTTCATCGAGCAAATAGCGGTAATTGCGTCGATCCAGTTGTTTCAACCAACTCATGCGTTCCTCGGCGGGCAAGCGGTCAAGGATGGCAATGGACGTCGACACGTCGGTTTCCAGATTACCGAGCATGGTGTTTTTCGCGGTTTCGTAACGCTCGTAGTACTGCACGCCGAAGGACAAGGCCTGCGCCAGGGTCAGACCGACCAGAAAGATCAGCGACAGCCGCGATACAAGGGTACGAGGCCAATGCAGCGAAGGCTTCATGTCGGTGCTCCAAGCACTTCCACTGGCAGCGAGAAGACATACCCTTCGCTGCGCACGGTTTTGATGTAAGCCGGCTCGCGGGCATCGTCAAGCAGGCGTTGACGCAGACGGCTGACCAGCAGATCAATGGAGCGGTCGAACAGGTCGGCGTCACGGCCCTGGGTCAGGTTGAGCAACTGGTCGCGATTGAGTACCCGTTGCGGATGGTCGAGGAACACCCGCAGCAGGCGATATTCAGCGCCGCTGAGGGCGACCATGGTGCCGTCTTCATCAAGCAGATGGCGGGCGGAGGTGTCCAGGCGCCAGCGCCCGAACCCCAGCAACCTTCCGGTTTCGGTAACGACCAGGTTGGGCGGCAGCATGCGCGTGCGGCGCAGCACAGCGTTGATGCGCGCCAGCAATTCACGGGCGGAGAACGGCTTGACCAGGTAGTCGTCGGCGCCCATTTCCAAGCCGATGATGCGATCGGTTTCGTCGTTGCGTGCGGTCAGCATCAGCACCGGCGTGGCCTTGTGTTTGCCGGCGCGAATGTCGCGGCAGAGCACCAGGCCATCGTCGCCGGGCATCATGATGTCCAGCACGATCAGGTCCACCGGCGTGGCCTCGAGAAACGAGCGCATCTGGCGGCCATCCGCAACCACGGTGGTACGCAGGCCATTCTTCCTCAGGTAGTTGCCGACCATCTCTCGAATCTCACGGTCATCGTCCACGATGAGGATGTGATCAACGTGTTCCATGGGCCAAGCCTCTGTTATTGGGAATTGCGGCTCAGTCTATAGAGACTGAGCCCGCTCGCCCGCGACGGTTTGTATTGCAGTGTATCTGCTCTGGCGAAGGATACATGCAGAGGCAAAAACTACGAATTTCCGGGGTTTTGTATGGCTGTGTATCAGGACGGGGTCCTGATACGAACCGATTTATCCGCGCCTGTTTTTGACACAGGCGAGATACCTCGCGGGCTTCTAATGAGCCACATCGAGGCCAACCCAAGCGCCTCGGCTCAACTGAACGACCCAACCATTGAAGCCTTGAGGAAACGACCATGAACACCAATACCCTCTATGCCACTTGCCTGTTTGCCGCCCTGAATATCTGCACCTTCTCGGCCCGTGCCGAAGCCGACGTCACGCCGCAAACCTACACCTACGGCACGCACCTGGACATCCAGAAAGTGGTGGCATTGACACAGGATGCCGGGGCTTCCTGCGGCATTGTCGATGCCCAACTGACCTACCTGGATTCGCAGGGCAAGACCGAGATCCTGAACTACCGCAAATTTGCCGATTGCCACAGCGATAACTGAGTCCGGCCCACATTTCATCAGGTGACCTTATGTTCCTCATCGCATTCCTGGGCGGCTTATTGACCGTCCTCAGCCCTTGTATCCTGCCGGTCGTGCCATTTCTGTTCGCCGGTATCGACCGCACACGCTCATCGATCCTGCTCACCCTTGGCGGCATGGTCCTGACCTTCGCGCTGGTTTCCAGTCTGGCCGTGGTCAGCAGTGAATGGGTGATTCAGGCCAACAACACCGGGCGTCATGTGGCACTGGTGGTGATGGCGCTGTTTGCCTTGTCGCTGATCTCGGCGCGAATCAGTGGCTGGCTGGCCAGCCCGTTCGTGTTACTGGGCAATCGCCTCGACCCCGAGACACGCAAAATGTCCGGGCCACTGGGTTCGCTGATGACCGGTGTCGCCACCGGCCTGCTCTGGGCGCCGTGCGCAGGGCCTATCCTCGGGGTGATCCTTACCGGCGCCATGCTGCAAGGCGCCAATGCGCAAACCAGCCTGTTGCTGGTGGCCTACGGCCTGGGCAGTGCACTGTCGTTGGGTACGCTGATTTTCGCCGGACGCGGTTTAGTCAATCGCCTGAAGGCCTCGATTCCGGTCAGCGGTTGGCTGCGGCGCGCCACCGGTTTTGCGGTCCTGGCCGCAGCGCTGGTGATTTCTTCCGGTGCCGACAAGACGCTGTTGGCCGGGGCGTCGTCCGAAGGCGTCAGCGTGCTGGAAAAAGGCGTGCTGGAAAACGTCCCCAAAGTCGTCGAATACCTGGTAAGCAAGGCCAGGGCCGAACCCACCCTCGACAACGCACAAGGCCCGATGCCGTCGCTGTCCGGCGCGGTGGAATGGCTCAATTCGCCCGCACTGACCAGTGAGTCGCTCAGAGGCAAAGTGGTGCTCGTCGATTTCTGGACTTACGACTGCATCAATTGCCAGCACACCCTGCCGTATGTGAAGGACTGGGCGCAGAAATACGAGAAGGATGGCTTGGTGGTAATCGGCGTCCACACCCCGGAATATGGCTTTGAACGAATCATCAGCAATGTCAGGGATGAGGTGAAAAAGCTCGGCATCACTTACCCTGTGGCCATCGATAACAATTACGCGATCTGGCGCAACTTCGATAACCAGTACTGGCCCGCGCACTACCTGATCGACGCCAAAGGGCAAGTGCGTTTCACCCACTTCGGAGAAGGTCGCTACGAGACGCAGGAAAAGATGATTCAGCAACTGCTGCAGGAGGCGAAAGCTCCAGCCGCGTAACCCTTAAAAATCAATGGCCCACAGGCAACGCGCCGTGGGCCATTAGCTTTTTCTCCTGCGGCCCGGGTTGCGCGACCACAATCTCCCGCCAACCCCGGGCTAATCCGACACGATGCTTTTGGCCTCAAGAAATGCTTCCAGCCCAAAGACTCCAAACTCCCGGCCGACACCGGACTGCTTTACCCCGCCGAACGGCGCCAGCAGCTCTGGCGAAATTCTGTTGATCAACACCGAGCCGGCCTGCAGCTGGGTCGCCAAGCGTTGGGCACGTTCCGGTTGCCGGGAAAACACATAAGCCTGCAAACCGTAGAGACTGGCATTGGCAATATCGATCGCCTGTTCTGGCGAGTCATACGCAATGATCGATAGCACCGGGCCGAAAATCTCCTTTTGCGCGATGTCCATGTCACTGCTGACGTCGGCAAAGACCGTAGGCCTGACGAAATAGCCCTTATCCAAGCCGGTCGGTCTCCCCTCCCCGCCGATAATCAACGTCGCGCCTTGCGCCTGCCCGCAGCGGATAAAAGCTTGTACGCGGTCGAATTGGGCGCGATTGACCAGCGGCCCGAGAGCAGTGGCCGGATCCTGCGGATTGCCGACAACCATCGCTCCAACCAGGCTTTTGACGCGGTTGATAATGTCCTCGGCGTGCGTGCGTGGCACCAGCAGACGTGTGCCGGCGACACATGCCTGGCCGTTGTTCATGAACGCAGCATTCAGAGCCAGGGGAATGGCGGTGTCGAGATCGGCGTCATCCAGGATGATAGAGGCCGACTTCCCCGTGAGCGACAGACTCACTCGCTTCATGGTCTCGATTCCGGCGCGTGCAATGAGCTTTCCGGTGGCGGTGGACCCGGTGAATGAAACTTTCGCGATGAGTGGGCTGGCGCTGATTTCGGCACCCACATCACTGCCGCGTCCCAACAGAATGTTGAAAATCCCGTTGGGTAACTCTGCGCGATGCAACGCTTGGGCGAGCACGGTGGTCTGCAAGGGGCTCAACTCGCTCGGTTTGATGACCGAGGCACAGCCAGCCGCAATGGCCGATGCCAGTTTGCTGCATATCGTCCCGGCGGTGCTGTTCCAGGGGGCAAACAGCGCCGCGACTCCGACCGGCTCCATCACCACGGTAGCGTCACCGACCGAACGAATCAGATCGTAGTTTTTCAACAGCTGCGCGGCATTGCTAAATGACTGCGAAGCGTAGCGACTGACCCATTGCGCGCGGGCAAACGGCGCACCGTACTCTTCGATGGCGGTATCGCGAATTTCATTCGTGCTCGCCAGCACGGCAGCCTGCAACTGTTCAAGCATGTCGATACGCTCGGCCTTGGAGGTACGGCCCATCGCGACTTGAGCACGCGAAGCCGCCGCGATAGCGCGCCTGGCATCTTCACGATCAGCCAGGGTGAGCGTACCGATGACCGCCTCGGTAGCCGGATTGATGCATTGCACCGTTTCATTGCCCTGAACGGGAACGAATGCTCCATCAATGTAACTGTGATTGATCTTCCACATCGTGGCGTACCTGATTGATTGCGGTTGCCCGCGATAAGCACAACGCCCGGTATGCCCAGGCGTTGACCACGTCGAATCCCCCCTCTCCCGCGTTTCAGCCGGGCATCGGCTCATGGTTGAAGGCGTGCACCTCCTGAACCAGGCCTTGCGCTGCCATCATCACGAGTTGCCGGCCTTTTTCCGGGGACGCTTGCGCCGGGTCCGATCCCATGCGCCCATCCGGATGACGGGCGCGGAAATCTGCAGCCTCCCGAATGGGCCCCCAGTTGGCGATCTGTGGCGAGTAGTCAACCGACTTGATAGCGTGCGGATAGGCCCACTGGGTCACGGCAATTTCCGAAGGCGTTGCATGAATGCCGTGTCCTGTCGGGAACTGGTCCTTCGCCAGATCATTGATACCCTCAAGATCCCACCAGTTGCACAACTTCAAGGCGAAACCCGCCGGGCGACGTGCAAAACTCGCCTCGGCGTAGAGCTCTGAAAACGCCGCTTCAATCGACGCGATGTTGCCGCCATGGCCATTGAGGAAAAAGATTTTTTCAAACCCGTGTGCAGCCAGCGAGCGAGTCCAGTCTCCGATGGCGGCGATGAATGTCGAAGGCCTGAGCGAAATCGTTCCCGGGAAACCAAGATGATGTTGCGCCATGCCGATGTTGAACGTCGGGGCAATCAGGATATCCGCAGCCTCCTGCGCCTGATGAGCGATGATTTCGGGGCACATCCAGTCCGTCCCCAGCAGTCCGGTGGGCCCATGCTGCTCGTTGGAACCAATCGGGATGACGATGGTACGGCTGCGCTGGAGAAACGTCTCGATTTCGGCCCAGGTCGATAGATGTAAAAGCATCTGCGTTCTCTCTTTGGAAAGGTTCCTTACGGAACACGGATGGTGTTGATCAGAGCGATGTCTCCCTCTGCCGCTTCGACCTTGGCGTGTTACTTCGCCGTGGCCGCTTTTTCGATTAGGCGGGCAACCGGTTCCGGGTTCGAAACCATCACGACATGTGAAGCGCCCTTGACCACTTCCACTGCTTTGGCAGCGGCGCGCTTGGCCATGAATGCCATGGCTTGCGGGGGAATGTTCTTGTCCTTGTCGCCGTAGATGTACCAGGACGGAATATGCTTCCAGGCAGGATTGCCGGACGCTTCGTTGAGCGCCGCTTCCGTCACCGGGCGCTGGGTGGCTGCCATCAATGCCGCCTCTTTCGCGGGGACGTCAGCGGCGAACTGGGTGTGAAACTTGTCCTGCTGGATGTACAAGTCCTTGCCCCCATCGGCCAGCGGTACAGGCGCAGCCAGCGTTGGGCTCAGCGTGCTGCCCGGGAATTTGCCGGCCAGCCCGGCGACGGTTTCCCCGGCCTCAGGTGCAAATGCACTGACGTAAACCAGGGCTTTGACGTTGACATGATCGTTGGCCGCGTCACTGATAACGTTGCCGCCATAGGAGTGGCCGACCAACACCACCGGCGAATGAATGCTCGTCAGCAATGCCGAGATTGCTGCGCCATCGCTTTTTACACCACGTAATGGGTTGGCAGCGGCAACCACCGGGTAACCGTCCTTCTCGAGAATCTTCACGACGCCATTCCAACTCGACGCATCGGCAAAGGCACCATGTACGAGCACAATCGTGGGTTTTTCAGTTTGCGACCAGGCGTGTGTCGCCATGCTCAGGCTGACGGCGACGGCTAGTGCGGTTAATACTTTTTTCATGGTTAACTCCGGGTTTGACGGGAAATCAGGGAGCGAAGCGAGTGAAGACAAAATCGTGATTACGCACTCGCGCCTGGTGACAGGCGAAGCAGGTTTCGTGTTGGGCTTCATCGGCCGGTTTACCGTTGATAAACCGCCCGAATCCCCAACCACCGGTTGCTGCATATTTTTTCGAGTCCTTGACCATCACCTGCACGGTCGTGGCTGGCCCCGGTATGGACGCCGGCTCGAATTCCGGGGACTGCACATGTTTCCAGGCCAGCTTTACCAGCACCGTGCCATCAGGGAATGGCAGCGTTGAATCCTGATAAGCCTTGATGGCCAAGTCATTGCCCAGCACGGCTCGCAGTTCGTTCAAGGGGGCCGCTTCCTGCGCGGGCGCAATCAGCGGCCATAGGCGGTAGTTTTCAGGCAATTTCACGCCATAGATCGGTGAGGCGTCGCCATTACCGGCGTCGCCCGAGGCAACACCGGTAGCAGTCAACGCTGCGATTGCAATGGCAGTCGACATCGCGGCCAGAAATTTCAGCTTCATCATCGCTATCCCTTCCGCCGCTTCTCAAAGGTGATCGGCGTCGATCACCGCCTGGGCGAAGGCTTTCGGCGCTTCCTGCGGCAAGTTGTGGCCAACACCACCGGTGATCAATCGGTACTCATACTTGCCAGTGAAGCGCTTGGCGTACGCCTCGGCAGGTGGGTGCGGTGCGCCGTTCGCATCACCTTCCAGGGTGATGGTGGGCACGCTGATGGACGGAAATGCCGCGAGTTTCTTCTCCAGTGCGTCGTATCTGGCTTCGCCCTTGACCAACCCCAGGCGCCAGCGATAGTTGAAAATCGACACGGCCACGTGATCAGGGTTTTGCAAGGACGCCGCGCTGCGATCATAAGTGGGGTCGTCGAAATTCCACTGTGGCGACGCCAGCTTCCAGATGAGCTTGGCGAAGTCATGAGTGTTTTTTTCGTAGCCCAGGCGCCCGCGCTCGGTCGCGAAGTAGAACTGGTACCACCACTGCAGTTCGGCGGCTGGCGGCAATGGCGCCTTGCCCGCCTCTTGGCTGCCTATCAGGTAACCGCTCACAGCGACCAGGGCTTTCACTCTTTCCGGCCACAGTGCGGCAACGATATCTGCAGTGCGGGCGCCCCAGTCAAACCCACCCAGCACCGCCTTCTTGATCTTCAGCGCATCCATGAAGTCGATCAGGTCGTTCGCCAGCGCAGCAGGTTGACCATTGCGAACTGTCTTGGCCGAGAGAAAATGCGTGTCGCCATAACCACGCGCAGAAGGGATCAACACTCGATATCCCTTGTCCGCCAAAGCAGGAGCGACATCAGCGTATGCGTTGATATCGTAGGGCCATCCGTGCAACAAAATGACCACAGGGCCATCGGCTGGACCGAGTTCCGCGTAAGAAACGTCCAGCAGCCCCGCTTTCACATGCTTAAGATCACCGAGAGAGGTGTGAGCTCCCGGCGTGATAGCCCCAATGGTGGACGCGGGTACATCAGCCGCGCTGGCTTGGGAAAAACCGACAGACACCGCTGCGAATTGCAGCACCGCTGCTGCCAAAAGCGATGGGGCAAGACCCCGCAGGCGGCTGGATTTATTTTGGTTGTTCAGCAAGGTCATCTCCATGGTGTTTCTCCGTAGCGAGCCGCCGAATAGCGGCCCGGTGTGTTGACTGGATTGCGTGTGAGCTACTGGGCGGTCTTCGTTGCGCTCAGCTTGGCGCGCAGCGGCCGGAAGGCCTCCCGCAACTCCTCGCTGAACAATTGAGGTTGTTCCCAGGAAGCGAAGTGGCCGCCCTTGTTAACCTGGCTGTAGTAGGAAAGTGATGGGTAAGCGCGTTGCGCCCAGCTTTTTGGCGCCTGATAGATCTCGTGCGGGAAGACCGTGATCGCCACCGGCACCTTGATGCTTGCGGTGTTCTGCGCGGCAGCGCTGAAATTGTTGTTGTTGTTTTCCCAGTAGAAACGCGATGACGATGCGCCTGCGTTCGTCAGCCAGTACAGGCTGATATCGTCCAGCATTTCGTCACGGGTCAATACCCGTTCAGGCTGACCATCACTGTCCGTCCATGCGGCGATTTTTTCGTACATCCACGCCGCAGTACCGGTAGGCGAATCGGCCAGCAGGTAACCGATAGTCTGCGGGCGCGTAACCATCATCGCGCCGTATGCTGCATTGCGGCCGAAGAAGGTGCTCAAGGAATCAAACGCCTTGCGTTCAGGCTCAGTGAGCCCAACGGGGGCCGGGTCACCACTATTGATCGGCTTGACCAGTTCGGGCGGGATGGTGGCCGGCATGTTCAAGTGAATGCCCAACAGACCCGGCGGATTCAGGCGGCCCAATGCATCCGATATCACCGAACCGTGATCTCCGCCCTGGGAAACATAGTGGGTATATCCCAGACGCTTGATGAGCACATCCCAAGCCTTCGCGACTCGATCCGGCCCCCAGCCCAAGTCAGTTGGCTTACCGGAAAAACCGTGTCCCGGAATCGATGGAATGATCACGTCGAACGAATCTTCAACCTTACCCCCGTAAGCAACGGGATCCGTCAGCGGGCCGATAGTCTTCAGGAACTCGAACTGTGAGCCAGGCCATCCGTGTGTCAGAAGCAGCGGCATCGCGTTGGGGTTTCGCGAGCGAACATGGATGAATTGAATATCGACGCCGTCGATAGTGGTGATGAATTCAGGCAGCGCATTGAGCTTTGCTTCGGCCTTGCGCCAGTCATAGCCGCTGCCCCAATACTTCACCAGCGCCTGGACCTGGGCCAGCTGCACGCCTTGGGAAACATCATTGACGGTCTCTTTGTCCGGCCAGCGGGTCGCCGCAATGCGCTTTTTCAGATCGGTCAATTGAGCTTCATCGACATGAATTCGATAAGGTCGGATCGATTCGGGATTGGTCGAGGCCGAGCTGGCAACTGACGCATCGGCGGCCGGGCCAGCAGCCCAGGCACCACCGTTGCCGGCTATCAGAGCCAACCCCAAAACGCCCATTCTCACGGAAGAGGCCAGACAATGGCGCTAGGTGAAACCGAACGTAGCTGCAGGCATTTTGAATTTCCTATAAGTCATTGATCGACAACTTCGCGAAACGCGCAGAGATAGCTGCGAGTTAAATGAGTCATCCACTGGAGAAGGTTTGCGCCTTCTCGATGGGTTCATTTAAAGCCCCGCAGGTATCCCGTATGTGTCATCAACCGACTTAAAAGAATCGCTGTGTATCTATCTAAAGCGCAGATACAAAACGATACAAAACGACCACTCGCTCATCAGAAAGCCAATGCCCTGAATCGCCCCGGATTCTCTAGAGCAGTTAGCCAGTAATTTCAGGCTCATGAGCTGCTTATGAACATCTGACATAGCCCACTTGTTAAATCATATGTCAGGTCACTCAACTTCCTGCTCTCATCACCCACCAATACGAAAATCAATGTGTCGGCAGGTAACCCAGTGAGCTGCCGACCCTATCGCTTACCCTCACCTCAGACTGAAAGCCTCACTAAGCTTCACGCACCACACGGCTTAAAAAGTCTGCGACCAGGCGATTGAACACTTCGCCTTGATCGTCATGAACATAGTGACTGGCATCTGCCACTTCCACGGCTTGGACCTGGGGGTTGCTGGCGCACATGGCCTGCAGCATGGCCGGTGGTAGAAAGTCCGAGCGGCCACCGCGAATGAACAGGCTTGGGCAATCCAATGAGCGCACCGCCGGCCACAAATCAGTGGGTTCAATACTCAGTCGCGCCTCGGCAATTCCCTGCTGATCATGGCGCCAGCCAATCACGCCGTCGCGTTCTTGCATCGAGTGCGCCAGCCTGGATGCCAGGCCTTGCTCCGACAAACCTGGGCGTGAGGCTATCCAGAACGCGCGGGCTGCGTCCCAGCTGTCGAACTGCAACGGCGTCTGGCCCATTTCGCGACGAATACGCGCCGCGCCATCGCCCTGTGTTGAAGACCCGGGGCCGATGTCCTCGATCAGCAAACCGATCAGGCGACCGGGGTGTTGCCGCGCATATTCGAGGGCGTTGGCGCCGCCCAATGAATGCCCGAGCAAGACAAAACGCTGCAGGCCGGCATGGGCGATCAAATCCTCAAGGTCCTCGACATAGGATTGAGTGTGATAACTGGAAGGTTCAGCCCAGTCGCTCAACCCACGGCCACGCTGGTCCAGGGCATAAATGCAGTACCCCTCCCCCAGGGTTTGCACCAGCGATTCCCAGGTCTGGGCATAGGCTCGCAAGCCATGCAACAGCACCAAGGGCACACCGGTCTGGGCGCCCCAGCGCAAATAGTGCAGACGCAAGCCCGAACGATTGGTGAAGAAACAGCTGTCAGCAGGCATGGCCTTGCTCCTTTAGAAACGGTCGAAGCGGTAAGGGCTTGGGTCAATGATCGGCGTATGCCCACTGACCAGGTCCGCCGCAAGATGGCCCGCCGCCGGCGATGTGCCGAACCCGTGCCCCGAGAAGCCGGTGGCCACGGTCAGGCCCGGGATCTGCGCGACCGGCCCGATGACCGGATTGGAGTCCGGTGTTACATCGATAGTGCCCGCCCAGGCGTGGGCAATCCGCGCTTGTTCAAACACCGGCCAGGCGGCAATCAGGTTGTTCATCGCGTCGCCGTTGAGCCGTGGATTGGCCGCCGGATCCTGCACCCTGACGCGCTCGAACGGGCTCACGCTGTCGGCGCGCCAACGCCGTGCCAGCGCCAGGTCTTGGACAAACGGCTTGCCCAGCGACACATTCAGCACGCTGCGTTGCGCACGGAACTGCGGCATGTATTGCTTGGCGAGCAACAGGTGGTCGAGGGTCAGGAAGGCATCCAACTTACCGCGCTGAGTAATGATGAAACCGCCGTCCTTATGCTTGCGAAACGAAAAGTCCGGCGCGCCGACAGCAATCTCCGTCGGCCCGTCCATGGGGTGGGTGCGCAGCACCGAGCAGGTCAACGGCAGGGTCGGCAACGACACCCCGAGGTTGCCCAGAAAGCGCCGTGACCACATGCCCCCCGCGAGCAAGACGTGATCGCAGCGAATTTCGCCTTTTTCCGTGACCACACCACTGACCGCACCGGCAGCCATCTGCAACGTACGCACCGCGCACTGCTCAATGATCACCACACCCAAGGCCATGGCGGCCTTGGCAATCGCGCTGCTGGCCAGCGTCGGTTCGGCACGCGCATCGGATGGCGTAAAGATGCCGCCGGCCCACTGCCCTACGCCGCCGGGTACCAGCGCGTCAATCTCACGCTTGCTGAGCAGGCGCGAATCCAGCGACAAATGCTCCACCGACTTGAGCCAGTTTTCGTGCATGGCCATTTGCGCCGAGGTACGCCCGACAAACATGATGCCTTCCTGGCGATACCCCACATCTGTCCCTACCCGCTCAGGCATCTGCGCCCACAAGCGGTCAGCGGCGAGGGCCAGTGGGATGTCAGCGGCGTGGCGGCTGGTCTTGCGCACCCAGCCCAGGTTGCGGGATGACTGCTCGGCGGCGATCCGGCCTTTCTCCACGACCACCACCGAGATATTGCGCTCGGCCAGGGTCAGCGCAGCCGTCAGGCCAATGATCCCGCCGCCAATGATGACGACGGAGGTGGCGCGGGGAAACACGGTGGAGGTTGTCACGGGCGCTATTGTCGGTGCCATGGTCAAGACTCGGTAAGCGAATAAGGACGGCCACGCCTGCGCACGGCCGCGTGACGATTATTGCGACAGGCGAATGACCTCGACCTGCGCCTTCGACGCGTTGCGATACGCCGTCACTTCCAGCTCGACCTTGTAGACCGTCGAGCCCAGGGGTGGACAGGTGACGGTGCTGGCCGGATCGACGCCGCGAAACTTTTCACCGATCAGGCCCATCACGGCCGGCACATCCTTGGGGTCCTGGATAAAGACCCGCGAACACACCACATCGGCCAGGCTCGCATCGACGGCTTTCAGGGCCGACTCGATGTTGGCAAACACCTGGTGTGTCTGCTCCAGGACGTCTTCCGGGATCAGTTTGGTCTGCGGGTTGCGGCCAGCGGTGTTGGAAACGTAGATCCAGTTGTCCACCACCACCAGGCGCGAATAGCTGGCCTGGTCTTCGAACGGCGAACCGGTCTTGAGCTTGATGATTTTTGTCATGTCGAATACCTCGTCAGGTTGAAGGAAGGTGTGGCTCAGCGCAGCTCCGGGGTTTCCCACAGGTTCAGGGTCACGCCGATGCCTTGCTTGATAGCGTTGCGGTACACCACCGTGCCCCACGCCACGTCCTCGACGGGCATGCCACCCACCGACATGATGATGATTTCTTCATCGTTCCTGCGGCCAGGCGCGGCCCCGGCGATGATCTTGCCGATGTCCTCGACGTCTTCGAGCTGCATCTTGCCTTCGGCAATCATGTCCATGAAGCGCACGCCAATCACCGGCACATTGTGATGCGCGGGCTTGGGCAATTCTTCGAACCAGGCCTGGTAGAGACCGGTGTTATCGAGCACCTTACGTACGTCAAGCTGCTCCATTCCCGCGTCGAGCGAGCAAGACGCCGGCATCGCGAGGAAGGCGCCTGGCTTGACCCACTCACGCCGCACAATTGGGTAGATCGAGGGGTCGCCCGTGGCGCCGGAGCTACAATAAGTAACAAGGTCCGAGTCGCGGACCACCTCTTCGAGAGTGTCGACCACTTCTATCGTGGTGATCTGCGGATAAGTCTGTTCGACCCACGCGATAAAGTTGTCGAGGCTCTGCTGGCCACGGCCCTTGATCTTCAGTGTGTCGATATGCGGGCACACCGCAATGAAGGCCGCCAGGGTGGTCTTGCCCATCACGCCAGGACCAAGCAGGCCGACGACTTTTGAGTCTTTGCGCGCCAGGTGGCGTGCACCCACGCCGGGAATCGCACCGGTGCGATACGCCGACAGCAGGTTGGCCGACATATGGGCCAACGGCGCGCCGGTGTCGGGGTCGTTCAGGGTGAACATCAGGATGGAACGTGGCAGGCCTTTTTCGCGGTTGGCGATATTGGAGCCGTACCATTTCACCCCGGCGGTGCAGAAACTGCCGCCCAGGTAGGCCGGCATGGCCATCATGCGCCGATCAGCCGTGGGTTTGGGCATGTTCGGAAACGGCGAATCCTGCGGAAAAATCACCATCGCGCCATGGGAATCGTTGTTCGGGCCGGCCATGCGATAGTCACCGGCGTACAGCAAGCCGAACATCTCCTCCATGGTATTCACACAGGCCAGCATGTCGGTCACACCCGCGCGGATCATGTCCTGCTCGGAGAGGTAGATGAAGTCGATTTTTGTAGTTGTAGACATAGTTATTCTCGGGCTGAAGGTGATATCACTGCGATAGGCGCAGCTCCACGCTGTCGAGACCGAGTATCAGGCGGTGGGTATCGGCGGTATTGTAAATTTCGGACATGCCGCTCACGCCGACACGCGAATAGTTGGCGTGATTAATGCGTTAAATTTCCCGTAGCGCGGCCTTCCCTAGGTACAACCATGATCAAACCGAGCGTGCCGACTCCCCGGCACCACACAGCGAACGAACAGCCCTGGTTCGTGCTCAACTCTTCACGCTATTCGGTGATGCCTTGCGCGCACCCGGCGATCTCGCATTTCTATGCGTTCGATGTGGCGCAATCGTCCAACCTGCTGGCCGTACCGGACGGCTGTGTAGATATTTTGTTCGACTGTGATGCGACACGCCCCACGGCGCGAATCTGCGGCACTCCGCTGGTTGCCCAGGCGGTCGAGTTGCACCAGCACCACCACTACTTCGGCGTGCGCTTTGCACCGGGGGTCATTCCCGGCTTCGTCAATGTGCTTGCCGAGGAGTTGACCGAACGCGAACTCGACCTGCTGGAGGTCTCCGAGTTTGCCCAACGCATCTTCGAAAGCATCGTCCAGGCACCGCTGCTGGGCGATCAGATGCGGCTGTTCAACGACTACCTGACCCCGCGCCTGATGGGCAAGACGTCGAAACTCACCGCGATGATCATCCAGCAGGCGCTGCGCCATCGCGGCGATATTCGCATCCAGCAACTCGAAGACCTTAGCGGCTACACCAGCCGTACCCTGCACCGCCAGTTCAATCAGGACACCGGCATGTCACCCAAGACGTTTTGCCGGATCATCCGCTGCCAGGCGGCCCTGGACACCCTCAACACCCAGCACGATGTATCGTTTTCGCAGTTGGCCCTCGACCTGGGCTTTTCCGATCAATCGCACTTCCTGCGCGATTTCAAGAAACTGGTCAGCACCACCCCCTGCGACTACCAACGCACAATGACCCAAAACGCCTACACCGACAGGATCAGCTACGCCTGATCACACTCTGCGCAAATAAATCCGCGTCTCCATCGTTTCTCCATAAAACCTCCCATGAAAGCGCATGCTCGTGGTGCACAGTAGTCTTCGTCGCAACAGGCTAATTCGCCATACTGCGACGACCGAACAGCACGACCGAGCGGACCATGACCGAATCACACCGAGTATCGACACCCACGGACCTCGCGGACAAACGCCAGGCGTTGATATTGATCGCCGAAGACGAACCCGAAATCGCCGACATCCTCAGCGCCTATCTCAAGCGCAGTGGCTTCCAGACCGCCCATGCCCTGGATGGCCGCCGCGCCCTTGAACTGCATCAATCGCTCAAACCTGACCTGGTGCTGCTGGACGTGCTGATGCCGAACCTGGACGGCTGGATGGTACTGGCCGAGATCCGGCACCGGGGCACCACACCCGTGATCATGCTGACTGCCCAGGACCAGGACATGGACAAACTCATGGGCCTGCGCATCGGTGCCGACGACTACATCGTCAAACCGTTCAACCCGGCCGAAGTCGTCGCCAGGACCCAGGCGGTACTGCGACGCTCGCTCGATCATGGCTATGCCATCCGCCCCAGCGTACTGCGGGTGAACGCCTTTGAAATCGACATCGACAGCCATGAAGTCAGTGTGCAGATCGGGGCACAGAAGCACCCGCTCAACCTGACGGTAACCGAGTTCAGGTTGTTGGCCCAATTGGCCAAGGCCCCCAAGCGCGTATTCAGTCGCGCCGAATTGCTGGCCCTGTGTTCGCCCGAAAGCGACAGCCTGGAGCGCACAGTCGACAGCCATATCAGCAAGCTGCGACGCAAAATCGAAGATCTGGGCCTGCAGGGCGTACCGGCCAGTATCCGTGGGGTCGGCTACCGATTCGGGAGCACCCCATGAGGATCGCCAACAGTTTGAGCCGGCAGATCATTTTGTCGATGTCCGCCGTGGTGCTCTGTGTGATCGCACTGGCGGTGGTCGGTTCCTATGTGTTTTACGCGTTGCTCTGGATGTTCTGGCCGCCGTCGGATCTGGACGTGGACGAATGGCTGCCCACCGGCGTGGAGTGGGCATGGATGGCACTGATCACCTGCATCAGCCTGGCAGTGGGCGCCGTGGTCGCGATCAAACTGTCCCGACGCATTCTGATGCCCTTGAACTCGGTCGCAACCAGCCTGCGCCGCCTCGCCGACGGCGACCTCGATGCCCGGGCAACCGCCTCCAACCGCTCATTGGCGGAGGCCACCTTGTTAGTGGATGACTTCAACAGCATGGCCGACAGATTGAAACGCATGGCCGAGGAACAATCCTTCTGGAACGCCGCCATTGCACACGAACTGCGCACCCCGCTGACCATCCTGCGTGGCCGCCTGCAAGGGTTGGCGGAAGGAGTGTTCACCCCGGACCAGGCGCAGTTCTACAGTCTGCTGAACCAGGTGGAAGGCCTGACGCGCCTGATCGAAGACCTGCGGGTAGTGGGCCTGGCGGACAACGGCTACCTCGAAGTGCATATCCAAAGCGCCGACCTGGCCGAGGAAATCGAGGCAGACGCTCGCCTGTTCGAACCGGGCCTGCTTGCCGCCGGGTTCGTGCTGCATCTGGATCTGCTCGAACGGCCTGTGCAGTGTGATCCCGCCAGGATCCGCCAAGCGTTGCTGGCCATGCTGGACAATCTGAGACGGCATGCCACCCCAGGCAATGTCACGGTGCGCCTGAGCAGCCAGGATGGCCTGAATACCTTGAGTGTCGCGGACGAGGGTCCGGGCATAGAAGAGGCCTTCGCAACGCACATCTTCGAACCGTTCCAGCGCGGCGAAAGTTCGCGCTCCCGTGCCCAGGGCGGCAGCGGCCTGGGGCTCGCCGTGGTGCGCGCGATAGCCCTGTCCCACCAGGGCAGCGTGACCTGCCGGAACCTGGACAACGGCGGCACCTTATTCGAACTGAGCTGGCCCGACCAACTGGTCGCCATCTAACCCCAACCGCCCCAGGTGAAGGCATGCGCCTCTCTATTTTCAGGGTCAATCGGTACCGCCACTTTGCCTTGCTCGACACACAGGGACGTTGTATCGCTTTCAAGAGCTGCGAAGGGATTCCAGAGAACGGCAAATGGGTGCAAGTCAACGAAGTCAACCTGGCCTGGCTGAACCGCGCGCTGCCTGCGCGCGCCATGGCCAAGTCAAACACCCGCCCCTTGTAGGTCAGCCTGGGATTGCCTGTATGTCTACTAACGATCGCGATCGAAACCGAATTGACGTGACACTGCTTGAAGACTCGGTACGGCTCTACAGCGCCAAGCTCAGAAAACTGCAGCGGTTCTGGATTCCCCTGCAAAAACAGGCGCCCCGCCTGGTGTTGTCACTGTGGGTCCTGGGGGTGATCGCCTCGCTGTTCAGCCAGTCCTATTACCACTGGTTATTTACCGCGCCGGCCATTTGCCTGCTGATCATTCTCGAAATCGTCATCGAAGAAGTCCAGATCGACTTGTTATTGGTGACCGAGGAAACGCGCTATCTGCTCGACGTCACCCACGGTCTTTATACCGGGACCCTCAGTTCCCACCCCCGTACTCTGCGTAAGCCAGGTGGCCCATGCCCTCCGTCACACCTCCACTCCTGATCGAGCACAGCCGCAAGCTCGGGCAACAGTCCGCCAGCCAGACGCTCAAGGCGATCGCCAAGGCCTATCCGGGCAAGTTGTTCGGCACCCTGTCGCTGGTCGCGTTGGAAAATGCCCTGCTGCTCGCCTACCCCTTGTTTGCGGGGTTTGCCGTAGACGCCATGCTCCGTGGCGACGCCGGCAACGCCCTGCTCTACGCCGCCGTGGTCCTGGGTTTCTGGGTAGTGGGCGCCGCCCGGCGCGCCCTGGACACCCGCACCTTTACGCGTATCTACGCCGACCTTGCAGTGCCGGTGATTCTTAACCAGCGCCTGCAACGACACAGCACCTCCAAGGCCGCCGCACGGGTGGTATTGGCACGGGAATTCGTCGATTTTTTCGAAAAACACGTGCCCACGATTGCCACGGCGCTGGTCTCGATCATCGGCGCGGCCGCCATGTTGTTGGCGATTGAACCCTGGGTCGGCCTGGCGTGCCTGTTGGCGCTGGCGCTCTGTCTCGTCGTAGTGCCTGGCTTTGCGCGGCGCAACCAGCGCTTGCATGAGCGCTTGAACAACCGTCTGGAAAAGGAAATCAGCCTGGTGGAAAGCGTCGGCGCGCACACCTTGCGTCGTCACTATCAGGTGCTGTCGCGATTGCGTATCTTGCTATCGGACCGCGAGGCCATCGCCTTTCTCACCATCGGCATTCTGGCAGCCTTGCTGTTTGTGGTCGCCATCAGCCAACTGGCACTGGCGCCTGCGGTGAAGGCCGGCCATATCTACGCGGTGATGACTTACCTGTGGACGTTCGTCAGTTGCCTGGATGAAGCCCCCAGCGTGGTCGACCAATTGGCTCGGCTCAAGGACATCGGCAAACGCGTGGATCCGGGGTTGAACGAGGCGGCCTGACCCTTCGCTTACTCAGAGGTTCGCCCGCTGAGTTTCCGATGGAGACTCGCCAAACAACTCGCGGTAATGCGCGGCGAAGTGGCTCAGATGGAAAAAACCCATGGCCACCGCCACATCGCCGACGTTCTGGCTGCAGGCCGGGGTCGTGATCAACTGCCGGCGTACCGCGTTCAGGCGCAGGTTGCGCAGGTACTCGACCGGGCGCATGCCGGTCACCGCCTGGAAACTGTTCTGCAGGGTCCGTCGGCTGACCCGCAGGTGTTCGCACAGGTCGAGAATGCTCAGTGGCGTGTCACCGCTGGCGTCGATCAACTCCTGGCAACGCTTGACCAGGTAGGCACTCACGGCGAAGTTGCCACGCCGGCAACGTACTTCGTCGGTGGCGTTGCTGAACAGATCGAGAAAGGCGCCAAGCAGCTCGTCTTCGAGCATCTTTTCGGCGCAGGCACTGATAGGGTCCGTCTGTTGCAATAGGTGACGAAACAGCGGGTAGATACGCTGGCGTATCCGCAACAGTAACGCGTCATCCACGCAAATCTGGGAACGGGTGGTGACGCGCTTGAGTTGGTCGCTGGACAATTCGAAAGCGGCGAGTTTGGCAAAACGTACGGTGTCGACGTTAAGCGCGAAGAAATGCGTGCCTTCGGGCGCATGCAATACAAACTCCTCGCCGTCGCGCAACAGCACCACGTTGTGCGCGCCCACCTGCTGCCCCTGTACCACCGGTGCACTGCCCAACGACATGGCCACGCACAGTCGTCCTTTAGGCGCAAAGCCACGCTGCACCACGCGCTTGTCCAGCACTTCCTGGAAGATCTGAAAGCGCTCGGCAGACAATTGGCGCAGCCCACTGGTCAGGCAGCCACGCCCCAGTTGGTCATACACTTGCCGCCAGCCCTGGATGGAGCCGGCGTGCAATTGAGGGTCATTGAAGGTTCGAACTTCAGCAAGCATGGTCGTCGTTCCTCGGGGGCCCCGTTGTCGTATCGGCCTGAAGGGGACTGGAGTCATCCTTGACGGCAGCTAGGGCTCACACTGCGGCAGTGTCCGCAGTGAAAAGCAAAGCCAGTTCCGTGCCAAACATCTGCAGGCGGTAGGTGCAGGGCTGGATATTCATCGGCGCCAACAGCGCGCCAGACAGCACCACTTGCCCGGCCTCCACCGGTTGACCATCGGCCAGCAGCCGGCGTATCAGCCAGCACAGATTGGCCAGCGGTGGATCTTCCCGGCCCAGGGTCTCCCCTTCGCTGCAGATCGCGCCTGCGCATTCCAGGCGGAACGCCACGTTGGCATGTTCAACAGGGTCGAAAACGGTTCTGGGTCCCAGGCAATACAAGCCCGCCGCTGCGTTGTCGGCCAGAAAGGCCCCTACCCCGAACGTCCACCCCTGCCAACGGCAGTCGGCAATCTCGAACGCGGGTGCCACTTCGGCAATTGCGGCCAGGATTTCTTCATCGCTGTAGTCACCTGGCGCCAGGCTGCGACCCAGCACAATCGCCACTTCGACTTCGAGCTTGGGCTGGATCAACCGCGAAAGCGCCACCGCCGTGTTCGACGGCACGCGCATCTGATCGGTCAGGCCGCCATACACCGGTTCGTCAATGCCGAAGCGCCGTTGCGCGGCGCTGCCAGCGAAGGCGATCTTCCAACCGCTGAACTGTTCGCCCGCCGCCAGGCGCGCATCCAGCGCTAGGCGTTGCAGTGCGTAGCCGCCGCGCAGGTCCAGCGCCTCGGGGGCCAGTGGCGCAATCGCTTGCACCGCACGCGTGGCCTGGTCTAACTGGCTTAATACGCCCGTATCGATGCTCATGACAGTTGCCCCGCTAACTTGCGTAATACCGCGTCAAGCCGCTCCGGCGTGGTGATGGCGGCAACAAACCGATCCGGACGCACCACGACGATGCAATCGCGCACCCTGGAGAACCATTCACCGAGGCGGTTATCCACATCTTCCACGCTGATGGCGTCCGTGGCCGTCAATGGCTGGTTGCGGACCGGACCACTGCGCGAACGATTGACCTGGATAAAGCGCGTGTCCCAGCGAGCCCAGAACGTTGCCATTTCTGCGCTCAGTTGCTCACGTGGATTGACCCGGTAACCCAGCACCGCGTAGGAATTGCCCAGCACGTCATCCAGACGCCGGCGTTGCCCCTGGGCGTCTTCGATATACGGCTGCACAAACAGCTGGCCGACCAGGTCGTCTTCGCGCAGTTCGGCACGCTCGTGATAGACCAGCCCTTTGGTGATGGTCGCCTTGGGTTTGAACTTGAACTCCAGCAGGTGCGAGCGCAGGTTATCGACGCTGTTCACCGCCTGGAACAACCAGTCGCGCACGCCGGCCATCAATGGGTTGGTCAGCCCCAAGACCGTGCCCATATTGTCGGCCAGGGCCACCAGTTCGGTGGCGTGTCCGCGACGTTCCTGGTCGTAGCTGGCGAGGATCCCATGGGACGCGCGCCCCTGGATGATCGCCGCCAGTTTCCAGGCCACGTTGGCCACGTCGCGCAGCCCGGAATTAAGGCCCTGCCCGGCCCAGGGTGGCGATATATGCGCAGCATCGCCGACCAGTGCCACACGCCCCTGGACAAACCGCGCCGCCACCCGTGAATGGTGGGTGTAGGCGCGGATACGGATGATATTCAACGCATCCACCGCATCGCCGATATGCCCACGGATCAGGTCGCGGATGGTGCTCTCTTCGCACATCTTCGCCTCATTTTCGCCCTCCATCAGCATGAATTCCCAGCGTCGCTGCTGGTAGGGCAAGTAGATGCACACGAACGGCCGCTGCGGATCGGCATGCAGTGCGGTATAGGGCGCATCAAGGGTGTCATTGGCGACATCCACCACCACCCATTTGCGCGCATGGGTCAGCCCCAGCAGTTCGACACCCAACTTTTTGCGTACGGTGGAGCGCCCGCCATCGGCGCCGATCACGTAATCGGCACGCAGCTGATAGACCTCGCCCTGGGCATCGCGCACCTGCAAGGTCACACCCTCTCCATCCTGCTCCAGCTCCAGCATTTCATGGCCCTGGCGCAGCACTACACTGCTGCGCTGCCCCAGGGTTTCGCGCAGCGTGCCTTCGAGCAGCTGCTGCATGAAGATGTTGCGCATGGGCCAGCCGTAATGCGCGGTACTGGGCTTGACCTCGGCAAAACACACACCACGGGCGTTGTAATAGCGCAGCGGCACGTCGCAGATCATGTCGCGCACGGCCAGTTCGGCAATGCCGATAGCCTGCAGCACGCGCAACGCTTCATCGTCCATGCCCACCGCACGCGGGTACGGCAGTATGCAGTCGGCAAGCTCAAGGACGACGCAGTCGATACCGTACATCCCCATATAGTGCGCGGCCGTGATCCCATTGGGCCCGCCCCCGACAATGACAACCTGGGTCTTCTCCTGCTTCATCGCTATTCACCGCTTTCTTGTTGTGGTTTTAAACCGGCGTTGCCAAGGCCGCACGCCTGCAATCAGTGCAGTCCATCAATACCTTTGATGTCTTCGGCCAGCAGGCCACCCAGCCGTGCATGCAAGCGGCCACGGGTGGCGAAGGCCCAGATCACGATGACTTCATCCGGCGCGGGGCCGTCGCCGAACATCAGCGACATGCTGTCGTAGTGGGAACGCACGTAGAGCGCATCCTTGTGTGCCAGCGGTACGTCGATGGTCGAACCCGGTCCGCCGCGCTTGCCGGTAGACGGCACCCACGACTTGCCACCCCCCAGCGCGACGCGAATCGGATCGGCGGCCGGGTTGGTCAGGAACGCGTTGCCGTGCTCGTATTCGCCCGCGCTGCCGACCAGGATCGCCTTACCATAGCTGACGATCTCATGGGCACCGGCCAGTGCCTGTATGCGCCGGCCGAACTCTTCGCCCAACAGCGGCGATGGATCGACCAGCTCGGCAAGCGACTCGCTGTAGCGACCGGCATAGGGGTTGGCGATCACGGCGGCAATCGCGTACTTGAACAGCGGCTCGCCATCGGCCAGTTGGCCGGTTTCGTTGGCCAGGGTTTCTTCGACGAAGCTGTACCATTTGCGGATGTGATACGTAGCAAAGTTCGCGGTTTTCATCAGCATTGCCTCAAAGTGGGTCGAGTGGATCGAGGTTGAAATGTCGGCTCGGCGCGCCGGCAGCCTTGAAACGGGCCTTGCCGAGCGCATCGTCGTGTTCGGTTTCGAGAAAGAATTCCATGCGATTGCCGTCAGGGTCGTTGAAGTACACGCCATGACCGATCTCGTGATCGGTGATCTTCACCACCTCGACGCCCTTGCCCAGCAACATGCCGTAAAGCTGGCGCAAGGTGGTCATGTCCCCGGCGATTTCCAGGCCGTAATGTTGCAGCCCCAGGCCACCTTGATGGGCGCCGGGATCGGCACGAATCAAGGCGATGTCGTGGTGCTTGCCGCCAAACGCCATCATGACCCAGCTCTCGCCTCGGGCACTTTCGTGCATGCCCAGGATGTCGGCGTACCAGCGCGCCGACACGTCAGGGTCACTGACCCAGAGCGATAGGTGAGTCCGCAGGATCTCGATCTTCATGGCGGTATACCTCAGTGCTTTTTGACGATGGATTGATGCCCGGACTTGATCTGCGCAACCGCAGGCGTCCACAGCACATCAGCGATCTCGCTGAATTCCCGCCAATGTTTCTGCCAGCCGTCACCGCCATTGTCGGAGGTGAACAAATGCCCGTACTTGGTGCCCGCCACGATCTGTCGCGGGTTGGCCGGGTTGAAGGCAATCGCCCAGACGCAGGAGTTGGGCTGCTGTGGCAGCGGCAGCACGTTCCAACTGAGTGCGGCATCACGGGATATCAGAATCTTGCTGGTGGTGCCGGGCGTACCATCGGAAATACTCAGGTACAGCTCGTTTTGCGTGCCCAAAGGCGCGTTCATGGCGCGTATGTAGTACAGGCCTAAGGCTTCGCGACCAATGATGCCGGTCCAGGTCAGTCCCTCGTCCAGACTGCGGTACACCGCATTGACGCAGACCACCACGATGACTTTCTCGCCGTGATTGGGCAGTACCAGGATGTTGTGGACGTCCGAGTTGTAGTCCCACAGCAGTCGGTCATCGACGCGGGTCCAACTGTCGCCGCCGTCACGGGAATGGAACAACCCGCCCTCCTCCAGGCCGAACCACAACTGGTTGCGGTCGGTGGGGTCATAGGCGAAGGCCAGCAGGCGTGGGCGGCTGACGCCATCGCAGAACTCGGGGATTTCCACCGGGGCGCGATCCCAGCTCAGGCCGCCGTCCAGGGTGCGCCACAACACGGCACGCGAAGGCGCGCCGGTGCCGACGAAAATGCGTTGTGCATCCTGCGGGTCAACCGCAACTTTCCACACGGTTTGCTCGTTGAAAGGCGAATCGATGCGCTGCCAATGCCCACCGGTATCGTGGCTCACACACAAGCCCACATCGGTACCGGCATAGATCCGCTCGGGCGTGTCGGGGTGCAGGCTCAAGGATCGGGTGATCGCATCGAACTCCAGGTCCTGCCCCAGGCCCAGGCGATGCCAGGTCTTGCCATCGTCGGCGCTGCGGATCACCGCTTGCCCGACGGTGGCGACCAAAAGGGTTCCATTACTCATCTGTGATACTCCTCAGATATAGATGCCACGGGTCAAACCGCCGTCGATGCCGATGGATTCACCGGTCACCGCAGCCGCTTTCGGCGACGCCAGGAAGCCAATCAACCAGCCCATTTCAATCGGTGCGAGGGTGCGGCGAATCGGCGTCGCGTCGATGTAGGCCTGCTCGACCTGCTCGGCGGTCTTGCCCTGCTTGACTGCTTCGCGCTCGTACAGCTCCTGGATATGCGGGGTGTCGACGACGCCGGGGTGAATCAGGTTGACCGTGATGCCCGAAGGGCCAAGCTGGTCGGACAGGGTCTTGGTCATGTGGGCGATGGCCAGGTTGCGCATGCCCGAGAGCACTTTGCTGCTGCGCCCGGTGAGGCCGCCGATGTTGATGATGCGACCGAAGCCGCCCGCCTTCATGTGTGGGGTCACCGCCTTGGCGCAACGGAAGTAGCCGATCACCTTGGTGTTGAGGTCCGACAGCAGCTCATCATCGCCGGCGTGTTCGATGTCATTGCGCACCACACCCGATGGCGCCGCAGCACCGTTGACCAGGATGTCGATACGGCCGAAATGCTTGTGAGCCGCCTCGACCATCTCCGACACAGCCTTCATGTCATTGGTGTCACAGAACAGCGGCAGCACTTCATTGCCGGTCTGTGCGGTGATCTCTTCGGCCGCCAGCTGCAGGAACGCCATGCGCCGTGCGCAGATCACCACCTTGCAGCCTTCCTCGGAGAGAAAACGTGCGACTTCCTTGCCGATGCCCATACCGCCACCGGTGACAATGGCCACGCGGCCTTTCAATTCCAGATCCATAGCAATTACCTCTTGTGATTATTCAGTTCAGGTCAGATCGACAAACACACTCTTGGTCTCGGTGTAGGCATCGATCACGTTCTTGCCCATTTCCCGGCCCCAGCCGGATTGTTTGTAGCCACCGAACGGTGAAGAGGGATCGACCACGTTCCAGCAGTTGATCCATACCGAGCCGGCCTTGAGCTGTGCGGCCACGCGGTGCGCCGAGCGCAGGTCGCGGGTCCACAGGCCAGCGGCGAGGCCATACGGCGAATCGTTGGCGCGCAGCACCAGGTCGTCGATTTCGTTCCAGCTCATGACGGTCAGTACCGGGCCGAAGATTTCTTCGCGAGCTACACAGGCGCGCTCGGCACGGTCGAGGAACACGCTCGGTTGAATGAAATGCCCATGCTCCAGGTGTTCGGGACGGCCGCCGCCGCAGATCAGTTCGGCGCCCTCCTCCTGGCCCCGCTGCAGGTAACCCTTGACGGTGTTCAACTGCCGCGCGGACACCAACGGCCCCATGCTGTTGGCCGGGTCCAGGCCGTTACCCAGCACATAGGCGGCGGCATGGCGCTGCAATTCTTCGAGCACCTGGTCGAGCACACTGGCGTGTACATACAGGCGTGAACCCGCCGTGCACACCTGCCCTTGGTTGTAGAAAATCCCATCGGCGGCCCCCTTGGCGGCGCGCACAATGTCGGCGTCTGGAAGAATGATGTTCGGCGACTTGCCGCCCAGTTCCAGCGAGACCTTTTTCATGTTGCCGGTGGCCGCCTGGGCGATCAGCCGCCCGACCTGGGTCGAGCCGGTAAAGGCGATCTTGTCCACGTCGGAGTGCTGTGCCAGCGGTGCGCCGGTGTCGGCGCCCAGGCCGGTGATCAGGTTGACCACGCCGGCGGGGAAGCCGGCGGCCTCGATCAGTTGCACCAGGCGGATCGCGATCAGCGGCGTCTGCTCGGCGGGCTTGAGCACCGCCACGCAACCGGTGGCCAACGCCGGGCCAAGCTTCCACACGCACATGGTCAACGGGAAGTTCCACGGCACGATCAGCGCGCAGACCCCCACCGGTTCGCGCAACGTGTAGTTGAGCATCGGCGCGCCGCTGGCCGGCGATACGGGCAGCGTGCTGCCTTCGATCTTGGTGGGCCAGCCGGCAAAGTAGCGGATGATATTCGCCGCGCTGGCCGCTTCACCGCGTGCGTTGGCGATAGGCTTGCCGTTCTCCAGGGTGATCAGTTGCGCCAGTTCCTCACGGTGCTGATCCAACAGATCGGCCAGGCGAAACAGCAACAGGCCGCGCTGCGCCGGTGACTGCAAGGCCCAGGTGCCGGTAAAGGCTGCACGCGCGGCTGCAACGGCCGCGTTCACATCGCGCTCATCGCCTTGGGCGACTTCGGTCAGGGTCTGTTCAGTGGCCGGGTTTTCCACCGCAAAGCGGCGACCGCTGGCGGCGTCCTGCCAGGTACCGCCGATGAACAGGCGACCGGGCTGCGCCAGGAACGCCCGGACGGCAGGTAATAATTCGGGCTGATACATAGTCGACTCCTTCACAGCGCCATTTCGATCAGGCAAGGACCACGGTCGGCCTTGGCATTGGCCAGTGCCCGTTGCAGTTCGGCATTGGTCTGTACCGTGCAGGCCGCGACCCCGTAACCTTTGGCCAGGGCCTTCCAATCAATACGCGGACTGTCGAGCACGGTCAGGCGCAGGGCTTGCGGGTCCATTTCGGTCATACCGAAACGGCGCAGCTCGTTCTGCAAAATCGCGTAGCGATGGTTGGCGGCAATCAGGATCACCACCGGCAACTGCTCGCGGGCGATGCTCCATAGGGTTTGAATGGTGTACTGGGCACTGCCGTCCGATTGCAGGCAGAACACGCTATTGCCGCGCTCCGCCAAGGCGGCACCGAACCCCACCGGAATCCCCTGGCCAATCGCGCCACCGGTATTGGTCAATACCCGATGCCGCGCGGCGCGGGCGGAAGCGGTAAAGAACGGATAGCCGCAGGTGCCGCCCTCGACCGAGACAATGCTGTCGTGGGGCAGTGATGCGGCCAGCACTTGGCCGATGGATTGTGGCGTCAGCTCGGCATGGCCGGGCGGCAGTTCGATACCCTCCGGGGTCGGCACATAGGCCGGTGCATTCAGGGCATCGGCCAACGCCGTCAGCGCGCCGGCAACATCGTCACCGACTTCGGCCAACGTCAGCAGGCGATCACGTTCGGCGAGGCGCGACGGGATGCCTTCGTAGCCAAAGTAACTGATGGGCTCGGGCACGCCTGCACAAATGACCAGGTCGTACTGCTCAAGAATTTCAATCGCCACTTCCGGGAAATACGGCAGGCGATCCAGGTCCGGTAAACCACCACCACGGTAGCTCAGGCGCGGAAAGGTCTCGGCAAACAGGCGCACGCCGGGCAGTTGTGCCAGGCGCCCCGCCGCTTCCAGGCCGGCGACCGACAAGCCCTCATCGCCGACGATAAACACCAGCCGCTGGCCGTCCCGCAGTGCCTGCGCCACGGTTTCGATCCGGTCACCGGCAAACCGGCGAACCGGAGCACGCAGAGGTGCGAACACACCGTTGTGCGTCACTGCGTGGGCTTGCAGGTCCATGGGCAGAATCAAACTGGCGATCTGGCCTTTGGCCTGCCATGCCGCACGCACCGCTTCCTGCAAATCCTCACCAATACCCGCCGCCGTGCGCGAGGTGCGCACCCAGCCAGAGACGGTGCCGGCCAGGGCCTGGATGTCGCTGGCCAAGGGCGGATCGTAGTTGACATGCCAGGAGGCGTGATCGCCGATGACGTTGACGATCGGCGTATTGGCCCGACGCGCGTTATGCAGGTTGGCGATGCCATTGGCAAAGCCTGGGCCCAAGTGGGTCAGGGTCATTGCCGGCTTGCCGGCGATCCGGCCATAGCCGTCCGCAGCGCCCGTGCACACCCCTTCGAACAGCGACAACACCGGCTTGAGAGCAGGTGCGCTGGCCATGGCGGCCACCAGAGGAATCTCGGTGGTCCCGGGGTTGGCGAAGCAGTACTCGATACCGCTTGCCGCTGCCGCATTCACTATCAGTTGCGCACCATTCATTTTCAGCCCTCTTGCTTGAGCATTTGCAGTGATGAGATTTATCACATACAAAATCGCAACCAACAAGCATTTTATTAATGAAATTCTCACCTGATGAGATTTGCGCAATATTTATAGACTCAAGATCCATCCCGAGATTGCGTTTTTCTCTCACTGCGGTAGTGTTGCGCCAGCGCTTGGGCGACCTGATCCTGGCGGGTACGCAACCAACGCCCTTCCCTTTCTTTTAGGAACACAATGAGCAGCCTGAGCAAATTGCTGAGCATCCTGGACCTGTTCGGTCCACAGACGCTGAAGATCGAACCCGACACCATTGCCGAGCGCATGGGTCTGTCACGGGCGACCGTGTACCGCTACGTCAAGGACTTGTGTGACGCCGGCATGCTCACCCGCGTGGACGCCGGCAGCTATGGCCTGGGGCCGCGCGTGATCGAGCTGGACTGGATGATGCGTCAGTACGATCCGATCCTGATCGCCGGCCGCGAGCTGATGCACGAGCTGTCCGCGCAAACCGGCCTGGCGGTGTTTGCCAGCGTGTTTTACGACGGGCGCATCATCAACACCTACATCGCCGAACCCACCGACACCTATCACTTTGCGTTCGGGCGCGGGCAGCCGTTGCCGTTTTTTCGCGGGGCGCAATCGAAGGTCCTGATCGCTTTCCAGAAGGGTCGGCGCCTGCAACGCTTGTTCGACGAGCACATGGCCAACGACCCGGACAGCCCGTATGACTGGGCCGGTTTCTCCAAGGCCGCGAAAAAAATCCGCAAGGACGGCTACTGCCTGACCCACGACGAACTCAACCTGGGCCTGACCGGTATCGCTGCACCGATCATCCAGGCCGACCTTGACGAGGTGGTCGGCAGCCTGTCCGCCGTCGGCAGCAGCCAGAGCTTCAAGCTGCTGCGCCAGGAAACCGTGATCGAAATGGTCATGGATACCACCCGGCGCATTGCCGATAACATGCGCAACCCGCCGAGCAGCATCACGCCCTAGCCCATCACGCTCAGAACGGCACGGCCAGCGACAATTGGCTGTACAGGTTGGTGCCATTGCCACCCACTTGATTACCGCCGGTGGTCGAGTCCTGCCTGGGTTTGTACAGCCCCACCAGCGGCGTGATGATCAAGTGCGGGTTGACCGCCCATTCGGCGTACACATCCAGCTCGCGGCCATCGAGGTTCAACGCATTGCTTTTACGCACGGTGGCGTAATCGAAATACAGCGCACCCAGGCTCAGGTTTTCCAATGGGGTTGCCTTCAACCCGACATGGTGGATGCGAGTATTGGTGTTGAACGGACCGGCGTAGTTGCCGGCCACTTCGCCCTGGAACCAGGTGCCATAGCCGGTGCTCAAGCCGGTGAAAAGCGCGTCCCAGTTCTGCGAATAGCGGGTGTAGCGATACGTCACCTTGGGAGCCCAGGCGGTATCGGCGAAGGTGTAGCCCGCCTCGCCGTACCAGGCTTTTTCAGGCCCCGCATCCTTGTCCTGCCAGGCGTACTCGAACGCCAGGCTGACGTTCTTGATGCCCGCATCGCCTTCACCGCGCACGCTATAAATGTTCATGCCCTTGCGCTGGCGTTGAAAATCGCTGGCCCATTGATCGTTCACGTCCAGGCCATGGACCCAGGTCAAGCCGAGCGTCCCCGGTTGGGCCGTGTAATCCAGGGTGCCGGCGGCCAACTCGGTCTCGGCCTGGATGCGGTTGTCGGACTTGAGCCACAACACGCTGCCATGCAGGCCGTCCTGCCCCCCCAGGCGCAGCACGGCGGTCTGATCGAACGCGTGCCGAGCCGCCAGGTAGTAGGCGCCCCCACGGTTCAAGGTGCCATCGGCCGGGCCCTTGCCGGGATTCAGACCGTCATCGTTGATCAGGAACCCTCGGCCGACCTTGACCACCTGGCGTCCGCCGGAAATATCCACGCCGTCTTTACCGAGCACAGGAAACAGGTCACCGGAACGCCAGCCCAGGTAGGCGTCTTCAATCTTCGTCGTACGCTCGGTGCCGAGGCTGTTGCCGCCCGGATCGCCATCGCCCCACGAGGCGGAGCTGACCAGGGCAAATGCCCCGTATGCGCTGCCATTGCCCCCCAACGTCTGGTTGCCACTCAAACCGTATTTGATAAAGCCTTCACGCCAACTGGAACCACCTGGCGTGCCATCGTAATTCTTGCGGCTGTTGAACAGACCGAACACTGCCGTCATGTCGGCGTTGAGATGACGACTCTCATCGCTGTACAGCTCATAAGCGTGCACCTGACTGATAGTGCCGAGCGCCAGGGTGCACACAAGCGTGCAACCGAATACGGGATGACGTGATAGATAACGCATGGTTCAAACTCCTTCTTCGACAGCCTGCTTGCGTACAAACAGCAGTTGCTGACCCGTGAACTCCAATAGCCCTTCAAGACCGAACTCGACACCAAACCCCGACATCTTGCTGCCGCCAAACGGCGTGTTCGGCTGGATCTGTGCGTGGCAATTGACCCACGCCACACCACTCTCCAAGCGACTGGCCAAGGCCTGGGCCTGCTCGACATCCGGCCCCCAGACCGAGCCGCCGAGCCCCATGTCTCCGGCATTGGCGCGCGTCAGGACATCCTCGACATCCCGGTAGGCAATCAACGGCAACACCGGGCCGAACTGTTCTTCGTCGACCAGGCGATGGCCGTCGGTCACGTCTGCAACCAGCGTCGGCGGATAGAAATAGCCCGGATGGTCCAGGCGCGCACCGCCACATAACACCCGCGCACCCTGTGCCCGTGCGTCGTCGACCAATGCCTCCACCAGTTCCAGTTGCTCAAGGTTCTGCACGGGCCCGAAGGTCACACCGGCGTCGAGGCCATCACCCACCACCTGGCGCGCTGCAATCTGCGTCAGCGCGTCAGCAAAAGCCTGGTACTGCGATTCGTGGATATACAGGCGTTTGAGCGCAGCACAGGTCTGGCCCATGTTGAGGAAGGCCGCCTGGAAGATCTCCTCGGCCACGGCCTCCACGGCGGTCCCCGGCAATACGATGGCGGCGTCGTTACCACCGAGTTCCAGGGTCAGGCGCTTGAGGTTGCTGGCGGCGCCGCGCATTACGCTTTGCCCGGTGGCGGTGGAGCCGGTGAAGACGATCTTCTGGATCCCCGGGTGCGAGGTGATCGCACTGCCGAAGCCTCGCTCGCCGGTCACGCAATTGATCACACCGCGAGGTACGTGCCGGCCAATGATCGCCACCAGGCCCAAGGTACTCAGCGGTGTCAGGCTCGACGGTTTGCTGATCACACAGTTGCCCGCACGCAGCGCCGGCATGATGTGCCAGACGGCAATCATGAACGGCCAGTTCCAGGGGGTGATCGACGCC
Organism: Pseudomonas sp. MIACH; assembly: GCF_001269925.1. Taxonomy (GTDB): domain Bacteria; phylum Pseudomonadota; class Gammaproteobacteria; order Pseudomonadales; family Pseudomonadaceae; genus Aquipseudomonas. The sequence goes on from NZ_LHVO01000018.1 coordinate 240,475, forward strand.
ACGACGCCCAACGGTTTGCGGTGCAGCTCAATGCGCTGGGTGGGAGTTTCTTCCACCAGTTCCACCGCAATGTCCTGCCCGGCCGCGTAGCGCGTCCAGGCGGCGGCGCCCATGACCTCGGAAAACGCCAGCTCCAGCGGCTTGCCTTGCTCCAGCACAATCAGGCGCGCCAGTGACTCGGCCTCTTGCTCGATATCTGCCGCAATCGCCATCAAACGCTCGCAACGGTCAGGGTGGCTACTGTGGCGCCAGCTTTTGAACGCCGCCTGCGCGGCACTCACTGCCTGGTCAAGTTGCCCCAGTGAACCGGCCGGGCATTGGGCGAATGCCGTACCGGTGGCCGGGTTGATCACATCAAACTGGCCTTCGTCGCCGGCCACCTGAACCCCATCGATAAGCATCTTGTAGTTGTGCATTTGAAACCTTCCTTTCACACGCTGACGCGCCATGCCGAGCAACGGCAGGCTGCGATTGTCTGGTTAGTCGAGCTATGAAAACGCGGGGGGCCTTAAAGCTTGTGGCTGCCCAAGGCCAGGAAGCGTTGCGGCGAGCTGTTGCGCAGTCGCGCGGCGAGCACGATGCCGATGATCAAGGCCGCCGGAATAATCGCGCAGAGGCTGTAGGACAGCAGTTGGCTGGCACCGGTCAGCACATCGAAATGCACCACCGCCAACACCAGCACCATCACCAGCGCCAGGCTCGAAATACCGGGCAGGATCCGTCCACGCAACAGCCCGACCTTAAGCTCGGGATGGCGATGAAAGTAGACGCACACCGACACTGAGGTCAGCGCCATCAACAGGATCACGCACAGCGTGGCCAGGTTGGATAGCCAGGCAAACAGTTGCAGGATCGGATCGGCATCCATCGCGGCAAATATCAGCACCACGACCGCCGCGATCAAACTCTGCAACGCCGAGCCCATATGCGGGCTCTGGTGCACGCGATGGGTGGTGCCCAGCAGGCTGTGCAACAGACCGTCGCGCCCGATGGCGTAGAAGTAACGCGCGGCGGCGTTATGAAAGGCCAACAGCCCGGCATAGATACTGACCATGAACAGCACGCGGATAATCTGGGTCAGTTGCGGGCCGACAAAGTGGTCGGACATGCCATAGATAAACGTGGTTGGGTCCTGCAAGGACTGCAGCAGCGGCACGATCTTGTCCGACCCCACCCCCACCACCATCGACCACACCGACAGTGCGTAGAAACCACCGATCAGCAACACCGAACAGTAGGTGGCAATCGGAATACTGCGCTTGGGGTTCTTGGCCTCTTCACCGTAGATGGTCGTGGCCTCGAAGCCGATAAAAGCGGCGAAACAAAACAACAAGCCGATTGACGGCGTGCCACTGAACACATAGCTGCTGCTGAACGAGTCAAGGTTGACGCCGCTGTCGCCGCCGGACTTGAGAATGGCGAAGTCCAGGACCAGGATCGCCAGGTACTCGGCGATCACCACCACCGACAGCACCCGCGCCGACAGGTCAATCTTGCGATAGCCCAGGATCGCGATGCTCGCCATCGCCATCAACGAGTACGACCACCACGGCAGCACCAGGCCGAAGGCGGTTTCCATGGTGCCACTGACCACACCGCCAAACATCCCGTACAACCCGACCTGCAGGATGTTATACGCAAACATCGCCAGCACCCCGGCGGCACCGCCCGCCAGGCCACCCAGGCCACGGGACGTGAACGCGTAAAAGCCACCGGCATTGGTCACGTGGCGCGACATGGTGGTGTAACCCACCGAGAACGCCAGCAGCACCAGCAAGGCGAGAATCAGCAAAGCCGGGGTGCCGGCCCCGTTGCCCAGCATGATGCCGATGGGGAAGCCGCCGGCGATCACACTCAGCGGGCTCGCCGCCGATATCACGAAGAAGATAATGAAGCCCACACCCAGGGCGCCACGCTTGAGCTCCGTGGAGCTGTTGACCGGGATAGATACACTCATGTTGTTGACCTTATTGTATGAGGCAGTCGCTTTAGGGGTGGTCCGACCACACAGCATCGGCACCAGTTAGCGTTTTGTTTTAGTTGCGCGCTGAATTTGATCCTATGCCCGCCCCTGAACCGCTCGCTATCCCAAATCGGTAGCATCCGAAGCCCCGCCCCAAAACAGGTCGAGGCAACAGGCTCACTCCCCGCGCAGTTGCCGATTTGGGATAGCCGCCTGGCCTGTCATGCCTGCAACCTAGCATCAGCCGTGCTATGCCCGGATGCCGACGACCAGAATAAGAATGAGGGCTCGCCCCCCAGCCCATCATCGCGACGCCCACTTGTAGGAAGCCTCAACCATGCAGCCAGCTCACCTCACCATTCAATGGCGTATTACCCTGCTGAGCGGACTCTGCCTGCTGGCAGTGGTGGCGGCTCTGATTGGTGCCAGCGCGTATCAGAATCAAGCCAGTGCAAAGCTGCTTAAAGAGCAGAGCAGCGAGTTGCTCGGACAGGCTGCGCTGGAGCGCTTGCAGGCCCAGGCCGTGGCGCATGGCCAACAGGTGGAGCGTTTTTTCACTGAAACCGCGCTGTATGGCGAGGGGTTTGCGCAACAGGTTCTGCAACTGCGCGAGCAAACGCTCAACGGCCGCCTGACGGTCGCGCAATTGCGCGAAGCGCTGATCAGCAACGCCCGTGAAACCCTGAAACAACGCGAAAAAGTCCTCGGCCTGTACGTCATCATGCTGCCGGACGCGCTGGGCGGCACTGACGCCGATTGGCGCGACCAACGCGCGGTGGCGGGCAATGAAACCGGGCGCTTTGCGCTGTATTGGTCACAGAGTCAACCGGGGCAACTGGTGCAGGAGGTACTGAGCGAGGCACAAATCGCCGCAAACACCGCGCCCCCCGGCAGCGAACCGGGGAACGCCTGGTACGCCTGCCCTCAGGCGCAACGCCAGGTGTGTGTGGTCGAACCGTACACCATCGAAGTGGAGGGCCAGAAAGCCCTGATGAGCAGCATTTCCATCCCCCTGATCGTCAACGGCAAAGTGCTCGGCGTGGTGGGTATGGACATCAGCCTCGACACCTTGCAAAAGCTGGCGGCCAACCTCGGCCAGGACCTCTACCAGGGCGACAGCCAGGTCACCATCCTGTCGGCCACGGGCCAAGTGGCGGGACGCAGCGGCGCTGTCTCGGGGGACACACTGGATATCCGCCAGCCCTTACAGACGGCGGCGGGCAAGCCGGCCTGGCAACTGCAGATCAAGGTTCCACAGGCGCGGGTGCAGGCGCCAGCCCGGCAGATGCAAAGCGAACTCGACGACAAAAGTCGTGAGTCCAACTGGCTCAACCTCGGCCTGGGTATCCTGGCCAGCAGCCTGGGTATGCTGCTGATCTGGCTGGCCGCTTACGGCGTGACGCGCCCGCTGCTGAAGATGGCCGAATTGCTCGATGCGATTGTCGAAGGCGACGGTGACCTCACTCAGCGCCTGCCCAGCGGGCGACGCGACGAACTGGGCCACTTGGCCGATGGCTTCAACCGTTTCCTCGACAAGTTGCAGCCGATTATTCGCGCGATCCAGGCCGCGTCCCTGGACACCCGCAACAGTGCCGACACCTCATCGGGCATTGCCCGTGAAGTCAGCGCCGGCATGCAGCGCCAGTACCGCGAAGTGGAGCTGGCAGCGACCGCGTTGCACGAAATGAGCGCCAGCGCCCAGGAAGTCGCTCGTCACTCCCACAGCGCCGCCGACGCCGCGACGGCCGCCGAAAACGCCAGCCGTTCAGGCCAGGCAGTGTTCTCGGCCGCCGAGCGCAGCATCGAGGCCCTCGATCAACGCCTGGAAACCACCCTGCAGCAAGTCAACGCCCTGGCCGGTAGCAGTGCCCAGATCGGTCAGGTGCTGGACGTGATCAGCGCCATTGCGCAGCAGACCAACCTGCTGGCACTGAATGCAGCCATCGAAGCGGCGCGGGCCGGCGAACAGGGGCGCGGCTTTGCGGTGGTGGCCGATGAAGTCAGGCACCTGGCGAGCAACACCCAGAGTTCGGTCGAACAGGTGCGCACGGTGATCGAGACGCTGCAACAGCTGAGCCAGGCGGTGGTGCACAGCACCCAATTGAGTCGCGAGCAAGCCGGCGGCAGCGTGCTCCAGGTGCAACAGACCCGGGTGGCGCTGGGGCATATTTCCCAGGCCGTGGAGGTGATCGAACAAATGAATCAGCAGATCGCCAGTGCGGCCCTTGAGCAGAGCAGTGTGGTGGACGATATCAGCCATCGGGTCAGCGACATCCGGGGCATCAGCGAAACACTCGCCGGGCGCATGAACGAAGCGTCGAAGGCCAGTGACGCACTGCATCAAATGTCCAATCACCAACAGCAACTGGTCGGGCATTTCCGCGTGTAAAACGTATGCCGTCTTGACTCGGTTACAGTGGCCGCCTTTCAACTCTTCTACATTGAGCACCACCCATGATTTTTCCACGCCGCTGGTTGATCCTCGCGATCATTTCCAGCGCCTTGCTGCTCATCGTCATCGACATGACGGTGCTGTACACCGCCCTGCCCACCCTGACCCGAGAGCTGAATGCCTCGGCCTCGGAAAAACTCTGGATCGTTAACATCTATGCGCTGATCGCCGCCGGCCTGCTGCTGGGCATGGGTACCCTCGGTGACCGTCTTGGACACAAACACCTGTTCATCGGCGGGCTCGGCGTGTTTGGCCTGTTCTCGCTGATTGCGGCGTTCTCACCCTCCGCCGCCGTATTGATTGGCGCACGGGGGTTCCTGGCGGTCGGCGCGGCGATGATGATGCCCGCCACGCTGGCCATCGTGCGGGTGACCTTCACGGATCCGCGCGAACAGGCCATGGCGTTCGGTATCTGGGCCTCGGTGGCGTCAGGAGGCGCGGCGTTCGGTCCGGTGGTGGGCGGCCTGTTGCTGGAGCATTTCTGGTGGGGCTCGGTATTTTTGATCAACGTGCCGATTGTGCTGGTGGCGTTGCTTGTCGGCGTCCTCTTGATCCCGAATCAGCCGGGGGATATGAGCAAACGCTGGGACTGGCTGGGCTCGCTGCAGGTGATGGTCGGCTTGATCAGTGTCGCGTATGCGGTCAAGGAACTCGGCAAACGCACGCCCTCCTTCGAAGGCATGCTGATCGCACTGGTGCTGGGCGCGCTGTTCCTGACGTTGTTTATTCGCCGCCAACGTCGCGCCACTCAGCCGATGCTCGACCTGGGGCTGTTCAAGACCACGGGGTTCAGAAATGCGGTGATCTCGGCCGTGGTGTCCGCCGCAGCGTTGATCGGCATGGAGCTGGTATTCAGCCAACGCCTGCAACTGGTGCTGGGCCTGTCGCCACTGGAAGCGGCGTTGTTCATCCTGCCGCTGCCGTTGGGTTCGTTCATCTCCGGGCCGTTGGCCGGTTACTACCTGCCTCGCCTGGGGAACCAGCGGATGCTGTTCTGGACCCTGCTGCTGTCTGCTGCGTCGATGCTGGCCTACCTGCTGCTGTATGACGCTGCGGTGTACCTGCAACTGATCGTCCTTGCGCTGCTGGGATTTACCATTGGTGCAGCACTGACAGCGTCGTCCAGCACCATCATGCTCAGCGTACCCGCCAACCAGGCTGGCATGGCCGCCTCCATCGAGGAAGTGTCGTTTGAACTGGGCGGTGCGGTGGGTGTAACCCTGGCAGGCAGCCTGTTATCGGCGATTTATGCGTATTCGGCGGGCGTGGTGATTCCATCCTGGCTGACCCGCAACCCTGCGACATTCGACAGTCTTGACGACGCGCTGGTCGTTGCCGAAACGCTGTCGCCCGAAGGCGCTGCCATGCTGCGCGCATTTGCCCGCTCGGCGTTCGACGCGGGCTTTGTCGCGGTGCTGGCGGTGTCGGCAGCACTGCTTTTGATCGCAGCGCTGCTGGTCAAGTTGAGCAGGCAAACACCGCCGGCCACGCCTTAAAGCTTGTGGCTGCCCAACGCCAGGAACCGCTGGGGCGATGCCTTGCGCAGCCGCGCCGCGAGGAATACCCCGCCCAGCAAGGCCAGGGGAATAATCGCGCAGAGGCTGTAGGACAGCAGTCGGCTGGCACCGGTCAGTACGTCGAAATGCACCACCGCCAACACCAGCACCGCCAAGAGCGCCAGGCACGAGAAACCCGGGAAGATCTGCCCGCGCCAGACCCCGACCTGGAGCTGCGGGTGGCGTCGGAAGAACACCAGCACTGCCGCCGAAGTCAGCGCCATCAGCAAGATCACACACAGCGTGGCCAGGTTGGACAACCAGGCAAACAGTTGCAGGATCGGATCGGCATCCAACGCGGCGAAAATCAGCACCACCACGGCCGAGATCAGGCTCTGCAAGGCCGAGCCCATATGCGGGCTCTGGTGTACGCGGTGGGTGGTGCCCAACTGGCTGTGGAGCAAACCGTCACGGCCGATGGCATAGAAGTAACGTGCAGCGGCGTTGTGAAAGGCCAACAGCCCGGCATAGATACTGACCATGAACAGCACACGGATAACCTGGGTCAGTTGCGGGCCGACAAAATGGTCGGACATGCCGTAGATAAACGTGGTCGGATCCTGCAAGGCCTGCAACATCGGCACGATCTTGTCCGCCCCCACGCCCACCACCATCGACCACACCGATAACGCGTAGAAACCACCGATCAGCAACACCGAACAGTACGTCGCAATCGGAATGGTGCGTTTCGGGTCCTTGGCCTCCTCCCCGTAGATGGTCGTTGCCTCAAAGCCGATAAAGGCGGCGAAGCAAAACAGCAAGCCGATGGACGGGGTGCCGCTGAACACTCGACTGCTGGTGAAGGCGTCAAGGTTGATGCCGCTGTCGCCACCGGACTTGAGGATGGCGAAGTCCAGGACCAGGATCGCCAGGTACTCGGCGATCACCATCACCGACAGCACACGCGCCGACAGGTCGATCTTGCGATAACCCAGGATTGCGATGCTGGCCATCGCCATCAGCGAGTAAGACCACCACGGCAGCACCAGGCCGAACGCGGCTTCCATGGTGCCACTGACCACCCCGCCGAACATGCCATACAACCCAACCTGCAGGATGTTATAGGCAAACATCGCCAGCACCCCGGCCGCGCCACCGGCCAGGCCGCCCAACCCGCGTGCGGTAAAGGCGTAAAAGCCACCGGCGTTGGTCAGGTGGCGTGACATGGTGGTGTAGCCCACGGAGAACGCCAGCAGCACCAGCAAGGCGAGGATCAGCAACGCCGGGGTCCCTGCCCCGTTGCCCAGCATGATACCGATGGGGAAGCCGCCGGCGATCACACTCAGCGGGCTTGCCGCCGACACCACGAAGAAGATGATAAAGCCCACACCCAGGGCGCCACGCTTGAGCTCCGTGGAGCTGTTGATCGAGTTGGATACACTCATGTTATTGACCTTATTGTATGAGGCAGTCGCTGCAGGATCGGTGCAGCCGGCGGTTCACCGGCACCGAATAGCTTGTCGTTCTTGTTGCACGCTGGCACTGATCCTATGCCTGCCCTGCAACGTGCCGGTATCCCAAATCGGTAACGCAAGCACCCACGGCGAAACACCCGCCTCTCCCAAGCAGGCTGTATCCGGTCTTTGCAGATTTTTTCGTTCAGGCGCGCGCGTAAGCGGCGATGGCTGCACGGGCGGTATGGGACGGCAGCTCTGCAAACAGCTCCTGGTACTCCGCCGCGAAATGGCTCAGGTGATAGAAGCCCCACTGGGCGGCGGCATCACCAATCGTCAGCTCGCAGGCACGGGTGGACATCAAGGTGCGGCGTACGCCGTTGAGCCTTACAGAGCGCAGGTAATTCAGCGGAGTGGTCTCGGCGACCGAGCGGAAGCTGTTCTGCACCGTACGCCGACTCACCTGGAGACGCTCGCACAAATCGATCACGCTGGGCACGTTGATCATTTCGGTGGTCGCCAGGCGGTGGCATTTCTCGACGATAAAACTGCGCGTGGAACTGGGGCTGCGCTGGTGCTTGTCGCACGCGGGGTCGATCATCAGTTGCAACAGCTCACTGAGCATGGCCTGCTCCAGCGCTACCTCGCGCGCTCGATCCAGCGTGCTATCGAGGTCTTCGTGCACCAGTGCCTGGGAGAAAAGCGCCAGCAATCGGCGCCGAGCCTGGGCAAATCGCTGGGGGGAAACCCTGATCACCGGCTGGCGCAGCAACCGATTGAGGTCCTTGGCTGAAGCGGTCTGCTCCAACGCCTCGTCGAATAAGTCACGCTCAAAGGTGATGGACAGCAACTCCATGCCCATCGGCATATGGAACATGAACTCCTCGCCGCCGTGGAGAAAGAACAGGCTGCTGTCATCCACCTCGCGCCCCTGCATGCGAATCGAACCCGGGACGTTGATCGGCACGGCAAAGCACATCTTGTCGCGGGGCGCCACGCCGTTCTGCACCACGCGCTGGTTGATCTGTTCGAGAAACAAGTGACAACCGGTTGTCGTCAGTTGCATCAGCGAGCTCTCGGCGCAGCCGGCGGTTAACTGGCTGTAGTCCTGGTTCCACTGCTGGATGGTGGCTGCATGCACGTGGACATCTCGAAAATGGCTGATCGTCTGGTTTTTCATTGGGTCGTGTACCTCTACCAATATTCTTGTTTTTAGATCGCCTATGGGCTTGATAGTCGCACATAGCACAAATCGTGGAAATTGTTTATGCGCTGGAATGCATGCATCTCATGTGCCGATTCGGGCTACCGGCCTGGAACCGGCGCCGGAGATGATCGGCACACTTAAATAGACATTCCAGAGAGACCGTCATGAGTGAAGCCAAACTTCAATCCCTGCACTTCGCGGATGCCCCGCGGATTATCTCCGGCGAACTGCCCGGCCCCAAAACCCGCGAAGCCCTGGCGCTGTCGGCGAGTACCGAGTCGATGGCACGCGGCGGCGGACGCATGCCGATCGCCATGGACCGCGCCTTCGGTGCGACCTTCAAAGACCCGGACGGCAACACTTACATCGACCTGTCCGCCGGCGTCGGTGTCAGCAGCGTAGGTCGCTGCCACCCCAAAGTGGTGCAGGCGATTCGCGAACAGTCCGAAGTGCTGATGCACGCCCTGGAAATCAACAGCACCCGGCGTACCGAGCTGGCTGCCAAGTTGTCCGAAATCGCGCCCGAGGGGTTGCGTGGCGACTGCATCACCTTCTTCACGCAAAGCGGCAGTGATGCCCTGGAAGCCGCGATCAAGTTCGCCAAGCGCATCACCGGGCGGCACCAGATCATCGCCTTCCACGGTGGCTACCACGGTGTGTGGAACGCTTCGGGCTCGCTGACCACCGGCACGGCCTACCGCAAGGGCTTTGGTGCGCAGATGGGCGGCGTGATTCACGCCCCCTACCCTTACGCCTACCGCTTCCCCTTCGACACCACCCACAAAAGCGCCGAGCAGATCGCCGGCGAGTACATCGATTACCTGTTGAACACGCCGTACACCGCCGCCGATGACGTGGCGGCCGTGATTGTGGAACCGGTACAGGGCGAAGGCGGCTACGTGCCGCCTTCGCCGGAATTCCTGCAATTGCTGCGCAAGGCCTGCGACCGCAGCGGCACATTGCTGATCGTCGATGAAGTGCAGTCCGGCGCCGGTCGCACCGGCAAAATGTGGGCGGTCGAACACTCCGGCGTGAAGCCCGACATGCTCACCTTCGGCAAGGGCATCGGCAGCGACCTGCCCATGGCCGGCCTGATCATGCGCTCGGACCTGGCAGCGAAAATCCCCGACGGTTCCATGCCTAACACCTTCGCCGCCAACTCGTTGTCGGCTGCCGTGGCACTGACCAACATCAGCATCCTCCAGGACCCTGAACTCGACCTGCCCAGCCGTGCCCACACCCTGGGGCTGGAAGCTCAGGCGCATATTCGCGGCTTCAACAGCCCGTTAGTCGGTGAAGTGCGCGGGCGCGGCCTGATGATCGGTATCGAACTGATCGAAGACCCGCTCACCAAGGCGCCCCTGCCGGGCGAAAAGATCGGCCAACTGATGGGCTATCTGCTCAACCACGGCGTGCTGATGATTCCCTGTGGCCGCTACAGCAACGTGATGCGTGTCATGCCCTCGCTGACGATCTCGCGTGAGCTGTTCTTCAAGGCACTGGACATCTTCGGCGACGCCCTGGCTTCCCTCAAAGCATGATCCTGCCCATTACTCAAGGACCGCAAAATGACTGAGCACTTGAATCATTTCATCGAAGGTGCGTCCTGCGAAGCCTTCGACCGTCGGCGCATCGATCTGGTCAACCCCGTGACTGAACAGGTGTACGGCAGCTCCGCACGCGGCACACGCGAAGACGTGGACCGTGCCGTGGCGGCTGCACGCCGGCAACTCGACGGCGGCGAGTGGAGCCAACTCGACGGCGCCCAACGTGGCCGACTGCTGTCGAAACTGGCCGACCTGGTGGAGCGCGACACCGAGCTGCTGGCGGATCTCGACGCCAACGCCATCGGTCGCTCCCCCATCGAGCCGCGCCGGATGGACCTGCCCAACGCGATTGCCAACCTGCGCGCCGCCGCTGGCTGGGCCAACCAGCTTGAAGGTCGCACCATTCCCACCGGTGGCTACTTCGGCACCAAAACCCTGTCGTACACGGTACGCGAGCCCGTCGGCGTGGTGGGTGCCATCGTGCCCTGGAACTCGCCGCTGATGATCACGGCGTGGAAGCTCGCCGCGTTGCTAGCGGCGGGCTGTACCGTGGTGGTCAAGCCATCGGAAGAAACCCCGCAGTCAGCCTTGCAACTGGCGCTGCTGGCGCAGGAAGCGGGTTTCCCGGACGGCGTGATCAACGTGGTCACCGGCTACGGTAACGAAGTCGGTCGCGCCCTGTGCGAACACCCGGATATCGCCAAGATCAGCTTCACCGGCAGCCCCGAGGCCGGGCGTGAAATCCAGCGCACCGCCGGTGTGTTGTTCAAGCGCGTGGCCTTGGAATTGGGCGGCAAGAGCCCGCAGATTGTGTTCGACGATGCCTCCTTCGAGGACGCCCTGCGCGGCTGTACGCTCGGTCTGTTCGCCAACCAGGGCCAGGTGTGTGCGGCCGGTTCGCGAATCCTGGTGCAGCGCAGCCTCGCCGAACGCTTCGGCGCCGCGCTGGCCGAGGCCGCACAGGCGGTGACCGTGGGCGACCCTCGCGAGCCCGGCGTACAGATGGGCCCCGTGGCCAAGAAGGCGCAGTTCGATCGTGTCAACCGCTATATCCAACTCGGCATCGACCAAGGCGCAACGCTGTTGGCGGGCGGCGTCTCGGCCCCTAAGAAAGGCTGGTTCGTGCGTCCGACGATCTTCGCCAACGCCCGCAACGACATGGAAATCGCCCGGGACGAGATCTTCGGCCCCGTCGGCACACTGATCACGTTCGACAGCGAAGACGAAGCGATCGCCCTGGCCAACGACAGCAGCTACGGCCTCGCGGCCACCGTCTGGACCAGCGACCTGGTCAGAGCGCACCGCGTCGCGGCAGCGGTGAAAGCCGGCGCCGTGGGCATCAACTGCTGGAGCCCATTGGACGCCAACCTGCCCTGGGGCGGCGTCAAGACCAGCGGTATCGGGCGTGAAGGTGGGTTCAGCGGTGCACTGGCCTACACCGAGGAGAAAGTCATCACCGTGCTGCTGCCGGCCTGAGTGCAGCGCCTACCCTGACCGAGCCACCCTCCAACGTTGAGGGTGGCCATTCAACCGTGCATCGCTCCGTGGAGAGCCTGATATGAACCCAATAGATCAACCGACAATCGATCGGTACCCGACCTCCCTGCGCGTGTTGCACTGGGTGCGTGCCGTGCTCGTCCTGGGCCTGCTGTGGGTCGGCTGGCACATGACCGGCATGAATGATGAAGTGGCGAGCAAATACGAGCTCTATTACCCGTGGCACAAGTCCTTCGGGGTGTTGACGTTCCTGGTGGTCCTGACTCAGCTCGCCGTGCGTTTTCGTACCCCCAAGCTGCCGCAGCCGCTGGAAACCCTGGCGGGGTATGAACGGCTCCTGTCACGCCTGACCCAGCGCGTAATGTACGTGCTGTTGGTGATCGTGCCGTTGATGGGCTACTCCATGTCGAGCACCTACACGATGAGCGACGGGGTGTTCTTTTTCGGGGTTAACCTGCCGGAACTGTTGCCAAAGAATGACGATTGGTTTGCGGTGTTCCAATGGCTGCACAAAGTCCTCGCCTATACGTTGCTGGTCCTGATCGTGTTGCATGTGGCGGGCGCCCTCAAGCATCGCTTCTACGACCGCGACCCGCGCAACGACGTGTTGCGCCGCATGCTCTGAATGGATGAGGCGTTGACGCAAAACGTCAACGCCTGCGGGACCTGCAACAGCCTTTAATGACGACTCAGAACGTCACCCACACAATGAACTGCATGTACGCGTTGGTCGACGCGCGGCCGCTCTGGCCGCCACCGTTGCCAAACCATTTCTCGGGCTTATAGAGGCCGATCAAGGGCGAAAGCGTGACGTTATCCGTGACCATCCAATCCAGGAACAGATCCACCTCCCGCGCGGCGAAATCCCGCTCATTGCGACGGGACAGTTGGTGGTAGTCGAAGGCCATCGCGTTCAGGGTCAATTTCTCGGTTGGCCGGACTGAAAGCAGCACGTCGTTGATCTGCATATTCGAGGTCACCGAACCGGCGTAGTTGGCTGCGATTTCTCCCTGGTAGCGTTTGCGAAAGCCGCCCTGGAACAGGAAATCCCAGCCTTCGGAATAGCGCGAGTAGCGATAGCTGACCGTCGTCTGCCATTGCACATCGGCGAAGGTGTAGCCGGCGTCGAAGAACATTGCCCGCTGTGAGCCGGAACGTTTTTCCTGGCGAGCCACCTCGAATGCGAAGTCGGCGTTTTCAATCCCCGCGTTGCCCTGCCCACGAATGCTGTAGACGTTCATGCCCTTGCGTTCAAGCCGATCCGCGAAGGCATATTTCTCATCCACATCCAGGCCGTGAATATAGGTCGAACCGATCGAGCCAATGGGTGTGGTGTAATCGAGAGTGCCTACCGCCAGTTCGGTCTTGGACTGGCCGGGGTTCTCGGACTTCAGCCATATCAGGCTGCCGTGCAGCCCCTCCTTGCCGCCCAGTTTCAGCACCGCCGTGTTGCCAAACGCCAGGCGCTGCCCAAGGCGTCGTCACGATCGGCCTGCCCCGAGCCGGCTGGTGGGGCATTGCAGCGCTGAACATCGGTGCGACTAAGACCTACAAAGGCAAACCGCTGTCCCAGGACGCGGTGCTGTGGATCCAGGCCAAGGATATGAAATAACGTGCTACCGGGCAGGGTTCCAGGTTAATGGGACCCTGTCCTGCCCGCCGTCCGTGCAGGTCGCGCAAGGCTGTCCTGGCTGTCGCCCCCTGACATTGGGAGGACTTGAGCGCCAAGCTGTTACGCGCACAGTTCGAGCGACGACAATCGCTGTGAGCAGTGCCAACATCGCTCGCGATTCAACGCTGGGAAATTGCATCCTCGCGTAGGCTTGATCCAGGGGGGATTCGCGTAAATAAGCGATTGGCTCAGGCGCCCTGAAATATTCATTTGCAGTTTCCAGCCCCGCAACTATATTCCTGACGTCCGGCGCTCACATGGATTAGGCACTCGGTGCAGTGAGCCGCTCGCTACCACCTCAGGGAAGACATCATGGCGACTCGCGATTTCGTTCGAGCTGTACGTCACGCTTTTCTCACACTGGCCCTGGTCGCTCCCATGGCTGCCACTGCGGTCCAGGCCGCGAACAAGGATGCTCCCCCCAATGTGCTGAGTGCCGAGGCCAGGGCCGATATCAAAGCCCTCGACCTGGAAGTCGAGCCGGGCATCGCGCACCGCCTCGACCTGGCCAATCCGCTGCATTATCGCTACATCCTCGACACCTACAAACGCGCCGGGAAAACCCCTGAGAACTCGCCCCAGCTGTTCAAAACCCTGGAAAACGGCCGTAACCTCGGCCTTGCCGATCTGAAGAAAAGCGGCACCCAACCCCTCAAGGCTCAGGCAGTGAGCAGCGAGAACGGCCCCGACGGGATTGAGAACCTCAACTTCATCGCCACCTTTTCCCAGGACAACGGTGCGACGTCGTCCAATACCCAGGCCAAGGCGCTGACTGCGACCGCCAGCCAGCCGGGCTATCAGGCCACCGGGGTGTCCTCGGTGGTCGGCGGCACCACCGCCAGCAATATCGTCATGGAACTGTATGAGGTCGAAACCGGCACGGTCTACGCCAGTAAATCGCTCTCAGAGTACAACCAAGGCACCGACTTTCGCGTCCAGGTGGAAGGCCAGGTGCCTTCAGCAGACGGCAATTCGACCACCAAGGCCAAGGCACTGTTCTACTACTTCCCGAAAAGCGCCGGGCCGGATGGTCCGCCGGTGATGTACACCCAGACCTACCAGGACACCGTCAACCCGACCAGCGCCTGTCTCGACAAGCCGAACTACTGCGTGCGTGACAATAACGGCAACTGCACCGGCAGCTACCAAACCAGTTGCACCAACACCAAGGCCAATACCACGCCGATCAAGCTGTGCTGGTACCGCGGCAGCCAGGGTGAGTGCGATTACTGGAATCCCACGGCGCACCCGACCAACTTCGTTTTCCCGCTGTCGGGCTCGGCGACCTTCCCCAATACCGTGGTCAATCCCGCAGCCGGGGTGACCTCGATCTATCTGCAGAACCCCACGGGCGGCGGTTGCAAGGTGTACTTCCAACAAACCGGCGGCCTCGATCCGCAGTACTGGAAGGTCGACGGCCAGACCATTTCCTGGAGCTATCCGGCCTCGGCCTTCCCCAATACCGGTAACTGCATCGGCTACTACGACGGCACCGCAGCCAACCTGTGGGTCATCGCCTACATCTCCCTCAACGGCAGCAGCACCCAGGATCCGCCTTTCGGCACCCTCAACTTCACCAGCGACCGCAGCAACATCGGCGTTCCGGGCGTGAGCATCATCCCGCCGCTGTACATCATGCAGGGTTGCCTGGCCGAAGGCACCGAGATCACCCTGGCCGACGGCAGCAAGCGCGCGGTCGAAGCCTTCACCGGCAAGGGCGGCGAGTCGGTCAAGAGCGCCGACGGCGCGAGCAGCGAAGTGCGCGGTACCACCCAGGGCACCGAGCCGCATCCAATGATCCGCATCAAGACCGATGCCGGGCAGAACGTGCTGGTTACCCGTACCCACCCGATGATCCTGACCAACGGCCTGCCGGCCCAGGCTCGTGCGCTGCGCGTCGGCGACGAGCTGAAAACCCTAGAAGGCAGTGCCGTCATCACCTCCCTCACCCACGAGCAGTACACCGGGAAGGTGCACAACCTGCTGACCCAGCCGTACCCGACCTCCGGCACCTACTACGCGGGTGGCCTGCTCACTGGCGACGCCAACATGCAACAGGCGCTGGCCACGGTGAACAGCCGTCCGCCACTGCGCAGCCCGGCGGAAATCCGCGCCACCCTGCCCAAGGAGTGGTTGCAGGACTTCGATAACGACCAATGACGCCCGCGCGGGGAAGCATCGAGCTGCTTCCCCGCCACCGCGTCTTTTCGGCTCTCTCCTTTTCCTGC
The DNA here is from genome assembly GCF_001269925.1 of Pseudomonas sp. MIACH. Classification (GTDB taxonomy): domain Bacteria; phylum Pseudomonadota; class Gammaproteobacteria; order Pseudomonadales; family Pseudomonadaceae; genus Aquipseudomonas. Next base: position 255,991 of record NZ_LHVO01000018.1, read on the forward strand.
CCTTTTTCCGGAGGCTCGCATGGCCATCCTTGCGCAAGCTCAATCCAGCAACAATGACCCTGTCATCAAGTCCGCCATCTATGACGGCAGCAGCGTGCGAGTCACCTGGACCCCGTCGGCCGATACCTCGGTCACCGGCTATATCATTCAACTCGCCTGGCTGGGCGGCGGCGAACCGGTGCTGGCGCACCAGAGCGCGGTGCTCGACGGGCGCCTGCTCAACATCGGCAGCCTGCCCCTGAGTGTGCCGCTGAATACCGACGTCACCTACCAGGTGGTGGTCCAGGCGCAGTGGGGCAATACCGCCGGTCAGAACAGCGCCCCGGTGATCTTGCCCACCGCGCGGCCGACCCTGAAGGAGGCGCTGTATGACGGCCATGGCCTGCGGGTGGAATGGGAGCCGTCCTGGCAGGCGGCGGTCGGTTACGAGATCGTCGTGCTGTCCCAGAGTATCGGTACCCTCTACACCATCCCGGTCAGCGGTGCGCAAACCCGCTCCGCGGTGGTCAGTAACACCCAGCTCGGCGGCGGCCTGGCTGACGGTGGCGAGTGGGTGGTGAGTGTCGCCGCCGTCGGTGAAAACAGCGCCAGCGCACGCTCCAACGAGGCGCTTTTCCCGGCCAAGTCGATGGCCCGCCCGGTACTGGGCAGCACCAGCCTGTACCGCGACGGCAACCATATTGTCGCGAGCTGGAGCGGCGGCGCTGCCGACGAAATCGTCGCCTATCGCCTGAGTGCCAGCGCCCTGGCCAGCGAAACCCGCTACAGCATCGACATGCCCTTCGGCGACGCCAGCAACGCGACGCTGCCCCTGCCCGCAGCCCTGGCCGACAGCGAAACGTTCCAGCTCTCGGTCACCGCCTTTACCTCCAGTGGCGCCGGCCTGGTCAGCCCACTGGTCTCCATCGTATCGACCCGTCCGGTACTCACCGCTGCGCAATACACCGGCAGCGCGCTGAACCTTGCTTGGGCACTCCCTTACAACCCGGCGGTCAGCGGCTACACCCTGCAGGCCGTTTCGCTGTCCAGCGGGCAGAGTTTTTCCGCCAGCATCAGCAACCCCGCGGCCACCTCCGGCAGCATTCCCCTCGGCACGCCGCTCGACGGCGGCCAACTCTGGGTAGCCCAGGTCATCGCCACCCACAGCGGCGGCGTCGGTGCCGAAGGCCAATTGCTGCCGATCGTTACCGGCAGCGCCAGCTTCACCAGCCTGGTGGTGAGCGCCGATGGCACTTACGTGGATATCACCTGGGAGGCCCCGGCATCGTTCACTGCGCCAGACAGCACCTGCGTCAGCCTGCTGCTCAACGGTAAGGCTGCCAGCAGCCTCAGTGTCAATGGCAATAGCGCGCGCCTGGTCCTGCCGGTCAACGCCAACGGCGCGACGCTCACGGTCAGCCTGGCGCCGGCCAAGGGTGTGGTGCGCAACACCAGCACCACGGCACTGGCCGTCCCTGTGACAATCCCGCAGATCACTGGTTGGGACACCGATGCAGTGAGCGCCAGCGGCATCCTGAGCTGGGCAGCCCTGAGCGGCGCCAGCGGCTACCGCCTGAGCCTGCCCGGCGGCCAGCACCTCGACCTGACCGACACTCGCACCACCCTCACCCCCGCCCAATTGGCCAGCGGTGGCGGTCCTGCGCGGGTCACTCTGCGCAGCGCCGCCGTGGTCAACGGTTGCACACTGGTCGGCCCGGCCAGCGCGCCTTTCGCCGTGGCTACGACGCGCGTGCCGGATGTGCGGGTCGACTATGACGGCGCCACCCTCAGTGCTGGCTGGAGCGCAGTACCCGACGGCCAGAGCTATCGGGTTTCGGTGCTGAAGACCTTGGCCGGCACCACCACCGTGGATCAGGCGTTCACTTCCGATCCCGGGGTACTGGAACAACGCTGGACCTACACCCCGAGCAACGCCGAAGCCAGCCTCAGCGTGGTCGTCCAGGCCAACCAGCGGGTACTCGACATCAGCAATTTCGGCCCCTCCAGCCACGCCCGGATCCTGTACCGCAGCGCCTTCATTCCATCGGCGCAAGCCGCTTCGACCCGCTTCCCGCACCTGATCCCGGCGCAGGCGCTGAGCACCGCCCTCAGTGGCACCGCGCCGACTGCGGCGCTGACCCTCTACCTGCCGCAGATCAGCAAGACCAGCACCCTCAGCGGCCTGCCCATCAGCAACGGTCCGTTCACCCTGGCAGCAGCCTCGGGCACCACCTACCCCTACAGTCTCGCCATTGCCTCCAGCGGCACTGACTCACCCTGGATCTTCGACAGCAGCCCACTGCGCAGCGGCCTGCTGAAGGCCTACGTGGCCTTTCTCCAGGCCCTGGAAAGCGCCGGCGCGGCAGCCTGGGGCATCATCGCCGTACAAGACGCCCTGGCCCGGGTGATGCCGCAAACCTTCGAGGAATCGCTGTACTACGCCTTCGGCCTGTCGCTCCCCTCCCCCGATACCGGGGCCACCCTCGGCTCGGTGGACCTGCGTCCGGGGATGATCCTGCGCGTCGCCGCCAGCCCTTTCCAGACACTCTCGTCGACCGCCTCGGACCTGAAGTGGAGCAACGGCTATGTCGCCGGGCCGACGGTGGACTACCCGGTCGGCCAGTTCGTCGACAGCTCGGGCAGCATCAGCACCGGCTGGGATGCCTTTGTCGGTCAGTTGGTGAGCGGCGGTGCACTCTCGGTCAACCCGCCGCCGGCCCATGACAGCACCCAGCAGATGGGCGGGGTCGCCGATGCTGCCGACCTGTACTTCCCGGCCTTCATCGCCCCGTTCTACCGACTGTTCTCGCCGTCTGCCCTGGCCAGCGCCAGCGACCCGGCAATCACCACCACGACCAACAACTTTACCCTCGCCGCAGCCGCCAGCTTCACCGCCCTGAACAGCGCCAGCAACGTGCCCGGCGGCACCGTGCCGGTGGCGTTTTTTCGCGGTCGCGCGGTCCCCAAGGCGTGCCTGCGGGTGACCCTCGACGGCACGCCTCTGGTGGTGCCGGTGGGCACTACCGTGGCCAACCTGCTGGCCTTGGCCGGGCGCATGCCGGTGCCGGCGGCGTTGCCGGTGCATGGCGTGCGAGTGCTACGCGGGTTGGGCGCTGCGGTGCTGGATCCGACGGCGGCCCTGGGTACCGGTGCCTGGCCGTTGCGCCTGGACTGGAGTGGGCTGGGCAACTATGCCCCAGGCTGGACACCGCTGGCTGTACCGCTGCTGCCGGGTGATGCCGTTATCACCACCCTGCCCTGATCCATCATCGCCTCGCGACAGGGAGCCGTCATGAGCGTACCGGTGTTTGAACACGTCACGGCGGGCCTTTACCGCCTTTCCACGCTCCCGGAGAGTGGCCTGGAGCACTATTGGGCTGGCTATCTGGCCAGTCCCGGCAGCGACCTCGGCGCCAGCGCCAGCCTGGCGCAGACCTGGGCCGACGTAGGGGGCGCCTATCTGTTCTGCGCCAGCGCACCCGCCGATCCGGCGGCCTTCGTCGCCGATCTGCGCGCGCTGTGGCCGCGCCTGTCGCCCAAGAGCTGGTTGCGCCTGCTGTGGATCGCCAATCCGGCGGACAGCGCCCGCCAGTGGCAGACCCAGGGCATCGACGCCCTCCCCGTTGGCGAGCCGAGCGGCGGCTGGCGGATCGTGCGCGATATGCGTTTTGGCCTCGGCCAGTACGCGGTGGCGATAAAGGGCGGCAGCAGCCTGGTCGCCAGCAGCGACAGCCTGCTGTTCGACGGCCCTGGCCTTGCCTTCTTCGCCCCGGGTGGCGTCTATGCCGCAACCCAGTCCCAGTGCCCGCTGCCCCTGAGCGGTACGCAACTGGGTTGCGTGACCTTCGGCATCCGCGCCGGCAACGGCCTCGACGAAAAGGCTGACGACATGCAGCGTCTCGGCGTCATGCTGCGCTACGGCGAAGCCGATACCGACAGCCCGATAGGCGAAGTCAACCTGATCGACATGCCGCTGTTCCGCCAACTGGACGCCACGCCCTTTGACCTGGCCCTGGCGTTCGATCCGCTGAACCCCGAACTGCCGCAGCGCAGTGCCCTGGTCTTTGCCACCGGGCAAGGCAGCGTGCCGACCCTGGGATTTGCCCAACTCAGCAACACCGGGCATGCCACCCTGGCCACGCCACGCGCCGGCAGCGGCAACCTGCCGGGGGCACGCCTGAGCTTCGGACGTACCCCGTTGTTCGATGCCGTGGATGTCGCCAGCGCCAATCTGGTCTGGCACCTTGCGCCGGATGGGCTGTTCGACCTCGGCACCCCACAACAGGGGCGCAGCAGCGATGGCAACACCCGTCTGATCCTCGGCGTCTCCGGTACCGAGAGCGTGGTGCTGCCGCAGGATGGCGCGTCACTGTTGCTGTTCCAGGCCAATGGCGCAGCCTATCTGCCGCCCCCCAGCGAGGCGGCGAACAGCTCGGCCCTCAGCGACCTCGGCACCACTGCCTGGGCCACCGTGCTGTCCGATGGCGGCGGTGGCCGCAGCTACGAGGCGCAACCACCGCGCTCGCCGCTGTTCAACGCGGCCAGGGTGCCGGTGGCGGGCTTCCTCGCCTACCTGAACATGAACGCCGCCACACTGCCGACCTTGCAGGCAAGCCAACAGCGCGCGCCGGTGGTCTGGCCCATGGGCGTCTATGGGCGGATTGCAGCGCAAGCGATCGACCAGGCCGCCCATCTGGAGGACGCCGCCCTGGCGCCCATCCGGCGCAGGCTGATCGGCCTGCCGCCACTGCAGGCCGCGCGCAGCGCGCCCACCGGACGCCTGCGCCTCGGCGCACAGGCCAATGCCGACACCCCGCCGTTGGGCGTTACCCCCAGCGGCCTGATCGCCGTGCTCGACGCTGCGCAATCGGCGTGGGCCGGCGTACTGTTCGCCAACATGCCGCAGTCGGATACCGGGCAGTTGATCTTCACCGAGGTCAAGCCACCCTTCCAGGCCGCACTGCAATCCAACCAGTTGTTCATGGTGGTGGCCGACGTCGAGACCTTCATGGACCAAGGCAGCTCGGTGGCCTATCAACTGAGCGCCGCCAACGCCGTCTCGCGCCTGCGCGCCGCTGGGGTTCCGGCCGCCGAGGCCGGGGCGATCAACACTGCCCTGAAGGCACTCGGCTACCCGGAATTCCCCAACGAAGCCGCGTTCGATGCAGCGGTGTCGGCCAGCGCCGGCAATTACCTGGCCGAGGCCCAATCGGCGGCAGGCCTACTGCGCGCCGATATCGAAGGCTGGACCTTCCAGCTCTCGCCGCGCTCCTGGCGCAACGATGCCCTGACGCCGACCCTGATGTTGTTCAAATACTGCGGCCGGGCCATCACCGACCTCGCGGCGGACACCGGCGCCTGGTGCTGGCCGGCAGTCGCGCAGGCTGCGGACGGCTCGCTGGCCGCGACCCAGGCCGCGCTCGACGCGGTGATCAGCAAGGCGCGCCAGGCGGTGCTCAACCCGGATATCGGCGACAGCGATCCACTGGTGCTGTTCTATCACGAGGTGCTGGACAACCCGCGCTGGAACGGCGTGCTGTTCCTCAATGCGCCGATCGACTTCCAGGACATGCCCTCGGCCCTGCGCTTCATGGCCGCCGGGGTTGATCGCTCGCGCTTCTATGCCCATCACGTGGGCTTTTCGCTGACCCCGTACACGCCGCAAAACGGCATCATCGACCTGGGCCAGACCGCCGTGTTCGGCCTGATCGATTACAACGATCCGGACGACCTAGTGGCCTCCACCACCATCCCCTTTGGCTACAAGACCCTCGCCATGCGCGTGCGCTTCGACAATGCGCGGGTGGTGGACTTTTCCGCTGAAGCCGAGTTGATGGTCAACCGCCTGTTCGCCTCATGGCTGGCCAAGGTCGATCGGGCCCGTGGCAACAATCTGATCCTCACCGGCAGCTATCAGCGGGTCGGTGGCCAGCCGAGCTATTCCTTCAGCCTACTGGGCAACAACGTGTTCCAGAGCGATGGCGCGGCCCTGGCCTCCATCGACATCCGCGACTGCCGGCTGGAGACCGCGGCCGCCCCGGTGGACGGCCTGCTCACCGCCAACTTCGTGCTGGCGGGGCGCCTGGCCTTTGTCGAGATTTCCGGGTTCGACCTGTTCGGCTATGGCCCCGGCGAGGCGGTCAACGGTTACCTGAGTTTTCAGGGGCTGGTGGTGGCGATGTCCTTTGCCATGGAGGATCCATCACAGCAACACTTCACCTCCGGCGAGGCTGGGGTCGGTTTCAACACCGGCCCCGGTGCTTCGCTGGCGCGCCCGACGTCTCTGGTGGAGAGCTTTCCGTTGCGCCTCGACGGCCTGGTCGCCGCCCCCGACCTGGCTCCAGCCGGCCAGCCGCCGCAAGGGGCAACCCCGGAAAGCCTGGGTTTCACCTCCATCGGCGCGCCCCTGGATCAGCAACCCCTGGCGGCGCCCTGGTTCGGCCTCAGCCTGGACCTGGACATGGGCACCCTCGGCGCGCTCAGCGGTGCTATCGGCCTGAAGATCACCTTGCTCGCCGCCTGGGGCCCGGAACCGGTGGCAGGCGAGCCGCCGGTCTACCTCGGGATCAAGCTGGGTATGTCCAATGCCATCAACGGCAACCTGCCGCTGCAGGGGGTACTCAAGCTGGGCTTTCGCAACTTCCTTTTCGAAACCTGGCGCGACAGCGACAACCGCCTCAACTACCTGTTGCGCATGCGCCGCTTCGCCCTGTCGGTACTGGCCTGGAGCTTCCCGCCAGGCAATGCCGACCTGATGCTGTTCGGCGCCCCCGGCAGCCCGAAGACATCGCTGGGGTGGTACGCGGCCTACCTCAAGGACGATGACAAGAAGAAGCCGCAGGCGTTGCTTACCGCTGCGCCGGTGCGCCAGGTGGCCAAGCGCACACCGGCCCCCAGGAGCCTCGCACGTTCCGGACGGCGTACGCCACCGGTTATCTGAAGATCACGGCAAAGGACACTGCCCATGAGCAACAAGCAACGTCTCTACTTTCTCGATGTGGGCCAAGGGATGTGCACCTACTTGGAGGAATACGACGACGGCGATATCGTCGCCAACGTGTTGTTCGACCTTGGCTCGACCAAGAGCAAGCGCCGCGCCGGGACGCCCACCGTGGAATTTCTGGTTGAACGGATCAAGGAGCGCGACTGGACCGGCGATGAGGGAACCCTCGACGTCGTGTTCATCTCCCACAAGGACGCCGACCACGTCAATCTGCTCTGGAGCCTGCTCGACGCCTTGCCAAAAATGATGATCGGCGAGGTCCATCACAGCGGTCGCTACGAGTGGTACACCAGCGCCAAGGGCAACATTCTCACGGCGCTGGGCAAACGTACGGCCAACCCCAAGACCTGTGTGCGCAACTTCTCCATCGGCGCCAGCAGTTTCTACAAACGCCCGTGGCCAGCGGTCTGGACGTCCGACTACAAGGCCGGCGCCTATGTGATCGCCGTCAATACCAGCGATTCGACGGACAACATCGGCAAGCATGTCGAACATGTCTACAGCAGTGCCTTGCCCAACGGCGACCTGGCCAACTCCACGTCGCTGGGCATCTACCTGAAGATGTACGACGTCGGTGCGGTGATCTTCGGTGACGCGACGTTCTCTACCTTCCAGTTCACCAACCAGCTGTTTCTTGCCGACAGCATCGTCCTCGATCAATCGTTCGCCCTGCAGGCGCCGCACCATGGCAGCCGCCTGACCACCTTCGGCCTGAAAAGCACCGATGGCGCGATCAGCCTTGAAGCGGCGAAAGTCGTCGATACGTTCGCCGCCCTCGCCCACGGTGCAACGGTGATCGTCAGTGCCGACACCAGCCACTGCCATCCTTCGCTGGAAACCATCGGTACCTTCGTCAAGTACGCCGACGCCACGTCTGCGTGGTGGAGTGACCCGAACATTACGCCCTACCACTTCGCCTCGGCATACTTCGACTTGCCACGTTCCAGCACCCTGGCCGCGCCCAACGCGAACTACACCTTCCAGACGCAAAAAAACTTCTACACCACGCTCTATTACGGGCTGAACACCACCAAGTGGGACTTCAGCTATCCCCCCATGGTGGCCGCCACGGCGCCTACTGTCCCGTCGAGCGAAGGCATGAACTGGATGTACGAGGTCAACGAAAACTCTAAGGTCTCGCCGACCAACATTCCTCTGGTGGGCATCAGTAGCAATCGCCTGCCCAAGACTAAAGCCAGCCTCGACGCACTGTTCGTCGAAGCCCACGCCGTGCGCGCACGGCAGCAGGCTGAGACTGTCGCGCCCGCACCGCAGGCGCCGCCGCACGCCGGTGGTGCCCGGCCACCCGCAACCGCGCAGGTACAGCTGCGCCGCCTGAAAGCCCGGCCCTGAGCCCCTCTTTCGTTCGCCCGTTTTCTGAGCCGAGGTAAGTCATGTCCGTCGCCACCGTTTACTCCGCGTTGAACGCCGCGCTCCATAATGGCGTCATCGACCTCTGGGCCGCCTCGGCGCAAGCCGCGCTGGCGCCCTTGCGCGGGGTCCTCGGCCTGCTAGGCATCGATGGCAGCTACCCGTTATCGTCGGCAAGCCTGAGCCAGGGCCTGGACCGGGTAACCCTGACCGGCAGCGGCACCTTCGGCCAACCCGGCGACCCACGGGGCAACCGCTTCGCGGTACATGGCCAGTTGCTCTATACCCAGGCCGAAGGCGACGTGGGTATTTTCCAAGTCAGCCTGGCGATCAGCGGCGCGTGGACCTTCTCGGAGTTTTTCAACCCTGACTGCCTGCCCGACAGCCAGGGTAAGGACGACAGTGCCATGGGCGAGGTGATCTGGACGCCGTCGTTTCTCCACGGGCTGGCCCTGGATGTACCCGTGTTCCAGGCCGACAGCCGGGTCGGCGGCAGCCTCACGCTGTCTGGACGCTTGCCGGCCAACGACGTCTTCGACGCGGCGCTGGACATGCTCGCACCCTGGCCCTTGAGCCTGAGTGGCACGCTGATCATGCCCGCGGGCTGGACCGACATCCCGGTAATGGATCTGCTGGCCCGTGCTGCCGGCTCACCGGCGCTCAATGTCGGTTCTCCCGCGCCGACAGGAGGCGGGCCGAGCGCCGTGGCGCTTTCTCAGCTCGGCCTGGAACTGCTGGTGCGCGATGACCTTGATGAAGCGCGCTGGGGGCGCACCAGTTTTTCCGTGATCAACCTGGTCGGCACCGTCAGCCTGGGCCGGGACAACGCCGCCCTGGTCGCCAATCTGTCCACCCCGCTCCGAGTGGTCGGGCCGCAGTGGCAACTGACTGCGGTATTCGATCCGAACCATGCCTCGGTGGTGCGGGGCATGGCCCAATTGAGCACGATCTTCGGCTTGCCCGCCCTGCCGCTGCCGGACAACTTCCCGCTGCTGGAAACCTTCAAGTTCCGCGAAGTGGACCTGACCTTCACCTCGCCGGACGGCGGCGCCATTCCGCAGCTTCAGGGGCTTGCGCTGACCATTGGCTCCGAGCAGGAATGGTCGCCGCCAGTGCCCTTTGTCACCCTGCACGATATCGGTACCCGCTGGGTCTGGGCATGGGGCGCGATCAAGGGCGACGGTGGTGCCTCCCGTTCCACCGGTACCGTCAGCGGCTCGGTGTTCGGCACGCTGCGCTTCGGCGAGAACGCCAACACCGGGAAGAAAGTCGATATCGACGTCTCGGTCAGCCTGCCGCAGTTGTATATCCAGGGGCAGATGCGCAGCGGCGACTACATCCCCATAGGCCAGGCCTTCCGGTACTTCTTCGGCGCCGCCGGTCCCGCCGTGGGAGGCCTGCAAAGCGCGGTGGTCAGCGAGCTGGGCTTCGCCGCCGATCCGCTGGCGCAGAACTACTCCGCCGAGACGTTGGTGGTGTTTGGCGACCCGAGCAATGAATCCGCCAGCGCCGATCAGGGCTGGGACATCAATCTCGTGGTGATCACCTTGCGCCTGGAGGAAATCGGCTTCTGGATCGCCTCGCAAAACGGCAAGGTTGGCGGCGGCCTGTCCGGGGTGTTCTCATTTTTTCCCGCCGCTGCGCAGGACGACTATGAAAGCCCGCGCCTGGTGTTCAGCGCCGACTACCCGATACAGGACCCGGACGATCCCCAGGGCTGGCTGTTCGTTGGCGGGCTCTACCCTGGCACCCGCATCAACCTCAGCGACCTCGTTGCGCAGTTCCTCGGCCTGGGAAAGGCGCCTCCTTCCGTACCGGCGCTGACCGTGGACCGCCTCGACGTCAGCCTCTCCACCGGCGACAAGTCTTATGAACTGGGCGGCACTATTTCCATGCGTTGGACGCCGACCCTGTTCGGCACCGAGTTGAAGATCTCGGCGGCGGCGAGTATCGACATCGCCCGGGACGGCAGCGCGCCGGCGGACAAACCCGCCTCGGGGCGCCTGAGTGGCGAGTTCTCGATCAACCGCATCGGCGTCGAAGTGGGCATGGACGTCGGCGTCGACGAGCCGACTTACCTGCTCAAGGTCTACGTCGATACGATCTGGGTCCAGGCCATTACCGCCTGGCGCGGCGATAAGGACAGCACCACCAACCCACGCCACCAGGTGATCTCGGTACAACTGGGCGGCACCACCCTGGGCGATATGCTCGAATACCTGGTCAACCTGGCCGCGCCGACCCTGGGCTTTACCCTCGATTCGCCGTGGGATGTGCTCAAGCGCATCGAGCTGTCCAGCTTTGTCTTCACCCTCGACCCGACCAACAATGTGGTGGAGTTCGTCTACAAGGCCAAGGTTGACCTGGGCTTCGGCAGCCTTTCGGCCATCGGCGTGCGCTATACCCGCGCGGGGGCTGGCAAGGTGGAGCTGATCCTCGAAGGCTCGCTGTTGGGCAAATCCTATACCGGCGACGATGCCCTGGCCTGGGACGTGGTCAACGACCCGCCGCCCGCCGTACCGGGCACCGGCTCTGCGCTGGTGGAACTGCGCTACCTCGGCATCGGCCAGCGCATCCGCTTGCAAAACCCGGTGGCCACGGTGGCCGGCAACCTGGCCCTGCTCAAGCAATTCATGCAGCCGGTGGAGAATCCCGACAACCTGCCGAGCACCCGCAGCAGCGGGGTTGCCTTCAGCGCCGACAGCCAGTGGCTGATCGGCCTGGACATCGGTCTGATGGCCAATACCGTGGACCTCGGTTTCCTGTTCAACGACCCCATCCTCTATGGCCTGTCGATAGGCCTCAACGGCGAGAAGGCCGGCAGCCTTGCCGGGCTGCGCTTCGAGATCCTGTACAAGAAGATTTCCGATGACGTCGGCATGTTTCGTGTCGAGCTGCGCCTGCCCGATGCCTTGCGCACCTTCCAGATCGGCATCGCCTCGCTGACCCTGGGCACCGTGGTGATCGAGGTCTACACCAACGGCAATTTCAAGGTGGACCTGGGCTTCCCCTACAACCAGGACTTCAGCCGTTCGTTCGCGGTCCAGGCTTATATCTTTATCGGGCGCGGCGGGGTCTACTTCGGCCTGCTCGATGGGGTCACGTCGAGCCAGGTGCCACGCATCAGCAACGGTACCTTCTCGCCGGTACTGGAGCTGGGCATCGGCCTGGCGGTGGGGGTGGGCAAGGAGATTCGCGCCGGGATCCTCGGCGGCGGTGCCTATGTCGAAGTGCAGGTGATCTTCCAGGGTGTGCTCGGCTGGTTCAACCCGTCCAGCGCCGGGCTGCCGTCGGCCCAGTATTTCCGCGCCCAGGGCATCGCCGCCCTGCATGGCAAGGTCTACGGCTACGTGGATTTCAAAGTGATCAAGGTCTCGCTCAGCCTTGAGGCCTATGCCCAGGTCAGCGCGCTGTTCGAGTGCTACCGGCCCACCGAATTCACCCTCAAGGTTTCGGTGCGCGCCGAGGCCAAGGTGAAGATCCTGTTCATCAAAATTTCGTTCAGTTTCCATGTCTCGCTGGAGCTGTCCTTCACCCTTGGCTCGGTGCAGCAGACGCCATGGATCGTCGCGCCGGGCGGCGACCCCAAGGGCTTCCAGAGCAGTCGCCTGTTGGCGCCGCCGGGACGCGCCGGCAGCCTGTCCGGCGGCTATGGCCCACGGGCGCGGCGCAATCGCGCGCAGCGGGTCGCAGTGCTCAGTGCTCAGCATCTGCACCAGGTGCTGCTGCGCAAGCGCGCGAGCAATGCCCTGGCGCGGGTCGAGCGCAGTGATTGGAACTGGGACCCAAGCCGCAGCCAGTGGATCGACGGCATGCCGCGCAGCGCCCTGCTCTATTTGCTGCCGAGCATTTCCATCGGCGAACTGCCGGTGTCCTGGAGCGGCCCGGCCCAGGCCGATGCGGCGCCCAAGTACCGCGTGGCGTTCATTCTCTGCGCCAACTCCGGGGTCGACCCACTGGCACCTACCGCCCGTGCCGAAGCCCGGCGTTCAGCACGGCAGCACGCCCTCGCCGCCAGCGCCGAGGACACAGCGAGCCTGACCTCGGACCTGTGGGTGCGCACCGTGCTGCTCTATGCGCTGTACGCCATTCCCGATGGCCCACGGGCCGAGACCGATACGCTTACCGCCGGCCAACTGGCCCTGCTCGCCGCCTTCCTCAACGATCCGCAAGGCACCGACGTGGCCTTTGCCTGGACCAAGCTGGACACCCTGTTCGCCACCAACCTGCACCTGCTGTTGGGGGCTGATCCGGGGGCCATCCCCGAAGTCGGCGGCATGGTCGCTCCCCTGCCACCGTGCCTGACCCGTAGCGGCACGCCGGGCGGCACCCTGAACTTCGCCGAGGTCAATCCGATCGGTCCCGTGTACGAATGGCAACTGGCGCAGTACATGGGCCAGTACCTGCCGGTAGGCGGTGCCAGCGGGCCGCGTCCGGCACTCGACGATCCGACGACCGTGGAGTCCTTCCCGACCTTCATCTTCCGCGACTACTGCCTGATGTTGGCCAAAGCCGCCGTGCAAGAAGCCGGGGATCTGCTGGCCAGCAGCCAGGTCAGCGTCGCTGACAATGGCAGCGGCCAGGGGCAGTCCCTGGCGCAACTGGCGGCGAGCTTCGCCAGTGCGACCCTCGACTACCCGGTACGCGCCGGGGATACCGTAGAAAGCGTGGCCCAGGCTCTTGGCGCCAGCAGCGCCGAGCTGCTGTTCCTCAATCCCACGCTGGAACGTCAGCTGGCCAGCGCACCGGTGGGCAGCCGCCTGCCGGTGAAGCTGGGCATTGCGCCAGAAGTGCTGGCCGAGGACAACGCCAGTCAAGCCTTCGCACTGCACAGCGTCGAGCTGGGCACTTTGATTCACCAGGCCGCCAGCGGCGAAACCCTGGACGCGATTGCCGGCCTGTTCAACCTGGCCAACAGCAGCCTGTTGTTCGCCGCCGACGGCAGCGGCCTCGGTGAATCCACCGGGCTGCTGGATCCGGCGGTGCCCTTCGACCTGCCGCTGCGAACCTGGCGCAACGGCCCGGCCGACGGGTTGCTGGCCGCCGCCACGGCCTATGTACGCTATCGCCGGCCACACCTGCTCGCGGCGGACTGGTATGCCCAGGCCGTGTTCAACGGCAATGCCGAACTGATCGCGAAACTGACCCGCGACGACCTTAGCCTGGACAGCCAGGAACTGCCGCCGGGCCAGACCCTCAAGGTGCCCCAGGGCTTCAATGCGCTGGAGCCGATCAGCGACTACATCACACAGCCCGGCGACACCCTTGAGCGTATCGCCGCGACCCTGGCCCTGGTGCAGGTCTACCCCACCCAGTCGCCGCCGCAAGCGCCGGATTGGCAGGACTTCCTCGGCGCCGTGACCTACCTTGGCAACACCACCTACGAGCTGCCGCTCACCCATGGCCTGTATGCCGCCGCCGGGGAAAGCCTCGGCGACCTCGCCCGGCGCTTGCTGCTGGATGTCAGTTGGACTTCCAGCAACGACCCGGCGCAGGGCACCTGGCAATACGCCTGGGCAAACATCCTCGACTGGGCCGGCCGGGCCACCTTTCTCGCGCCCCTGGCCCTGGTACCGGTGCCGAATGCCGTGGCCAAGGCCGGCGAAGGCGAGACCCTGAGCTTTACCCTGCTGGCCAACACCTACGGACTGAGCATTGCCGATGCCGCCGTGCGCCTGGAAAATCTCGCCGGTCTTTACGCCATCGGTACCGTGCTGAACGTAACCCAGGTACCGGTGATCACCATCGACCGGCTGCTCGACCAACTGCTCGGCGGCGAAGCCCTGCCGCGTATCGTCAACCAAGGCTCACGCTCGCTGATGGCCGGCCTGCGCGTGCCGAAGCCGGTGACCGACGCCCAGGGGCATGCGGTCGCCGACCCGCAACAACCCACCCCGCTCTATGACCTCACGGGCCAGCAGTTCGACCTGGCGGTGGACACCTCGCCGGACAAGGCCGACGACCCCGCGCTGGACATGACCCTCACCGCCCAAAGCAGTTGGATCAGCCTGGTGGACAGCGCGGTTGTCGGCACCCACGCCATACCAGACAGCCGCTTCCTGGCGCGCAGCGATATCCCCGTTGGTACGGCGGTGCCCACCGAGGTGGTGCAAAGCCTGACCTACCGCTACAGCAACGCGCAGATCATCGCCATGGGCCCGGCTACCAGCCTGACCCTGCCAGTGGTCAAGGCGCCAGCGGCCATGGCCCTGGCCGGACGTTCGCCGAAAGCCTACGGCCTGACCCAGCGTATCGAGCTGCAAACTCCGGTGGTCCTGCCGATTCCCGGCATGGCCACGCCACCTGTGGGCGCCCAACCGACGCTCTGGCCGCTGCCGGCAGATCTGCGAGCCAAGGCCCTGGCCGGTTCCAGTGTGGCCTACGACCTGCTGACCACTGCCGAAGGCGCCAGCGCCGGACGCGATGCGGTTGCGGTCGAGAGCGCCACCTGGGCCTGTCGCATCCCGGTGGCGATCAAGCAGATCAACGACGCCCTGACCCTGTTCGCCCTGCAAGGCGTGGACGAAGCCGAGCGCCCTACCTTGCTGGCTTTACGTGCCTGGCTGGCGGCCGGCGAAGGCAGCGGTACGGTGGTCAAGGTACTGGTCCTGCCGGCGCCGAATGCCGGCAATGCTGCGGGCGTCAGCGTGCTCGACGGCACGCCGGAACAGACCTGGCTGATCCAGGCCAACCTGTCCACGGAAAGCGTGCCGCGCGCGCCTGACGTCAGCCTCGGTCGGGTCAACAGTCTGGCCCGTAACGGCGATCCGGCCCCGGCTGCGTCGCTCAATGAGTTGGAGCGTTTCGTTACCCTGCTCTGGGAAGGCAGCGTGGTCGGTGGCACCGGCTACACCTTGGGCCTTGAAAAAGGCCTGCCAGCCAGTGCGCTGGATGCCAATGGCGTCGCCAGCATCGATCTGCTGGTGATCGCCGGATCCCAGCAGGCCGTCGCGCCTCAAGGCCGCCGCCTGCTGCCCTTCAATACCTGCGCGGTGGTCGCGCCGGGGCTGGATGCGACCATCGGCACCCTCTATGCCGAGGACCACAACGAAGAGGACACCCTTCTCCAGGCCCTGGTACCGGCGGGCAGCGTCGGCTTCAACCTGACCTTGCAGGCGCCGCCGGATGAGGTCGAGAGCAACGCCCAATTACAGGCCCGCAGACTCTTCAGCCTGCTCGGCACGCAAATTCCGGCCAGCCAGGATTCGCCGTTCGCCATGCCCGCCTCAGGCATGCCGGCACCGCCCACCCCGGTGGAAAAGGACGCGCCAACGGCGTGGAAACGCCAGCGCCTGATCCGTCGCGGCCTATTGCGCGACAAGCGCCTGGCCGAGGAGGCCGATCCGTACTGGCTGTACGAGCAGATCCTGCCGTTGTACCGCTTTGCCACGCCGTCGGCACTGCCGCGCGTGGCTGGCCTGCCCAGCCCGGACGACGATCCTTATCGCGGCTTTGGCTGGGCCACAAGCCTGCCCTCGGCCCAGGTGGAGCTGAACTTGCAGGACATCTTCGGTAACCAGACCGGCCCCAACCCCGTCGGGCAGGGCCAGGTCAGCTTGCCCAGCGGCTATACCGATACATTGCTGGGGGTTGGCGACTGGCCGGCGCTGGTCAGTGCCTGGACGGTCAGCGTCAGGGAGACCAAGGTCAGCCTGAGCATCAGCCTGGAGGCGCGCCCGGCCACGGTGATGCCGTCGCCAAGCCAGCCTGGCGATGCCGCCGCGCAAACCGCCGATCGCCAGGCCGAAGCCTACGCCAAGGCTTACTACCAACTGGGCCAGCCGCTGAGCGCTGCGGTGGAAACCAGCCTCGACACCAGCGCCGCCCACGCTGTCGAGCAGCAACCGCTATGGCGTTTCGCCGCCGCGTCCCAGGCCTTCAGCGCCAGCGCATCGCGTCTGGGTGCCGCCCGTGCCCCGGCCAATGCCACCCTCGCCTCGCTGGCCGCGGACTACAGCCTGCGCTACGCGGAAATGGCCCTGGCCAACGCGCAAGTCCCCATGCAGGCACTGTTCGGTGTCGGCGCCCTGCTGAAGGTGCCGGCCTACGCCCTGTTTGCCGAAAATGACACGGCGCAGCGCATCGTCGGTATCACCCGCCCCAGCGGCTGGCCGAGCATCACTGCCGAGGCTTTGCTGGCCGCCCCCGAGAACGGCGAGCTGCCGCTGCGCAGCGGCGCAGTGCTCAAGGTGTCGCCTGCGCTGACCCGCAATACCGCCGACGGCAGCGCTGACCTGGCGACCCTGGCCAATCTCCTCGGCACCCTGCCGGGGTTGCTGGCCGGAGATAACGCCGGCCTGACCATCCTCACCCCCGGCATCATCTTTTCGGTAGCGGTATCCGAGACCGAGCGGGTCTCGGTGACAGTGAGCGAGGCCGATGCGCAGACGCCGATCCGCTCGCTGGAGCAGGTCTGCGGTGCCTTCGCCGGCCTTGGGGTGACGATCAGCGTCACCGACCTGGGCCAGAGCCATCAGGCGTTGCCGGCAATCTTCCAGGCCAATCAGCTGATTTCCAGCACGGTCTGGGTCGCGGGCCACGACGACAGCCTGGGGCACAACGGCAGCGGTCTGGACCAGGCCACCCTGGCGGCGCTGAACACCACCACGACCAATCTGTTCGAGATGGGCGCGCTGCTGTATTTGGGCGATTTTAACAACGGCGCCGGTATCAGCGCCGACGGCGCGCAGACCTTGCACCAGTTCGCCGATGCCCACGCCTGCCCGGCGGAACTGCTACTGGGCGGCAACCCGGATCTTGCGGTGCCGAGCGACGGCGCCTTCGCCCTGCCTGGCCGGGTGAGCTGGCCGAGCAACGATGTCCAACTGCGAGTGCCCTACTCGATCCAGGGCGGCGACAGCCTCGACACCATCGCCCCACGCTTCGCCCAGAGTGCCCTGGAGCTGGCCACGGCCAACCTGGAGATGCCTGCGGTGGTCGCCGGTGGCGTGACCTTGAGCATCAGCGTCGGCGGCCAGTCCTACAGCCTGACCACCGCCGCCACTGGGCAAAGTCTGGCGGCCACCCTCGGCCAACTGCAGCATCTGGCGCCTGCGGCGACCCTGACGGATCTGCTGGCAAGCATGGGCGACGATAGCCAGGCACTGCACCTGGGCGCCCTGCTGATCTGCGCCCCTGCGCAATTCACCAGCGCCACTGCACCCTCGGCGATTGCCAGGCTGCTCGGTGTCAGCGCCGGCGCCTTCGCCCTGGCCAACGTCGGTACACCGAACCTGATCGCCAGCGGTATCCACCTGAATGCCCCGCAAGGCCAGGCCAGCGTGATCACCCAGGCCAACGATTGCCTCAACAGCCTGATCGTGCGCTTCGCCGAAGCTGGGGTGCAGGTCAACGCCCAGGAAATCGTCGAAACCCCGGCGAACGCCGATAAACCATTGTTCGCCGCCGCTGTACCCGCCCTGGTCCCGCCGAGCGGGGTCCGTATCAGCCTGCTGATCGGCGCCAGCGGGCCGTATCCGGGGCCGGCCTTCCCGCTCAATGTGAGCCTGACCCTGAGTCGTCCGACGGTGCTGATCAACCCGGACTTCGCCGCCGACAACGAAGCAGGCGTGTCGCGCAGCAGCAGTCCGATCCCGGCGCCGCTGGTGCCAGCGGCCGAGGACCAGGGCGGCGGTCTGGCCTTCAACGCCTTTATCGCCGCCATGCGTGCCGCCCTGCCCGACCTGCGTATCGCCACCGGCCGCGCCCTGGAGGACAGCCGCGACCTGTGGGCGGTGAATTTTGGCGCTGCGGGGATTCGCTCGCTGAGCATCGCCGGGACCACCACCGTGCCCGGTGCTCCGGGCCCGCAGCCGCGCTTCTTTGCCCTGACCCCGCTGTACAAGAGCCTGGTCAGCCGCCAGGGTGTCGGCCTCAACGTCTTGCTGCCCGATGGCACGCTGTCGCAAGCCAGCAGCCAGCACGACTTCCAGGGCATCGATGTGGAGCCTTGGGCCGGGCGTTTCCTCTCGGATATGGACCGTATCCTCGGCGCCAGCAATGTCGCCGCGCTGTACCGCACCGCAGAGACCCGTCAGACCCTGAGCGACCTGGTGGCGGTCAAGCGCAAACTGGCCGGGGCTATTCCCGAGGGGCTGGAGCCGGTCCTGGCCATCAGCGACCCGGATGTCATCGCCGGCCAGGCAGCTGCGGCCACCACCTTGCAACAGCAACTGGGCATCAGCCTGTCCCGGGCCTGGAGCGCCTCGACCCTGGTGCAACTGAACCGCGAGGTCGATTCGGCCTGGCAAGACCCGAGCAGTGCATTGCTACCGGCAGATATGTACGGTGGTATCGAAGTCACCAGCGGTGGCGAAGAGCGCTCCTGGAGTATGAGCGCGGGCAAGTGCTGGCTGACTGACTTCTCGCCATTCATTACTCTGTTGCTGACCGAGTCCGATCCCGCCAGCCACCGCGCGGTCACCGCCCACATGGCCTTCGGCATCACCGACCTGGAGCGCAATATCAGCAGCGTCGGCCTGCCCGACGGCTATGCCGCGTCGCAATGGCTGACCTTCGTGCCCCCGCTGGGCGGCAGTGATCTTCCGGCGGCGTTGAGGGTGGACCTGGGCGAAGTCTCGGTGCCGATTCCGCTGCGGGATTTCCCGGCGCTGCCGGTGATCGTCGAGCAGCGCGCCAGTGCTACCGTGCTGAACGCCGAACTGCGCCGCAGCCTGCGCAGCCGCCGCGCCCATAGTACCCTGCGCGCGGACAGCGAGGTCAGCCTCGCCAGCCTGGCGCTATGGGACCACCATTTCACCTACTCCCATGAGCATGCCGAGCAGGACGATGTCAGCCTGACCCTGAGCTACAACCTGCGCCCCGATCAGGGGATGCGACTGGCGGCCAGCGATGTGGATCTGTTCGTCCAGTTGGCGCGTTATATCGTTGTGGCCGATGGCCTTTGGGACATCCTTGGCGAGCTGCCGGAAAGCGGCGCCCTCACGCCGGTGCAGAGCAATGCGGCCAAGACGCTGCGCGACCTGGCGAGTGCGATCGCCGGCAGTTGGAACGTACGCCTGGTCGACAACCTCGCGGATTCACGCCTGCTGGCCCCGGCCACCGATCAGTTCAGCTTTCAGGCGCGGGTCACCGACCGGGATGGACCGCAGGCCAGTCGTGAAGTCGCCAGTCTCGGCCTGACGGCGCTGAGCGCTGGCGTCGGTCCCGACGGGCAATGGCCGCAGGTCTGGGCCCTGACCGCAGCAGGATTGAAGGTGCAATTGGAGCGGACCAGCGTCTCGGCCAGCGAATCCCGTTATGAGGTGGCGCCGGGTGTCCATATCTCGGCGTCGTGGCCGACCTTCAGCCTGGTCTTTACGCGGCTCAACGTCGCCCGCTGGCAGAACGCGACCGGCTCGATCCTGGTCCAGCGCAACCAGAAACTGCTGAGCGCCAACGGGCCTTCGACCAACCCGGCGTTCGTGTTCCAGACCGACCGGGTCGAAGCCGCCAGCGTGGCCACACCGCTCAATACCTGGGACCAGCGGGTGCCGCTGGCGAACGCCCCAACCACCCTCAGCGTGGCCTTGCAGGCGGCCTTCGACAGCCTGTTCGGCGACGCCGCGAAAAATGGCGGGCTAAGCATCACTGCCGGGGTGGCGTATGCCTACGAACTGGCCACTGACCCGCTGGATCCGAACCACGGACTGGTCGGGGAAACGCCGGTGTACCTGTATCCCAACCAGACGCTCGACAGCAGTACGGCGGGCAATCTGCAAACGGCGGTGGATACGTGGCGCGGGCAGGCCAATCCGCAGCGGGATGGCGGGGAATGGGTGTTTTCGTTGACCCTGTATTCATCGCTGGTGGAGGACCGCCGGCCGTTGCTGGTGGTGGGGAATATGTATTTACCGATGGTGCTGGAGCAGAATTGAAGGCGGTAAGAGGCGACGGGGGGCTCTGTGTTCAGGATCGTTGCAGGTGCACGTCTCGACACAGGGCTCTACGCCTAGCGAAGTCCAAAGCTGGATGCTCCTTTCTAAGGGCATCTAATACTCCTGACCTTGGTTGCGAATCCGGCATCGCGCAGTTCGTTGCAGACCTGGGCTATATTGATGGGTGTCAGAAACATGTTATGCGAAAACCATATGCGCTTGGCCAAGGGCAGTTTTTCCAGCGCACCGCCGGCTTTCAGAACACTTAACACAACTGTCGCGCAACTTTTGCGCAGCGTTTGATAATGCGCATGCGGCTTATCGCGAATGCTCAACCAGGCTGTGCGCATTCCCTGTTCATTGAGTCCATGAAGGGTATAAACGACATGCGGTCTAGCGCGTTCTGCCACCACATCCTCTTTTAGAAAAAACTTCGCTTGATGCTCGGACTTGTCAAACAGTCCTGGGCGAAAAGACGGCCACCAACTGATGTAGCTGGAGTTGTACACCGATGTACGCCCATGAATGCTGAATTTATAGCAGGCGTATTCAACATTTCTGCCGGTCTTGGGATCGCCGATGTACATGGACGCGTGGCCAAAATTTACACCACTGGGATACCATATATAGACAGTTGCACTCACTGGTGCGGTATTCATGTTTCCTCCCGTTTATACCCATTGAAGTTCGATAACAAAATCGCTGGCGAATCACCCTAAGTAGGGCCTGGCGCATGGCCCCCTTCATGTCTCGATAACGTAACTAAAAAGAGTAATTATTGGACGTAAATGAAAAAGGTCATCCTCAATTCAATCACTTAAAACCAGCTATTCCCAGCCACCCCCATTCTAAAAAGTCATAATCCTACGTTTTCCTACATGGTAATCTCGCACGTCTACCCATAGGCTTTGATCGAATGTCGACGATGGCCAGTACCAGGAAAGACCATGCCAAAAAAGTCCCACTCAGCCCTGCGTCGTAATTTCCGTGAACTGCTTGCAACGCCCGCGTGCGTTGAAACCGCTTCTGTCTTTGACCCGATGTCCGCGCGCATCGCCGCCGACCTGGGTTTCGAAGTTGGCATCCTGGGGGGCTCTGTCGCCTCGTTGCAGGTCCTGGCGGCGCCCGATTTCGCATTGATCACGCTGAGTGAGTTCGTCGAACAGGCAACCAGGATTGGCCGCGTCGCTCAGTTGCCGTTCATTGCAGACGCCGATCACGGCTACGGCAACGCCCTGAACGTGATGCGCACGGTCGAAGAGCTCGAACGTGCCGGTGTCGCCGCGCTCACCATCGAAGACACGCTGCTGCCGGCGCAATTCGGGCGCAAATCCACTGACCTGATCTCCATCGAGGAAGGCATCGGCAAAGTCCGGGCTGCCCTGGAAGCACGTGTCGACCCCGAGCTGTCGATCATCGCCCGCACCAACGCCGGGGTGTTGCCGACCGAAGCGGTGATCGAGCGCACCCTGGCCTATCAAAAGGCCGGTGCCGATGGGATTTGCATGGTCGGTGTCAGCGACTTCGAACACCTGGAAAAGATCGCCGAAAACCTCACGGTGCCACTGATGCTGGTGACCTACGGCAACCCCAAGCTCAATGACGCGCAACGCCTGGCCAGCCTCGGCGTGCGTGTGGTGGTGGCCGGCCACGGCGCGTATTTTGCGGCGATCAAGGCCACCTACGACAGCCTGCGAGCCCAGCGCCAGTTGACCCACAGCACGTCGAACCTCAGCGCTACGGAGCTGACGCACACCTACACGTTGCCGGAGAGTTACGTGGCGTGGGCTGAAGAGTTCATGGATGTAAAAGAGTAATACCGAGGAGGAACGAGGGGGGCAATCCCCCTCCTCCTTCGATTCACCGCCCCACCACCCGCACGTTGCCGGGCCTGCCTTTCAGCCACTCGCACCGTCAGTTCGCCGCGCGATGACTGCCAATTCTGGCTATTTGCCTCTATGCTTGGCGCCTGGATCGCCACACCTATCGAAAAGGACTCCGATGTCGACTGAACACGCCCCTAATCAAGCCGTTGCGCTGTGGAATATCCTCGTGGCCTCCGGCCTCGCGTCTTCGCCTCAGGTCGCCGTCGAGCAAATTGCCTGCCTGATTCTGCTCAAGTATCTGGAGCATCGGCGTCTTGACCGGTCGTGGACGGCGCTACTGAAGAACGGGGACCCCGCCCCCTACCTCTCGGGCATCGCCTTTCCGCGTCTACGCCATTTCGATGTTTTTCAAGACGGGGCCGAGAAGAAACGCCTGGATTTGAATGGTCTGTTCAGCGACGCCTACTTCCAGCTGGAAGCCACCAAGCCCGAAGCCCTGGTTTCGCTATTGAAGGCCGTCGACCGGTTGTTCAACTTCGTCGAAAAAAGACCGCTCGCGGCACGCTCGGCCGGCAAGGTATTCGATGATCTGCTCAGCCTCGCCGCCGTCGGCGGAAACTCGCTCAACAGCACGCCACCGCGGCTGTCGCGATTTATGGTGTCGTTGCTCGACCCCAGGCCCGGAGCCCGGTTGATCGACCCCGCCGTGGGTACGGCGCGGTTATTGGTCGACGCCGAACTCTATATGAACAACCGCGACACCGCTTCGCACAGACTCCCAGTGGGGATAGACACCGACAACTCGCTGGCACGCATCGGCTGGATGAGCCTGTTCTTGCACAACCTCGGCCCTGCGCAGTTGCACACCGGTAACAGTGTTTCCAGGATGCTCGACGGCCTGGCCGTCAAGGGGTTGTTGGGAAGCGGTCATTACGACTACGTCCTGTGTGACCTGCCACTGGGCAACGTCGGCGATGATGCACTGCCAGCCCAGGCGGGTTATCTGCCGCCTGCCGCATTCGGTGAAAAAAATAAACTCACCCGCAGGCTTGAGCTGCTGTTCATCTGGCGCGCCCTCGACTTGCTGAAAGTCAAGGGCCGTGCAGCGTTGGTAGTGCCCCAGGGCGTGCTCCATGGAACTACGCCGGCGCAGCGCAGATTGCGTCACGAATTGCTCGTGCGGCATGTCATCGAGGGCGTGATTTTGCTGCCGCCCGGAACACTGCCGCAGGTCTCTACCCCTGTCGCCTTGCTGGTCTTCCAAAAAGCCCAGGATTCGGAAAACGCGTCAGACCCCGACACCCGCATCGAGCCCCTGACCAGCAGCGTATGGTTCTACGACGCAGGAGAGGAAAAAAACGATCTGTACGACGCCATGGTGCACTTTCGGCAGCGAAATAAGCGGCTGAAAAGCGATGTGTATTATCAGCCGCTGGATAACACTAAACAGCCCGGCCACGACTACGTTGTGAACGACCTCGTTGTGCTGTCTACCAACGACCTGGAGGGCAGTGTTCCGGGCCCTCGGTTCATGCAGTTTTTCCCAAACCGGGCGCACGCCACCAAGCAATGGCGAGTGCCTGTTCGCGAGTGGCTGTCGAAACCCGATTGGCAAGACCTTAACGGCCAGATCAAGGGCTCCCATGACGAAGCCCAGCGCGTACGCCCGGAATATACCGCTGAGATGGCACACCGGCTGTATGTCGACGGCGTGCTGCAGGAAGGTTTCCTCGCCCCCCACTGTATCGAGGCCAACCAATGGAGCCTGGACCTCAATGATTACCGCTGGCCTGAAGCGCCGAGGGTTCCCCAGGGCGCCAGCACGTTGGCGCTGATTGATGAGCTGCGCGCGATCGAGCAAGACATTCTCGGCCGATTGGACGGCCTGCGCTCACTGCTGGAGGCGGGCCGATGAGTGGCGTTTCCCCTTGGCGGGAAGTGCCGTTGTTGCATCTGTGCAAGCTCAATCCGAGGTACAGCCTGCCTGCCGATGAATTGTCCGTCGACTATGTCGACTACGCGGGAATTGACGATGAAACCGGCGAAATCCTGAACAGCAGCCAGCGCTTGCTGGCAGACGTACCTGAAGGCACGGCCATGTTTCGCCAGGGCGATATGCTGTTCGCCGGCGTCACGTCAGGACGCTGGGTATCGGCGGTGGTCGGCGAACTGCAACACGGCGTGGGTTTCGGGCCTCAGATGAGCGTTCTGCGCCCCGGCCCCAACGTATCTGCCCGTTACCTATGGCATGTATTCCAGCAGCCCTGGCTGCGCCAGCAAGCCGCGCGCAGTAACACCTCAACGCTCAGCCAGCCAACCTTGCCCCATGGTTTTTTTCGCAACCTGCATATCGCGCTGCCATCGATGGACGAGCAGCGCTATATCGTCGACGTGCTGGAGCAGGCCGGTGTGCGCCCCTATCGGGACGCCGTAGACAGGGTCCGTCACCTCAAGCGTGAACTGGCGTCGCGGCTGATGTTAGGGCCACCAGGGCCCGGCTGGGCCTTGCTGACGTTGGCCGACATCGTTCGGGTCAACCCTGACTATGACGAAACCGAGACAGAGTACGCCGCCGATGCCGAGGTGGCGTTCTTTAGCCAGCGTGATCTTATGGCCCCTCACCTGCGGCCGACATTGGTGCGCTTTCACGACATGCCCAACCCTGGCCGTGAAGTTCGCAGCGGCGACCTGCTGCTCGGCGCCCATCCCGACCGGGTTACCTATGGCCACGTGGGCGTAGTGCCCAAGGGGGATGTACCGACATTCGCCGCGCGCACATTGACCGTGTTGCGCCCAAGGAAAGGGGTCAGCGCTGACTACCTCGTCTCGTTGTTCAGATCTGCTTGGTTCGACCTGGCCGTGACGCCCGAGCGGCGCCTCGACGACATGTACCAGCTGGGACGCATGAAGGTCGCACTGCCCCGCTTGGCCGAGCAGCGCCGCATCGTTGGCATACTTGACGCCGTGCCCGTGAAGAGGATCGAGGACGCCCTGGAAAAGTCCCGCGTTCTCTATCATGCACTCGCGCGCGACGCGTTCGACGGCAAGCTGTCCACCCGTTGGCGCGCGCCTTCACCGGCATATGTCGCGCCATCACTACCAGACGATGACATCGAGGCCGCAACGGTCCTATCCAGCGCGTTCAGACGCGCCTACCGCACCACGGCGACTGAACAACTGTCCTTGCTCCAACGCCTGGTATGGCGCGGGCTGCGTGGGCGCAGCCAGGCGCTGATCGTCGACGATCCTGAAAGCTTCGAAGCCTTCTGCACCTCGCAAGCCCTGAACCCTTTGCATCAGTACGTCAGTCCTAGCCAGGTTCGCCGAACCCTGGAACAACTATGCGCGCTGGGCTTGATCCAGCACATCAGCCTGCCGCCCCGCGCCAAGGGGAATGCAGCACCTTATCTGGCGGCGTTTCGCGCCTATCGGCAGAGCAAGGATTGGCGCAGTAAGGACGGCCTGGCATCGCGGGATGCCAAAGCATTGAGAGCAAGCATTCTCGAAGCCGAGCTGGGGTTATAAATGCGCCTGCGCTATCTGAGTATCGATCGTTACCCTCCCCTGTCCAACGTACAGATCTGCTTCTCGAACAAGGCGCCCTGGCCGGTGCTGGGTGATGAAGCCAACCGTTGCGGGATCCATTTCATCGCCGGGCTTAACGGCAGTGGCAAGAGCCACCTGCTCAGGGCGATTTCCGCGATTTTCCTGGCGATGGCGGACGGGCAACTGCCCGGTTTTCCGTTTACGCTGATCTATGAGTTGGGGGCCAATGAACAGTTCTGCGAAGTTGTCTTCGACAACCCTGGCAAACAAAGCGAAGCCGCCATCTGGCAGCGCACGAAAAACCCTTTTCCCAAGTATTGCGCCGAAGCGGTCTTTTCAGAGTCCCTTGACGTGTTGCGCACGGGTGGGCATGAGTCACTTGGATTCGTCACGCGGGTACCAAGGGGAAGCTTTCCCCAGGGCGTGAAAGATCTGCTGCCCAAGGTCCTCGCCTACACCTCCGGGTCGTGGAGGCCTTGGCAAGCCATCTGGCAACCCCCTCTCAGCGCCGACGCACTCCCCGATGTCAACGATCACGAACTGTACGGCCAGGGCCTGGAGCGCCCGGCCGGCTGGACTCATTACGATGAGAGCAGCGTTCGGCTCAACGAGTTGCCGAGCCCGCCAACCAGCCCCTTGGCGTATACCAACCGGGATGCCAGTGACCTGCTCAGTCGGCCATTCCTGCTGAGCGACAATCGTCCTGATGCAGCCCTGCTGGCGGTGGCGCTGCACGATAGCCTGGTTACCCGCAGCGGCCAGGGAGAGCCTCGGTTGGTCGCGCTGCTGCAAACAGCAGGCTGGCATCAATTGGTCAGTGTGGGCCTGCTGATTGACTTGGATAAAGTGAAGGACGCGCCGCCCGCGTTCCAGAAAAAAATCCATGACCTGCTGCTGATGGCCGGTGATGTGATTGCAATCCCCCATCCGAATCGCTCCTTGCGCAGGGTTTATTTCGATATCGAAGGAGATGTGCCTGCTACGCGAACGTCCTGTTTCGACGCACGCTTTCACAACCAGGACATTCAACATCAGGGCGACGTACTGGCGCTGATGCTTGGGGAAGCCAGCCAAAGTCCATTCAGTCGCTTCCATGAGTTGATCCGCTGGATGGCCCTGGGCTTGGTTGGCGATCTTGAGATGTGCATTCGTCGCGATGGCAAAACCAGTCGCGAAGACGCCCTCCACGACCAAGGCATCATGGCCTACAGCGAAATGTCGGACGGCGAACAGATGGTCCTGCGGCGCTGGGCGCTGTTTTATCTGCTGGCCGGCGAGCCTGATGCGCTGTTGCTGTTGGACGAACCCGAGACCCATTTCAATGACAGCTGGAAGCGCGAAATTGTCAGCATCATCGAGCACGCCATGGGCAGGGACAACAGCGCCGTGCTGGTGGCCAGCCATTCGTCAATTGTGTTGTCCGACGTGTTTGACGAGGAAGTCATCTTCATCGCCAAAGACAGCACCGGTCACTCCCGCGCCGGCACATTAAAAACACGCACCTTCGGCACCGAGCCTGGGGCGCTGTTGATGTCGGTGTTCAAGGCCAAGGACAGCATCGGTTCACGGGCGAAGGCTCGCATCGAGAAATTCCTGGACGAGGTGAAAGGTATCCAAGTACCGCTGGCTGAGGACATTGCCCGCGTCGAAACCTTGATTGCGCACCTGGGCACGGGTTTCCACCGTTCGGAACTGCGGGTGCTGTTGAACCGCTGGAAGGAAGATGACGAGGTCAGGGCATTGAAGCAACTGCTGCCAAGCTTGAAAGACGGTGCGATGCGCAACGGTGTCCTTGAGTTGCTCAAGCAACATTACGAGGGCAAATCGGATGCTTAAGCCGATTCAATACAGCAAGTGGGCACCGGCGTTGGCAGCCTGCCAGAAAATGATGCACACCTTTGCCTTGTGGTTGTGTGAACCCACGGTCCATAGCGGCCGACTCACTGAAGCAGAACTCATCAAGGCACTGGACACGCCGATCGAGGGTAAATGGCTCTGGCACTTTCTGGGGCGAAAGGTGGGTAAAACACCGCTGTTGACGCACGCCATTCGATTGGCCGATCTCAGCGTCAGCGACAAAAACAACCTGAAACAGTGGGTGATGAAAACCAGCGATGTGTCGGGCTATTTTTCATTGACGCCCAACACCCATGTGCTCCCGATCAAAAAACCATTCCAGACCGATGCCGACTGGGACGCGCTGCAAATACTGATGGAAGCGTTCTACTCGCCAGGGTTGCGCGAGGGATTGCCCTATGGTGTCGCGGGCAATGCCACTGACGACAAGCCCAGCCAGGTTACCTACAAGTTCTTCAAGCAGGACTTTCAGCAGATTCACAAAGTCGACGACCATCCCGATGCTCGCGAGGCGTGCGTGGTGTGTGGGGCTGAACTGGGCAAGGCGCATGTGGATCACTGGGTAGCCAAAGCGCAATTCCCGATGTTGTCAGTGTGCAAAGACAACCTCATCCCGATGTGCGACGACTGCAACGAAGCCCCGAATAAAGGAACGGACAAGGTCCACACAGATGGCTCGTTTCAAGAGTGGTTCCATCCCTACAAACGGCCACCGGCGG
This sequence comes from Pseudomonas sp. MIACH, assembly GCF_001269925.1. GTDB lineage: Bacteria > Pseudomonadota > Gammaproteobacteria > Pseudomonadales > Pseudomonadaceae > Aquipseudomonas. The sequence goes on from NZ_LHVO01000018.1 coordinate 284,168, forward strand.
GAAAGTTTGCGCTGAAGCTGCTGCCGGTCGACCTTAAGGTTGAACTGGAAAGCATCGACCCGATTGATGCACCAAGGGTTGTCAACCTGAATGGCGTGTTCAATCTGAGCGAACGCTGGAGCAAAGAAGTGCGCGCCGAATACCGTCGGGTCCAGCGCTGGCTGGAGCGCTGGCAGGTGGATAAAAAGGCCGCCCTGACAACCCAGGAACTTGATCGGGAAGTGTTGGATATGGCCAAGCGTCTTTGCGCGGCAGAACCCAATCATGCCGTGCATCAGGCATTGTTTGAGGTGATCTGCGATCCAGCTCGACTGCTGGCGTGGCAGACCGAGCTAAAAGCTGACTTCGAGGAGAAAGTAGCACTGGGCCTGGTCTGAGCCCTGCCCGTGCAGGTAAGCCTGTCGGTACGCGGGAATTATCCCACCCAGCCGACGGCAGTCTTGGGAATAACCTCCGACTCATCCAGTTTGGACGCGAACATACTCACGGCCTGCACCGCGTCACTGGTGCTGGTGCGGATCTGCAGGATCACCGAACCTGCCTGGTCCGCCAGGTTCACCCCGCGTTGCGCACCTTCCTGGGTGGCGTTCATGCTCGTCACCGCATCGCGGGTCTCGGAGAGGATCATGCCGATCATCTCAGCGATTTCCGCGGTGGAACGGCTGGTACGCCCGGCCAGTTGCCTGACCTCATCGGCGACCACCGCAAAACCACGGCCCTGGTCACCCGCGCGGGCAGCTTCGATGGCAGCGTTGAGCGCCAACAGGTTGGTCTGGTCGGCAATGCCGCGGATGGTATTGACGATGGCGGTAATTTGCTCCGAGCGATCGCCCAGTTGGCCGACCAATCGTGCCGAGGCTCCGATGTTGTCGGCGATGCGGCGCATTTCACTGGCGGTCTCCTGGATGACCTGGGTACCGTGCTCGGCGAACCGCTCGGTCTCGGATGAGATGTGGTAAGCCCGGGAGGCGCCGCGAGAGTCTTCCTCGAATTTCTCCACGCGCTCGGTAATGTCGCTGGCGAACTTGACGATCTTGATCAGCTTGCCGTCGCCGTCGTAGACCGGGTTGTAACTGGCCTCCAGCCACGCGATCCGGCCATGTTTGCCAAGACGCTTGAATTGCCCGGTGAAGAATTCACCGTTGTTCAAGCGTCGCCAGAAATCGGCGTACTCGTTGCTGTTGATCAAGCTCGGCTCGCAAAACAGACGGTGGTGCTTGCCTTTGATTTCGGCCAGCGAGTATCCCATCAGGTGCAGAAAGTTCTCGTTGGCGTCCAGTACCTGCCCGCTCAAGTCGAACTCGATCACCGCCATTGCCCGGTCCAATGCCACGAGCTTGCTGCGGGTCGCCGCTTCCTGTTCGACTTTAGCGGTGACGTCCAGCGCGTACTTGACCACTTTCAGCACCTGGCCACGCTCATCCAGCACCGGGTTGTAGCTGGCCTCCAGCCAGATGGTCTTGCCGTGGGCATCCACTCGTTTGAAGGTGCCAGAGACGAACTTGCCCGCCTTGAGTTCACCCCAGAACTGGCTGTAGGCCGGGCTGTTGGTCAGCGCCGGCAAGCAAAAGTCCCGGTGGGATTTGCTCGCCAATTGGTCGCGGCTGTAACCCAAGGTTTTCAGGAAGTTGTCGTTGGCACGCAGCACCTTGCCGTTGAGGTCAAATTCGACGATTGCCATGGAGCGTTCCAGGGCGTTGATCAGTCCTTTGTACTCGGTGACTTCGGCCATCCTGGTCGCCAGTTCTGTCTTGAGTGTTTTATTGAACATGACCTGCCCTCAGCGCTGCGGAAAAAACCTTCTCTGATTGGCTATCGGCCGTGAAATACGCGACTTTACGTCGTAAAAATGATTATTTTCTGACGTCAAATTCTTGTGCAGCCCCGCATGATTCAAGGCTTGGCAGCGAGTGAAGCCAATCGCTCACGCATACCGCTGCTGGCGGCCGGGCCCGCCTGCAACACACAGTGATCCAACGGTACGATCTGGCCCTCGGCACTCGCCAACATCGGCTGCACCGGTCGCCCCGTGTCCCGCTCGACCAGCTCGACACTGGTACCCTCTTCGGCGTAATGCCGGTTGCCCCAAGCCACCAGCGACATCAGCACCATGCGGAAATCCTCGCCCTTGGCGGTCGGCACATATTCATAGCGCGGCGGTCGCTCGCTGTAGGCCCTGCGCTCCAACATTCCCGCCTCCACCAACGCCGTCAGGCGGCGCGTGAGCATGTTCGGCGCAATGCCCAAGCTGCGCGAAAACTCATCGAAGCGGCGCAGCCCCTGCAACGCGTCGCGCATGATCAAGATGCTCCACCATTCCCCTACCCGTTCGAGGCTACGGGCGATGGGGCATTCGTCGCGGGTCAGGGACTTGCGCTGCATAGGGCTCCTTTGAGGCGGTGCAAAATTGTGTGACGCCATGTTACTTTCATCATGATAGTGACGTCCATAGGGTCTGAACCCTCAACGCAACCGGAGTCGATTGATCATGAGTAAACGTATCGTTGTGACAGGCATGGGTGCGCTGACGCCACTGGGTGCTGACGTTGAGTCAACCTGGAAACGCCTGTTGAACGGGCAGTCGGGCATTCGTCGCCTGCCTGAAGAGCTCATCGGTGACCTGGCCATCAGCATCGGCGGCCAAGTCCAGAGCGCGCTGCAGGATCCTGAAGCCGGGTTCGATCCTGATCGCCTGTTGGCGGCCAAAGAACAGCGCAAGATGGACCGTTTTATCCTGTTCGCACTGGCGGCGGCCGATGAAGCCTTGAAGCAGGCCGGCTGGGCACCAAAGACCTTGCAAGAACAGGAACGCACCGCAACCATCATCGCCTCGGGCGTCGGCGGCTTTCCGGCCATCGCTGAGGCGGTACGCACCACCGACAGCAAAGGGCCACGACGCTTGTCGCCGTTCACCATTCCATCGTTCCTGAGCAATATGGCCGCCGGGCATGTATCGATCAACTATGGCTTGAAAGGCCCGTTGGGGGCACCGGTCACGGCCTGTGCGGCGGGTGTGCAGGCCATTGGCGACGCCGCGCGGATGATCCGTGCAGGCGAAGTGGATGTGGCGGTGTGCGGGGGAGCCGAAGCGGCGATCCACCGGGTCAGCCTGGCCGGCTTTGCGGCGGCGCGGGCTTTGTCCAGCGACTTTAACGACGCACCCGAGCGCGCCTCGCGCCCATTCGATCAGGCGCGTGACGGTTTTGTCATGGGCGAAGGCGCCGGCATCCTGGTGATCGAGGAACTGGAACACGCCCTAGCACGCGGTGCCCAGCCGATCGCAGAACTGGTGGGCTACGGCACCAGTGCCGATGCCTACCACATGACGGCTGGCCCGGAAGACGGTGACGGCGCGCGCCGGGCGATGACGCAGGCCTTGCGCCAGGCGGGCATCGAGGCGTCCGCGGTGCAGTACCTGAATGCGCACGCCACCTCGACGCCGGTGGGCGACAAAGGCGAATTGGCGGCCATCAGGACCGTATTCGGGCCCGGTGGTCGCCTGGCGATCAGCTCGACCAAGTCCGCCACTGGGCACTTGCTCGGCGCTGCGGGCGGCATCGAAGCCATCTTCACCGTGCTTGCCCTGCGCGATCAGGTCGCACCGGTGACGCTCAACCTGGAAAACCCGGATGACCTGGCCGAAGGGTTGGACATGGTGCGCGGTGATGCGCGGCCCATGCCGATGGAATATGCGCTGTCCAACGGCTTCGGGTTTGGTGGCGTGAATGCCAGCGTGCTGTTCCGCCGCTGGGTATAAGCCAGCGGTTTGCCCCTGAGGGTATTTTCGGGGACCATGGGTGCCTTTCTGTCACTGCCAGCACGAGGCGCCCATGGCCAACCACGACCTGTCCTACACCCCCGACCCGGATGCCGAGTCGATTTCCTCCGACGTTATCGGTTTCAACGGCATCCTCGTCTCCACCCAGATCCCCACTCGCGCCGACGGCAGCCTGGAGCTGGGCGATATCACGCTGCAAAGCGAATGCACCCTGCAAGCCTTGAAAGTGGCGTTGGAAAAAGCCGGCAGCAGCATGGACCGGGTCATGCACCTGACCATTTATCTGACCGATATGGCCGACCGCGCAGCGTTCAACGAGGTCTACAAACGCTTCTTCGCCAAGCCCTGGCCCGTGCGCGCGGCGGTTGGCGTGGCTGCACTGGCGGTAGACGGCATGCGTGTGGAAGTCACGGCGATGGCCGCCAAGGCCCGAGTTGATGCCGGTCAGGCAATTCACGGCTACAATGCCCGCCTCAACCGTGACAAGCCTGACTAAAAAAACTATGTCCTTGCCCAAGCATCACCTGGAATTGCTCAGCCCTGCCCGCGATGTCGCCATCGCGCGCGAGGCCATCCTGCATGGCGCCGACGCCATCTACATCGGCGGCCCCAGCTTCGGCGCGCGCCATAACGCGTGCAACGAAGTGAGCGATATCGCTCAACTGGTGGAATTCGCCCGTCGTTACCACGCCCGCGTGTTCACGACCATCAACACCATCTTGCATGACAACGAACTCGAAGCCGCACGCAAGCTGATCCATCAGCTCTACGACGCCGGTGTCGATGCGTTGATCGTGCAAGACCTGGGCGTGATGGAGCTGGATATTCCGCCCATCGAGCTGCACGCCAGCACCCAGACCGATATTCGCACCCTGGGCCGCGCCAAGTTCCTCGACCAGGCCGGTTTCTCGCAGTTGGTCCTGGCCCGTGAGCTGAACCTGCAGGAAATCCGTGCCATCGCCGACGAGACCGATGCCGCCATCGAGTTCTTTATCCACGGCGCCCTGTGCGTGGCGTTCTCCGGGCAGTGCAACATCTCCCACGCGCAAAATGGCCGCAGCGCCAACCGTGGCGACTGCTCCCAGGCCTGCCGCCTGCCGTACACCTTGAAAGATGACCAGGGCCGCGTCGTGGCCTTTGAAAAGCACCTGCTGTCGATGAAAGACAACAACCAGAGCGCCAACCTGCGCGCCCTGGTCGAAGCCGGCGTGCGTTCGTTCAAGATCGAAGGCCGCTACAAGGACATGGGCTATGTGAAGAACATCACCGCCTATTACCGCCAGCGCCTCGACGAAATCCTCGAAGACCGTCCGGACCTCTCCCGCGCGTCCAGCGGCCGTACCGCGCATTTCTTCCTGCCCGACCCGGAAAAAACCTTCCACCGTGGCAGCACCGACTACTTTGTCAGCGACCGCAAGATCGACATCGGCGCCTTCGACACCCCGACCTTCACCGGCCTGCCGGTGGGTGTGGTGGAAAAAGCCGGCAAGCGTGACCTGCAAGTGATCACTCATGAGCCGCTGTCAAACGGCGACGGCCTCAATGTGCTGGTCAAGCGCGAAGTGGTGGGTTTCCGCGCCAACATCGCCGAGCCCAAGGGCGAGTTCGAGGAAGACGGTGAGAAGCGCTACCGCTACCGCGTCGAGCCGAATGAAATGCCGGCCGGCCTGCATCAGTTGCGCCCCAACCACCCGCTGAACCGCAACCTGGACCACAACTGGCAGCAGGCATTGCTCAAGACCTCGGCCGAACGCCGTATCGGCCTGTCATGGGTCGCACGTTTGCGCGAAGAACAGCTGGAAGTCACCGCCACCAGCGAAGAAGGCATCTGCGCCAGCGTCACCCTGCCCGGCCCGTTCGGCGTGGCCAACAAGCCGGAACAGGCGCTGGACACCCTGCGCGACCTGCTTGGCCAACTCGGTACCACCGAGTATCACGCCACCCGTATCGAACTGGATGCGCCGCAGGCGTTTTTCATTCCCAACTCGCAACTCAAGGCATTGCGCCGCGAAGTGATCGAAGCGCTGACCGCCGCCCGTGTTGCCGCACACCCGCGTGGCGGGCGCAAATCCGAAACCACGCCGCCGCCGGTGTACCCGGAAGCGCACCTGTCGTTCCTGGCCAACGTCTACAATCAGAAAGCCCGCGACTTCTATCACCGTCACGGCGTGAAGCTGATCGACGCGGCCTTCGAAGCCCACGAAGAAACCGGCGAAGTGCCGGTGATGATCACCAAGCACTGCCTGCGTTTCTCGTTCAACCTCTGCCCTAAACAGGCCAAGGGTGTTACGGGTGTGAAGACCAAGGTCGCGCCGATGCAGTTGATTCATGGCGACGAAGTGCTGACCCTGAAGTTCGACTGCAAACCCTGCGAGATGCACGTGGTGGGCAAGATCAAGGGGCATATCCTGGGGCTGCCGCAACCGGGCAGTGCCGTGGAGCATTTCAACCCGGAAAATCTCATCTATCAGGGCACGCACTGACCCTATGGGAGCGGGGCCACCACCAGCCCCGCTGCAACCCCGCCGCTGCCAGCAGAATTGCCGCCACCCCCAGCCATTGCAGCCAGCCCAGGCGATGCCCGAAGGCGATCCAATCGACGAAGATCGCCGCAATCGGGTAGATAAACGACAGTGCGCCGGTGATGGCGGTGGGCAGTTTCTGGATCGCGCCATACAGCAACACATACATCAAACCGGTGTGCACCACGCCGAGCGTCGCCAGTGCCGCCCAGGCGTTGGTGATGACCGGCAAGCTATGCCAGGGCACCAGCGGCGCCAATAGCAGCGCGCCCGTCGTCACCTGGATCAACGCCATCAAATGCGGCGGTACGTCCTTCAAACGCTTGATGATCAGTGCGGCAATCGCATACAGCAATGCCGCGCCCAGCGCCAAGGCAATGCCTGCAAGGTAATCGTCGCCGGTTGGCTGATCGCCATGGGCCGTGACAATCGCCAGCATTCCCAGGAACGCCACGCTCAGCCACGCCAGTTTCTGCACGGTGATCTTTTCCCCGAGGAACAGCGCCGCCAGCATCACCAACATGAACGGCTGCACGTTGTACACCGCCGTACTGATGGCGATCGATGCACGGGAATAGGATTCGAACAGCAGCAACCAATTGCCGACAATCGCCACGCCACTGAGCATCGCCAGGCCGAGCTTGGCCTTATTGAGCAGGTCCAGCCGCAGGTAACCCAGCAGCGCGCACACCAGCAACAGGGTCAGCCCACCGATCACGCAGCGCCAGAACACCACTTCGATCACCGACACACCGGACACCAGCACGAACCAGCCGATGGTGCCCGAAATCAGCATGGCGGTGATCATTTCCCACGAACCGCGACGGATGGATGAATCCATGATTGATGCTCCTCAAGTGAGGCTCAATTATGGCAATCTGCTTGTGAGCGGCTCCAGCGACTAAAAAAGGCAAAACCCCGAAATTACCTTTTCTTATTAGGCGAACACCATGATCGACACCATCGACCAGCAACTCATCGCCGCCTTGATGGATGACTCGCGATTATCCCTCAAGGCCCTGGCGGGCATCACCGGGCTGTCCTCGCCCAGCGTCGGCGAACGCCTGCGCCGCCTGGAAGAACGCGGCGTGCTGACCCACTACACCGTCGACATCGACCCCAAGCACTTCGGCTACCTGCTGCAAGCCATCGTGCGCATCCGCCCCCTGCCCGGCAAATTGCAGGAAGTGGAGCGCCAGATCCAGGCGATCCCCGAGTTCACCGAATGCGACAAGGTCACCGGCGAAGACTGCTTCATCGCGCGCCTGCACGTGCGCACCATGGACCATCTCGACAGCCTGCTGGATCGGATCAACGCCTATGCCGAAACCAACACCGCCATCGTCAAGAAAACCCCAGTAAAGCGACGTTTACCGCCGCTGACCAACGACTGACCCGTAACACACCGATTCCTGTGGCGAGCGGGCTTGCCCCGCGTTGGGCTGCGGAGCGGCCCCTAAACCTGAGCACTCACTATGCCTGGATAAACGCGGTGCCTTTATTGGGGCTGCTCCGCAGCCCAACGCGGGGCAAGCCCGCTCGCCACAATTAGCTGTGCAATAAAAGGATACGCAACTCAACGCGGCTATTCCGCCTCCGCTGCTAGCGTCAATGCTTCTTATCCATGGAAAGGAGCAACGGATTGCCTCGCCAGCCAAACTCTCACCTGTTACGTCGTGGTCGCTATTCAGAAACCGGTCGAGCCTACCTGGTCACCGCTGTCGTGCATCAACGCCATCCATTGTTTCGCGACTTTCGCCTGGGCCGGTTATTAGTCGCGGAATTCAAGAGGGTTCATGACTCAGGGCAGGTCAACTCGCTGGCGTGGGTGATCATGCCGGACCACTTTCATTGGTTGCTCGACCTCAATGGCACGACGTTGCCTGATGTGATGCGCCAGACCAAGTCGCGCAGCACCTTGAGCATCAACAACGCCCGTGGCAGTCGGGAGAAATTCTGGCAGCGTGGCTACCACGACCGGGCGGTGCGGGCTGAAGACGATATTCGGAAAATGGCGCGCTATATCGTCGCCAACCCCCTGCGAGCAGGGTTGGTGGAGCGAATTGGCGATTACCCACTGTGGGATGCTGTCTGGTTATGACCCATTGGGGCGAGCGGGCCTGTTGTGACAAGTGGGCTTCCTGTGGCGAGCGGGCTTGCCCCGCGTTGGGGCGCGAAGCGGCCCCTAAACCTGACCACTCATTGTGCCTGGATAAACGCGGTGCCTTTATTGGGGCTGCTTCGCAGCCCAACGCGGGGCAAGCCCGCTCGCCACAGGAAGCCCGTTCGCCACAACGAGCCTGCTCATCACAACAGCCCCTCTTGCCACAGGAAGCTAGTCGTGAAGGGCCTTTGCGGCGCTCAGTAAACCTTGAAACTTGCGATAACGCGCCGCCAACACCGGCTGCTGCGTCAGGTCAGGTTCATACCGCGCCTTGACCGGCATCCCCGCCGCCAGCAACTGCGCCCCCTGCCCCAGCGCTACAAACCCTAACTTCGCTGCGCCAATACACGCGCTCAATTCACTACCCTGCAAGGTGAAGATTTCCCGCTGCAGGATATTCGCCAGCAACTGCGCCCAGTACTCACTGCGCGCGCCGCCGCCCACCAGGGCAAAAGCGGTCACGTCAGCGCCGGTCGTCTGCACCGCACACCATGCATCCAGCAAGCCGAAACCCACCCCTTCCATCACTGCATAACCAAGCATCGCCGGTGTGCAGTCGTGGCCCAGGTTCATGAAGCCGCCGCGCAGCAAAGGATCATTGTGGGGGGTGCGTTCGCCGGCCAGGTACGGCAGGAACAGCGGCGTCCCCAAAGGCACGTGCTGCTCAATCGGCAACTGCGCCTGCACCTGCTCCAGCAGCGTCTGTTCATCGGCCATGCCCGTCAGCCGTGTGACCCAGCGCAAACAACTGGCGCCGGCGAGCATGGCGCCCATGGTGTACCAGCGGTTGGGCAGCGCGTGGCAGAAGCTGTGCACTGCACTGGCCGGATTGCCCGCCGCATGGTCGGTGATGGCGACGATGGCAGCGCTGGTCCCCAGGGTGATGAACCCATCACCGGCGTTGACCGCGCCGATGCCGACGGCTGCCACAGGGTTGTCCCCACCACCGCCGGCAATCACCACGTCAGCTGATAAGCCCAGTCCCGTGGCCGTCAACAAAGCGCTCGCCGCACCACCTTCCACCAGCCTGGGCAATTGCTCAGGCGTAAGGCCTGTAGCGCGAACCATGGGGGTAAACCATTGCCGCCGCGCCACATCCAGCCACAACGTACCCGCTGCGTCGGACATCTCGCTGATGCGCTCGCCACTCAAACGCAAGCGCAGGTAATCCTTGGGCGACAGCACGCAATCAATCGCCTGGAACACCTCGGGTTCATGCTGTTGCAACCACAGCAGTTTCGGCGCGGTCAGCCCGGCCATGGGCAGGCTGCCGGTCACCTCGGCAAAGCCCGCTCCAAGGCGTTCGGCTTCGGCCACGGCACGGGAGTCGTCCCAGAGGATCGCCGGGTACAACACGCGGTTGTCCGCCCCCAGCAACACCGCGCCGTGCATTTGCCCCGACAGGCCGATACAGGCCACGCGGGTAAACGCCTCGTGTCTGCGCAGTTGCTCCAACGCCTGCAAGCAGGCTTGCCACCAATCTTCCGGCGCCTGTTCAGACCAGCCGCTGTGCCGGCGCGACACGCTCAAGCGCACGCCGGCATGGGCCAGCACCGCGCCCGTGGCGTCCATGAGGATGGCTTTGAGTTCCGATGTGCCCAGGTCAATGCCCAGGGAAACAGGACTGTTCATGCGTGTGTTATTCCAATCAATGACAGCCACAGGAGTTACGTAACTGCAGGGTCGGCGCGAGACGCACACTTTGGGGCGGTGCGTCAGGCGACGCCATGCGCTGCAGCAACAGGTCGACCGCGCGGGCGCCGAGGGCCTTGACCGGCTGTGCGATCAGGCTCAGGCGCGGCACGAAAAAATCCGCCCAGTCAAAATCATCAAAGCCCACCAGGGCCATCTGTCTCGGCACTTCAAGCTGCGCGTCACGCAAGGCGTGCATCGCGCCGAGGGTCATCAGGTTATTGCCGGCCATGATCGCCGTGGGTGGCGAAGCCAGGCCCAGCAACTGCACCGTGGCCTGGCGCGCAGGCTCAGTGTTGGAGCCGCCGTTGACCAGCAACTGCGGATCAAACGCCAACCCCGCCGCGTGCAACGCCGCGCGGTAACCCGCTACCCGCTCATCCGTAGTACTGAACCCCGTGCGCCCGGCGATAAAACCGATGCGGCGGTGCCCGTGCCCGATCAGGTGTTCAATCAGCGCCTGGGTGGCCTGGGCATTCTCCACCCCGACCTGGTCAAACTGCTCGCTCATCATCCGGTCCACCAACACCGTCGGAATCTCGTTGGCGCGCATGTATTCCAGGGCCATCGAACCGTTCGACGGCGCCAGCACAATACCGTCGACCCGCCGATGATGCAGCGCCGTGACGACCCGCAGCTCCTGCTCCGGGTCGTCGTGGGTGTCGACAAACAGCATCATGTAGCCGTGTTTGGCGCACTCGGTTTCAATCGCGTGCACCGTCTCGCTGAAGTAATGGTTGGACAGCGCCGAGATCGCCACGCCAATCGTGTTGGTACTCGACCGCGCCAGCGAGCGCGCCAGGGTGTTGGGGATATACCCCAGCGCCTGGATCGCCTGCTGCACCGCCAGCACCGTGGCCGGGCTGACTTTGCGGGTGCCGTTCAACACGTGTGACACGGTCGACGTCGACACCCCCGCCCTGCTTGCCACGTCATCCATGGTCACCACGACGCTGTTCCTCTCACGCTATCAATGTTTACTCGACCAGCCGCTGTACGTACCGACGTTGTCGCGGGTGATCAGTTTTGGCGTGAGCAGGGTCACCGCTTCGGCCGGGGCCTTGTCGTTGAGCAGGTCATTGCCGACATTCACCGCGGTCTGCGCCATGGCCCACGGGTCCTGGCTGGCAGATGCCTGGATCTGGGTGTCGGTCTTCAGCGCGTTCTCGATATCCGGGGCGCCGTCCACGGAGGTGATGATGATGCCGCTGCGCTTGAGCTGCTTGGCCGCCAGGTCGCTGCCGATGGCTTGCGGGTCGTTGATCGCAAACAGGCCGTCGATTTTCGGGAAGCGCGTGAGGTAGCCCTGCATCACGTTCAGGCCGCCTTCGCGGGAGCCTTTGCCGTCCTGGTCATCGGACAGCACCTTGATGTCCGGCGCGCCGGCCAACGCGGCTTTACAGCCTTTGACGCGGTCGGTCACGGCGGTGACTTGCGGGCCGTTCTGGATAATCACGTTGCCCTTGCCGGAGAGCTTGTCCACCAGGTATTGGCAGGCCAGCTTGCCGGCTTCGACGTTGTCGGTCTGCACGGTGGCATTCACGCCCTTGGCGTCAACATCCACCGCCACCACCACGATGCCGGCATCGCGGGCTTTCTTGATCGCCGAGGCCATGGCCGAAGGGTCGACGGCGTTGATCAGGATCAGGTCGACCTTGGACGAGATAAAGTTGTCGATCTGCGAGAACTGCTTGCTCAGGTCATAGTCGGCCGACACTGAGGTGACCTTGACGTTGGGGTTCAGCTCCTTGGCCCGGGCCGTGGCGCCATCGGCCAGGGTCACGAAATAGGGGTTGCCGAGCGAGCCCATGCTGATACCCAGGGCCTTGAGTTCGCGGGCCTCTGCGGCCTGGGACATCACAGCAGCCAAGGCAATGACGGGAAACATGCGTTTAAGGTTCATGCGGGTCTCTCTTGTGATTGTTATGGGAGTGAAATCAGGTCCGCGCACCGGACTGGCGATAGCGATCCAGCGCAACCGCGCCGATGATCACGATGCCCTTGATGATGTACTGCCAGATATCCGACACCCCCAGCAGCACCAGGCCGTTGGTGAGTACCGCGATGATCAGCGCGCCGATCAGCGTGCCGCCGATGGTACCGACGCCACCGGTAAAACTGGTACCGCCGAGGATCACGGCGGCAATCGCATCCAGCTCGTAGGATTGCCCCAGTTGCAGGCCGTTGGCGGCGAACAGGCGCGAGGCGCTCATCACCGCACCCAGCCCGGCCAAGGCGCCGGACATGGCGTAGACGAACAGCAGCACCTTCCACACCTTGATCCCGGAGAGTCGCGCCGCTTCCGGGTTGCCGCCCACCGAATAGATCTGCACGCCCATCACCGTGCGGCGCAGGATGAACCACGACAGCGCCACCACCGCCACGGCGATCACCACCAGCCAGGGCACGCCAAGGATCGAGTCGTTGCCGATAAAGGCAAACGGCAGGTCGGGGTTGAACACGGTTTTGTCATCGGCCAGCAGACGCGCCAGGCCGCGCATGGCGGTGAGTGCGCCAAGGGTGACGATAAACGGCGGCAGGCGCATAAAGGCAATCAACCCGCCGTTGACCAGGCCCAGCAGCAGGCCGAAGCCGATACCGGCCGCAATCCCGAACATGCCGAACTGCGGCGACATCGACGCCTGCAGCGCCACCACGGCCGACGCCGCCAGGATCGCCCCTACCGACAGGTCGATCCCCGCCGTGAGGATCACAAAGGTCATGCCCGCCGCCAGCACCACGTTGACCGAGGCCTGTTGGGTGATGATCGACAGGTTCTGCATCGTCAGGAAGTTCTCGCTGGCCAGGGCGAAGCCCACCAGCAGCAGGATCAGCACCGGCAGCATGCCGACCGTGCGCATCAACTCGCGAACGCGTTCTGCCTTGCCTGTTGTTGCAATCATCGAATCAGCCATGGGCAACCACCTGATCGCCACCGGTGGCGAGGTCAATAATACGTTCCTGGGAGATGACGTGACCGGAGGCCCCGCCGACTTCGGCCACCAACTGGCCTTCGCGCATGATCAGCACCCGGTCGCAGGTGCCGATGATTTCCGGCAGCTCGCTGGAGATCACCACGATGCCCACGCCGGCCTGCGCCAGTTGATTGATGATGCGGTAGATCTCGGACTTGGAGCCGATGTCCACGCCGCGTGTGGGCTCGTCGAGGATCAGCACGTGCGGCTTGACCTCCAGCAGCCGCGCCAGCAAGACCTTCTGCTGGTTGCCGCCGGACAACGCGCCGACATTGACCTTGCCCGACGCCACGCGAATCGACAGTGACTTGATTGCATCATTGGCACGTTTCAAGCCATGGCCACGGTCGAGCACGCCGCCGGCGCGGGCATCCGGCACACAGGCGCAGACGTTGATGTTGTCGGCCACGCTCATGTCCAGGAACAGGCCCTGGGCCTTGCGGTCTTCGGTGAGGTACACCACGCCGGCACGAATCGCATCCGCCGGGTTGCGCAGTTGCGTCACGGTCTTGCCCACCACTTCCAGGGTGCCGCTGGTGCGCGGATCGGCGGCGAAGATCAGCCGCGCCAGCTCGGTGCGCCCTGCCCCGACCAGCCCGGCGATACCCAGCACTTCACCGGCATGCAGGTCGAAACTGCAGTTGCGCACGCGCTTGCCATCGGCCATGTCACGCACGCGCATCACCACCGCACCGGGGTCGTAGGCGGCATGTTCCTTCTTGTAGAAACCGGACAGATCGCGGCCGACCATCATCTTCACGAGGACTTCGGCCGACAGCGCGTCGCGGCTCAGTTCGCCGATGTATTGGCCGTCGCGCAGCACCGAGACACGGTCCGACAGTTCATAGATCTCGGCCATGCGATGACTGATGTAGATGATCGCCAGGCCCTGGCTGCGCAGCTGCTTGATCAGCGCAAACAGGCGGTCGGTCTCGCGCGACGACAGCGGCGTGGTCGGTTCGTCCATCACCAGGATCCTGGCGTGGGCGTGCAAGGCCCGGGCGATTTCCACCAGCTGGCGCTCGGCAATCGACAGGCTGCTGACCTTGGTGGCTGGAGTGAATTCGGCGCCCAGGCGTTGCAGGACTTCGATGCAACCGGCTTGCATGCCCTTGCGGTCGATGGTCCAGCCCCGGCGCAGTTCGCGGCCCAGGTAGATGTTCTCGGCCACGCTCAGGTTCGGGCACAGGCTCAATTCCTGGTAGATCACGGCGATGCCGAGGGCTTTGGCGGTGGCGGGGGTAAAGGTGGCGACGGGCTGGCCGGCCATGCGGATTTCACCGCCGGGATCGGCCTGGTAAGCGCCGGAGAGGATTTTCATCAGGGTCGATTTGCCGGCGCCGTTCTCCCCCATCAAGGCGTGGATTTCGCCGGGGTAGACCTTCAGGCCGACATTCTTGAGCACGCGCAAACCGTTGAAGGTTTTGCTGATGCCCTGCATCTCAAGCAAGGGTTCAAGGCTCATCAATGAGCTCCTGGTTTTATTATTTTTGTAGTTCAGCCCTCTTTGAATCAGAGCCGATTGCCACCGACTCTAATCAGATACATTTACTTACGCAAGCGCTTGCGTAGGCCGTTTGTCGCTAGAAGAAACGTTTCATCAAGCACATAAAGTTCGTTTTTTGCATTTCTAACGTTTTGGCAGCATGCGCATCAGGGTGTTGTCGCGCACCCAATAATGGTGGAACAACCCAGCGGCAGCGTGCAGGCCGATCAACCAGTAGCCAGCACTGCCCAGCCACTCATGCCAGTGCTTGAATTGCTTGGCCAGGTCAGGGTCCACCGCCACCAACGATGGCAAGGCAAACTCGAAATACGGCACGGGCTTGCCTGCGGCGTTGAGCATCAGCCAGGCCAGCAGCGGCGTCACGATCATCAAGCCTTGTGCAGGTGGTGGCCGCAAGCGGCCGTGGGAAGACCGCGCCACCCTGCCCGCGAAGTCTTAAGGCAGTCTGAAGATCGGGAAAGATATCCTTTTGCCACCTTCAGACTTCGTTAAGAAATGCCTCCGATACTCCTCCCAACTTCACTGGGGAGGCGTACTGCCAATGCCCGATATCGATTGGAACATTTCCTTGCCGCTGCTGTTCGGCCATGCCGACAGTGCACCGATGCGCCTGTCCCGCGCCCTGCCCCAAGACCCGCAGCGGCCTGCCTTCGAAGCGTTTATCCAACAACGTTTTCGCCTTGCCCACGGCGCCGATATCCGCCACTTCATGCCGCAGTTGTTTGGCGTCAGCCAGGCCGACGGCGAGCTGTGTGCCGTTGCCGGTGTGCGCCTGGCAAGCGCCGAGCCGTTGTTCCTGGAGCGTTACCTGGACCATCCGATCGACCCGCTGATCAGTGCCGCCGCCGAACAACCCGTGGAGCGCGGCGCCATCGCCGAAGTCGGCAACCTTGCGGCCAGCGACACCGGCAGTGCGCGCCTGAGCATCATCGCCATTACCTGGCTGCTGGCCATGGGCGGCCTGGAGTGGGTGGCGTTCACCGGCAATATCGGCCTGGTCAACAGCTTCCACCGCCTGGGCTTGAAGCCCGTCACCCTGTGCGCGGCCGACCCCCAGCGCCTGGGTGATGAGCGCCATCACTGGGGCAGTTACTACGAAAGCCAACCATGGGTGCATGTCGGCAATATCCGCGCCGGGTTCATCCATTTGCGCAACATGGGCCTGTTCTCACGCCTGGGGTTGCCAACCACTTTTGAGGACGCCAGCCATGTCGCCTGAAACCCAGCGCTTCCACGCGGTACTGCGCGGCCATGCCGAACGCCTCGATGGCGCCGTCGCCCTGTGGGGCGACAGCTTGAAAATGGATTACGCCCAGATGTTCGCCGAAGTGGCGTATCGACAGGAGCGCCTGCGCGACGAAGGCGTCAAGGTGGTCGCCCTGGCCCTGGACAATGGCGTCGAGGCCATGCTGTGGGACCTGGCGGTGCTGTTCGAAGGCTTGACTTGCCTGACGTTGCCGCCGTTCTTCAGCCCGGCCCAGCGCGCCCATTGCCTGGAACAGAGCCACGCCGAACGGGTGATCGCCGAGCCGCATCTGGCGGCTGAATTGCTCGCCAACGGCTATCAACCGTGCGGCGAATTCTGGTGCCGCACCTTTGAGGGCCGCCCTTCGATACCCGCCGGCACGGCCAAGGTGACGTTCACCTCCGGCACCACCGGCGCGCCCAAGGGCGTTTGCCTGAGCGCCAACAGCCTGCTGCGGGTGGCCCGCGAGCTGTACCAGGCCAGCCACAGCAGCGACCCACGCCATCATCTGGCGCTGTTGCCCATCGCGATTTTGCTGGAAAACCTCGGTTGTTACGCCGCGCTGTACGCCGGCGCCACCTTGAGCTTGCCCAGCCAGAAGAGCCTGGGCATCCAGGGCGCCAGCGCAGTGGACGCGGCCCAATTGCTCGGCTGCCTGGCAACGCGTCAGCCCCACAGCCTGATCCTGGTGCCGCAATTGCTGTTGATGCTGGTGATTGCCGCCGAGCAAAAGGCCTTCAGCCCTCAGGGTCTGCGCTTTGCCGCCGTCGGCGGTGCGCGCGTCTCCAAGGCCTTGCTGCAGCGCGCGCAGCAACTCGGCGTGCCGGTATACGAAGGTTATGGGCTGTCGGAATGCGCCTCGGTGGTGTGCCTCAATCGCCCC
Organism: Pseudomonas sp. MIACH; assembly: GCF_001269925.1. GTDB lineage: Bacteria > Pseudomonadota > Gammaproteobacteria > Pseudomonadales > Pseudomonadaceae > Aquipseudomonas. The sequence goes on from NZ_LHVO01000018.1 coordinate 300,935, forward strand.
GAGGCACACCGTCCTGGCAGCGTCGGCCGGCCACTGCCCCACGTGGAAATCCGCCTGGCCGAAGACGATGAAGTGCTGATAAAGGGCTCGACGTTACTCGGCTACCTGGGCCAGACAGACCAGCCCGAACAATGGTGGCCCAGCGGCGATCTCGGCGCCTTTGACGAGGACGGTTTTCTCTACCTCAAGGGCCGCAAAAAACATCAGTTCGTCACCAGTTACGGGCGCAACGTCAACCCGGATTGGGTCGAGGCCGAGCTGACCCAGGGCGGTGTGATCGCCCAGGCATTCGTGTATGGCGAAGCCCTGCCGCAGAACCACGCCCTGCTCTGGCCCCATCGCGCCGATTGCAGCGACGCGCAACTGGCCGCCGCCGTCGACGCAGCCAATAGCGGCCTGCCCGACTACGCCCAGGTGCATGGCTGGACGCGCCTGACCGAACCCTTCACCGCCGCCAATGGCTTGCTCACCGCCAATGGCCGGCCACGGCGCGACGCGATTGTCGACCGTTATCAAAGCCAATTTGCCCCAGCATTCAACGAGGAAGCCTCATCGTGAATTTTTTCGACACGCTGCAAGAAGCCACCCAGCAGGAACGCCAGGCGCTGTTCAACCTGCCGATCATCCGCGACGCCCTGGAGGGCAAGGTCAGCCTCGACAGCTATCGCGCCTTCCTGGCCCAGGCCTACTACCACGTGCGGCATACCGTGCCGTTGATGATGGCCTGCGGTGCGCGCCTGCCTTCGCGCCTGGAATGGCTGCGCAAGGCCGTCTGCGAGTACATCGAGGATGAATACGGCCACGAGCAGTGGGTGCTCAATGACATTGCCGCCTGCGGGGGGGATGACGACGCGGTACGTGACGGGCGCCCCGGTTTACCCATCGAGTTGATGGTCAGCTACCTCTACGACCTGATCGCCCGTGACAACCCGGTCGGCCTGTTCGGCATGGTCAATGTGCTGGAAGGCACCAGCATCGCCCTGGCCACCCACGCGGCCGGCAGCATCCGTGAGCGCTTGCAACTGCCGGCAACGGCCTTCAGCTACTTGAGTTCCCATGGGTCCCTGGACATCGGCCACATGGAAACCTATCGCCGCTTGATGAACAGCCTGGACGACCCCGATGACCAGGCCGCCGTGATACGCGCCTCCAAGGTGGTGTATGCGCTCTACACCGACATGTTCCGCAGCCTGCCGCGTATCGGGGAGGCGCCCCATGCGCCTGTCTGAAACGCGCGTGGTGCTGACCGGCGCCAGCGGCGGCATCGGCCTGGCGATTGCCACCGCCCTGTGTGCCAGTGGTGCCCAGGTGCTGGCCGTGGCCCGTCACCGTGCACCGCTGGAGGGGTTGCTTGAGCGCTACCCGGAGCAACTCTGCTGGGTCGGTGCCGACCTGACCTTCCTCGCCGACCGCCGTAAGGTGCTGGCCGCCGCCGAAGCCATCGGCGGCATCAACCTGCTGATCAACGCCGCCGGCATCAATCACTTCGCCATGCTTGAGCAACTCGACGACAGCGACATCAACGGCATGTTGGCGCTGAACATCACCGCGCCGATCTGCCTGACCAAGCTGCTGCTGCCATTGCTCAAGCAAGCACCGAGCGCCATGGTGGTGAATGTCGGTTCCACTTACGGCTCCATCGGCTATCCCGGCTACGCCACCTACTGCGCCAGCAAGTTTGCCTTGCGCGGGTTCTCCGAAGCATTACGCCGGGAACTGGCCGACACCCGCGTCGGCGTGCTGTACGTGGCGCCGCGTGCGACCCACACCTCGATGAACAGCCCGGCGGCGCAGGCCTTGAACGATGCGCTCAAGTCCAACGTCGACGACCCGCACACCGTGGCGTCTGCGGTGATCCAGGCCATCGCCAACCAGCGTCGCGATCTGTACCTGGGCTGGCCGGAGCGTTTTTTTGTGCGCCTCAACAGCCTGCTGCCGAACCTGGTCGACCGCGGTTTGCGTAAACAGCTGCCGCTGGTACGCCGCTTGAGCGACACACCTGAGAATAAGGACCCGAAGCCATGAAACAACTCTTTACCGCGCTGCTGCTCACCGCCCTGAGCCCCTTCACCTGGGCGATGGACGCCGTCGACCAACAACGCCTGAACGAGATCCAGACGCGCTGGGCGCACATCCAATACAACTTGCCCGAGGAACAGCGGACCCAGGCCTTTGAACAACTCGCCACCCAGGCCACGGCCTTCACCCACGACCGCCCCCAAGCCGCCGAGGCGTGGATCTGGTCAGGGATCGTCACCAGCAGTTGGGCGGGCGCCCAGGGCGGGCTTGGCGCGTTAAGCAAGGTCAAGGCGGCCAAGGTCGACCTGGAAAAAGCCCTCGCCCTGGACCCCAAGGCCCTGCAAGGCTCGGCCTATACCAGCCTGGCCGCCCTGTACGACCGGGTGCCCGGCTGGCCAATCGGCTTTGGCGATGCGGACAAGGCCGACGCGCTGCTCAAACAAGCCTTGCAACTGAACCCGGCAGGCATTGATAGTCTGTACTTCTGGGGTGACCACCTGTACCGGCAAAAACGCTATGGCGAAGCCCGTGATGCCTTGCAAAAAGCCCTGCTGGCCGCGCCCCGGCCCGGTCGCGAAACCGCCGATGCCGGGCGGCGCAAAGAGATCGAAGGCGTGCTGGCTGACATCAACCAAAAACTCAAATGACAAGGAGTCTGCGTGCGCCTTTTACTGATCGAGGATGACGTAGCGTTGGGCGAAGGCATTCAACAGGCGCTGGTGCGTGAGGGCTACACCGTCGATTGGCTGCAGGATGGCAGCAGCGCCTTGCATGCACTGCTCAGCGAAACCTTCGATGCGGCAGTGCTCGACCTCGGGCTGCCGCGCATGGACGGTTTGGAGGTGCTGCGGCGCCTGCGTGACGGTGGCTCCAACCTGCCGGTGCTGATCCTCACCGCGCGGGATGCCACCGAAGACCGCATCGCCGGGCTGGACGCCGGCGCTGACGATTACCTGATCAAACCCTTCGACCTGGCTGAACTCAAGGCTCGCCTGCGTGCACTGCTGCGCCGCAGCGCTGGCCGGGCGCGGGTGGTGATCGAGCACGCGGGCATCTGCCTGAACCCAAGCACACAGCACGTCACTTACCACGGCACACCGGTGCTGCTCACGCCCAAGGAATATCAACTGCTGCACGAACTGCTGTCGCCGCCGGGCCGCGTGATGACCCGCGACCAGCTGATGCAGTTGCTCTACGGCTGGAACGAAGAAGCCGAGAGCAACACCCTGGAAGTACATATCCATCACCTGCGCAAGAAATTCTCCAGCGAGCTGATCCGCACCGTGCGCGGCGTTGGCTACCTGGTTGAGGAGCGCCAATGACCTCGATTCGGCGGCGAACCCTGAGCCTGATTATCGGCCTGCTGCTCACCGGGCTGCTGGTGATCAGTGTGCTCAACCTGCATGACAGCAATCACGAAATCGCCGAGGTCTACGACGCACAACTGGCGCAGAACGCCCGCCTGCTCCAGGGCGTCATGAGCATGCCGCTGGCCAGCAAGGACCAGGCCGATCTGTATCGCGCCTTCAACAAAGCCTTGGGCAACGCGAAGCCCAAGGTCGACGGACATCCATACGAAAGCAAGATCGCCTTCCAAGTGTGGAACCCACAGGGCGAGCTGTTGGTGTTTACCACCAGCGCCCCATCATTTGCCGCTCCTCCCGCTCAACCGGGGTACAGCAACGTCGACGATGTCAACGGCCGCCAATGGCGCGGCTTCGTGCTCAAGGACAAGGACAACGGCCTGCGTATCTGGGTCGGCGAGCGTGATGACGTGCGCTCCGACCTTGTCGGCCGTATCGTCCGCCACACCCTGTGGCCGAACGTGCTGGGCAGCCTGATCCTCGCCGCCATGGTCTGGCTGGCCATCGGCTGGGGCCTCAAGCCGCTGGCCGATATGGCGGCCACCTTGCGCGCGCGGCATTCCGGTTCACTGGAGCCGATGCAACTGACGCCCTTGCCCATGGAGTTGGAGCCGATGCAGGCGGCGTTGAACCGTATGCTCGCGCAGATCCAGGACATGCTCGGCCGTGAGCGGCGCTTTATCGCCGATGCCGCCCACGAAATGCGCACGCCCCTGGCGGTATTGCGGGTGCATGCGCAAAACCTGCTGGAAGCCGGCACTGAAACCGAACGGCGCGAGTCCCTCGCCTTCCTGATCAGCGGTGTCGACCGCACCAGCCGCCTGGTCAACCAATTGCTGACCATGGCACGCCTGGAACCCAGCGCCGGGCTGCCCCCCGTCCACGCCATCGACCTGGCGACCACGGTGCGTGAAACGCTGATTCAGCTGACACCCTGGCTGCTGAGCAAAGGCCTCGAATTGGTATTCGATGTCGACGATGCCCAGTACCCCGTAACGACCGATGCCGGCGCGATCAATATCGCCCTGACCAACCTGGTGACCAACGCGGCGAACTTCTCGCCGGAACACGGCGTGATTACCGTCAGTTTGGGCAAAACAGCCAAGGGGCTGGTCCTGAGCGTCGACGATCAGGGCCCCGGCATCGACGAGAGTCAGCGTGAGCGGCTGTTCGAGCGTTTCTACAGCCGTGGCAATGCCCAGGGCGCCGGCCTGGGCCTGACCATCGTGCAAGCCATCGCCCAACGCCTGGGCGGCCAAGTGCGCCTGGACAACCTGGCGGCTGGTGGTCTGCGGGCGAGCCTGGAAATCCCGCAGTGATCTACCCGGCGGCTATCAAGGCGTAATCGCAACTTTCATCACCCCGTCGCGCTGATGGGCAAACAGTTCATAGGCCGCCTCGATGTCGTCGAGCTTGAAGCGGTGGGTCACCAGCGGCGACAGGTCCACCCCGCCGCTGGCGACCACCGCCATCAAGCGCCGCATGCGTTCCTTGCCGCCGGGGCACAGGGTCGAAACGATGCTGTAATCCCCCAGGCCTGCGCCAAACGCGTCATAGGGGATGCGCAGGTCGCTGGAGTACACCCCAAGGCTGGACAAGCGGCCACCGGGACGCAGCACGCGCAAGGCCGATTCGAACGTGCCTTGGGTGCCCAACGCCTCGATCGCCACATCCACGCCACGGCCGTCGGTCAGGGCCATGATCTGCTCGACCACGTTGCCTTGCTTGAAGTCGACGATATGGGTCGCGCCCAGGCCACGGGCGACGCCCATGCGTTCACTGACGCCGTCGACGCCAATGATCATCGACGCGCCTTTCAGCCGTGCCCCCGCCACCGCGCACAAGCCGATCGGCCCGAGGGCAAACACCGCCACCGTGTCGCTAATGTTGACCTCACCACGCTCGGCACCGGAAAAGCCGGTGGACATGATGTCCGGGCACATCAGCACCTGCTCGTCACTCAGGCCATCGGGGATCGGGCACAGGTTGGCCAGCGCATCGGGCACCAGCACGTATTCGGCCTGGCAGCCGTCGAGGGTGTTGCCGAATTTCCAGCCGCCGGCCGCACGGAACCCATGGCGGGTGTCCGGGCCGTCCTGGGCGCCGCAGCCGCACAGGCACGCATAGCTCTGCCCGCTGGGCGTGATTGCGCCGGCGATCACCCGCTGCCCTTCGACGAAGCCGCGCACCTGGGAGCCCAGCCGCTCGATGACGCCCACCGGCTCATGGCCCACCGTCAGCCCTTTGGCCACCGGGTACTCACCGCGCAGGATATGCACGTCGGTGCCGCAGATGGTCGTGGTGGTGATCCGCACCAGGGCGTCGAGCGGGCCGACCTCGGGGATCGGTTTGTCCTCGAGGACGATGCGGTTTTTCTCAACGAAGACAGCGGCTCTCATGGTTGCCATGGTGTGACCTCCTGCTGGGCATGTGGGGTGGGACCAGACTGCGCCGCGACGGCGCGCCGAACGTTGATCATGGTCAACCCTTTGCCGATGCACATGACCGAACGTCGCCTGCCCTGCCCGGCGGCCCGGCGTCTTGATGCAGATCAATGGCACCTCCGCCCCCAGGGGCATGATCGACCAAGGCACCACTGCCCGATGCCCTTCACCGCCACGGGTTCACAAGGGCGATCACCCCGTCTGCTGCGGCAGCGTATGGGGCGTCTGACCCGAACGCTTCGACTGACCGCCAGGAGCCCACACCATGCCTACCCTCGACGCACGCAACCAGCACGCCGACCGCGCCTACGCTGCGCAACCGAAGCCCCACTGGATCGATCAACTCGACGATGGCCGCCATGTACTGGTGCGCCCCCTCGTCGCCGACGACCGTGAACGGGAATACAACTTCATCAAGGGCCTGTCCCGTGAGTCGCGGCACGCGCGCTTCCTGGGCGAAATCAATGAGCCCGGCAAGACGCTGATGGATCAATTGATGGATGTCGATAACCAGCAACGCCTGGCCTTTATCGCCTTGGTGCACGACAACGGGCAACTGATCGAGATCGGCGTGGCCCGCTATGCCGCAGCCAACGCGGATGAATGCGAATGCGCGGTCACGGTGGCCGATGCGTGGCAACACCTGGGCCTGGGGCGCCTTTTGATGCAGCACCTGATGACGGCGGCGCGCGCCAATGGCTTCAGGCGCATGTACACGGTCGATGCGGCAACCAATGCGCCGTTACGCGAGTTGAACCTCGCCTTGGGATTCCACAGCGTCATCGACCCGGATGACAGCACCCAGGTCATCAGCAGCGTGACGCTCTAAGCCACCCGGCACCCTGACAGGGCGGCCTGCCGCCCTTTGCCGGCATACATTCGTTTGAGTGTATTCATACCGCCCTGCAGGCGGCATCTGCTATTGTCCGAGGACCTCATCTCCTCCTTATCGCGTCCACGCGATTTTCTGTGAGCATGCTCTGCGGCCCTGTCATCGACGCGGCCGGGCCGATCTGCCTGGAAAGCACCGCCATGGACAAACCCGTTACTGGATCACCGCCCGAAGCCCAATCGCGGGCCGAAAAAATCGTCGAATTCAAACGCCAGAAAACCCTGCTGAAAACCGGTGCCCTGCAAGACGCGATCTTCAACAGCGCCTACTTCTCCAGCATCGCCACCGATGAAAAAGGCGTGATCCAGATCTTCAATGTCGGCGCCGAACGCATGCTCGGGTATGCGGCCGACGATGTACTCAACCGCATTACCCCCGCCGACATCTCCGACCCCGCCGAACTGATCACCCGCGCCGCTGCCCTCAGCCTGGAACTCGACACGCCGATCACACCAGGCTTCGAAGCCTTGGTATTCAAGGCCTCCCGTGGCATCGAAGATATTTACGAACTGACCTATATCCGCAAGGACGGCAGCCGGCTGTCGGCCATGGTGTCGGTGACGGCGTTGCGCAACCGTCATGACACCATCATCGGTTACCTGTTGATCGGTACCGACAACACCGCACGCAAACAGGAAGAAGCCGAGCGCAAAGGCTTTGAGCGGGCGTTGGAGGAAAAGAACCTGGAGCTGGAACATGCCAGCCATATGAAGTCCGAATTCCTCGCCACTATGTCCCACGAATTGCGCACGCCGCTGAATGCGGTGATCGGTTTTTCCGAGGCGCTGAAGGATGGGCTGGTGGGCGATATGAGCGATATCCAGCGCGAATACATCGGCGATATCTTCACCAGCGGCCAGCACCTGCTGTCGCTGATCAACGACATCCTTGACCTGTCCAAGGTCGAAGCCGGCATGATGGACCTGGAGCTGGAAGCCGTGGAGTTCGCCGGTTTGCTGGCTAACAGCCTGTTGATCGTGCGGGAAAAAGCCGCGCTGCAACGTATCCAGTTGAAGCTCGACAGCCAGGACGACTTCGGTACGCTGGAGCTGGACCTGCGCAAGACCAAACAGATCATCTACAACCTGCTGGCCAATGCCGTGAAGTTCAGTGAGCACGGCAGCTCCGTGACCCTCGGCGCGCGTGAGGTCGGGCGCGACCAGGTGGGCCTGATCCCCGGCGAATGGCCAACCTACGGCTTTGCCCTGCAACCCAGCGCCCACCAGCAGTTTCTGGAACTGAGCGTCAGCGACACGGGCATCGGCATTGCCGAGGACGACATGGGCAAGTTGTTCAAGGCGTTCAGCCAGATCGACAGCAGCCTGGCGCGCAAATTCGAAGGCACTGGCCTGGGCCTGGCGATGGTCAAGCAACTCACCGACCTGCATGGCGGCAGTGTCGCGGTGGCCAGTCGCGAAGGCCTGGGCACGCGGTTTGTGGTGTGGCTGCCGTTGCACCGTGCGCCGGAGGCTTCATGGCTGAAATCCTGATCGTCGAAGACAATGAGGCGAATATGCGCCTGGCGCGGCTGCTGCTGATCAACGCCGGGCACACGGTATTGTGGGCCGCCGATGCCGAGACAGGCCTGACCCTGGCCCGGGAAAAACAACCGGCGCTGATCCTGATGGATATCCAACTGCCAGGCATGGACGGCCTGGCTGCCACCGCGCTGCTCAAGCAAGCGCCCCATACCGCGCATATCCCGGTGATCGCCCTGACGGCCATGGCCATGAAGGAAGACCGCGAAAAAACCCGCCTGGCCGGCTGCGATGCCTACATCATCAAACCGTTACGCTATAAAGAGCTGTACAAGGTCATTGACACGCTGCTGCAACAGGGCACCCCTCCTCTCTTATGAGTCCTCTCCATGGCCAGCCAACCCGCAACGCTGTTGATCGTTGATGACGAACCCCAGGTTCGCAAGCTGCTGGAAACCCTGCTGCAACATGAGGGCTACCAGACCCTGAGTGCCGGCAGCGGCGAAGAAGCCTTGCAACTGGTGGCCAAACAGCCGCCTGACCTGATCCTGCTGGACATCATGATGCCGGGCATGGACGGCTACGAAGTCGCCAGCCAGCTCAAGGGCGATGCCGCCACGGCGAGTATTCCGATCATCATGCTGTCGGCCCTCAGCGAGTCGAGTGCACGGGTCAGTGGCCTGGAAACCGGCGCCGAAGAGTTCATCAGCAAACCGGTGGAACGGGTCGAGTTGTGGCTGCGGGTGCGCAACCTGCTGCGGCTCAAGAGCCACGGCGATCAACTCAAGCGCCATAGCCAGTTGCTTGAACAGCAACTGCGCCAACATGCCGGTGACATGGCGCGCATGAACGTGCACGACCTGGCCCGCCAGGACCTGGAAAACGCCCTGCGCCAGGCCGTGGAGCACGAGGAATTCACCCTGCACTACCAGCCCAAAGTCGCGTTGGCCGATGGGCAGATCTGCGCCCTGGAGGCGTTGCTGCGCTGGGAACGCCCGGGCTACGGCGCGGTGTCGCCAGCGGTGTTCGTACCCATCCTGGAAAGCCTGGGCTTGATCGTGGAAGTGGGACGCTGGGTGATCGACAGCGTGTGCCGACAGATTGCGGCGTGGCAGCGCAGCGAAATCGGCGCCGTCGAAGTGTCGGTGAACGTGTCCGGGCATCAATTGATCGAAGGCGACCTGATTGCCGATATCGCGCACATCCTCGAACAAACCGGGGTGCAATCGCACTGGCTGGAAGTGGAGCTGACCGAAGGCTCGCTGATGGAAAACACCCAGCACACCATCGCCAGCCTGCAACGCCTGCGCGCCATGGGCGTGAAGATCTCCATCGACGACTTCGGCACCGGCTATTCCAGCCTGGCTTACCTGCGACGCTTTCCCATCGACACGCTGAAGATCGACATTGCGTTTATCCGTGAGGTCACCAGCAACCCCCAGGACGCCGCGATCACCCGGACCATCATCGAACTGGCCCACAGCCTGAGCCTGCGGGTGGTGGCCGAAGGCGTGGAAACCCAGGCGCAATTGGCGTTCCTCAAGGAGGCCGGCTGCGATCAGATCCAGGGCTACCTGTTCAGCCGACCGTTGCCCGCCGCCACCCTGGAACGGCTGCTGCTGGAGCGTGCATCGCCGCTGTAGCAGTGGGCCGACTCACCCGGCCACTTGAGCCGACGCAATCACATTGAACCCGCAGCCGGCCTGGGTCCTCGAACGTCCATAGACCATGGCCCTGGATACTGCTCGATGACGTTTATTCTATGGATGGCCGTCCTGGGCGCCGTGCTGCTGACCCTCGCCCTCACCTCCTCTTACCTGCGTTGGATGCCGGTGACCACTTCGGCGGTGTGCCTGCTGCTGGGCGTGGGCATTGGCCCGCTCGGCGTCGACCTGCTGCAGCTGGACATCCAGCAGTCTGCGCGCTGGATGGAGCACCTCACCGAAGTCGCGGTGCTGTTTTCATTGTTCGTCAGCGGCCTCAAGTTGCGCCTGCCCCTGGGCCATCGCACCTGGCGCATCGCGTTCGGTATGGCTGGGCCGGTCATGCTGTTGACCATCCTCGGCAGCTGCCTGGCGCTGCATTACGTATTTGAACTGTCGTGGGGGGTGTCGCTGTTGGTGGGTGCCATTCTGGCGCCGACCGATCCGGTGCTGGCGGGCCTGGTCCAGGTCAACAATGCACAGGATTACGATGCGCTGCGCTTCGGGTTGTCCGGGGAAGCCGGGTTGAACGATGGCACGGCCTTCCCCTTCGTGATTTTTGCCCTGATCTTCATGCAGCACGGCGGCTTTGACGGTGACTGGCTCGGCGGCTGGGCGTTGAAGAACCTGTTGTGGGCGGTGCCGGCCGGGCTGTTGATCGGCTACTGGATGGGCCGCGGCATTGGCCGCGTGACGCTGTGGCTGCGCATCACCAACAGTGACAGCACCCTGTCCCCGAATGACTACCTGACCCTCGCCCTGATTGCCCTGGCCTATGTGGTGGCCGAGGGCGTCGGTGGTTACGGCTTCCTGTCGGTGTTTGCCGCCGGGCTCGGCTTGCGTCAGGCCGAGTTCAGGTCAACCGGCAACTCGCATACACCGTCCGAGCATTTGGCGCTGCCGGTGGTGGGTCATCTGGACGTCGAGCCGGAACGTGCCCTGCAAGGGGATGTGAGCGAGCTGGCGGACACCCAGATCGCCGCCGGCGTGATGATGGGCGACATGCTCTCGTTCGGCAGCCTGGTGGAGCGTTCGATGGAAGTGTTCCTGGTGACGTTGCTGGGGATCGTCCTGGTCAGCCATTGGGATTGGCGGGCGTTGCCGTTGGCGGCATTGCTGTTTTGCGTGATTCGACCGATCAGTGTGTTTGCACTGCCTTGGGGGCGCCTGATCGATCGCCGACAGCGCGGGCTGATGGGCTGGTTCGGGATTCGCGGCATCGGCAGCATCTACTACCTGTTCTACGCGCTCAACCATGGACTTGTCGGCAGCAGCAGCGCGGTGGCGGTGAACCTGACCTTGTCGGTGATCGCCTTGAGCATCGTCGTTCATGGCTTGAGTACCCAGCCGATGCTGGCGTGGTATGAACGACGAGCCCAGGCGAAAGCGCAATCCTGACGTTGTACCGGGGGATTAATCGGGCTTTTCTGTATGGCCCACATCCGCCGCGTCGTCCGGATCGTTGAGCGGCACTTGTGCATCATCCATCAGCGAACCGGGGTCCTCATTGCCGGGGTCGTTGAGTTCTTCTTCCTGTTCTTTGGACATGATCGTCTCCTCTAACCGCCTTGAGTGTCGATATCGGCATCGGTTTCAGGCTTGGGCTCGCGCTCGGGCTTGAAGTCTGGACTGTAGTCGTTTTCCTTGGCCTTGGGGTCGGCGGCGGGTTTCGGGTCTTTCGGCGCATCGGCTGCTGTGGCTGGGGCCGGTTCGCCGCCGTCGATCGCCGGATCGTTACGGTTGCTGGTTTGCGGATCGTTGTCAGTGCTCATGGGTCACCTCGTTTGAAAAACGCAGACTGCGTAAAGGTAAGGTCCCGTGCGGGGCGTTGAAGTTCCAACGGCTTAGGAGCCCGGGTTATCCACTTGGATGTAAAACGCGTACGCCCCCAACAGCACCCAGAACACCATGAACAACCAGGGCGCCCGCATCGAGAACAGCAGCGACTTGCGATACCCCTTGTGGGACGACTCCGTTTCGGAAAACAGCGGTGACTCATCGTAGGCCATGCCCATCACCGGCTCGCTGCGCAGCAGTTCGCTCTGCTTGTAGTGCCAGTGATCGATGATTTCGTAAGCGGCGCGAATCCCCGGCCAGGCATTCAGGGAACTGAGGATGCCGAGCAACGCCAGGAACACCGGCACCACGAGGGTGAACAATTTCCCCCACTCCGGGTTGAGGTTGCCCATGCCGGAAACAAAGGCAATCACCAGGAACGACTGAGCCGTGAGATAGGCGTCAGTGCGGTTGGCCAGGATCGTGGTTTCGTACTGGATTTCGCGGCGGTAGAAGTCGAGACGGTCCTTGGGTGAACCAAAGATTTTTGCGTTGTGTTCACTGTGGTCGGTCAGACTCGATTCCGGGGTGTCGGGGGAGATGATTCTGGGCACATCCGTGCTCCCTGCTGGGCTGAAACCCATTAGAAGAATCGGGCTGGGGTGAAGTTCAAGTTTGTTGTTGCACCATCGCGGTGCGCAAACCGCTCTTTTATGGTGAGCGGGCTCCTTGTGGTGAGTGGCTTGTTGTGGCGAGCGGGCTTGCCCCGCGTTGGAGTGCGAAGCGCTCCCAGGATTTTTTGGGGCCGCTACGCAGCCCAACGCGGGGCAAGCCCGCTCGCCACAAAAGCCTGGTAACCACAACAGGCCCGCTCGCCACAAAGGGAAATCCAGTGCTGTATGCCCATTCCGGCACACGCATTGCTTTATCCATTCATCTGCCCGAATACAGGAACATTCGTTACCCCCCGACCCAGAGCCGACCCCATAAGAAAGTAAGGACCAGGCCCAGTGGCACCATCAGCCACGGGCTCATAAAAAAATGCGTTTTTTAAAGCGGCAGTGCCACCCCATGCGTCCCTCGGCACTGACAAGGTACTGGAATGGCTCGATCTTTCTTTGATGAAATGAATGACGCAAACGGCGTATGCCGTGCGCATTATCAGGATTTCTCCCGCTGGCTGGCGAACACGCCGCCGGAACTGCTGGCCCAGCGCCGTCGCGAAGCCGATTTGCTGTTCCATCGCGCCGGGATCACTTTCACCCTCTATGGCGACGAGCAGGACACCGAGCGCCTGATCCCCTTCGACATCATCCCCCGCAGCATCCCCGCCAGTGAGTGGAGCGTGATCGAGCGCGGCTGTATCCAGCGGGTCAATGCGCTGAACATGTTCCTCGCCGACATCTACCACGACCAGCGCATCATCAAGGCCGGGATCATTCCGGCGGACCAGGTGCTGGGCAACGAGGGTTACCAGAAGGCCATGGTCGGTCTGGATCTGCACCGCGATATTTATTCCCACATCTCGGGGGTGGACCTGGTACGCGATGGCGACGGCACCTACTACGTGCTCGAAGACAACCTGCGCACCCCCAGCGGCGTGAGCTACATGCTCGAAGACCGCAAGATGATGATGCGCCTGTTCCCCGAGGTGTTCGCCAAGCAGCGCATCGCGCCGGTGGACCACTACCCCAACCTGCTGCTCAAGACCCTGAAAAGCTCCAGCCGCCTGGACAACCCCAATGTGGTGGTGCTGACGCCTGGGCGCTTCAACAGCGCGTTCTTCGAACATGCATTCCTGGCGCGGGAAATGGGTGTGGAACTGGTGGAGGGTGCCGACCTGTTCGTGCACGACCTCAAGGTCTTCATGCGCACCACCGACGGGCCCAAGGCCGTGGACGTGATCTACCGGCGTATCGACGATGCGTTCCTCGACCCGCAGGCGTTCAACCCGGACTCGATGCTCGGCGTGCCCGGCCTGGTCGCGGCCTACTGCGCCGGCAACGTGGTGCTGGCCAATGCGATTGGCACCGGGGTGGCCGACGACAAGTCGATCTATCCCTATGTACCGGCGATGATCAAGTTTTACCTGGATGAAGAGCCGATCCTGCAAAACGTGCCGACCTTCCAGTGCCGCAAGCCGGATGAACTCTCCCACGTGTTGGCCAACCTGGCCGAATTGGTGGTCAAGGAAACCCAGGGCTCCGGCGGCTACGGCATGCTGGTCGGCCCCGCGGCCACGGCGGCCGAGATCGAAGACTTCCGCCAACGCATCAAAGCCCGCCCCCATGCGTATATCGCCCAACCGACCCTGAGCCTGTCCACCTGCCCGACCTTTGTCGAAAACGGCATCGCGCCCCGGCATATCGACCTGCGGCCCTTCGTACTCTCGGGCAAGGAAACCCGCCTGGTGCCCGGTGGCCTGACGCGGGTGGCATTGCGTGAGGGCTCGTTGATCGTCAACTCGTCGCAAGGCGGCGGAACCAAGGACACCTGGGTGGTGGAGGGCTGAGTATGTTGAGTAGAACCGCCGCAGATCTGTATTGGATGTCCCGTTACCTGGAACGCGCCGAGAACCTGGCGCGCATGCTGGAAGTCAGTTATTCGCTGTCGCTGATGCCCCAGGCCGGACGCAGTGATGGTCTCGACGAACTGGCGATGTCGTTGCTCAGCAGCGGCACCCTGGACAGTTACCTGGAGCGCCACCAAACCCTGGATGCCGAGCGCATGCTGCACTTCTTCGCCCTCGACGAAGAAAACCCGGCCAGCATCTACAACTGCCTGCGCGCCGCCCGGGGCAACGCCCATGCAGTGCGCGGGCGCATCACCGCCGACATGTGGGAAAACCTCAACGCCACCTGGCTGGAAATGCGCAGCATCGCCGCCGGCGGCCTGGCGCGGCACGGCATCAGCCACTTCTGTGACTGGGTCAAGCAGCGTTCGCACCTGTTCCGCGGCGCGACCTCGGGGACCATCATGCGCAATGACGCCTATCGGTTCATTCGCCTGGGCACCTTTGTCGAACGCGCGGACAACACCTTGCGCCTGCTGGATGCACGCTACGAGATGTTCGGCGAAGAATCGGAGGAAGTCAGCGACTTGTCGGCACGCGGCTATTACCAGTGGAGCGCCCTGCTCCGCGCGTTGTCGTCATTCGAGGCGTATACGGAGCTGTATCCGAATGCGCTGAATGCACGGTCGGTGTCGGAGCTGCTGCTGTTGCGCAGTGATGTGCCGCGTTCGTTGCATGCGTGCATTGAAGAGTTGAGCCATATCCTTGCGGACCTGCCCGGCAGTTATGGGCGTACGGCGCAGCGGTTGGCGGCGGAGTTTGAGGCTCGGCTGCGGTATACGGGGATTGATGAGATTCTGGAGGATGGGTTGCATAGTCGATTGACGGAGTTTATTGAGACGGTGAGGGAGTTGGCGGGGGCGATACATAGTTCTTATTTGGAGGTGGTTTGATGATTGTTTCCATGCGGTGCGTGGGAACAATCAAATCCTCTGGTCAATCTTTTGTCCAAGCATTTATTTGGCGCCGGAAGAGATGTATTGGCTACTGTCAGAGTTAACAGGTGACGGCGAATACTATGAGGGTGCTGATGTTGCAAACCCTATTCGTGTAGACGTGGGACGGCGATACTTGTTAACGAAAACGGGAGTATCAGGATAAACGCGATACCTGCATATTTTTTCGCAGGCGTGTTAGCTCTAAACTTTGAGAGTGCTCCGATCGCTTAACTGTAAACCTGGGTATTTGACCCTGCTTGTGCGTTACTCTTATATTGGGGAGGCCGGGAGCCTTCCCAATATAAGATAAAGCATACGAGTATGCGGAGCCCCGTTTCGAATAATAAATTAAGCGTCATCGGGTCCAAGGTGCGACTGCGTGTTAGATTGATACGCCCCTCTATGGACTAACCATCCCATTCTGAGAATCCGTCTTCAATAGTTACCTTGAAAAACAAGAACACAAGTGAGTATATTGAGCGCGGACCGATCTACTTTTAAATAAATCGGTCTCGCACTATCGAAACAAAGCTGATCTGCATGTCACTTGCGCCGCATTTCAAATGGTTCAACATGCTTTACAAGCCTAGGATTTTTATATTGTCTATTCGGAAATTATTACCACCATTGACACTACCAAGAGAGCCGTTATGAATTACAATTCGATAGAGACCATTTGATGGGACTGTAAATGTACCAGTCCTTGCGTGCCATTTACCGTCCCTTGGAACTGTAAACCTAGCGGGAACATAAATATAACCTCTTGGAAGTGGAACGAGGCCTGTCAAAATCGGATCAACATTTTCACTATCGTTGCTAATATTCATCACATCAAAGGAAAACTGGTAAGTACGATTTACTCGAAGTGAAAAATCTTGTCTGACAACATGTCCATACCCCCTATCACGAGGTGTTGAAAATTCAAGATACCCATTAGTCACTTTCCCGCCGACGCCTGCTTCGTCGAGCCTCCAGCCGCCGGTGGTTCCATCTCGAAAGTCAGCGATGGAATCGCGCCACGGGCCATGGATTACTGTGTACTCCCAAATATAAAAGGACACGGCCTGTTCAGGATCCTGGCTAAGGCTCATCGCTGCCTTGAACTCCATATAGAACTGAGTGCTATGGCCCAACCCCGTCAGGTAGGTGCGTGGGATCGTGACCTCTATTTTTCCGGAAGTGATCCAATTCTGATTGACCTTCGCCCCACCGGCCCCGTTGAACAACATAAGATCATGGACGGCGTTGCTAGCCGTTCTTCCCCGCAGCCACAGCCATACCGGGTAATCTGGGGTGATAAACGGCCATACACCAACGCGGGCAGTGAAATTGCCGGTAAGCATGCTCAGATCCAGTGCCAGGTGGAAGGTATCGGCCTCAATAATCTTGACGTCCGTCAACAAATAGTAAGGTATCGGCGTCACCGTCACCGTCAAGGTTTCCGACGGTATAGTGCGCCCTTCGCGAGTCACGTCATATTTAAGCGTAAAGGTCTTGTTGGCATTACCGATATTGGCCGCAATCGCCGACTTGGGAATATCAAACGTCACCAAACCACTGGTCACGCCGGACTTGGCTGCAATCACTGGGGAGCCAAGTCCGGCAGTCCCCGCCATCGTGACCTTGATGCTGTCGGTGGTGTACATCGGCAAAAACCGAACTTCTATCGTGCCACCGTCTTGCGCATTCATCGGCGCAAGCGTCACCGCTGTGCCGGAGCCACTGGCCTGGGTCAACTTGGGTACAGGGAATTCGGCCGGCAGCGTGTTAACGGTGTATTCCATCAGTGGGAAGCGAATTGCCTGTGCTGGATCTTTGCTTCGGCTCACCGCCGCCATGAACTCCATCTGCAGCTTGGTGCCATGGCCCAGCCCCGCCAGGTACGTACGGGGGATCGTCACCTCGATTCGTCCCGTATTGACCCAGTTCGCATTGACCGCCGACACACCGGCCCCGTCGAACACCGTGCGGTCATGCACGACGTTGCTGGCCGTTCTTCCCCGCAGCCACAACCAGACCGGGTAAGGCGTGGTGATAAACGGCCAGACCCCGACGCGGGCTTTGGCATCGCCGACAAACGCGCTCAGGTCCAGTACTTTGGTGGTGGCGTTGGCCTCAAGGATCTGCAGATCCGTCTTGGCCAACTCACTGACAGGTATCGGCGTCACCGTCACCGTCAATACCGCTGACGACCGAACAACGCCCCTACGGGTCACTTCGTACTTGAGGGTAAACGTCTTGTTGGCGTTGCCGATATTCGCCGCAATCGCCGTCTTGGGAATATCAAACGTCACCACCCCACTGGTCACGCCTGACTTGGCTGCAATCACTGGGGAGCCAAGTCCGGCAGTCCCCGCCATCGTGACCTTGATGCTGTCGGTGGTGTACATCGGCAAAAACCGAACTTCTATCGTGCCACCGTCTTGCGCATTCATCGGCGCAAGCGTCACCGCTGTGCCGGAGCCGGTGGCCTGGGTCAACTTGGGTACCGGGAATTCGGCCGGCAGGCTGGTGATGGTGTAAGTCACCGGCGGGAAGTCAATCGCGTTGGCCGCGAGCGTGCTAGTGCTGAGCGTGGCTTTGAAGCGCAGTGTCAATAGGCTGTGATGGTCCAACGCCTGAAGGTAGCTGGCAGGGACCGTCTTTTCGTGGTATCCGGCCACAAGCCACTTGTCGTCAACATGGGATTGAGTCCCAACATAATGCGTATGGTTGCTCACTGAGCCATCCGCTTTTTTACCTGAAAGAACCAACCAGAGCCGGTTACCCTCGGCAATAAACGGCCAGACACCGGTCCTGAGCCGCCCACCACTGACCACATCTGCCAATTCCAGGACCAGGTTCGACTGATTGGCTTCATTAATTCGGATTACGGTTTTTGCCAACTCACTGGCAGGTATCGGCGTCACCGTCACGGTCAGTTCCACCGACGACCGCACAACCCCCTCACGAGTCACTTCGTATTTAAGGGTAAACGTCTTATCTGTATTGCCGATATTGGCCGCAATCGCCGACTTGGGAATATCAAACGTCACCAAACCACTGGTCACCCCTGGCTTGGAGGCAATGGCCGGCGACCCCGCCCCCGCAGTCCCCACCATCGTGGCCTTGATGCTGTCGGTGGTGTACATCGGCAAAAACCGAACTTCTATCGTGCCACCGTCTTGCGCATTCATCGGCGCAAGCGTCACCGCTGTGCCGGAGCCGTTGGCCTGGGTCAACTTGGGTACCGGGAATTCGGCCGGCAGCGTGTTAACGGTGTATTCCATCAGTGGGAAACGAATTGCCTGTGCAGGATCCTTGCTTCGGCTCACCGCGGCCTTGAACTCCATCTGCAACTTGGTGCCCTGCCCCAGCCCCGCCAGGTACGTGCGGGGGATCGTGACCTCGATTCGTCCGGTATTGACCCAGTTCGCATTGACCGCCGACGAACTGGCCCCGTTGAACACCGTGCGGTCATGCACGACGTTGCTGGCCGTTCTTCCCCGCAGCCACAACCAGACCGGGTAAGGCGTGGTGATAAATGGCCAGACCCCGACGCGGGCTTTGGCATCGCCGACAAACGCGCTCAGGTCCAGTACTTTGGTGATGGCGTTGGCCTCAAGGATCTGCAGATCTGTCTTGGCCAACTCAGCCACTGGAATCGGCTTCATGATCACCGTCAAGGTGTCCGAAATCTTCGGTACACCGTTGCGGGTCACCACGTAGGTAAATTTCACGCTGGTGGCCGCGTCACGAATATTGGCGTGAATCGCTGCCTTGGTGATGTCGAACTCCACCTCCTGCAACGTCTGATTACCGGGTTTGACCGGTATATCCGGCGAGCCGCCATCGCCCGCGCCGTCCATGGTGACTTTGATCGAGTCATCGCCGCTCATGCCCACGTAGCTCACCACCAGTTTGGTGCCTAGCAGCACCTTGAGCGGGTCCAGCTCGGCGGTATTGGGCCCGGTCGCCTGGGCTTCGAGCAATGTCGGCGCAGGCAAATCGCCCACGTCACGGCTGACCCGCACCTCGGTGATCTGTGAGTAACGCGGCATCTCCTCACCACGGCGCAACGTATAGAAGACCATCACTGATTTATTCAGGTTGTTGGTCACGTAGTAGCTTTCGATGTAGTGCTCGGTGGTGGCACCGTCTACGGGCACCTGAACGGCAATTTCGGTACGGGCCCCCGGACCGATCCAGTGCATGCGAATCCAGTCCGCCCGTTTTGTTTCTCTGAAGGGTGCAAACACCTTCACATGCTCGCCGATATCATCCGGATTCAACTGACCACTGATTGCCTTCTCGATGATCGGTGCAGGCATCGTGCGTTGAAGTTCGCCCACGATGACCTGCAACAGCAGCGATTCCTGCGGCCGACTGCCGGGGCGCGTGTGGGCGTAGAACACCTCTACCAAGTGGCCGTCAAAGCGCAAAAGCTCGTTGGGGTAGACCGTGAACAGCATGTCCCCGCCAGGTGTCGGCGGAATATCGTCGACCTGGCGGCCGATCCGATGCTCGATGGTGTTATCGGGGCTGCTCACCAGGAAGATCACTTCCAGATAGCCGTCCGGCGGCCAACTGCCTTGCAGGGGGAAACGCACGGTCGCGGCGACATCCGGTTCAATGTGCCCGCCCAGGTCCTCATCAATCGTCGGCGCCGGCCACCTGACGACCTCACCGACAATGTCCAGGTAGAGCATGTTGGACGGTTGCTCAATCGCCCCCTTCTGAAACAGCACATGCACGCTGGCGGTGCCGTCGGCGATGGCAGTGACAAACGCATTGGGTATCTCGAAGGTATAGACGCCCGGCCCATTCAACACTTTGGTGACCGTATGGGGAATGGAGGTGCCCTCGCTGTCCGCCCCGGCCCAGATCAAGTGCGCGTGTGAATAGGCGGCAACCTCCGCGCTGGTGATCCAGCTCGCGATTTCCACATTCCAGCTGCCCAGTTCGGCCAGGTCAATCGAGGTGCCGGTGTCCGGAAAAGCCAGCCAGGGCGCCTCCGGCCGCACCTCGTTCATATGCACATCAATAAAGGACGACGCCGACCAGCGCGCCCGTTCATCCGGCAGGTTCCCGCCCCCATCGCGGACCTGGTAAGCCACCCGCGTCAATGGATTGTTACCGGCGGCGCTGATGGTGGCGTAGTCAACGGTCAAGGTAATATCGCGGCCCACTTCACTGGGCTGCACCCGACGTTCCACGCGCTGGGAGCCCCAGGCCAGCAGGATCAAGTCATAGGCGCGCATGTACAACCAGTGGCGAATAATGATCCTGACACCGGCCAGCGCCGCCGCTTCGCTGACACCCTCCAACAGAATCTCCGGCGGAACGACGTACACCAAGCCTTGGTGCCCCTCCTTACCATCGTCCGGGTCAAACCCACCGGGGCGATTCAGGCTCACCCGCAACTTAAGCTCTTCGGTGAACGTTTCATTGCCACTGCCGCGCCGCAGTTTGCCGAACACCGGGTTGGCCCAATATTCGACGATACGATGGGCAGGCACCGTCAAAGGGAAGCGGTCCAGGTTTTCCTCACCCTCGCGAATAGGCGTGGAAGCCACCGGTACGTTACGGTTTCCCCAGTAAAGCGTTGCGACACTTCCGGGGCTGACACCGTCTTTCGGGTTATGCAGGTAAACGACCAAGTCCCTTTCGGTATGCCGCAGGCCAATGCCCCCATGCGCGCCCTCGGTATCGCCGTCGACAGGCGGTTCAAGAAGCGGTACGTAGATGGGCGGTAACAGCGCCTTTGGGGAGGTTTTTTTCTTGGCCATGGCGACAGTCCTTCCGCGTTCGACTAGAGGTTTCCCCTATCAAACGCCTGAAGAGATTGATTGGCTACTGTCAGAATTAACAGGTAGTGACGAATGGTATTGGGGTTCTGTTGGCGATCACGGCGCCAGCTCAGGTTGCGATCGGCACCTGTTAATTCTGACAGTAGCCAAGGCCGGGGTTCAGGTGTCTTATGACGAACACAACACGGGCTACCAGTGCAACGTCGTCATTCAGGAGAGCGATCATGCCAGCCAAAAAACCATCAGCCTCAAGCTCGCCGACTAAAACAAAGACTGGCGCAGGACCTAAGTCTCCGACCAAACCTAAGTCTCCCGCCAAGCCAAAGACACCGGCCGCTGTGCCATACGTTCTGGAGATGGAGGAAAAGGGCAACCCAGAGAGCCTGGATCGGTTATACATCCCCGGCATGAGTGAATACGTCGAAGGCTACGACGCCGGTATCCCGCAATGGCTGTTTATCTCCGGCCTGACGATCCAAGTAGACAAAAACTGGCAAGCAAAACCGGGCGATATCATCACCGTAGGAAGGCTGCTGGACGGCGGAGCGGTGGAAGTGTTTGCCATGAAGACGCTGGCTGAAGGTGAAGAAAACTATAATTTCTACTTTTTTTCCGTGGACCGGAAGTTCCTACCCGATGGTCCTCACGCCCTGGTTTATGTTGTTCACTACAGCGGGGGACCGGACCGCGAACGGTCTTACCCACTGCGGGTCATGGTCAAAACCGACCTGCCGGCAGGTGAAGACAACGATCAAATCGAGGATGGGCATTCAGGACTGAAATTCAGCGTGTCGGAAAGCGTGATTGTCCCCGGCAATGCCTCCAGCGGGGTGAAGATCACCCTGCAGCCCTACCCGAATGCGCATCCAGGCGACTCCTGCATTGTCCATTGGGGCTCAAGCATCATTACCACCCCTGTCGTCGATCCTCTGAAGCCGACCGTCATTACCGTGACCTACCAGGACATTGTCGACGCCGGCGACAGTGATCGCCAGATTGTGTGGCTGGAAGTCCTCGATCTGGTCGGGAACATTTCAACGCCAAGCTCGGCGAGCGTGACTGTCTCGGTCAACCTGGACGTGACTCGCTATGACGGTCCCGCGCTTCTGAACGCCGGGCCCATTGGCTACGTCGACCTGGAGGTTCTCAATCAGCAACCCCTGGAAGTGCAAATGTTCACGCCTTCCAGTATCGGGCGCCGTGGGGATATCTATGATGTGATATTCCGCGCCTATCCGCCAAAAGGCGGTGTGATCGTGGTTCACAGGTTTGTCCCTATCGAAACGGCTGGCAGGCCGTATTCAGCATTCTTCGACTACCTCGATGTCCGCGCCGCCGCGGGAGGCCGGATACAGGTCAGTTTCGTTCTGCGCAGGTCCACGGCCCCGTTCGAGATCTATTCCAAGACAACCCATGCTGACGTCAGAGGCAGTATTGTCCGCCTGGAAGCCCCCGAGGTTGAAGGCTACCCCAACGATCAGATTACCGATGACCCGGAACATATAGTGGTCAACTGTCCTTACTACGCGTGGCGCCAGCCAAACGACAAAATTTCGCTGATCCTGCGCTATGTGAAGTCTGTGAACGACATCATCGTCCATATCGAAACACGCGCAGTCGGCCAATCCTGGCCGGCAGGTGCCCCGGTCAAACGCCTGATCTACCGCGAGCAGTTGCAACGGTTCAAAGGCTACCAGCCGGAACTGTATTACGTGATCTCGGGGACCGGGTTTACCCGCGCGCGCGCAGTCGACCTGAACGAATCCCTGCGGCGAGCGTTGACCATCAGTTGAGTGAGCGGGGTTTTCCTAGAAAGGCGAGCATATGCGCATTAACCTGCTGCGCCTGCTCGTTCTGGATCCAGTGACCGCAGTTGGCCAGAGTGTGGTGTTCCAGCTCAGGCACCCATTCGGGCATGCGTTTGAGTGTGTGAGCTTCAAACACTCCCACCGGGTCGCGGTCGCCAATCAGAAAGAGTGTGGGTTGCAGCACCTGCTTGCCCTTGAGGAATTCGGTGCCTTGCCAATTGCGTTCGAAATTGCGGTACCAGTTCAAGGGGCCCCGAAAGCCGTGGACAGCAAAGGTTTGTATATACAGATTCAGGTCTTCCTGACCGCACCAGGTCGGTAGCGAGCCTGGTGTGGCCATGCCGTCAAACAGCCTGGCGCCCGCAGGTTTCTGCTGTAAAAACACGTCCTGTTCCTGCATGAACAGTCGCAAGGTCCGTTCGATATCGGCGTTCAATTCCCGCTCGGCCACACCGGGCGCCTGGAAATACACGATGTAGTTGAAGTGTTCAGCGTACAGCTCACGCATGATTTCGATCACCGGCCGACGGGCACGCCCGGCAAACGGCACGGACATGGTGATCAGCCGAGTGATGCGTTCAGGCTCCAGCAACGCCAAGTGCCAGGCCACCACGGCGCCCCAGTCATGCCCGACCATCACGACCTGTTCATGCCCGAAATGGTCCATGGCCTGCTGAACATCGGCGCATAAGGTGAGCAAGGCGTAGTCGGCGATTTCGGTGGGTGCGCTTGATTGGCCGTAGCCGCGCATTTCAGGGGCAAATACCCGGTAGCCAGCGGCGGCCAGCGCGGGAATCTGCTCACGCCAGGAGTGCCAGCATTCGGGAAACCCGTGGAGCAGCCAGATGGGCTGGCCCTGTTCCGGTCCCGCGACATGCACGCATAGCCCAATACCGTTTACAGGGATCTTTTGCACGGTCAGTTGGCTCATTGGTGGGGCCTCGCTGAAAGTTTTGCCTAGCCTGCGGGATCCGTTGTGCAAGAACCAGCATCATTGATGCAGACAATGCTCCGGGTATCGGTTTGGGGCATCGGTACCGCTTGTCACCACCTGTTAATTCTGACAGTAGGCAAGCACTTTCTTTGGGTGTCTCATAACGACAGAGGCACGCCGGCTACTCCCTCTAAGGCATGCCAAGGCCCAATCTGGAGAGATGTGATGCCAACCAAAAATACCAAGCCCTCCCCCGCTGCGCCGAAAAAAACCTCGCCAGCGAAAGAGCCCGTAGCCCCGAAGCAGGCGAGCGAACCGGAACCCCTGGATCGACTGATAATTCCGGGTATGACGATACCTGTGGCGGGCTACGACGGCGGAATTCCTCAATGGCTCGCGAGCTTCGACCTGACCGTCCAAGTGGACAAGAATTGGTTTGCTCAACCAGGGGACATAATAAACATCGTTACCATGCCAGACCTGAAACCATTGGCGACCAAGAAGCTGGAGTCCGGTGACGAGCACAACAACACCTTCTTCTTCGCCATCGATAAGGTACATATACCGGATGGCGAAATCAGGCTGGGATATGAAGTGCATCTTGTCGGCGACCCGATCCCTCAGGTCTCCAATACGCTCAGCGTGCTGGTCAAGACGGACCTGCCCGGAGGCAAGGACGACGATCACACCGTGCCAGGCCACTCTGAACTCAAATTCAGCCTGTCGACCCGAACGGTCTACCCGCCGGATGCCAACCGAGGCGTCACAGCCATCATCGAGCCTTATCCAAACATGGATCGTCGAGACATGATTCATTTCATGTGGGCGGGATTGACGATCGTGCAGCAGGTGGCAGGCGTTGGCCTACCGACAGTCATCCTCATCAATCATGCCCAACTGGTCGATGCCGGTGACGGTAGCGATCTACTGGTGGGATTCTTTGTCGTCGACATTGTTGGCAACGCCTCCGAACTCAGGTCCAGGGACCTCACCGTACTGGTAGACCTGGACAGCTCAAAACTGGACGCTCCCGCCTTCATTACAGATGACCCGATAGGTTACATCGACATTGAACGGCTCAACGGCGAGGGCCTGGAAACCGAGTGCTATACGAGGGCGAACATCGGCTCCGCGGGTGACATATATGACATTACTGTCAGGGCCTACCCCCCCCTGGGGGGCGTGATAGTACACCGCGCGTTCAAACCTATTGAGAGAGCCGGTGTCCCCGTTATTTATCAAGTGCCTCACAGTGTGGTACGTGCCGCGGGGGGAGGAAAGCTGGAAGCCAGTTTTATCTTGAGAAGACTGAATGATCGGCCGGACCTGTTCTCCAAGAAAACCTTCGCTCAGGTAGTGGGCTCTATCGTAAGACTTAAAGAGCCTTACTTCGAAGGCTACCTGGGCCACAAGGTCAATCCTATTCCAAACTCGGCGGTGGTGGTCATCCCTTGGTACGAATGGCGAAAACCGACAGATAACCTCACGCTGATCCTGCGCTATGTGAAATCCCAGCATGAGGTCATCCTTCACGCCGAGTCCCGACCAGTGGGTTCTACATGGCCCAGCGGTTCGCCCGTCAAGCGCCTGATCTATCGCGAGAATTTGGAAAAGTTCGAGGGGTACACGCCTCAACTCTATTACGTCTATGAATCCACCGAGACCAGGGCTCGCTCTGTCGACCTGAACGAATCACTACGTCAGGAAGTGGAAATTGGTGTTCCAAAATCTTGATGCCATTGCAGGCCAGTGAACACTGGCCTGCAAGTTTCTGGAGGTTTTAACCATGCGTTCTAAACCTACTGCCCTGGCCAATGACCTGCCAGCCCTGATCATTCCCAACCTGTTCCCGCCCAGACCGGGTGACACTCAGTTCGACGGCGGCCTTGGGGTTCGGCATGTGGAGCATGACCTGGAAGTGTGGTTAAAACGCCCCGCCGGCGCGCTACCTGGCACCTTTATCCGGCTGTTCTGGAACAGCACTACGCAAGCCTCGGCGTTCATGATCGTCGAAGACAAGCACAAAGACCTGGACTACTTCCCCATTGCCATGCCCGCCGCGCAGATCCGTCCGCAACGGGGCAGCCTGGTGTACTGCACGGTAAAACGCCCCGGCAGCAACGAACAGCGCACCACCCCCTTGAACCTGCTGATCAAGTTGACCCGCCCCGGGGATCGTGACCCCGACCCGGACAAGGAAGGCCATCAAGGATTCACCTTCAACCTGCCCGCCG
>NZ_LHVO01000019.1 GCF_001269925.1 Pseudomonas sp. MIACH
TTTTCTGATTTGCTTTCACATATTGATTTTTTTCTCGAATACATGCTTTCGATTGAACAGCTATTGAATTCTAGATATAGGCACGCATAAAAGATTTCTGCATCGGACAAATTTCCGGCGCACCTCGGATTCGCCTACATACGGCCAACCGCTTGAGATTTAAAGGAAAACATATGACTTTATCTGTGGACCAGAAGCTATCGCGATTATTGGTGATAAGTCAAATTATCTCGGTGCTAGCGATCCCTGTGGGCTTGCATTAGTAGGTTTTTGGGTGCAGCGCAGTTTGCAAGAGCAGCAAATAAAAAGGGATTACGTAAGCTTGGCTGTGTCTCTTCTTTTGCCCAAAAAAGAGGGCGAGAAAGAAACTTCTAAAGAATTACGATCGTGGGCCACAGATCTCTTGAACGACTCATCACCTGTAAAACTGTCCCAAGAGCAATCTCAGTCTCTCAAACGTAATGGGCTAAGCCTCAAACCAGGAGATTTGATTTTCTTCAAAAGACAAAAGCCAGTTATTTATTTAGGAGACCACCAAATAATACGAGACACTGACAATGGACACCTTGAAGTACAAACTCTTGACAACCAAGCCGAGCAAGGCCTGAATAAGTAGGGGAATAAACGCTGACCCTACCCCGGTGTGTCCTTAATTGAGCTTTTTGCAACACCAAGATGCGGGTTCGCACTCATGATGATTAATTTTCTTAATCTTATAAATACCCTCTCAACTTACAGGTTACGTTTCAAACTCTGCCGGTTACTAAATTACCATTGTCTCCAGGAGAGAGGAGTGACTGCTTTTGGCCGATTGTGTTGAAAAAGTCGGTTTTCCCAAAACACTCGAATATTGATGGATGAAAACACCTCTGTTGCCCGCTGCTACGTGAAATCCGAGTACTGAACCTTCTGCCAAAAATTCAGATTTCAATCTCAGGCGCGTACTTTTCTGGAGTGGAATTCGAAGCCGACTTTTTCAACAGAATCGGCCGAAAGCAGCCCCTCTATAAACACCAACCTAAGAACATCCGCGTCCATCCGTCACATCCCCCCACTCTCCCCTCCAGCCCCCACCCAACCTGCCGATAACCCTACTAATCACATGCCTACCCCCGCATCCCCACACGACCGAGCCCAGCCCATGAACCCACTCTCCCTCCTGAAAAAATCCCGGCCCGCTCGCCAAGGCACCGCCACCCTCACCAGCACCGCCAACAACCTGGACGCCGCCCTCACTGCCCTACGCATCAACCCCACCCTGATCACCGGCTTCATCTCCCCCCATCTGGACATCGACGCCATCGCCGCCAAGCTCAAGCGCCGTTTCCCCCAGTCCACCATCAGCCTATGCACCACTTCCGGCGAGCTGTGCAATGCGCCCAGTTCGCTGTATTGCGCCACGGGCGAGCGCTGGGACCGGGTTGTGTTGCAGTTGTTCGACGACAGTCTCATCGCCTCGGCCGAGGTGGTGATGGTGCCGTTGGAGTGTGAGGACATTCGCGGTGGCGGTAAGCGGTTGGGGATGCAGGAGCGGATTGCCAAGTTGGTGGCCAATATCAAGCGGGTGCAGGTGCGTACGTCGATCGATCATCGCGATACCTTGGCGTATGTGGTGTTCGACGGGTTGTCGGCGTCGGAGTCGTTTTTTATGGAGGCGCTGTATGAGTCGGGGCGGTTTCCGTGTTTGTTTGTAGGGGGATCGGCCGGGGGTAAGTCGGATTTCCAGAAGACGCTGATTCATGACGGCCAGCGCAGTTATCAGAACCATGCGCAGATCGTGTTCTTGAAGACGGCGGCGCATGTGCGGTTTGGGGTGTTCAAGAGCCAGAATTTCAAGGCGGCGGATTTGACCTTCAGTGTGCTGACGGCGTCGGTGGAGGACCGCACGATTGACCAGGTGATCGACAGCAGCGGCAACATCAAGAGCATGGTGCAGGCGCTGTGTGATGCGTTCAGTTGCGCGCCCCAGGCGTTGGAGTCGAAGCTGGCGGATTATTCGTTCGCGATTCGGGTGGGCAGTGAGTTGTTTGTGCGCTCTATCGCGCGTATCGATTACGAGCAGCAGATCGTGCAGTTGTTTTGCGACGTGGCGCCGGGCGAGGAGTTGGTGATGGTGCGGCGTACGCCGTTGCGGGAGGCGACGCGCCTGGACTATGAGCAGTTCCTGCGCGGCAAGGGTGGCCAGCCGGTCGCAGGTATTTTGAATGACTGCATTTTGCGTCGTCTGAACAACGCTGCCGAGTTGGGCAGCATGGCCGGCACGTTTGGGGATGTACCGCTGGCGGGGTTTTCGACCTTCGGGGAGATTTTGGGCTTGAACCTGAACCAGACGCTGACGGCGATTTTCTTTTTTCGGGTGGCCAAGGGTGCGAGTTTCAGTGACGAGTACGTGGACAATTTCATCGCTCATTACGGCGAGTTCAAGGCGTTTTTCCTACGCCGCCAGGTGAAGAAGCTGGCGGGGTTGAACCATGTGGTCGTCAAGCAAATTGCCGCGTTCAAGAACAATGACTTCACCAACACCCTGAATACCCGTGGGCTGGACCGCAATATCCTGCCGGTGTTCGAGGGGCTGGCGGACTTGGGCATGGTGTTGGCCCATGCGGAGCGTCAGCAGGAGGACATCGCTGCGCAGCTCAAGCATTACTCGGGCGAGTTGCACGCCTCGATGGATGAGCTGGTCGGTACCATCGGCCAGCAGAACGCCGTGTCTGCCCAGGCCGGGACCACCGTGGAGGGGCTGTCGAGCCAGGCAGATGTCGCGGTGGAGGGGGCACGCACGTTGGCGGGGTCGAGTTTGCGCATCCAGTCAATTGTGCAGGTGATCCAGCAGATCGCCGGGCAGACCAACCTGCTGGCGCTCAACGCCGCGATTGAAGCGGCGCGCGCCGGCGATTTGGGCCGGGGCTTTGCGGTGGTGGCGGACGAGGTGCGCAAGCTCGCGGAGATCACGCGCAAGAATGCGGCGGAAATTGGCGTGGATATCGACCTGTTGTCGAGTGAGATCCAGCGGGTGGCCCAGCAGATTGAAGACCAATCCACCGGGGTGGGTGCGCTGCGCGAGATGCTTGATGCATTGGAGGCGTCCAGCCGGGCGACCGAAGGTACGGCGCAACGGACCAAGACCATTGCCGATACGTTGACGGGGCTGACCCACGCGTAGGCGTTAACCGCAGGTAAAACTGGCGCGGGGCTCATGGCACTGAATGGGGGATTCAGTGCATGATGCGTCGCTCATATCAAGGACGATAACAACAGTGAAAAACGCCCTCGCCTCCCTGCTGTTGCTGTGCCTGACAGCTCCCGCCTTCGCTGCCGAAAACCCCGTCGGTTTCAAGACCGTCACCCTGCCCGATGCGCAAAACAACCGACCACTCGAACTGGCCGTCTGGTACCCCGCCGCCGCCATCGCCAAACCCGAGCTGATCGCTGACAACGCGGCCTTCATCGGTGCTCTCGGGGTGCCCGACGCACCGCCCGCTGCCGGTGAGCATCCGCTGGTGGTGATCTCCCACGGTTATGGCGGCAACTGGGACAAGCAGGTGTGGCTGGCCAGTGCGTTGGCGCATCAGGGTTACATCGTGGCGGCGGTCAACCACCCCGGCACCACCGCTCAGGACCGCGACCCGCAAGCTGCCGCGCAGTTATGGCAACGCCCGGCCGACCTGAGCCGTGCTATCGACGCGGTGCTGGCTCAGCCGAAGCCATTTGGCGCGGTCGCGAATCATCAGATTGCCGCCGTGGGCCATTCCCTTGGCGGCTGGACCGTGCTGGAAATCGCCGGCGCGCGCTTCGACCCCGAGCTGTTCAGCCGCGACTGCAGCGCCCACCCCAAGCTCGGCGGTTGCATCGGCTACCAGGAGATGAACCCCGCCGGCACGCCAGAAGGTAAAGCGCGCTTGGCGGCGGATTTGAGCGACAAGCGCGTCACCGCCATCGTGTCCCTGGACCTGGGCCTGTCGCGCGGCTTCACCGACGCCAGCCTGACCGCACTGCCGGTGCCGGCACTGGTGATTGCGGGGGGCGTGCCGTCGGAAGATATGGACCCGCAGTTGGAATCCGCCAACATGGTCAAGCGCCTGCCGCCAGCAACGACGAAGTATGTAGAGATCGCCGATGCAAACCATTTCAGCTTTATATCGATCTGCAAGCCGGGCGGCATGGCGTTGATTGAAGAAAGTTCGCCGGGCGATGGCAGGGTGTGTCGCGATGGCGAGGGGGCTCGGCCACGGGCGGCGATTCAGCAGCAGGTGGTGGGGCTGATCAGTGAGTTTTTACGCCGATCGTTTCGACAGTGAAGCCGGCATCGACCTTAGATGCACGTGGCGAGCCACGGCTGACTATTTATCGTTTTAACTTTATTGAACTGCGGAGCGAACATGCAAGAGCGTAAACAACTGAAGGGACTGGGCGGTTGGTTGATCGTGGTTGGCTTGGGCCTGTTTCTAGCCTTGGCGCGTCTGGGCTATGCCCTTATCGCGGTGTATTACCCGATATTCGCAGATGGCTCCTTCAGCATCCTCACCTCATCCGGCACGACGATGACTAACGCCCTATGGGGCGCGATCCTGATTTCAGAAACCCTCATTAATGCAGTCTTTATCGCGGCCTTTGGTTATTTGGTTTACCTGTTCTTCTCCGAACACTACTTATTCCCCAAGGTTTATATCGTCACGCTCATCGCCTCGGCTATCTACATTCCACTTGATGCATGGTTCAGCTCGCTTGTTCTGGTGGATGAACCCATATTCGACTACAACACGACCAAGGAAACCGTCCGCGGATTGGTATCCACCTCTATCTGGGTCCCCTACATACTGTTCTCTAAAAGGGTCAAGGCAACGTTTGTACAACACCGGCCGGTTGCGGCAGAAGCGCCTGGCCCCGTCAGCCTTTGACACGGTGAGCATCGCTTCGGCAGGCTGCCCGATGCCCGGCAGGCTGCCGAAGCGATACCGTTGAAATACGCAGCCCAACCCCGTCACATCGATAGCACTGATGATTACTATCGAACCGCTCGCCTATGGGGTGGCCAAGCCCGATTCCTATAATCGCCTCCCAATTCCTCCCCCTCGCCTGGCCTCAGGCGACATCCCCTCTTGGAACCCAGCATCATGCCAAGCGCCCCTCAGGCCTCCAGCGGCCGTCCCGAACATAATCAACAAAGTGTCAAACAGCAGTGGCTGGCGATTCTCTCGGTCGCGGTGGGCGCCTTTGCCCTGGTGACCAGTGAGTTTCTGCCGGTGGGCGTGCTCAACGACGTCGCTGCCGACCTCGGTATCAGTGCCGGCCACGCCGGCCTGATGGTGACCCTGCCCGGCATCATGGCCGCCCTCGCCGCGCCGTTTCTGTCGGTGAGCATTGGTGCCATGGACCGTCGCTACCTGCTGATCGGCCTGACGTTGATCATGATCATCGCCAACTCGGTCGTGGCCTTTGCCAGCGACTTCAACCTGCTGTTGCTCGGACGCGTATTGCTGGGCATCAGCATCGGCGGGTTCTGGGCCACGGCCATTGCCCTCAGTGGGCGTCTGGCGCCCAAGGGAGTGGACGTCGCGAAGGCCACCTCGATCATCATGATGGGCGTGACCCTGGCCACCGTGCTCGGCGTGCCCGTGGGCACCTGGCTCAGCGGCTTGATGGGCTGGCGCATGACGTTCCTGGTCACCGCGCTGCTGGGCGTGCCGGTGCTGCTGGCGCAGGTGTTCCTGCTGCCTCGGCTCACCCCGGAGAAAGCCATTCGCGTCAGCGACCTGCCGGCGTTGTTTATCAACCCACAGGCGCGGGTCGGGTTGATCGCGGTGCTGTTGATCGGCTTGGCGCACTTTGCGGCCTACACCTATGTGGCGCCGTTCTTCAAATACAGTTCCGGCTTCGACGGGCCGACAATTGGCTCGCTGTTGCTGCTCTTTGGCGTGGCCGGGGTGTTCGGTAATATTTTTGCCGGTTTCGCCGCCAACCGCAGCGTACGTCACACCCTGTTGCTGGTCGCGCTGATGATCGGTACCAGCACCGCGCTGTTCCCTCACTTTGCAACGGGGATGACCGGCGCAGCGATGCTGATCGGGCTGTGGGGCTTCGCCTTCGGCGCCTTCCCGGCCTGTGCCAGTATCTGGATGTTTGTGGTCGCGCCCAAGGATGTCGAACGCGGCATGCCGCTGTTCGTCGCCTTGTTCCAGGTGATCATTGCCTTGGGTTCGTTCTTCGGTGGGCAGATCGTCGACAAGTTGGGCAGCTCGGTGCTGTTGAGCCTGGCCACGGCGCTGGTGGGCTGCGGTTTTGTCACCGTGCTGGTGCTGGGGCGCAACATCAGTAATAGCTTGGCGGCCCAGCCTGGCTAGGCCTGTGCGGCTGCTACGTGGGGAGCTGTCGCCGTTTTTAAGCTGGTATCATCCCGGCCTGTCCAACCCGGGTACAACACATGAATCGCCAGAAAAAACTGCAACAGCTGTTCAAGGCCAAAGCTAAAAAGGCCAGCGCCAAATTGGCGCCGAAATCCAAGGATAAATACATCAGCAAGG
Organism: Pseudomonas sp. MIACH; assembly: GCF_001269925.1. GTDB lineage: Bacteria > Pseudomonadota > Gammaproteobacteria > Pseudomonadales > Pseudomonadaceae > Aquipseudomonas. The sequence goes on from NZ_LHVO01000019.1 coordinate 6,522, forward strand.
CGGAGCGGGAAAAGCTGGCGACTGAGGCTGCTCAGGCGCCAGACATTTCCCCTGAGGATTAACTCAGCAACCGCTTAAGGCTTCGGGCCGACGCTCGCCGGCAAAGAAAAACGGCCGCAGGCGCACGCCCACGCCGTTGCCGATAAACGCTGCCACCAGCCACACCCAGCCATGCAGGCTGCCCGAGGCGATGCCACTGAAGTACGCGCCGATGTTGCAGCCGTAGGCCAGGCGCGAGCCGTAGCCGAGCAGCAGGCCACCGATCACTGCGGCCAGCAGCGAACGCGCAGGGATCTTCAGGCTGGGGGCAAAGCGGCCGGCCAGGCCGGCGGCCAGCAGCGCACCGAGGACGATGCCGATGTCCATGACGCTGGTGATGTCTTCCCACACCGGCGCGGCCAAGGCCTTGGCGTTGCCCGGCATTTGCCAGAACGCCCAACTGGCCACGTCCACACCCAACCCGCTGGCCACCTTGGCGCCCCACAGAGCGAATGCCGAGGTAATCCCCCACGGCCGCCCGGCCAGCGCCAGGGTGGCGTAGTTGAGCAGCGCGAGGCCAATCGCGCCCCACACCAACGGCCATGGCCCGCGCAAGAAGCGGCGCAAGCCTTGGTGTTCGCTGGTCACGCCCTCTTCAAGCTGGCCGTGGCGGCGCTTTTCCAGGCGCACGGTGACGACTGCGATGAGCGCAAACATCGCCAGGCTGGCGAGCAATGCCGGCACTACGCCGAAACTCTTGACGATGGACACCGCCGGAAACGCCGGCAACGCAAACCACCAGTCCACATGGTGTGTGGCGATCAACGAGCCGCAGATAAAGAACAACAAGGTCACCAGCATGCGCGCATTGCCGCCGCCCACGGTGAACAGCGTGCCCGAGGCACACCCGCCACCCAACTGCATGCCGATGCCGAAAATAAACGCACCGAACACCACCGAGACCCCGGCCGGCGCCACCAGCCCGACCACCGGTTGCCCGAACAACGTCCCCGCCCCCAGTGCCGGGAAAAACAGCAGCACCGCGAGCGCGAGCATCACCATCTGCGCCCGCAGGCCAGCGCCACGGCGATCATTGATGAACACACGCCAGGCGGAGGTGAAGCCAAAGGCAGCGTGGTAAAGGGTCAAGCCCAGTGCGGCGCCGACCACCAGCAACAGCACCTGGCGCGAACCGACGCTGTTTTGCAGGAACAAGGCGCCCAGCACCAGAATGACAAAGGCCACCAACGGCGCGACAGGCTTGCGCGCAGAGGTGAGAGGGAGAGAGGTGCTCATGAAGTATCTCGGTTTGTTGGAAGGGGGGATTGCGAACGGGCGAGTATAGCCTGTGGGAGTCTTCGGGCTTCAGCGAGGCTGCGATAGCGGTGTGTCAGGCAACATAGAAGTTGGCAATGCCGCCGCCATCGCAGCCTCGCCAGGACTCGACAACTCTTACCAAACTCAAAATAAAGTACTGATTTTAAAGGTCTAAAATTTCCCCCTAACGTCTTGGGTCTCGCATAAGCAATTTCAAGCGACCGCATTCT